>CAWHEC010000017.1:0-240096 GCA_963828315.1 uncultured Methanoregulaceae archaeon | reverse complement strand
AAGTTTTTTGTTCTTCACCGCGCTCTCCATAAACAGGTTCCCTACGTCGTTCCTTATTATGAGCGAAGTATAGCCCGGGCCGGATCCCACAGACCCCGGCAGAGATATCAGAATATACTGCGGTAAGATCCAGGCAGTGATGGCAGCCCGGTCTGACTGTTGTCTCCAGTTCGGACATGGGCAGGAGCAATGAGGATCCATCTTTCATTTTCACCTCTAATTTTCCCCTTACATCCAGCCTTTCGACCTTCCAGGTGTCGACCTGGTCATTCCCTTTTTCAGTTTTCCTTCCACAAGGGCCGCATAATCGAAGGACTCTGTGCAGAATAAGCCCACAATAAAGCGGATGGAGGTGCCATAGGGCTTGAGCAGGTCATGATCGCTGGTCCGGATTGAATGAAGGGCCTGGACTACGCAGGGCACACCCACCACTGCAATCTTCCGGAACTTTCTTTCAATCACCGCGGTCTTCAGTGCCGCAACAAGGGGCACCCACCAGTTATAACGGCTTCCCGCCTGGTGGACAAGTCCTTCCGAAGAGGTGATAACAACCGATGAGGGCTTGAGTGTCCACCGGTCCTCGCTGACAGTGACAATGGCATCGATCATACCTTCTTCCAGGGCATTGGCAAGAAGAGCGGTGACAGCTCCGCCGCTCTGTCGTTTTGGTACATCAAATCCCGCTTTTGCCGTGATGATGGTCTGGTAAGGCCCGAGTATCTCTTCCTTCGATCCACCGGTCCTGGGGCAGGCATAATAACAGGCTCCACAGGGAACCTCGTCATTCGCGTCTTTGCAGTACCCGATGTTGGAAGGGCATAGTGTTCCGCCAGTGTCTCCGAAACAGATTGCATCTGCCGGGCAGACGGCAACACACGCGCCGCAGCCAGCACAGATTCCGCGGTCCCAGACCTCTGCTTTGAGGTCCTTGTAACTCTTTCTTATCCCCATCTTCATCACATCTCCCAGGTATATTTGCCGGCAAATGGACGAGCGCTCGCGGGGGTGATAACATAATATCTGTCCTGTATGAGCGGAATGGGATCGATACCAAAGAAGCCGGCGAATTTTTCAATGATAGGGACAATCTCATCTCTCTCATTTTCTTCCAGGTCATCTTTCTTTGTACCGACACCCAGGTTCTGATCGGCAACGTTACCCCTGACAATTATCTTGCCGCCATGGATGCCTGAACCGATACCCCTATCGATATCAGGATGTGTTCCTTTCCAGCCAAGGACGAGGATGAGTCCCCCGGCCATGTACTCACCGAGATATGCCCTGGCAGAACCCCCAATTACGAGAATGGGGCGTTTCTCTTTATACTGCTTCATATGAATTCCCCCCCGGTACCCGATATCGTCCCGGACAAAGATCATCCCTCCCCTCATCGAATGCGCCACGGCATCCCCGGCATTCCCGTGAATGACTATCGTTCCTGCATCCATCGTGTTCCCTGGTGCATGTTCGCAGTTACCATGCACGATACAGGTAGGTCCGCTCATGAACATCCCAAGGTCTCCTCCGGGTACTCCATTGATGACTATCTCAACTTCTCCGCGGAGTCCGTCAGCGATAAATCTCTGCCCCATCACATGATCCAGCTCGATCTTCCGGGCGCCGGATGCAACCGCTGCTCTGATGGCCTTGTTCAGTGGTGTATAGTGCATTCCCTTTGCATCAATTCGGATCGTATCAGCCAATGGTTATGCCCCCACGGTCTTGATATCGAGGACTTTCATGATACTCTCATCAAGCAGGTATCCTCTCAAACGGTCTCGATTTCCTCGTAACGATTCAATGCTGTTGATACCGGCAGTTCCCATCAGTTCAGAGAGTTCAAGGGTCCATGCATGAATGAGATTTGCGACATTTGATGATGCGACATCAGGATCGAGCCGAGCAACAAGGTCCGGCCGCTGGGTAGCAATTCCCCAGGGACAGAGCCCCTTATAACAGGTGCCGCAAACCCTGCAACCCATGGCAACGAGTGCTGCAGTTCCTATATAGACAGCATCGGCTCCGAGGGCAATCACCTTGGCCACATCTGCACTCTCACGGATTCCTCCGCTGGCAATGATGGAGACCTCGTTCCGGATCCCCTGGGAACGGAGTTTTGCATCGACACTGGCAATTGCTGCTTCGATCGGTATGCCCACATGGTCCCGGAAAACCCGCGGGGCAGCACCCGTCCCCCCACGAAAACCGTCAATGACAACGGCATCTGCTGAGGATCGTGCTATTCCCGCCGCAATTGCTGCAGAGTTATGGACCGCAGCAATCTTCACGAATACCGGTTTTTTCCACTCGGTCGCTTCTTTCAGGCTCCGGACCAGTTGTTTCAGGTCTTCGATACTATAGATGTCGTGGTGCGGGGCCGGGCTGATCGCATCACTCCCTTCAGGAATCATACGGGTACATGATACATCAGCGCAGACTTTCTCGCCGGGAAGATGCCCCCCGATTCCCGGTTTAGCCCCCTGCCCGATCTTGATCTCGATAGCCGCACCCCTTTCGAGATAATTAATATCGACACCAAAGCGGCCGGATGCGACCTGGACGATAATGTGGTTCTGGTACGGGTAGAGCGATTCATGCAGCCCCCCTTCCCCGGTCCCCATGAATGTCCCGCATTCCGTGACGGCACGTGCGATTGATTGCTGCGCATTGAGGCTGATAGCCCCGTAACTCATATGGCCGATCATGATCGGAGTTTCGATCATAAGGTTGGGAGATAACTTTGTTTCAAGAACGGTGTCTCCGTCCACCTTCCGGAATTCAAGATGTGAAGGTTTCTTACCAAGATATGTCCGGAGTTCCATGGGTTCCCTGAGCGGATCAATGCTGGGATTCGTCACCTGGCAGGCATCAAGGACAAGGCGGTCGAAGATCACCGGGTAATCCTTCGCATTTCCCATCCCGGAAAGGATAATCTTCCCGCTCCGGGCCTGGTTGTAAATTGTTTCCCGGACCTCGGGAGTCCAGAGCGGATGGCTGCGATAATCGATCGGCCTTTCGACTAGGCTGATTGCATCTCTCGGGCACATCGAGATGCACCGGTGACAGGCGACACACACTCTGGAATTCACATGGATACGTTCACCGTCTTTCCGGAACACTCCGTAAGGACAACTCTCAACACAGCGGCTGCAGAGCATGCACTGGTCGTGATCGATGCTGATGCGATAGCGGAGGGGGACGCTTCCGATACTCATTGCAGCACCCTCCCAATGATGGGTTCACCAGCCTTTGGCATGATAATCTCCCCGATATCGGGCTCCATGGTCCGTATAGCTGCCTCTTCGCTTGAGATGTAGAGCCGGTTTCCAAGTTCTCCGGAAACAAGCGGGCGGAGCTTGATCCGGTCAGTAAAACCAACCATGCTGTCATGATTTGCCACCACAATTGCGAATGGGCCGTTCATGAGTGCAGGTCCGTAGGTAAGCCGGATCGCACGCATGATCTCCTGCTCCCTTTCTGGCATCTGATCGATCTCGTCCCAGAATGGTGGAGCAAGCGCTTTCACTGCAGTCTCGATGGAAAGGCCATGCCGCCGTATGAGGAGATCGAAGAGATATGCGACGACTTCAGTATCGGTATACATGGAACAGCGGTATCCGTAACTTTCAATATAGCGCCTGTTTGTTCCATAGGAGGTAATTTCACCGTTATGCACTACACTCCAGTGAAGGAGATTGAATGGGTGCGCCCCGCCCCACCAGCCCGGGGTATTCGTAGGGTAACGGTTGTGCCCGAGCCAGAGATATCCCTTATAGTCCTGAATCCGGTAAAAGTCGGCTACCTCTTCCGGCCATCCCGAAGCTTTGAATACAGCAACATTCTTACCCGAAGCATAGACAAGTGCTCCCGGAATGCTGGAATTTATTTTCATAACCACGTGTGTGACAATATCATCAGCGGGGGTAGTACTCCTGGGCATCAGGTGTGGGTCCGGTTTAAAGAAAAAACGCCAGGGGATGTGGTACTTTCCTTATATTTGCCTGTTCATAGGTGGGGATCGCTTCCTGGTGTTCAATGATTCCCCATTTGGCGAGTTCTTCTTCTACAAGCGGTTTTGTTTCATGCGGAGTATCAAAAAAGACATGGAGGGCATAATAGTCCTTGAAATCAGGGAAAGCACCATATGCTGCATACCCTGCCCCCTCCCCGCTGCCGCGTTCATCCATCTCTGAGAGGGCTGCCCGAATCCCTGTCCCGTCCATCTGCTGGCGGGTACGATCAATTACACCGATGATTCCACACATATTATCACAGACACTGACCAAATGTCAGGTGATTCTCTCATAAAGTATGCTTAATTAAGTATAAATATAATTGGGTAGAAGCTATTTTCCATATGACCACAGATGTCGTGTCCGGGATGCTGGAGCGCATCGACGCAGATCTCGTTAAATTTTTGCGTCTCCAGTTTACCGATATCCAGGGGCAGCCCAAAAATGTTGCCATTCCTGTTGAGCAGGCTGAAAAAGCTCTTACCGAAGGAATCTGGTTTGACGGTTCTTCCATTGAAGGTTTTGCACGGATTGAAGAGTCAGATATGCTCCTCAAGCCGGATCTCTCAACCTACTCGATTCTCCCCTGGAGACCTGTCGATACAAGGGTTGCCCGGTTCATCTGTGACATCTATACCTATGGTGATAAGCCTTTTGAGGGAGATCCCAGAAATGTGTTGAAAAAGGCCATCGCTAATGGCAAAAAAATGGGTTTTACGTTCAATACCGGCCCCGAATTGGAATTTTTCCTTTTCAAGATGATCGATGGAAGGCCATCAACTACCTTTCAGGACTACGGGGGTTACTTTGATCTCGCACCAACCGATCTTGCTGAAGATGTCAGGAAGGATATCGTCCTGGCCCTGACTCAGATGGGTTTTGAGATCGAAGCCTCGCATCATGAAGTGGCCGGGAGCCAGCATGAGATCGATTTCAAGTATAGTGAAGCACTTAATACGGCAGATAAGGTCATTACTTTCAAATTCGCCACAAAATCCCTCGCGTTAATGAAGAATCTTAATGCAACCTTCATGGCAAAGCCGATTGCCGGAATTAACGGGAGCGGTATGCACACCCACGGATCCCTGGCAAAAGATGGCAGGAATGCATTCCATGACCCGGATGCCCCAATGGAACTTTCAAATACTGCCCTCTATTATATTGGCGGGATCCTTAAGCATGCAAAAGCGATAACCAGGATAGCCAATCCTACCATCAACTCATACAAACGGCTGGTTCCTGGCTATGAAGCTCCGGTCTATATTTCATGGAGCGCAACCAACCGGTCGGCTCTTGTGAGAGTGCCTGCAGCTCGTGGAAACAGCACGAGGGCGGAGTTCCGGAGTCCCGACCCGATGTGTAACCCGTATCTTACTTTTGCAGCAATGCTTACTGCCGGCCTTGATGGAATCAAGAATAAGATTGAGCCCCCGGAAAGCACGAATACGAATATCTATCATATGAGTGAGGATGAGAGAAAGAAACTGGGAATAGAGATGCTTCCCGGCAGCCTGAACGAGTCTCAAATTGAGTCTGAATAACGATACCGTCATTGCAAAAGCAATGGGGTCCCATGTCATGGAAGGGCTCAATTCAATAACCCGGCTGGAAACAGATGCATTCAGGCTTGCTGTTCACCCATGGGAACTGGACAGATACCTGGCAACCTATTAATTTTTTTTTGCACATACCCAATACTAACATTTTTATTCAATAGATAGTAATTACCTTCTATGCTAATGATGAGTCAAGTCAATCATGAAAGGGAGGAAGACAAAGAAGAAACCCGAACTCCACTCTACTCTCCCCGAAGTTGATTGATATCGACATGACATGGCTTCCGATCAATCAGTACAACAAAAGCGGGAAGGAGTAAACCGTACTAAAAAAAGACGGCCATTGAATTGGATCAGTCACGGGTTTTACTATGAAACTTGTCAAGGCAATTATCAGGGAAGAGCGTGTACCCTACGTCCAGAAAGCACTTGCCGATAAAAATGTGTATGGAATGACACTTTCATCGGTGATGGGACATGGCAGCCAGGGCGGTGTACACCTCCAGTATCGTGGTGGGATCCTCACTATCGACCTCCTCCCAAAAGTTGCCATTGAGATTGTGATTCCGGATGAACTGGAAGATACCGTCATCAGCCAGATACTTTCTGCCGCAAGAGTGGGCAAAGAAGGAGACGGGAAAATATTCGTAATTCCGATCCACGAAGCGTACAGGGTCCGGACGTGCGAAGTGGAGGTATGATATGTAATATCATAGCCTCCCATCATAAATTCTCTCTCCGCACAGCAATATTCAGCTGTGTATAGTTAAGATCAGGGGATCCTGTCAATCCCCTGTTCTCTCTTGATTTTAAAAGAATTTGAATTATGGGTACGGATCTTTCAATAACATAAATATAAATAATGGTAGAAGGAATATTCCTACTATGTATGTGGTGATGGTATGGCACTAGATACTGGTACAACAGCCTGGCTTCTCGCAGCAACCGCAATGGTTATGCTGATGACTCCCGGTGTAGGATTTTTCTACGGAGGGCTTGTCCGGAGGAAAAATTTTATCTCGATGGTCGCACTTTCGTTTATTGTCTTCGCACTGGTAAGTATCCAGTGGGTTCTTTTTGGGTACTCGCTCTCATTTGGCGGGGACATCGGGGGATTCATAGGGAACCTCCAGTATGTCAGCCTTGAGGGTATAGGACTGGAAGCAGGTGCTGCAGGGTATCCTCCTATTCTGTTCGTAGCATTCCAAGGCGTATTTGCGGCTATCGCGATGGCAATTGTTACATCAGGATTTGCTGAGCGGGTGAAACTCTCGTCTTTCATCCTGTTTGCACTGCTCTGGACAACACTGGTATATGATCCGCTTGCGCACTGGGCATGGGGTGGTGGATGGGCCTCCCAGTTCGGTTCTCTCGACTTTGCCGGAGGTACGGTAGTTCACATCAGTTCCGGGTTTGCAGCCCTGGCCGTAGCATGGGTTATTGGAAAGCGTGCCGGATTCGGGCAGTATTCCATGGAACCGCACAATATTCCGATGACATTGCTTGGAGCGGCATTGCTCTGGTTCGGGTGGTTCGGGTTCAATGCGGGAAGTGCACTCGCTGCCAACGGTATTGCTGCAAATGCCTTCATGGTCACCAATATCTCAGCTGCTGCAGGGGCACTTGCATGGCTTGCGGCCAGCTGGTATCGTGGTAAACCAGATCTCCCTGGGAATGGTCAGTGGAGCCATAGCCGGTCTTGTGGCAATCACCCCCGCAGCTGGGTATGTCGGAGTCGGGTCCGCCATCGTCATTGGGGCAATAGCCGGTCTCATCTGCTATGGGGCGATGCTGTTCAGGCTGAAAAAAGGTCTTGATGAAAGTCTGGATGCATGGGCAGTGCATGGGATGGGCGGTCTTTGGGGTGCTATTGCAACCGGAATTTTCGCTACAGCAGCAATAGGCGGGTATTCAGGACTCCTTGAAGGAAACGTACACCAGTTTATCGCCAATGTAATAGGAGCTTTGTCTGCCTTGGCCTACGCATTTGTGGTGACACTTGCCCTTGCCTATGTCATCGACAAGACTATCGGGCTCCGTGTTTCGGAAGAGGAGGAGTATGTCGGGCTTGATATCTCCCAGCATGGGGAGCGTGCGTGAGGAGGCATTCGTATGAAAATGATCAAAGCAATTATCAGGCCAGAACGGTTGGAGTTCGTGAAAAAGGCCTTGGAAAAAAACAACCTGGTTGGTATGACCGTGACGGCAGTTGAGGGACGAGGAGATCAGAAGGGTATCTCCCTCCAGTACCGGGGCGGTGCAATCCAGGTGGACATGATACCAAAAGTAATGATCGATATTGTGGTGAAGAATAAGGATGTCGATTCTGCCATTCAGATTATCTGCGCAAGTGCAAGAACCGGAAAGATCGGGGATGGAAAAATATTTGTTCTTCCCGTAGAGCGGTCGATAAAAGTTCGGACTGGTGAGCAGGAAATCGACGAATAACCCCCTTTCCCCATTTATCTGAGATATTAAAATTAACCGGCAGAATGCAATTTAACCTGTCGGATGCAGGTTATTTTAATAATCTATTTTTTTATTCCTGTATGAAACTCAGTACTCTGTCGTCACATCCGAATAACGAGGCAGTCTCCCAGCCGGTTGCGGTACTGCTCCTTGTCGCTATCACGGTAATACTTGCAGCACTGGTTTTGTTACTCATCCATCTTCCTTCATTTGACTTAGGGATGATTGCCCCACCTTCAATTTTCCAGATCCTTGGGGTGTATCATCAGGACGAACAAGGCCACATAAATTATGACTCACGGGTTATACTCATCAACAATGGAAAAAATCCATTTGAAAATAAGAACCTCAAAGCTGAATTTTTCCGCAACGGAAAAAAAATTCCTGTGGTAATTGATACTATGAATGGCGATTTATTCATATCGACCCATCATCACGGCATCCAGACAATGGGAGGACTGGGCTGTTCAGGAACGACCTGGCTTCCACAGGAGAAAATTTCAATCGACTTTTCTGATGGGACATTCCATCCCGGTGATCGCATAAGGATAGAAGTATTCGAGAAGCCTTCCGGAAAATTGGTTTCAAGCCACGCTTTTCTTGCATGACCTTCCTTACCTGGCGGGACTTTCCGGCTTTTAGAAAACCGAAGCTCCTGCCAGGTTCATAGTTCCAAAGAATGCTTGTATCGAGCCCCTTTTATTCATGTTCATAGCAAAAGTCCACTGGTGGATATTTGCACATCATCTCTTTCTTTTTTTTTACGAATATGAACAATCCGATTGTTAAGATTCAGGTAAAAAAAAGTATTATTCCTCTGTGGTTTCCTCCAATGCGGATTCAGTCGGGGGATTGGTCCAAACAAGCCAGAGGAACCCTGTAATACAAACAGCAAGGGAGAGAATGAGCAGTATTGCGCTATAAATATTCTCGGCAAACTGCATCGAAACAGGGATATTCAATACTCCAAGCACGAGGGTTATCGCAAAGAAAACGAAAAATCCAACAACGATACCAAGAAAAATTGCAGCGATAATCCTTAAAATACTGGGTCGTGAAAAATTCTCTGCCATAAATCTTTATTGTATCGTTCTGGCGTAAAAAACATGATCCCGGCAACGGGCTGATTTTATCCGAAATTGTGCAGCGGGTTGGTTGCGTTTTTGCCAGATCTGTTCGGAATTCCTCAACAGAGGGTATCAGAGCGCATGACCGACCGTGCATAAAGCCGTGCGACCCGTAGAGGTTCGGGAACCCTGCCATCATAGGTAACGTCAGAGCAGACGGACCCGGCATCTTTTTCGCTCAATCCATACGACCTCATATAGAGCATATGCCCTGTGTGGAGTGATACCGGAATCCTGCAGCCCAGATTCCGATATGCAGCAATACGCGCCCTGTCCCCGGGAAAATGGTGGACAATATCATCCTCGATTCCAGCCGATTCCTGGTATGTTACGATAATAATGCCTCTTTTTGTTTCATCAACGATACGGAACGGGTCGATAATATTGTACCCGGAAATAACCCCTCCACTGATCATGATGAGGTTGATATCTCCTCTCGTAAAACTCTGGTAAAGAGCTATCACTGAATCCGTGGCGTCCATTCCTCCCACCGTGGTTGTGGTAAACGAAAATCCGTCAATTCTGAGGTCTTTTCGCATTACGACTCCGGCAAGGATTGAATTTTTTCCTGATGAAAAGCTCTCCGCGATGCCAAGGATCCGGAGACCCTTCTTGGCGATATGCATGGAAGCACTTATGACAGGGGATTTAAAAACAATATCCCAATGAGCATCGGCAAGGAACAGGTCTGCATCCTTATCCCAACCTTAAATGAGGCTCCGACCATCGGGACCCTTATTCATGATTTTAACAACCTGGGTTTTTACAATATTCTCGTAATTGATGGGAATAGCACTGACGCCACACGACAAATCGCTGGTGATGCCGGGGCCAGGGTTATTTTACAAAGTGGAAAGGGGAAAGGTACGGCGATTATCGAGGCTTTTTCACTCATTGACCAACCTTTCATCCTTATGATTGACGGTGATGGAACCTACCTTCCACAAGACGCAGAACAGATGCTTACCCCCCTATCCTCCGGAGCCGACCAGGTCATCGGCGACCGTCTGACCGAAGAGAACCGGGCTTCTTTTTCGATGCTGAATTACTTCGGGAACCAGATACTGAACCGTCTCTTCAAGATAGCCCATGGGAGTTATCTGAATGATATCCTTTCCGGATATCGCGCCTTCACTATCGAATCGATCCACCAGCTGCGCCTTCATGAAACGGGTTTTGGTATTGAGACCGAGATATCGGCAGAAGCGGTCAGAAACCAGCATACTATCCATATCGTGCCAATCCGCTACAGGAAACGCTCAGGGACTCCCACAAAACTGAATCCTTTCCATGATGGTTTGAAAATCACCACGACGATCTACCGGCTTGCCAAAAAGAATAACCCGCTCTTTTATTTCGGACTGATAGGAATTCTGATTTTCCTGTGCGGAATTGTCACGGGATCGTATGTGATTTACGATTGGTTACGACAGATTGATCATATACCTTTGAGCATTCTCACGGTGCTTCTCATAATCTCCGGTTTCCAGATTTTCATGTTCGGGATCCTCAGTAACGTGACACTTGCCCTTCATCGCGATACCATGCGCGAGATCCAGTCGTTACGGGAGATGAAAGATCAGAAAAAGTGAAATATCCCCTCCCTCTGTATTTCAGACGGATATGCAGGCTCTTGTCCCGGAACGCTGATAACGAAATTTTATCTCTGCGGGATACCAAACGATAGTACACTTTACAGGGCGATAGTAGTCTAGCGGCAGGACAGAGGCTTCCCAAGCCTTTAGCCCGGGTTCGATTCCCGGCTATCGCATTCCGCGCCATGAACGATCCTGCATGCGACCTTTGTGCAATTCGCATTATTGTTGAAAACCGGAAAGGCGTACTCCGGGATATCTCGACCGTACTGGCACAACACGATGCCAATGTAATGATGATCCATCAGGAGACTTTTGATTCAGGGCCTTTCAAGGGTCTGGCAGAGTCTGTATCTTGAATATGAAAACGGCATCGATTTTGACGGGATGATTCGGGAACTCCTCCAGCTGCCCGCCGTCAGGGAAGTCAAACCCCATGAACCGTTCAGCCATATTTATGGGACGAGGGTAATCATAATCGGTGGCGGTGCGCAGGTTGCACAGGTAGCTCTCGGTGCTGTCAATGAGGCTGACCGCCATAATATAAGGGGTGAGCGGATCTCGGTGGACACCATCCCGCTTGTCGGTGAGAAGACGGTAGCGCAGGCCGTTGACGCTGTCGGGAGACTGCCCCGGGCAGCGATTCTGGTTCTTGCAGGGTCACTCATGGGGGGGCAGATCTCCTTTGCAGTTGACCGGGTAAGGGAGGCAGGTATCCCCGTCATTGCCCTCCGGATGGCAGGGAGTGTTCCTGAACATGCAGATCTGGTTGTTACCGATCCTATCCAGGCTGGCGTGTTTGCAGTTATGCACGTGAGCAGCAAGGCTGTGTTTGATATCAAACGGGTAAAAGGGCGGCAATTCTGATGGACCCGGTGGAAGAAGCGGCACAGGTGCTGATGCACGATGGCATCGTCATCTATCCTACTGATACCGTCTATGGACTTGGGGGGGATGTCTTTTCTGATGAAGCAATTCTCAAAGTGTATGAAGCCAAACGAAGGCCTCTCTCGCAGCCTATCTCTATTGCGGTATCAAGCTGCGATATGATTCACGGTGTAGCAAAAGTTGATGAGTACGCTGCCCGGTTCATCGACCATTTTCTCCCGGGGCCGATTACCGTAGTGATTCCTGCAAGGAATTCCATTCCCGGAATACTGACTGGAGGGACGGGGTTGATCGGCATTCGTTTTCCCCGCCATCCGCTTGCCCTGCGCTTGATTTCACTGATCGATACCCCCATTACCGCAACCAGTGCGAATATTTCCGGTGCAAAAGATCCGGTCATTCCCGATGAATGTAATGTGGCACACGATTATCTGATCGATGGGGGAATGCTCCCCGGAACGCCCAGTACCGTAGTTGACATTGCCGGGCGGAGAATTATCAGGGCTGGGGCACAGGTTGAACAAGTAATCGGCTACTTCTCCTCCCAAAGATGAGGAACTTATGAAAAAACCGCTTCGACTGCGTGATTTTATCGAAGACCCTGAAGGAAGGCTCTATGCGGTCTCTGCGTATGACAACACCGAACGGGCAGGATGCATCCTCCGCTACATTCCCGATCCTGATGGTGAACGGGTGAACCTGTCAGGATCGAGATACCACAAACTTGAATTCGAGGAAGCATTTGCCTATATCTCGAGAGAAAAGCCGGAGTATGCCGATTCTGTCCAGCGGATTCCGCTTGGTGACATCCGCAGGATACTCAAACCTGAAGAGGAGATCGGGGCAATCATCGAGAGAAACAAGCGGGTTTCCAGGCTGATCAGTACTCTTGACCTTCCGGAACGGACCTATGGCTGCACAGGGTCTTTGCTCTGCGGGCTTGAGAATGAGGGATCTGATATCGATCTCGTGGTGTATGGACGGACTTTTTTTTCTGCGAGGAACCGGCTCAGAGTCGCAATGAAAGAGGGCCGGATAGAATCTATCACCGATGATACCTGGGACTCTATTTACCGGAAACGAAACCCGGAACTATCAAAGGATGAATTTCTGCTTCATGAAAAGAGAAAATGGAACCGGGGGCAGATCGATACCGTGTATTTTGACATTCTGTACACTCGTCCTTACAACGCCCTGAATCCCATCCCCCAAGGAAAAGGGAACGTATGCGGGACTATCACAATACAGGCACAGGTAACCGATGCATCGCTTGCATTTGACAGCCCTGCAGTGTACATGGTGAATCACGAAGAGATACGCAGGGTGCTGTCATTTTCGCATACCTACAGCGGCCAGGCACTTGCCGGAGAACTGATCGAGGCACGCGGGGTCTGCGAAGAGCATAATGGGGAGAAATGGCTGATTGTCGGAACAACGAGAGAGGCCCGGGGCGAGTATATCCGTTCAATAAGTCTCCTCGAAGGGAACGTTCAGGAATCAAGGGAATAGACGTTTTTAAAAGGCGTTTTATCAGAGACCATCCTTCGGCTGGATCTGGTCTCCCATAGTCATTTCAACGAAAAAGAGTACTGAGGAGGATTACAATTGAGTCCTGCTATTGCACACCGTATGACCCTGCGTCAATGTCAATGGATCATTGGCTGATGGGAAGGGAGAGACTGATGCTGATTTCTCTCTCAAGCTCTGAATACAATCTTTTCCTGGATTCCTGCAATGATTTACAACAGATCCGAGAGCCTCATGCCTTCTCCAGGTCCACAACGCCCTTTTTCAGGACATCTCTCGCATGGCGGCCGGAGAGGTCTTCGTGGCACTTCCCCGCTCCTGATACGCTTTGTTTCATAAAGGGCACGTAACAATCTCCGTTTATCGAGCGGTTCGACTCTGCAGAACCGGGTTATACCTGACGGGATGTATTCCACGCTCCCTCCTTCGATATCCTTACCAAGCATCTCCTGAAGACATGCCGTATATGCGGCGATTCGCAGACGATCAGACGAATAAATGCCGGAAGGGGGTGCGTGTGATGGCCGGATTATTGAAAAAAATGGTTCATCATCGAATATCTTGTCAACGATGCCATGCATGTGGTATTTGGCAGAGTACACCTTCACATCCGAATCGCAGCATTTCCTCCAATCCTGGATTATTATGGCAGAGGTGGATGCACTCTTCAAAAAATTCCCGGATCTCATGGCTGTTCTCCTTCTGAATGAGCGATATCTCTTCCCATATCTCTTCTGTATCGGTATCCGTCCCGAGGTGATACGAGATCTGCTTTGCCACGGTATATCGTGGGGGTTCTGATGTCCTGGTTTTCTGCCCGAGAAAGAACCTGACAGGACATACCGAGGTGGTGACTATCGATGAGATGCTGATATCGGGAATCAAGGTTTCAAAAAGGATGTATGAGGGAAGTGTTATGTATAACTGCTGATTTGGAGTTTTGATAGTTCGCATACCCTTTTTTAAGAGAAAAATACCGCTGGCATTTTTTTTATACTTGTGGAATCGTTGGATTCAGGTAATTTTTTGGGATATCCAGGACACCAGGGCATCCTTAAAAAGCCTTAATCTGGCAGCGGTTGATATACACCGTATGTCCCAGAATGAGATTGCTGTCAATGTGCCGCAGAACCTCGATCCGGTCTACAGCAACATGATCCAGATCGCTTACAAAGACGACGAGTTTACCTTTGTCTTTCTCCACCAGATCCCCGGGATAAACCAGGCGCGTGCAAAGGCAATTGTCAGTATCACTCCCCAGCATGCAAAGAACCTGCTTGCCGTTTTCACCAAGACATTTGCCGATTACGAATCGAAATTTGGCAAGATCGAGGTCCACCAGGGCAAAACCCAGAGCGAGAGCGTAACCACGATACGGGGCTATTCATAAGAATCCCCATGACCGCCGTTCGGTCGAGAATAAAGGATGAAAATGGCGGAGCCATTATCATTGGAAATCCTCGCATCCTCCCGTTACTATTAATAATTCCAAAGAACGATATAATGAGATATATTGCCGCCGTGGCTTAGCGGTATAGCGGCTGATTCGTAATCAGCAGGTCGAGGGTTCAAGTCCCTCCGGCGGCTTCCGGACAAGAAGTTGGAATCCTCCAATAACCTTTTAATTATTCAACCCCTTTTCGGATCATGATTCCTGCTTCTCGGGTGGTCCCATAAGCTGCTCTTTTCATGCAATTGAAAAATAATATGCCACTAACTCCATAGACAAAGCTTCAAGCCGGGACCATCAATGAGCGGGATATCGCGCTGATGCAGGAATTCGTAGTCGAGAATCAATCCTGCAATAATATCTCCCTGGGCAGGGTCAACAAAATTATCTATACTCTCGTTGGCTGGAGAAAGATCCTGGGCCCATTCGAATCCAATACTATCGCCGATATTTATTCCGCTAAGACTGAAATTGAAACATCGAAGTACCGGTTTGGAAATGATTTCAAACAAAATACCATCCATGACTGGGTCCGCATTCTCAAACAATATTACATGTGGATGATCGAGAACAAATATACCACTGTACCCGAGCAGAAACTCAGCAAGATGAAAATACCGCCCAAGGACACTATGACCAAAGTTGCATCGGACCTCCTCACATCGGATGAAATTATCGCGATGGTCAAAGCATGCAAACAAAATGTTGACCGGCCCCTCATCATGATGCTCTACGAAGGAGGTTCCCGCATCGGTGAGATTGGGAAGATGAAATGGGGCGATGTCAATTTCGACACGAACGGTGCGACGGTGAACGTGAACTTCAAAACAGGAAAGCCCCGGTACATCCGGCTTATTATGGCAGTCGAATATCTCGCATCCTGGCGTGCTGAATACCCATCAAACGCGGAGGGAGACTCTCTGGTATTTGTAAATTCAAAAGGGGAACCATTCAGAGGAGGTAAACAAAAAAACCCTGGTGAGATCCGATTGCTAAGACTTATGTAAGCAGGTTATTTTTTTATGTATGGGGGTATAGGATCATCTGACCCGCCGGTTTTGGCTTCAAACAGTTGGCTGGAGGAATCAATGGCAGAAGATCTACCAATAAGACAGGATATTACCCGGGACCTGCTCGATCGCATAAACAGCCCCGTGCAGGACATACGGGAGGGTGCAGTGGAAGCTCTCGCAGTAAGCACTGGGGATGAGGACTGGAGACCAAACGAGCTGATCCGGCAGGGCGGCATCGACATTATCACCGCACTCCTTCACGATAAGAATACCCATATTGTTGCATCCGCCCTTGATATTATCATCGCCACTGCTGCGGCCGGTGAGGAAGAAGCACTCATTACCGGCGGCGTAATTGGTCATCTTGACCAGATACAGGACCACAAGGACCCGCTGATACAAAAGAAAGTTCAGGAAGCACTATGGCTCCTGATTCCCGTGGTGGAAGAGATAGTGACATCCAAGCCCAAGGATGACTATTGAGTGAAAAATGGTTCACGGCATGGGTGTCTTGTTTGAAGATTTATACATACCATTTTCGCGCTCCATATTGTTTGTCAATACTCATCAGAATTATGTCCAAAGGCCCGGGGGCGGAACCAAAAACCCGTGATAAAACCGGATCTCACTGTGTTACTCCGATTCATTGAGATCTGGAAGGATTGAAAATAAAAACGCATTCGTATGAGTTTTTGACGAATAAACGGCATACCAATATTACCGGTGCAGCATCTTTTCCACTTTTTGGAGAATATCAACCCCGATGAACGGTTTCGCAATGAACGCGGTGGGTGCACGTTTGCCTTCACCGGCGAGCAGTTCCATATCAGAATGAGCAGAAATGAAGATAACCGGAATATCAGAGATCTTCTCTATCTGCCGGGCGGTCTCGATGCCGTTAAGTTTGCCGTCAAGTGTTATATCCATGAGAATGAGATCAGGAAGGGGTGATGTTCTCACGTATTCAATAGCCTCTTCCCCGGATCCGACCGGATCCGGCACATCATATCCGGCATTTTGTTATAATTCCTGCAGGTGGAGTGCGATAAGGCTGTCATCCTCAACAATGAGTATCAATTGATCGTTCATAGTCATTTACCCACGATCCCGTTCCTTAAACCGGAACAAAAATTCTGTGCCATTTTTTGTCTTGATTTCAATGTCTGCGCGGAGTTGGTGACGGGCAATGAAGTCCCTTTTCAGAAAGGTGAGAGCCCAGAAGATAGGGCTTCATTGTATCCGGCCTCCGTAGGTGACCTGGATGGACCCGGAATTTCAAGGAAAGGGTGAAGAACTCTGACGGATAGTTTTCATGGTAACACGGCCTCTCGTAGGTGACTTGGATGGACCCGGAATTCAAGTACGCTTGAGGTGAAGAATCTCTGATTCGGATTATTTAATTCATGAAACACATATTCTTCAGGTTCTTATGAGGGGTATCATACGTTTCACACTGCTCATGAGCGTGAGCGTTGGATCCGGCATGAGGAGGGATTAATAACGACTGGGGCAGGACAATCAGGAATCCGACAGACTATCCTGCAGTCGATGAAGAATAAAAGACGGGCTGGACTGAAATTATTTAATTTTTAATTTATATTTAATTTTTATAATTAAATAATATTAATTTTTTTTTATTTAATTATTTTTTTTTATTTTTTTTTTTTTTTTAATTTTTATTTTTTTTTTTATTTTTTTATATATTATAATTTTTTTAATATATTTTATTATTATTATATTAAATATTTTTTAATTATTTATATTATATTAATATAAATTTAATTAAAATATTTTAATAAAAAATATATTCTTCGGTCGATCTCTTTCTGATTAAAGGTGAACACATTTAGTTACATTACCTCTATCCTCCTTCAGTTCAAGAGCATCCGCTCTTATCGTCAACTCTAAATGGGGAATCTAGGGCCATTTGTAGGAAATAGATTCAATCGGCGCCAGGAATAATGAACAATATAAAACCCAAAAAAAGGTAAAAGATTAAAACCGGGGGCGCCGGTGCTTGGGGAGGCACTCTCTGCAATAGACAGGTCTTCCCTCGGTCGGCTTGAACGGTACTTCGCATTCCTTTCCACAGTCTGAACAGACGACTTTCGTCATTTCCCGGGGCCCGTCATTTCTTGGGGCGCCACCTCCATAGCTCGGGGCGCCACTGCCATAGTTTGATTTATACATGGTTTTTACTCGAACAGTTAGAAACTGTCTCTAAATATTTCTACTTTCTCAATATAAAATTATGTATTATTCCATCCGTTAAGCGAATACATTCATTTCACTCAATTATGAATATGCCTGAAAAATTAGAAATTATCGATAGAATAATGACTGACATTAAAATCCTATCCTCCATGCACATCATCCATTAGTTTGCCTTTCCTATTGATAGTTTGAAGACGATCGCTGTTCAGATGATTTCTCATGTGATAAGAGCCATAGGTTCATTACATTCACAAATTGTATCGATGATATAATTGAACCACCTTTCATTACGTGTTGGTACTGCATGCAACTATCTCCCGACAGGAAAAAAACCTGGTATCTGGTTTTTTTTATACTTCTTACCTCCATCATTCTGCTTCCTGCATACATGGCATGGGAGGCCAGGACTCCGGATGTTACCGTCATGTATATACCCGGTGCCCCTGAAGGGATCGTTTTTATTGCCGACCCACATATCCGGCAGGAAAACATCGATACGGTAAGGAACGTGATTGACCGTATCAACAGGCTGCAGCCTGCACTTGTCCTGATCGGGGGAGATTTCACTACCCCGGATGAAGAAGATCTCTCCCTCCAGGCGGTCTGGGCAGAGATTGATGCTCCTGTATATGCAGTACTTGGGAATCACGATTATCGGGCAGGAATAAACGGATCCGGAGCATATGGGAGGATAGCCTGGGGTATGGAATCAGTCCTCCGCTCCAGGGGGTATTCCCTGGGTCCGCTCTATTCACACCCTGACACGTCCTACCCTGATATTCTGGAAGAAGTACTCGAAAAGAACGACGTAACGGTGCTCCGGAATGAATGGACAGAACTTGATATCAGCGGTCAGAGCCTGATCCTTTGCGGGGTGGATGACATCTGGGCCGGCAGGGCAAATCCTCCTGTGATCCCGGATAATGGGTCTTACCTGATCTATCTTGTCCATGAACCTTTTTACCGGGAGGAATGGAATGCAGACCTCATCCTTGCAGGACATACCCATGGGGGGCAGGTCAACAATGGCGTATTTCAATTACTCGATTATAGTGGACTGGTTGATGTCAGGGGAGTTTCCATAAAAAATGAGACCGTCATGTATGTAACACGGGGGATTGGAACCTCGAAAACCGGGTATGATTATCGTCTCTTTTCTTCTCCTGAGATTGTTTTGATCAATCCCTCAGGGGACATTCAAAAAGTATGATCCTGCAAAACCTGGGTGTTCCATTCGAGGACTTTTCCGGGACCCTGGAAGAGAAGGCAGTTTTGGAGTGTGTTCGATCTGTTGCAGAGGAAGAACTGATAAAATCAGGTCAAAGAACTGGTAATCTTTTCATGAGGGAACACTTCCTGTGATCACCGTAACCGTCCTGCATTTCTATCTGGTAGAGTGCACGGTTTTATTCTATACCCCTGCACCTTTTTAGCATACGGACGATTTATTATTAAGCAGTAATGGACCACCAGCTGAAACAACGCCTCCTGACAAAATGCAGGGATATGGGAATACCTCTTGTCGGAATAGCGGATGTACGACAATGGGAGGAACCGCCATTTCAGCCATGGATGCCCAGGGAGTTCTTTCCGCAATCGATCGTTCCGGGAGCAAGATCAGTGGTAGTGATTGGGCTCCCTGTTCAGCTTCCCGTCCTTGAAACATCTCCTTCCATCTATTACAGGGAGATGTATAACGTGCTGAATTCGTTACTCGACCAGTATACGTATAGAATTGCTGAATTCCTCAATAAAGAGGGATTCCCGTCAGTTTTCGTACCGAGGGACGGATACGGCAGTATCGAGGTTCTCCTGGAGAAGCCTCTTGCATTTTTCTCACACCGGCATGCTGCGTACTGTGCAGGTCTTGGGACATTCGGTGTGAATAACATGATCCTCACCCCGGAGTATGGTCCGAGGGTACGGTTTGGTTCAGTAATCACCGCAGCACCTCTTCCGGCCGACGCGGTAAGGGACGATGACCTTTGTATACGATGTATGCGTTGTGTCCGGATGTGCCCCTCTTCTGCACTTTCGAACCTTGATTATCCGGAAGGCCTCACCGATAAATTCGCATGCGCAACATGGAGTGCCGCTCTGCACAAGAGATATATCTCACCCTGTGGGATCTGCATCAAAGTATGTCCTGTCGGTGAAGACAGGATCTTTTACGATCGGAATGATCTCTCGATATACGAGCAGACTGCCGGAGAGAATCGTTACCAGCGTAGTTGGGACCATGTGCGGCGTTATGGTGGGAAATGAAGCTTTACTTTCCGGTGGAACGCCACGAAAAGGATATCCTATTGCATTTCACCTTGCCGGCAATCCCCCCATAGGCATGATGGGTGGGCATATCCCGATGAGCGCCAGGATATCGAGGGAAGACGACAGGTCGTGCCTGGGTGTCAGCGGGTTATTGCAGGCTGTTGCACGGGAAAAAGGCAACCAGGGGTCTGACTACCAGGCTATCCAGGAGAATGGAGATATTTTTCCAGGTTATTCTGTAGAACGATAAACCTGTCAAGAGCATCCGTCCTTCCATCGTGAACAAACAAATCTTCGATCCCCCTTTGCCAGAGAGATCGCGGCAAGAGCACTGGCTTCCTTATCCTTTATTTCAAGCATGATATCCCTGTCATATGGCTCAGATAGTTCAAGGAACCGCTGGAAATCATTGATATCGATATGCTCCGCATGGCCTCCCGCCCGTTTTTCAGGGTGCTGGGAGCTGTAGTCCACCATGGGTATTCCGTCAGACCTCTTCCATGTCTCTCCAATCCTCTGAAGTATTGCCCTGGCATCTTCTCCATTATTGTTACAGGAATGGTGGAAGATATCGAAAAGAACAGGGATACCGGTCTGTTCGTGAATTTCCAGGCAATCTGCCGCATTGAATCGCTGGTCATCATTTTCCACGACAAGGCGCCGGCTTATTGCGGGATCCAGCTGAGTATACACCCTGATAAACCGGGCAATGCTTTCCCGTGGATTCCCATAGAGGCCTCCGACATGGAGTTGTATCTTTGCCGTATCATCGAGCCCCATCAGGTCGAGCAGGGTAGCATGATACGCCAGTTCATCGATACTCCTCGAAACGATCGTTTCATCAGGGGAATTGAGCACAATAAACTGGTCAGGATGCATCGAGATGCGAGTCCCTGATTCCGATACATACTCCCCTATCAGTGCAAGCTCGTCAGCAAAGTGCTTCTGCCAGGGGAACGTGCATACCTGGTGCGATGCAAACGGGATGAAGTCAGACGAGATACGAAAGAAGAGGATGTCGTGCCTGAGATTCCATTCAAGAATCTGCACAAGACAGGAGAGATTACTTGCGATGGTGGCGAAAAATCGCTCTTTCTGAAAAGAAGCAAGACGGAACGTCCGGTCGCTCCTGCACCCGATACTCCGGTTGATACAGGGGTACCCAATCCGCATACAGAATATTCATGGTGTGCAGCATTAAGGAATTTCGTTACAGGGAACTGCAATAGCAGTTTCAGGACATATCCCTGGCGCTGTTCCGACAGGGCTTTAATCCTTCCATGATCACCATTATACAATGCCGGAAGATCACAACGATGATGCTGCAGGTATCTCCGGGGAGTTCTCAATCAACGAACTGATGCTTTTGATGGTTGGCCAGATGAGAGAGACGGCCCGGATGCTCAGTCCCGACGAATCAGATTCTTTCTTTTCCGAGATGCTCAAAGCCCGGAAGATATATGTGGCAGGTGCCGGTCGATCAGGTCTCGTGGCAAGGGCGTTTGCCATGCGTCTGATGCATATCGGGATTGAGTCCTATGTTATTGGCGAAACCATCACCCCGGCCTTATCCCCCGGCGATACTCTTGTGGTCTTTTCAGGGTCTGGCGAGACCAACTCGATATATGATGTCTCTGAGACGGCAAAGGAACTTGGCGCCCGTCTTTGTCTTATTACCGCAACCCGCGTATCCCGCATGACAGGTCTTGCAGATTGTGTTGTCATACTCTGTGGCAGTCAGACTTCTGACAACAGCCTTACCAGCCAGTATGAAGTCCGTCAGATCACGGGGCAGTACCGCTCCGTAACCTCATCCTTTGCACCGTTTGGAACACTCTTTGAAACGGCCGCCCTGATCTTTTCAGATGCCATCATATCGGCGCTGATCGAGGCCCGGCATTGCAGTCTGGATGAGGCAAGGAAACGCCTGTCCAATGTTCAGTAACAGTGCTGGTGCCAGTATTGACCAGGTCTACTACGATACCCCCGACACGCTTTTTTATAAAAAGACACACATCCGGAGTGATCTTCATCATCTGAAACGGTGGATGCCGTTGTCCGATACGCATCAGTAGTATCATATTCGTGGGATGAGTATCTCCCTCCCATGGAACTGACATCCCCCCAGCGTAATGATGATGAAGTCAAAGAACTCCTCAGGCAGTACCTTGTGAGTATGGATATTGAGATTGTGAAAGAGGTCGAAAAAGATGGGAACTGGGGAATCTGGACAAAATTCGGCAACTTCCCAGTCCTTATCGACCATAGTAAGGACACCCGCTACTGTGTGGTGGCGTTCCAGATCACCCTGCAGGATGAGCATGCAATTTCCCAGTTGAACAATTTTTACGAACGAAATGATGCCCAGTTCATCTATGAGCTGACGCGGGCATTCTCCTCTCCATTGACCGCATTCTCGAGGATAATTGAGCGGGGAAGGGTTATTGGGTATACCGTGTCAAAGCATATCTATCCCTACCACCCGGAGTTCACCCTGCGCACCCTGGATATCGCCATTCAGTCAGTCGTGAGCACCGGGGCGATTGGTGTGGCGTTCCTCAAATGGATGACCAAAGTCCTGGATATCCAGCATGAACGGGGAATCGAGTTGAAAGATGAGGATCCGACAAAGTTATTCGAATGAACAAGGCCGGGGAAAAAGGTCGTAGGGAATTTGCCAGAAAAACGGGTCGGCGGTATCCTGACCATTACATTTCTTCTTCGCACAACAAGTCAAGATCCTTTTCGAGAACATCAAGCCGTACGAATCCAAACCCATGAGAAGCCAGCCATGCCAGGATATCGTCCCGTGTCCCGATTCCAAGACACTCCTCCTCCCCCTCGGGAGATACCCTGATGCATTCGTACATATCCCCTTTTTTACGGTAAAGAATCCGATCGCACATTCCTATCACTCTGGAACTTGCCTCGAACCCGGATAAACCTGACGATCAGGGAAAATATTAAAAGATCGAGAGGGCAGGTTAGGGAGTATATGATCTCCCATTCATTCCCGGAGGATCCTGACAACCAGGGAAGAGTCTGCCATGTCTCTGCATGAAGATCAGGTTCGCCCGATGCTCGCTGTTACCGGGAAACCATTTTCCGGTGATGGATGGTTATTTGAACCGAAGTTTGACGGTATACGTTGTCTGGCATCCATAAGGAAGCGGAAGGTAATCCTCAAAAACAGACGCCTCTCCATCATAACTGAAGCCTTCCCGGAAATTGCTGCTGCAGTACTGGATGCCGTTCCTACAGACTGCACACTCGATGGCGAGATAATCATCATGAAAGACGGCAAGCCGGATATATCTGCCATCCAGAGAAGGATATACCGTGGTTCATCCCTGACAGCACGTCTTTTGACACAAACCAACCCTGCGCAGTATGTCGTATTTGATATCATCGACCTTGAAGGAGAGTCTTTGATTTCACATCCATTACTGGAGCGGAAGAGGATTCTTGCCGGGATCCTGCGCCAGAACACTATCGTTGCACTGACAGGATACGTTGAGAAAACCGGTGAGCTGTATTTTGAAGCCGCACAACTGAACGGCTTTGAAGGTGTCGTTGCCAAGCAGCTTGATTCACTCTATCTTCCGGGTGTACGCAGCACCCATTGGGTGAAATTCCGGAAATCAACCGGGTTTGACCTCGTTGTGGGCGGATATACTACGGGACGTGGTAAACGGAGCGATACCTTCGGCGCCCTGCTTCTTGGCGCCTATGCCCCGGATGGATCATTTGTCTATGTTGGCCGGGCTGGATCGGGTTTTTCCCGGGAAGAGGCAGTCATCATCTGCGCGACCCTGAAAAGGACAGACTCCCCTGTATTCTCCAATCCCCCTGATGAACCTGAAGCACACTGGACCCTTCCAAAGCTCGTAGTCGAGGTAAAGGCGCTTGAAGTAACACGGAATACCATCCTGCGGTTTCCTGTTTTCCTTCGGGTACGCAGTGATAAAAATGCCAGAGAGTGCACGCTTGACCAGACAGCGATCCTGGGGAAAAGATAACGCTTAGAGTCTCGAAGAACGAAGCTCGATACTCATACATCGCAATTTTCATTTATTTCTCTGAAAGCCACGTTATACTGACGTAGTGCCCATGACGCGCTCTCCAATCCCATTCTCCGGAACCTGTCACTTCTTCTTCCCCAGGCTGACTCTTGAAGTTCACACCGTAGAATTGGTTCCCGGTCGTTATGCGGGTAATCGGTAAGAGAACGATACTATCCCTCGGCTTTACGACTCCCTTCACAGGTACGGACAACCTGTCCGGATGATTATTTACTACTGAGATACGATCGTAGTGCAGGTCTATGATCAGTGAATCTGAGAGAGAATCGGCGATCCGGGAGTTTCTCGCCCGCCCTGAAATCGGGAGGCAGCGAATTTCCCGTGCCGCATTTGCCCGCTATGATGCTGCATTCACCCATCGGTCCTATGCAAGGGAGAGAGAATCCGTTCCAAAGGGAATTGCCGATAGCGAAAGACTTGAATTTCTTGGTGACAGAGTCCTCAACCTTGTTATCGCCGAATTTCTCTTTTCCCGGTTTGATGAACCTGAAGGTGCTCTCTCTGCCCGGATGGAGTGGACAAAGAATCGTAACCTTGCATCGGTAGTATCCACTGCAGCTCCAGCTTTTGCCGGACTTATCCGGGTCGGGCGAAAACAGGGGATGACCCCAAGGATCGTCGCAGGATCATTCGAGGCATTTACCGGGGCATTGTATATCGATGCCGGTCTTGACGCGGTAAAAAAGATGATCGAGGTTTTTTTTGCAGAGAGTATCAGGGAATTTTCAACCGATACAAATTACAAGAAGCAACTCCAGGAATCCCTGCAGAAAAAAAATCTGCCTCTTCCTGTCTATGAACTTGAATCCCAGGAAGGCAAACCCCATTCCCCGCATTTCTCATACCTGGTGAAATCAGGGGGAATCTCCCTGGGAAGAGGCACAGGAACAAGCAAAGCAGAGGCTACCCAGCACGCCGCCCGCGAAGCCCTGGAACATATGCCCTGGTGAACCGGTTCCCTGTCCCAAGGGAGAATGTGTTTTTGCATTTCTTCAGAGCCTGCGGGTCTAAAAGGAACGTAAGGCTGCATGCAGAAAATCCTTGTATAGACCTCCGTGATACTGTTCCCAAAAAAGGAATTGGGTAAACAAATTATTGTTCTTTTCCAGATTATTCCAGGAGTCATCCCTCACTACTCTTCCCACATGAAGATAGGATGGAGATCAAACATCAGGGTTAGATATTTCTTTTACCGTATCTCGCTCTGCTTTGCCGGACAGAAGTTGCAGATAGAATGGGCAACCTCTTTTTCCTTGTCCCGTACCGGACAGTAGAACTCCCCGCCCCGATCTTCAACCCGGAACCCGCCCGGAAAAGGCATCCCTACCGGATGACCCGGCTGATCAAGGACAAACATAAGGAATGCTGCCATCAGGAAGTAAAAGAGTCCCTGGTACGGAGTGTTGAACTCGGGAATATACTCTGACTGTATCTCCCTGCAGAAACACGCCTCAGGGATCATACGAAGATACTCTGAAAATGATACCGTGTCAGTGAGCGGTTCTTTCATGGTATCATATGACCCGGAACGAGACATCAGCAACAGGCGATGATGGGTCCCGAACAGCTGCTCGATAAAGAAGGGGCGGACTGCCTCACGATAGGGAGATGGAAGGCGTTCGACTTCGTGATGAAGCCTTCCACAGATAACCTGCAGGTCAAAGACCGAATACCGTTCAACTTCACAGGCAAGATTTCTGACCAGTTCGCCTTTTGTCGCTGATGCTGCGAGGCGAGTGCAGGAGGTCTGTATTGCGGTATAATCATCAATCTGACAGCCCGCAGGATCATTGCCGGGAACATCGGGAAGCAATGCCATTCTTTCTCTCTTGTTTTTCCGTTTGCCGCTCAAATATCTTCCCTTCTGGCATCCTGCCACCACGGTCAGACGCAGGGAAAAAGAATTGGAGGGTACCGATATTCATTCAAGGCTTCATTCACCCTTAAAAATGAGAGTCAGCTCTCTGTAGCGCTCTTCTTGACAAGGTAGAAGGATACTGCAAGTGCGATGATTACAACTCCGAGTGCAATCATCCCGGCACTGTTCATTACTTCGGCCCCCTCCACAAATGGATCGAGGAGGATGATTTTACGTGCAACGGCAATGATTGCGACAAGGATGATGATCTCCACATGGATCTCGTTTTTGATAAGATATGCCTTCATGGTTTCCAGCAGTTCTACCCCAATCAGGATCAGGAGAAAATATCCAAATATATCCAATATCTCATGATTCACGAGACGAAATGAAAGATCCGCCAGGGTTGCGGTGATCAAAATTATGATGAGTTCGACCACGCCCAAAAAAATGACCGTTGCAAGCATGATCATAAGGGCATAATAAACACCCCTCTCGAACTTGTTCACCAGTTCCAGCATCTGGTTCTTCTCCACTGGTCTGTTAGGTTTTATGGAATTTATCAATGCCGATGGTAATCAGGCAGGGCAGGTGTACATGAAGCATTAAATAATTGCACGCATTTCCCTCTTATCATGCGCACGTGTGTTCTTCCTTTCCTCTGTATCCTCCTGACTGCCTTTCTCATCAGTCCGGGCACCTGCCAGTCTGTTACAGGTGAGGATAACGGATTTTTCTCGATTTCATCGATCCCTCAAGAAGGCCAGGTAATCATGGACGGTATCTATCGTGGCAATACCCCGATACTTGTTCCGGTATCAATAACCGGGACCTCATTCCATACGATTACCGTCTCAAAACCAGGGTATCTCCCCTGGACAAAGACCTATGATTCAAACCCTGCTGCAGGACAGACGATCTCTGTCAGTGCTGTGCTTGAACCAAGCATCGATCGGGGAACTCTTATCGTAAAATCCTCTCCATCAGGTGCTCTCGTCACCATTGATGGAAGCATGGGGCAGCAGGCACCATGGACCTATACAAATATCTCTGCCGGCAGTCATATTGTCCGTGCCTTTCTTTCCGGTTACCAGCCCACCCTCTCCCTTGTGAATGTCCCGGCAGGAAGTACTATCACGGTAGATGCACCATTGACGCCCCTCTCACTGGTTGGGGCCCTCCAGGTAAAGAGTTCCCCGGGTGGTGCAGATATCTATGTCGATGGATTTTACAGCGGTTCAACGGCTGCCACAGTCGGAAACCTTGCTGCGGGTTCGCATTTCATAACACTACGGCTCGCGGGATACAGGGACTGGCTCGGAACAATTGAGATACCTGAAAATTCAGTTGCATTTGTTGACGCCCAGCTTGAGGTGGCATCCGCAGCGACAACAGGAGATATTCTGGTATCTTCGAATCCATCCGGTGCATCAGTGTACCATGACGGAGTGTATCAGGGGACAACAAAGCCCGGCGATGCACTGGACCTGACAGGGATACTGCCGGGAACACACACCATCCTTTTCCAACTTCAGAACTATCAGGATTATGCCAGTCAGGTTGAGGTTCATGCCGGGCAGGTGAGCCAGGTAAACGCCGATCTCACTCCTGTAAATACCGCCTCCCAGAGCGGTATCCTCTTTATCAGTTCAAATCCCCAGGGGGCGAATGTTGTTCTGGATAATGCCTTTGTGGGCATTACGCCAGTGACCATTCCTTCGGTGACAGCTGGGAACCATACCCTCCTCCTCCGACTTGCAGGGTATACCGATTACTCGACACTGCTCACCATCTCCCCGGGGCAGGCAGTCCAGGTCCAGGCAGCGCTCAACCCTGCGGCCACACCAACACCAACACCAACCGGAGCTGGTATTCTTACCGTGGTCGCTGGAGCGATGGCAGCCGTTGTATTGTTACGGAAAAAATGATACCCCATTTTTCCCGGTTGTCATCCTTTGATCATACGAATAACGGGAACCTGCGAAGGACTGGAAAAGTCGTTACGGACGTATTACACCTTCCCTGTTTGTCTTAAAAAAACTACTATGACTCAGAAACTGACCTGACCGGCATCACTTTCCGGATAACTGACCTTGCCGGAGTTCCATAATAATCCGATCCTCTCCGTCACCAAAATATCCTTTACAGAATGCTGCAACCTCGAATCCGAATTTTCTGTAAAGGGCCTGAGCACTCGTGTTTTCGGGTGCGACTGAAAGGTGTACTATAAAGATTCCTCTCCGCAAAAGTTCTTCAAGGAGGGTTTGGATGAGATCGGAACCGATATGTCTCCGGCGATACGGCAGAGAGACTCTGAGTCGGAGAATCCATGCCTCGCAGGTGCTGTTCCCGGGCACAGCACCGATACAGTACCCGGCGGGTTCATCATTCTCTGTCGCAACCAGGAATGTCCCGGGATAGAGCACTGAAGCCTGGCGGATGAAAACGGACGCAGGATACCCCGCCCCTTTCTCCCCACGTTCAAGGAGGCAGGTCCCGGAAAAATCCTCCTCGCGAAAATTCCTGATAAGGATGCCCATCGGTCGGTTCAGTAACTCCCCGGACCGTGCTCTCCGGGAACCCAACGTGATCCTTCCCTGGTCTGCTCCTTTTTCCAGATTGGAACGCTCTCTTTGATCCTGTCGATGACAAACTCGCAGGCCTGGAACGCTGATTTCCGGTGGGAAGACCCGACAACGATCAGCACAATATGATCGCCGATCACCAGTTTTCCTGTGCGGTGGATAATATCGATCGAATTGATTTCATATCTGGCCATCGCTTCATCCCGGATGATGGTCAGTTCCTGGAGCGCCACCTCTTTGTACGATTCAAGTTCCATCGATGTAATACCGTCGTCCCTGACTATCCCTGTGAAGGTGACGATCCCCCCATTCTCACGAGTCCGGGCAGCATCGATATAGACTCCTGGATCAAAGTCATCCTCGGTTATCGCAATCATGAACAGATCCCCGCTTACCCATTTTAGGATCGTGCAAGTATTTCACATCTTTCCATAGTATCATAATAATGGCATTGTGACACCCCCTGTGTTTCATCCAGCGGAATTTTCGGATGATGATCAGCAAAGCCTGAACACCTGTGATGCATCATATCCTGTTTACTGGTGCAGGAGGAACATGACCCTTCATCTCTCTTCATCCTGAACAATCTTCAGTTAAACCCCCGTGTATCCTGCCCTGTCTCTCCCCGTCTCCGCAAGGTTTCCGGCCTGATTTCGCTATTCATGTTCGACAGTAATATAAAAATAGAAGGAAGAGGCCTAATCAGCTCAGGTGGAGTCACGGAAAAGAGGGACGTAAGGATCATGGCGCGATGGAAATGCAGGGTATGCGGGTATGTGTATGATGAGGATAACGGTGATCCGGCAGGGAGCATCATTGCAGGAACCCTTTTCGAAGATCTACCGGCCGACTGGCGATGCCCTGTCTGCCGTGCAGGGAAGGAGGCATTCTCCAGGATTGCTCTCCTCCACGATGAAGGAGTCACTTCGACGGTCTCTGACATTATCGTTGATGAGCTGGCCCGTTGGGGCGTACACGTGGTATTCAGTATCCCGGGAACATCATCCCTTGGAATCGTCGAGGCCATACGGAAACGTTCTGATATGCGGTATATCGCAGTCAGGCATGAAGAGAACGCCGCCATGGCCGCATCCGCGTATCACAAGCTGACCGGAACGATTGCTGCATGCGTGACCATTGCCGGGCCGGGCGCGACCAATCTTGCCACAGGGTTGTACGATGCAAAAGAGGACCATGCTGCCGTAATTTCGATCAACGGCCAGGTCGAGACCCAGTATGCCGGACCTGGAGGGTTCCAGGAGATCGACCAGGATGCATTCTTTCGTCCGATAACTGTCTTTAATAATACCATCTATGACAAGAATATGACCCTCCGCCTGATCACCATGGCCCTCAAACATGCCTCGATCCAGCGGGGCGTTGCCCAGCTCTCTGTCCCGAATGATATTCAGAAAGACCCCCTGGATCCCAACTGCTGCCTCAGGGAGAGTCGGGTAGATGGCTTTCCGGTTATGCCCCCTGCCACAGAGTTACGGAGAGCGGCAGAACGTATCAACAGGGCTCAAAAACCGATTATTATTGCAGGATGGGGAGCATGGGGGAACGGAGCGTTGGTGAGCCAAATGGCAGCCCGTATAAAAGCTCCAATCCTCACAACCTTCAGGGCTAAGGGGATACTTCCGGAAGATCATCCCTGGGTTTTTGGGATCCTTGGAAATGTCGGTGCACCTGCAGCCCGTTCTCTTGTTGAGTCAGCAGATCTCCTTATCACTCTTGGTGCCGGGTTTTCCCGGATGACCAGTATACCACTTGGTATCCCGATGGTCCAGGTAGATATTGATCCTCTGAAACTGGGGAAAGGACAGGATTGTGTGCCGATATGGGGCAATTGTTCCTATGTCCTCCCTGAACTCTTACCGCTCCTTGCAGAGCGTGAAGATAATTCTGTGCAGAACCGGATGCTCATGATGAAGAAGGATTGGGTGGAACAGATTGGGCTCGAAGCTGATGAGCATGCAGTCCCGTTGAGGCCCCCTTACATCATGAAAGTCCTTTCAGAGGTTATCCCAAAAGACGGGATAATAAGTATTGATGTCGGTGATAATGGCTGGTGGTTTGGCAGAAATTTCCGGTCAAAGGGGCAGAAGATGATCATGTCCGGATACCTTGCCACGATGGGATTTGCTCTCCCCGGGGCTATCGCTGCAAAGATCGCCTACCCGGACCGGCGGGTATTCTGCATTACCGGAGATGGGGGATTTGGCATGGCGATGGCCGAATTCCTTACCGCGGTAAAATATGAACTGCCAATGCTGGTGGTGATTCTCAATAATCATCAGCTCGGGATGATACAGGTCGAACAGATGATGGAACATTATCCGAATTTTGGCACTGATCTCCATAACCCTGACTTTTCGGGATTTGCCGAATCATGCGGCGGTGTGGGGTTCAGGGTAGAGACTCCTGCGGATCTGAAAGACACCCTGATAAGAGCCGGAGAGAGCAACCTTCCTGCGATTGTTGACATCGAGACAGATAAGCGGAGATTCCCCTGAACCCTGAATTATGGCGGGTTTAACTAGCACCGGAGGAGAGCGGAGTTACAGGGAGAAACCGGGATGGAATTTGTTCATTATACTGATATAATCGAGATACGGGCTTTCTTTTTTTCCGTCGCAGGATTCGTACCGATCGGATATGGCGGAATGAACGCTGCGTACAAAGCGTTCCTTCGGGAAGTGTTCAAACGTCCTATCGGTTACAATCTCATAAGACGTGAATGCATGAGCAGGATCGTGAGAGGGCCTGAATTTTTTATTGGTTCCCTGGATAACGGAGAGGTGGAATCGGGGTGAATGTATGATTCCGCCTGCACTTGCCCTGGCAGCAGTTGCTCTTGCTCTGGTCACCGCCATTATTGCAGCGATGGCTGGCGTTGGGGGAGGATTCCTCTATGTCCCGATTCTCACCCTCGTCTTTGGACTCGAACCTGCAGATGCTGTGGGAACGAGCCTCATCATAATCATATTTACGACGCTTGCAGCATCGATATCCTATCTTCGGCAGGGGAGGGTCTTCTTCCGCAGTGCAGTCTTCCTCATAATTCCAGGTGTGATAGGTGCGATGGTTGGGGCCTATGCGACCGTTTTCATCCCAAGCAGTCTCATCGGGATCCTCTTTTCCCTGATAGTCGGATTCCTTTCCATCAAACTTCTATTCCCGAAATTTCCGATCATCCGGCCAATCGAGATCGGGCCTTCAAGCGATGAGATATGTCATGACTGCTTTTCGGTTACCGCCAGGCACAGGATGTATTACCTGCATTACCTTGGATGGGGACTGGTTTCCGGTCTTGCAAGCGGTCTGATAGGCATAGGAGGCGGGGTAATCAACGTGCCTGCACTTGTAACCGCAGGAATGCCCGTCCATTTTGCCACAGCAACTTCGACGCTGGTGGTTCTCTGCACTTCAGTGACGGGCGGAGGAATTCATGCAGTCCTTGGCCATGTGGACACGTATTATGCCTTGCTCTTCTCGAGCGGCGCAATAATCGGGGGCTTCATAGGAGCCCGCCTTGCTCCCCGGGCCCCTGAAGGGGTACTCAGGACCAGTATCGGCCTTCTTTTTGCGGTGGTTGCGCTGGCCATGGGAATCAGCAGCTTCATGTAATCCGCAAAGGGGAGGCTTCCGGTTTGCCAGGAAATCCGGCAAACGGCTCTTCACTATTGGGAGAGGAATACCCTTCCCGACCGGGTTTGGTAATTCATGCCAATTTCCAATTCTTAAAATTTCCATAATGCTGATGGGGACACCTTCATTCCATGTACTTCAGCAGGAAAGAGGGGGTTTTATCCTCTGGCACTCGTCTCAACGCATGGTGAGCTAGAGCAATTGCGAAGAGGGACCCGATTGTATTTGAGATCATATCGAGCATGGAATCGGTAAGGCCATTATTGTATGATGATTTTACGAGGACATCGATATAGTATTCAGCGATCTCCCAGACTGATCCAAAAATGAGAACGAGAATAAAGATTCCTGCATAGATGAAGGAGGGTTGAACACGGATCTCCCAGTAATCGAGAAGAAGGAAGAAAGAGAAGATAAGCAGTCCAAGAGCAAGTGCAGAGACAACGTGTGCGACCTTGTCATAATAAGGCATGAACTTCCAGTACCACCGGTTGATTCCGCCGGCAACATGGAGAAAGAGAGCAAAAGCAATCATTGTCTTTGTTCCGACCGGCAGACGTATCTCGAATTTCTTCTCAAACAGAAGCGGGACAAGGATGAGGAGCATGGAGATAACGACAACATAAAATCTTGTTGTATCATCGATTACGATGGCCTGGTAGGCAAATCCAAGAAACACCAACTCAAAAAAAAGGAGGATATACCCCTCATTCACATGTCCGGTCATAATACATTAACGCGTCATAAATATTCGCTCTTCTTATTAATATCAGTACTTATCTCTCAACGGGATACACCGGAATACCCTCAATATTCCTGAACGGGCCACCTTTTGCTCGCAGTGAGGGATCAAACTCGGGGACCTGGCTGAACCCAATGCCCGTTTGAGGCGGACATCGGCTCCTTCAATGGTGGGGGCGCTCTTACGGACCTTGGCAATCTCCCGGATTTTCATCATGCCCATTCTCCATGAGCGCTCCCTGCATTGCCCGGAATTCTTTGTCACGGGCAATAATGATCAGATACGGTCCTTCTTTTACGTGATATTTTCTTAAGAAAAAATAAAACGTGCCAGGTTTTTTTGGCAGTTTCATGAGATGCTGACATCCTGCATTGTAACTGAAGGTAAGAGCCGGACCTATGATACTGCAGCCCCCCCATTATGCATTAGTGTCAATTCTCACCCTGCAGTCTGATGATACCACAGTTCCTTGCGTTCCATGTATATGAAAAACATCCCCCATTCCTTCAATTTCCTACCGGAGATTTCCGGGATTTGGAGGCTCTGTCGATGGTATTTTGGAATGTATTCCGGATCGTCATCAGGGTTCCTCTCTCGGGTCCTGGGAAAAAATCGCAGCATGCCTCCCAGGTATCAGCCCTTTCCTGGCCTCCTCTATCCATTGTTTCATCAGGATATAATGACCCTCACAAAGAAAATTTTCGCCCCTGCTGTCCTCCCATGCGATAGGTTCACTGCATCCCCTGAATATACAGCGACCCTGTTTATTCCCGGTAATTCTCCGGTATGATCCGATATCCGGCATCCCTGAGATCACCGTATATCGCGTGATCAGGGCATGCAGACGGGTGATGGAATCTTCAGACATGCCATTGCCTCTACAATTAATGGAGCATATCGGTGACTGATACTTATTTTGATCTGGAGTCAGTGGGGAGACAAATAATGACGGACCAACCCCGGATCAATCGGAACAATGTATTCAGTAATGAAGAAAATTCCTGGTTTCACTGATTATCTGCATACCTCGCTCATAATAGCTTTTTAGCGGAATGTACGGATTTCGACAACATTTTTCGTTTCTCTCCCATTGATACCAGATAGAGTAGTATCCATCACTTCCGATGATCCTTCTTACGCTGGAAAAATCTTTGGAGTCTCGGAATATTCTGCTCATAATGGATGGCGAGTGACGGGAGAAGGTATTGAATATACCGCGGTGCAATCAGGGCTCCCATAAGGCTTTTCCCAGCGAGGCTTTTTTCTTTCCCGACAACAAAGTTCCGGTGCTTTGTGACGGCATCCAGGAATTCATCCACGGTATCAGATACAGCGCAGGTCAGAACACGTCCATAATCCTGCAACAGATGGGCATCGGTTCCTCCGGTAAATCCGCGATGATACTTCTCTGCCATCTCCACGGCCTTTATGTTTTCTGATCGTGGCATTCCCCCGCTAATCACTTCGATTGCATCAAAACGGGAGATCAGCTCTTCCGGCAGATACTCCCGTTCTACGCATCGTCCGATTCCCTTGTTGAATAAGAGATAGCCATACGGGTGGGCAGCACTGCACACGCAGGCATACTCTGACGCCCACTCCAGGATATCGGAAGTGGATGCCCGGATGGCCAGGTACGGGCTATTTTGCTTTTTCTTCTCGATTGAAGTCCTGTAGAAATCCGCAAGATCCCCCTTTTTGTAAAAATACACAAGGATATGCGGGCCATCAAGAGCACTGACTTCGATGCCCGGAATAACGAGGGTCGCCTTCGCCGCCCTTATTGCTGCAAGGCTGCCGCTTACCTGATTGTGATCGGTGACAGCAATCCCGATATGGTTTCTCTCCGCATATCGGAGAGCATCTTCTACGCTGACGGGTGCATCGGAATGATTGGTATGGCAGTGCATATCAACCCGACAGAGGCCCTCCATCGAAAAATCTGAAAATGAGGGAGATTCAAATCGTATCCTCTCGTGTCTCCAGCTCTTCACCATAGTCCAATCCCGCATTCCCGGCTTTGTTGTTCTCCCGGTATAGTATTCCGTTATTCCTGCCTTCTCAAATAGACAGGGTACGAGGAAGATACATGAGAGGGAACGATAGTCGAAAATTGGAAAATATTTAATAATTTCCTATCAGAAAAAGTGCTTTACCCGGTATTTTCTTTCCGGCACAATCGGTCGTTAAACCCCTAAAAACATCTCCTGCTGAGGGGATTGCCCCTATCTCCTGATCCTACCCCCGCCAATTTTTTCGGCATCTTCGCCGGGTCCTGACTTTTTTATCGGTCCTGCCTGGACAACAAATGTAAAATGAGCAGGGCGAGCCTTTGCGGGAAAAATCTGAAGCATTCAGGGTATTGGCTGCTGCTGGCTTATACAGTGGAGTGTTCCCAGTCCACGTACCATTGCCCTGCAGTCGATTCCGATTACCTCTCTTCCCGGGAATACTCCCTCCAGGATAGTCGCAGCAATCCTGTCATTAGGATGTTGGAATGTGGGAAGGAGAACCACCTTGTTCGTTATCAGGAAGTTGGCATAGCTGGCAGGGAGCAGGGTATCATCACTCATCGCTCCCGGCATGGGAATCGGTATTACTGTGAACGGTTTTCCATCCTGGTCGGTGGCTCTTTTCAGTACCTGATAGTTTTCCCGCAGGGGTGCATAATTCTCATCATCGGGATTCTCTTCCAGTGCACAGAGTATTGTGGTCTCATTTACAAATCGTGCGATATCATCAACATGACCATCAGTATCATCACCGGCAATTCCCTCATGTAACCAGACAACATGGCTGCATCCGAGATATTCTTCCAGATACCGTTCGATGCCCGGCCTGTCCAGAGTGGGATTGCGGTTCGGATTCAGGAGACACTGTTTCGTAGTAAGCACGGTACCGCATCCGTTCACCTCGATTGAACCTCCTTCCATGACAATTCCTGGAATAAAGCGAGGTATACCGATTTCTTTATTGATCAGCAAGGGGATGGTATCATCATCAAGGAGATCCGGATATTTGTTTCCCCATGCATTGAATGTCCAGTCCACCATGGCGAGCACGTGCTCTTCGCGGTGAATTACAAAACTGGGGCCATAATCCCTGAACCAGACATCGGCATAATCAGCCAGGTGAAATTTCAGATTGTCCCGGCAGATGTTCCTGTCCCGGACAAGCCCTGTCACGTATTCTGCCATTGATATATCACGGACGAGCAGGTGAATTTTTTCATGGGGGCAGATGGATCTGATCATCTGCGTATATGCCTGTTCAACCTGCAGGAGGTCAGGGAAGGTCCCCTCATCTTCCGGCCAGGAGAGCCAAATCCCCTCCTGCTTCTCCCACTCTGCAGGCATCATGAACCCAAGAGAGCGCGGGGTTGCCTCACCAGGACCGTAGCATTCGGGCATGACCGTTCACTCCTGCAAGGTGAGGAGACTATAGGTGTCAGGTCTCCGGTTCCGGAGAAAACCCCATCCTTCACGAACCATATCATTCATATCGAGCGAAATATCAGCGACAATCACTTCGTCATGATTGCTTCCTGCCCGTGAAATAACATTCCCGAATGAATCCGAGATAAACGAACTCCCCCAGAAGGTCAGGTCCCCCTCAGTTCCGCAACGATTGACCGCGGCTACGTGTACACCGTTCGCTATGGCATGGCCCCGCTGGACAGTCTCCCATGCAACCCGCCAGTCTCCTTCCACTGGTTCTTCCAGACCTCTCATCCAGCCGATGGCAGTCGGGTAAAAGATGATATCTGCTCCCATCAGCGTAACGGCACGCGCCGCTTCAGGGAACCACTGATCATAACAGATCAGGACCGCAATTTTTACCGGTCCGCAGGGAAAGACCCTGTACTCATTTCCTCTTGAGAAGTAACTTTGTTCGTAAAAAAGCGGATCATGAGGGACATGAACTTTCCTGTAGGGAGGAAGGATAGTACCGGTATTGTCGATCACGGCTGCTGAATTGTAATACCTGCCGTCTGCACCCTTCTCGAACAACGGGACAATAACAGATACATCATGTGATCGTGCAAAGACAGCAAATTCCTTTGTGGACTCTCCGGGAATGGGTTCGGCATACGATGTTGCATCCCCGTATTCGTACTGGGGAAAATACGGAGTCCTGAAGAGCTCCTGAAGACATATGATCCGGGCACCCTGATTGAGCAGCCAACCGGGCAAGTTCAAGCGTACGGAGGAGGTTGTCAGCGGTATTTTCGGATACCTCGTTCTGGACAAGTCCAATCCTCACAGTCCGGTGTGCCATGGTTCCCCATGGTTTTAGTATCATGAAACATTTAAAATATGCCTGGGATCTGATGCCTGCGGGGATGATCGATACTTCAGGTTTTACCGAAAAATCCGGTATTATTCCAGTCATTTCATTATTTTAGCCAGTCTGTCAGAGAAAGGCAGAATAGACCTTGCTCACTATACCTGCTGCACGCGATTACCAGGAAAGAACCATCCTCTCATTCGTGAAATTCCATCGCGTATTTTCCAGTGTCACGTTGTTTTTACCATGGGATTTGTAAAAAACGGGATGTTCCCTGAAGCAAATCTTATCATGCTGCAATGATGACGATTACCCATGGAAGCGGGTTCATTCAACAGACAGTCCGCATTGATCCTTATTGGTGCGGTGCTCTTATGCAACTGTGCAGGTCTCCTCGGGGCTCTGGCAACCAGTACCGGTCCGGGCTCATGGTATGAAAGCCTGGTAAAACCCGCCTTCAACCCGCCATCATGGCTTTTTGCACCGGTCTGGACCTTCCTGTATATCCTGATGGGAATATCCCTGTTTCTGGTTATCATGGAATGGAAGGAAAGGTCATGATATTCGCGTTCCCCTCGTTCTCTTCGGCATTCAGCTGATCCTTAATATCCTCTGGTCATTTGCCTTCTTTGCACTGGAATCTACTCTTTATGGGCTCCTTGTCATTATCCCGCTCTGGATTTTTATCGCGGCTACAATGGTTGCATTTTTCCCGGTGCGAAAGGCTGCCACCTGGCTGCTTCTCCCCTACCTCGCATGGGTCTCTTTTGCTACCATCCTGAATTATGCACTCTACACCCTTAATCTATAATTTCTGTTTGAAAAGACGAAAGAAGCAACCTGGGTTCATCAGAAATGAAAAACAGGCACACTGCAGAAACAAAAAAGAAATGGCGGTCGTATAGTGTTCCATTCCGCAATCAGCAAGATAATGTGGTGCAGGGACTATTGCGAGAATCTCCCTGCATGTACACGTTTCACTAACCTGAGCGAAAAAGGCATTGGCGTAGACATAGTCGGGCCGCAAAAAAGAGAAAGAGAGAGAGTGACGAGACGATCCCGCGCCTTTTTTGGGAGTTTACACCTGGTTGTCACGTATTCTTTTATTTTGGGTAACCCCGGACTGCCAGACTCTCTCGTATCTCATCAAGGATGGCAGGATCATCGATCGTAGCCGGCACCCGGTATTCAGTGCCATCAGCAATTTTTTTCATCGTCCCACGAAGGATCTTCCCTGATCGTGTCTTTGGAAGTCTCCGCACCACAAGGGCAATTTTGAACGAGGCGATCGGCCCTATCCGTTCCCTCACCATCATGACCAGTTCCTGCTCGATTGGCGGGGGGTCCCGGCTTACTCCCGCTTTGAGGACGACAAAACCGATTGGTATCTCCCCTTTGATAGCGTCTGCAACTCCGGTAACCGCACATTCAGCGACATCCGGGTGCGACGCGAGCACCTCCTCCATGGCTCCCGTAGAGAGACGATGCCCTGCAGTATTGATAATGTCATCAGTCCGACCCATGATCCAGAGATACCCATCATTATCGATGAAACCTGCATCCCCGGTAAGGTAATATCCGGGAAATTCTGACAAATAGGTCTTGAAAAAATCACGATCATTATTCCACAGGGTAGTGAGACAGCCTGGAGGAAGTGGCAGTCGTATCGTAATATTCCCGGTCTGTGACGGGGGAAGCTCTTCACCATGATCATCCAGTACCCGGACATCGTACCCAGGGACCGGCTTTGTGCAGGATCCTGGCTTGACCGGAAGCAGACCGAGACCCGCGGTATTGGCACCAATGGCCCAGCCGGTTTCAGTCTGCCACCAGTGATCGATCACCGGTACATTGAGCCGGTCTTCAGCCCATCGAAGCGTATCAGGATCGCATCGCTCTCCCGCAAGAAAGAGCATCCGGAACCTGGACAGGTCGTAATTTTTAATATACATTCCCTCCGGGTCTTCCCTCTTTATGGCACGGAATGCGGTCGGAGCGGTGAAGAGCACATCCACCCCATGCTCGGCAATCACCCTCCAGAATGCTCCCGGATCAGGAGTCCCCACCGATTTACCTTCGTACAGAATTGTCGTGCACCCGTAAGCGAGGGGTGCATATACAATATACGAATGTCCCACCACCCATCCGACATCAGAAGCAGCCCAGAAGACTTCCCCGGGTTTCATTCCGTAAATAGCCCGCATGCTCCAGTGCAATGCAACAAGATGCCCGCCGTTATCCCTGACCACCCCTTTCGGGATCCCTGTGGTTCCGGAGGTATAGAGGATATAGAGGGGATCTGTCGCTTTGCAGGGAACACAAGGGACCGGTTGAGCGTGCATCAGCTGGTCCCATGCAATATCCCGCCCTTCGATAAGTGTTGCCTGGGCCTCGGGTCGTTGGCATATGACACATTGTATCGGTCCGGTTCCGGCGAGGCTGATTGCTTCATCCAGAAGCGGTTTATAGAGGATTACTCGCCTGACCTCTATCCCGCAGGAAGCGGATATCACCATCTTTGGTTGTGCATCTCTTATGCGTGCAGCCAGTTCCCGTGCTGCAAAACCGCCAAAAACAACCGAGTGAATTGCCCCGATTCTGGCACATGCGAGCATTGCTATCACCGTTTCAGGGATCATGGGCATGTAGATGACCACGCGATCCCCCTTCTTCACCCCACGATGAGCGAGCCCGCCTGCGCATGTTGCAACGAGGTCTCTGAGTTCCCGGTAACTGAATCTGCGTATGGTGGAAGTTACCGGGCTGTCATAAATAAGAGCAGTTTGATCCCCGTTGCCCCGTTCTATGTGGCGATCAAGGCAATTATAACAGGTATTGAGGACACCCCCTTCAAACCACCTGTAGTACGGACCGCTGGAGTTTTCAAGAACCTTATTCCATCGTTTTTCCCAGGCTACCTCCTCTGCAGCATACCCCCAGAACGTCTCAGGATCTTCAATTGATTGCCTGTATACCTCATCATAGCCCGAAACAGTAATAGATCTTCACCCTGACGTATTGTAGCAAGGCAGATATTTCTTCAGACGGCTGAAATACTTTTTCTTCATGGGATAAGGCTCAATTCAAACAAATGAATACGTCTGGATCCCTCGCCGGCCACCACAAACAATACTTATCCGGTGGGAAAACCTACCTTGGTTAATGGAAACCCTGACGGTGCTTATCATTGCTGTAGCCTTGGCAATGGACTGTTTTGCCGTTTCACTGGCTGCAGGAACCGTGACAAAAGAGCGGAGGATTTTTACTTCAGCGGTAATGGGTATTTTCTTCGGTATATTCCAGATGATAATGGCTATAGTCAGGATGGGCGGCGGGTATCTCGATTGCATCGACGATCGGATTCATCGACCACTGGATTGCTTTTATTATCCTCGTTATCATTGGGGGAAAAATGATGTATGAAGGCTTCATGGGTGAAGAGGTCCCTGAGAGGAATTACCTCACCGTCAGCACCCTGCTCATTCTCTCTATTGCAACAAGCATTGATGCACTTGGTGTTGGTTTGTCGTTTGCCCTGCTTTCAACCGGGATTGCAGCGGCCGCTGCCATTATCGGCATTATCAGTTTCATATTCTCATTTGCAGGGGTCATGGTAGGCTCCCGCCTCGCAGCACGTTTTGGAAGTCCGGTCGAGATCGCCGGTGGAATTGTGCTTGTTATCATTGGCATCCGCATTCTTTTCGAACACCTTGGCCCTTAATCTCCTGTTCTCTTACTCCATGGGGATTTTTTGGATGACAACAAGGTAGATATCAGAGGACGTTGAAGGGCATACGTGAGCCAGGATGGATTCAAAGGACATTTTTCTTGTTGCAGCCCTTCTCTGTGCAGGTGCATTACTACGCTTCATCCTTGTCCTGTTTGGAGAACTGGTAACCCCCAATGTACTAGTAGCCTTTTACAGCATTGCCATCATGCTGATCCTGCCATCATTTGGTGAAGCGATTGGGATTGGACTGGTGAGCGGTAGTATTACTGCCCTCATCAGCCAGTCTTTAATAAACCCCGCTTTTTTATTGTCAGAACCGCTGGGTGCAGCGGTCTGCCTCCTTGTATTCATTACCCTTCGTTATCATAAGAGAGCAGCACCATATGCTGCAGCGTTTACAGCGACGATCGCAAGCGGGGTTGTATTTGCTGTGCTCGCAGTATCTCTTGCCAGCAGCCGGATTTCAGAGGAATTTGTTCATCCCGGCGATTACCTGGCCTCAATGGCAATGGTGATTACGGCAACTGCATTGATAAATGCGCTGATTGCCGGCCTGATCTATCCGGCTCTCGTGAATTACAGGGATAAGAATCCGGCATGAGGGACAAAATATTCAGGGTCACGGTTTGTAGGTATAGGTGAGAGAACCCCTGTGGAGGATATCTATCACAGAATCTACGGGAAGTTAAACAGGATCGGGGTGTTTGAGCTTCGAAGGTAGGCAATCATTGAAAAGCCGCCTTTTGTACCGCTCTGCCCGGGACCGGATCGGTGAGGACTGTTATGCCCTTTCACAAAACAATGGTATTGACGGTTCCTTGCTCGCTGATCCCGATATGGAGATTACGGATCGACCATTTGAAAAAGATCGCTAAACCTTTATCGCATCAGGACAGATCGGTCCGAAAAGTGGTGTATCAGGAGCCCGGAACCGTGAATCTGGAGGTGAAACATGAACTCGCTTCCTCACTTGATCGTTGGCTTGAAGATCTCGTATCCCAGGGTTCATGTATCGCCAGCAGGTTCCAAAAAAGCCGGAAATCGCGAAAGGCTTTTCGTCCGGGACATCCCCGGGGTATATTTTGGTGACCGGTTTGATAATGGTCTGACCTCTCTTCGAACTGCCGTAGTGAAAGGAAGAGGATCAAGGAGAGATCGTATCCGGAAAAATCCAAAAGGTTTAATAATAAATCCCTGCTATTCTATAGCAGGTGTATTAGTGTCCAACTAAGTCACCGAATGAACGTTCAATCCAATGGCCAACGTCCTGCCTGAAAACAGGCAGGGCCGAGACCTCCTGATGATGCCACCTTAAAATACCATTCGAATCCGACAATGGCCATCATTTCTATCGATGCTATTCTTTCCATACATCATCCCCCCGAGTTCAGTCTCGTCGGGATCGGGTTCTATCAGGGCCTCGGGAAATGGCATGAAAGATGTCTTGTTTCCAGGAAGTTCGTCATTTTCCCTTGCAATTTATAGTGCAACTCTATTCTTCGATCCGCACAGGGATGCACAACCCGGCCGATAGCTCTCATCACAATTCGTGATCGCCTGAATATCCGCGGTATTCCGGAAGAGATATTCAGTGAGTTTATAAGTATTTGGCCACTCGAAATGATCCCATACGAAAAAGATGGAAGAAGAAAAATATCCAAAAAAATATGCATGCCCGAGGAGTGATCAAGCAGAACGCTCCTTACAGAAAGTAGTCGAATAGCAATCTTTATTTTCGTTTCACCCAAACTGTCATGCTATAACATGGCAATGTGAGCGGAAGAACCATGAAAAGGACTTTTGGATTTATTCTTATTGTATTCATCGGCCTCGTGCTTATTGCAGGATGCACTGATACCCAGCCAACGGGAGAGGAACTGAAGATCGGTGTTGTTGCATCGATGACAGGGTCTGCAAGCACTACCGGGAAAGATGTATGGCAGTCTGCACAGCTTGCTGCAGAAGAGATTAATGCCAACGGTGGGGTTTATGTCAAAGAACTGAATAAAACGATACCCATCCACCTGTACCAGGGCGATGATGAATCCACCCGTGAGGGTGGACAAAAAGCGGTATCCAAGTTGATTACACAGGACAAGGTGGATATTCTTGTCGGCGGATTTTCAAGTGCGGTCGTATCGGCACACCAGTCCATTGTAGCTGATAACAAGGTACCTTACATCATTACCGGGGCATCGAGCCCGGTTATCACTCAGAGGACTGATGTTGATACATTGTATATGTTCCACCATGCACCAACCACTGATGACTCAGGCACTCAGACCACTCTTTTTATTGACAACACAATCCGGCCAGCAATAAACGCTAAATTCGGGTTCCCGGCAGATCGCCCGTTGCGGCTTGCCGTTCTCTATCAGGACAGCCCGTACGGAAAAGGTCACCAGACTGCGATAAAGAATACCATTGCCAATAACAGCCTCAAGATTGACGTTGTCGCTGAAGAAACATTCAAGATGGGAGAGAGCGACTACCGAACCGTGCTCACCAGTATCAAGAATGCAAATCCCGATGTCGTGTATGTGGTAGCCTTCCTCAACGAACAGATACCCATTGAGACTCAGGCACGACGGGATGTGGGACTGAACAAGATTTTCATCGCAATTGAACCCAATGATGATCCTGATTTCTATACGGGTGTGGGGGCCTACGGTGATTACTCCATTGTCCAGAGCCGGTTCTCACCATACACAGTTCCGAAAGGCGCATCTGAGGCGGCTTATAACAAGTTTGTCACCGATTTCGACAAGAAATTTGGTGGATTTCCAGGAATGATGGGGGTTGCAACCTATGAAGGAGTATACCTGGCTGCACAGGCTGTCGAGGATGCCGGAACACGAGACAAGGATCGAATCAGGGATGCAATTGCCGAAATACAGATCCCCCAGATGGTAGAGGAAATGAAAAACCAGACCATCACCTTCTCTCCTGATTACAGGGAAAGCAAGTTCGAACTTACCATGGAACAACTCCATTGGAACGAGACCGTGAAGGAGACGCGACCTAAAATCGTTTGGCCGGACGAGCATAAAGAGACCAGTTTCGTCCTCCCCGAATGGTTCGAACCGGGACAGGGATAAACCATCTCTCTTTTTCAATTCAGAGGTTGAACTTCATCCATGGTGGTAAGCGGTGATTTGGTAATCCAGGTCATGATCTGGGGACTGTATGCAGGTTGTATTTACATCCTTCTTGCCACGGGACTGAATCTCATCTTCGGTGTGATGAAGGTCGTGAATTTCGCCCACGGCGAACTCCTCATGCTCGGTGCCTATGTCACCTTCACGTTCTATGCTATCTCCGGATTCAATCCGTATGTCCTTCTCGCAGCATCGGTACCGGTACTGGTCGTAGTGGGGGTGATTATTGAACGCACATGTTTCCGCCCGATTCTTGGAACCAGTAAATTAAACGAGATCTTCATCTCTATCGGTCTTATCTATATTATCCAGAATGCAGCAGCCATTATCTGGTCCGATGAATGGCGGATCATCCCGAGCCCTTACGAACATATCACTCTTAAAGTACTCGGCGTGAATATGCCGCTTGACTATCTCATTATCATCATCACAACCATCGCTACTCTCATCATACTCTTTCTCTTCCTGCAGCGAACCCGGCTGGGAAAGGCGATGAGGGCTACGAGTCAGAACCGGAAAGGGGCGATGCTGATGGGCATCAATGTGGAGAAGATGGACATGCTCTCCTTTGGCATTGGGGCTGGTCTTGCCGGTGCGGCGGGAACCCTCTGGGTCGTGAGCGGCCAGGTCTTCAATCCGTATATAGGCTCTATCCCGGCCGTCAAGGCCTTTGCCATTGTCATTATCGGAGGGCTGGGGAGCATTCCCGGTGCCATTATCGGAGGGCTGATTTATGGTATTGCAGAGAACTTCGCGATCATCACCCTTGGCGGAGCATGGAAGGATGCAATTTCGTTTATCATCCTGATCCTGGTGCTGATCGTGAAGCCGACCGGTATCTTTGGGGAGTCGGCAGAATGATTGAGATGAATAAAACCCTGGGCATCGGGTCTAAAAAGACCAGGGTCTTCAGCACCATTCTTGTCCTGATAGTGGCCATCATCCTCCCTCTTATCTTCGGGATGAACCTGTACCTGCTGACCATTCTTGTCCTGATGGTCATCTTCATCATCTATGCTTCATCCTGGAATTTTCTCACCTATACCGGACAGGGATCTCTTGGACATGCTGCATTCTTCGGTCTCGGGGGATATGCCTCTGCCATCATCGCAACGGCAAGCGGTCTCTCCCCCTATATCACCATCTTTATCGGGGGTGGTGCGGCAGCCCTGGTAGGTCTCTTCATCGGAGCGATCTGTGTCAGGCTGAAGGAATGGTTCCTCGCAATGGTCACCTTTGGATTTGCCATAATCATCCAGACCCTGATGGTGAGCCAGTTTGCCGGGGTGAGCGGGGGATGGGACGGGATTGCCGCCCCCCGTCTTATTCCTTCGAGTGTTCCAAACTATCAGCTCATCGAATATTATTCCATTGTCCTGATTGCGGTCTTTGTTATCCTGGTGTTCTATTTCATTCTCAAATCCAAAATCGGCCTTGCTTTTGCCGCTATCAGAGAGAACGAGACCGAAGCGCGGGCTGCGGGGATTGACCCGGTCAGGTACCGGCTCTTTGCATTCCTGATAAGCGCATACTTTTCCGGTGTGGCAGGAGCCTTGGAAATCCATAACCTGGGATACATCACTCCTGAGATCTTTGGGGTTGACATCTCATTCTGGCCAATCATCTACTCCATCTCCGGAGGTCTCGGGACACTTGCCGGCCCTATTGTCGGAACGATCTTCATTACCCTCATCTGGGACGGCCTTCAGTCATTCGGACTTACGTACCTGCGGTTTGTTATTATCGGGCTCCTCCTGGTCCTCATCATCATCTTCCTGCCAAAAGGGCTTATCTCCCTGCCTGACAAGATCAAAGGATATCTGGACAAGAGGAACAAGACGTAATATTTTTTCCAGGGTCGGAAAACAACAGCACATCAGACCCGGGATTCCTTATCGGGATTGCTTGTTCTCCGTCACGGAAACCCATGGGTAAGAACCTGTGAAAATGGTTTTCGAGTGAAGCGGGAACTGAGGAATCACGAATAGAGGAAGAGGTTTCACAATTCGTTGACTTTATTATGACCGGGGAACCAGGCCGAAAAACTTATTGGCAAAAGTCCCGGGATTCCTGAATGGCTGATAAAACCAAGGGTGCTTTTCGTTCTGCCAAAAGACACCTATCCTGATCACGTCCCCAGATACGACGCCTGAACCTGGTCATCATGAATAAGTTCCGAAGAGGTTCCTTCCCTGACAATCCTGCCATTCTCAAGGATATAGCCGCGGTGGGACATCTCGAGAGCATGCTGAACATTTTGCTCAACGAGCAGAATAGAGAGTCCTTCACGGTTCAGTTTCCTTATTGCATCAAGGACCGACGTCACGATGAGAGGCGAGAGCCCGAGTGAAGGTTCGTCAAGCACAACCATGGATGGCTTCGGCCATGAGAGCACGGGCAATTGCGAGCATCTGCTGTTCCCCTCCTGAAAGGGTTCCTGCCAGCTGTCTTTTTCGTTCCTCCAGTATAGGGAAGAGATCAAAGATTCCCGCAACGTCTGCACTCTCTCCAATCCTTGCAAATCCGCCAAGCTCCAGGTTTTCCTCAACGGTCATTTTGGGGAAGAGTTCACGCTTTTCCGGGACCAGCGACAGCCCACGTTTGACCACCTCGTATGCAGGAAGTCCGGTAATTTCAACACCCTCAAAAAAAACCTGCCCTTTCCGTTCCCTCGTAAGTCCGAAGACACTCTGGACGAGCGTGGTTTTTCCAGCGCCATTGGCGCCAAGGAGCGTGACAATCTCCCCTTTGTGTACGATGAGGGATACATCCCAGAGTACCTGGAGACCTGAATAAAAAACAGAGAGCTGCTGTATCTCAAGCAACGGTGAAACCGCCCCGGTCATATATATCGTTCGCCAAGGTATGAATCGATTACCCGCTGGTTCCGCATCACTTCTTCCGGGGTTCCTTCAGCAATCTTTTCTCCCCGGTCAAGTACGACCATCCGGTCCGAAACACCCAGGATCACCCGCATAACATGTTCAATCATGACGATAGAAATTCCGTCGGCACGGATTGATTTGATGAGTGCCACTGCCTCAGCGCTCTCATTCGGGTTGAGCCCTGTCATCAATTCGTCGAGAAGAATAATTTTAGGGCGCGAGGCGAGTGCCCGGGCAAGCTGGGTTCTCCTGAGTTCGAATACGTTCAGGCTGGAGAGAGGCATATCGATCCGTTCAAGGGGAAAACCGATGCGCCCGAGTAATGTTTCGGCTTCTGCTGAAGCCTCATCCATACCCGCGTGGTGCCCGTTGCCGAAAAGGGATCCTATCATGACGCTCTCCCGGGCAGTGAGACCAGGGAAGGACAGCGTGTGCTGGAACGTCTTTGCGATACCCTTCCGGCAGATCCTGTCCATCGAGAGTCGTGAAATGTCCTCGCCACAGTACTTGATAGACCCCATGTCAGGCCGGTATATCCCGGAGATAATATTCAGAAGGGTCGTTTTTCCTGCACCATTCGGTCCGACAAGCCCGAGGATCTCGCCCTTTTTGACCTGGAGATCGACTCCGCTCACCGCGACAAGCCCTCCGAATTTTTTGGTTACCCCCTCCAGCGTGAGCATAGTTATTTTTCCTCTGCAAATCCCGGTAAAATCCTTGCTACTTGTTAGCAAGTAACAATAATAAAAGTATCCTTCGTTACCGGAGAGAAGATGAGGTTGGCAGAAACGGTGAATAGAGGATCAGAAAGGAATGTATAATATGTGTTGTGCAATGATGGTGATGAGGGAGATCGTTGGGTTCGATGGTGGCTTGTCTCGGAGCCGGAACACGGACAGGAACCCGATGACAACGCTGACCGGGCACGAAGGGACATCACGGGCCTGCGTAAATTTGATAGTGCATGCACAATGAAAAATTTTTCAATGCCAAAGAAAGGAGAATGAGTTTTTCCTATGCCGGAAGAGATCAGAGACCTCATTGAAAAAATAAATCAGGAAGGCATCAGGGCCGCAGGAGAAAAGGCTGAAAGTATTGAGGCTCTCGCACAACAAAAGGCTGATGCCATTATTTCCCAGGCAAGGATTGAGGCAGACAGGATACTCTCTGATGCAAAAGACCGGATCAGCCTTGAGGAGGTGAGAGAGAGAGCCCTTCTGGCCCAGGCAGGAAGAGATCTGCTCCTGTCATTAAGAAAGGAGATAAATGCCATGCTGGGACTGATCGTGGTCTCAGACATCCGGCAGGCTCTTACTCCGGAAGCACTTTTCAGACTCCTGATTGAGGTTGTAAGAAACTACAACCCGGCAGAGCGGAGCGATATTACCGTTTCACTCAATAAAAAAGACCTGGAGCTCCTGGAAAAACATTATTTAGACAAACTCAGGCAGGAGACAGAGGGAGATATCGTATTAAAGCCAGGGGAGGAAATTCGCGGGGGTTTTACCATAAGTTTTGACAGGGGAAAATCCTGGTATGATTTTACCGACAAAGCCCTTGCAGACTATATCGGTACCTACCTTAAGCCGAAACTGAACAAGATTCTGAAGGAAGCAGTTGAGGAATAAAATAAAATGGCAGATTTTTATCCCTATCTGATTGCAAGCCTGCCTATGCTGCATTTCGGAATGAAACCCCCATTTTCTTTTGAGCGGTTTCTTGAAAATTGTCGCCAGTTTATGCCGGAAAAAGACTTTCAACTTTTAAGTACCCTTCCATCGCCGGAAACGTATTCGGATGAAGGCAAAAGACACGAGATCGTCCGGAAATGGATTCAATTCGATAGTGCACTGCGAAACGAGGTAGTAAAGATTCGCGCCCACAGAAACCAGGTTGATCCAGGGATGTATCTGCGTCCCGAACGATACAGCGGGCCTTCGCTCTCTCAGGTAGTTACTGCAGCGAACATGGGTGCTTCAGTTCTTGATGGGGAACGTTCTCTTGACGAAACACGCTGGAGAATGCTGGATGAGCTGGCAACGGGCCATTATTTTGATTTGGAGTTATTGATAATCTATGCCTATAAATTACTCATACTCCAGCGTTGGGAGAACATACGTAGTGCTGAGGGAAGTATCCTGCTTGAAGCAGCTTTACAGCAATAAGGGGGAAAAATGACTGCAGTAGCAAACGGTCGTATTGTAAAAATCAGCGGCAACATGGCTACGGTCATTTTCGATTCTCCTGTCATGCAGAATGAGGTTGCCTATATCAGACATGGGGAGGACCGTCTTAAGTCTGAAATCATCCGGGTGCGTGGGAATCTTGCGGAGATGCAGGTCTATGAGGCAACCGGCGGCCTTAAGATTGGTGAGGAGGTTGAGTTTACCGGCGAGCTCCTTTCTGTTGAGCTGGGGCCAGGGATGCTTGGCCAGATATTCGACGGTCTGCAAAATCCTCTGCCAGAGATTGCCAGGCAATGCGGCTTCTTCTTACAGCGTGGCGTCTATATAAAGGCACTTTCTGATAAGGAGGCCTGGGATTTCACGCCTTTGGCAAAAGCCGGTGACAGAGTGCGTGCCGGAGATAAAATCGGATGTGTGCCGGAAAAAATATTCAAACACTACTGTATGGTTCCCTTCTCCCTGCAGGGGAGTTATGAAATTGTGTCGATAGAAAATGCCGGCACGTATACGATACGCGAGGCTGTCGCTCAGATAAAAGACCTGAACGGAACGATATATCCCGTATATTTAAGCCAGAACTGGCCGGTGAAACTACCGATTCAGGCATATACCGAGAGACTGAAACCAGGTGAGCCCCTGGTTACCAAAATGCGCCTGATTGATTCGCTGTTCCCCGTTGCAAGGGGAGGGACCTATTGTATTCCGGGTCCTTTCGGAGCGGGGAAAACGGTTTTACAGCAGCTGATCAGCCGGCATGCCGATGTGGATGTGGTAATTATTGCTGCCTGCGGCGAACGGGCGGGGGAAATTGTCGAAACATTAAAAACATTCCCCACTATCGTTGATCCCAGGACCAACCGGCCTTTGAGCGACCGTACCGTCATTATCTGTAATACCAGCTCGATGCCGGTAGCAGCACGGGAATCGAGTGTCTATACTGCAGTAACAATCGCCGAATACTACCGTCAGATGGGTCTTCACGTGCTTTTGCTTGCAGATTCAACGTCCCGCTGGGCCCAGGCCATGCGTGAAATGTCCGGAAGACTCGAAGAGATCCCCGGAGAAGAAGCGTTCCCCGCATATCTGGAGTCGCGTATCGCCTCTTTCTACGAAAGGGCTGGCGTGGTTCGTTTACACGACGGTTCCATTGGATCGGTCACTATTGGCGGAGCGGTCAGCCCTGCAGGGGGTAACTTTGAAGAGCCGGTGACCCAGGCAACGTTGAAAGTTGTTGGCGCTTTCCTTGGGCTCTCACGCAGTCGTTCCGATGCCCGCAGATACCCTGCAATCGACCCGTTAATCTCCTGGAGCAAATATAAAAGTTTCATCGATGAGGTACAGGAAGAGCGGGGTCATAGCATCCTGCAAAAAGGGTTTGACATTGCGCAGATGATGAAAGTCGTCGGAGAAGAAGGAACTTCACTCCCGGATTACGTGGATTACCTCAAGGCAGAATTTTTTGATTTTGTCTATCTGCAACAGAATGCATTCGATACCGTTGATGAAGCAACCCCCAAAGAACGGCAGATGTACCTGTATAATTTTATTTATCGCATTCTTGAATCGGAATTCATCTTTGAAGATAAAGATGTGGCTTTGCATTTCTTCCAGCAACTGAGACAGCTTTTCAGGGGCTGGAACTCCGTTCCCTGGCAGAGCGATGCGTTCGAAGAGAGTGAGAAAGAGATCCGGGCGTTTTTGCTCGTGCGTTCAAGGAACAGGTAGCATGCAAAAATTCTATACCCGCATAAGCCAGATCGTCGGGGATGTCATTACGGTTGAGGCGGAAAATGTTGGCATTGCGGAGCTTGCCGAGGTAACGAACCGACAAGGAACTTCCCTGGCCCAGGTTATACGACTTGACGGAAAAAAAGTATTTTTACAGGTATTTGCCGGAAGCCGTGGCATTTCCACGGTCGACCGGGTAAGGTTTCTGGGACACCCGATGCGTATTTCCACCGGCTCTCTGCTTCTTGGCCGGATTTTTAACGGAAGCGGCAGGCCTCTTGATAACGGGCCGGAACTTTCCGAAAATCTTGTCGACATTGGCGGGCCACCGGTCAACCCGGTAAAGCGAATTATCCCGAGCAAGATGATTCGTACCGGCATACCCATGATCGATGTATTCAACTCTCTGGTTGAATCCCAGAAACTTCCAATATTTTCAATCGCTGGCGAACCTTACAACGACCTGCTGGCAAGAATCGGGACCCAGGCTGAAATTGATGTCATTATTCTGGGGGGCATGGGTTTAAAATACGATGATTACCTCTTCTTCAGAGACACCCTGGAAGAACACGGGGCTCTCTCTCATTCGATCGTCTTTATGCATACCGCAGCCGATCCCGTTGTGGAATGCCTCCTTGTTCCCGATATCAGCCTGGCAGTGGCAGAGAATTTTGCTCTTGAGGGAAAACGGGTTCTTGTACTATTGACCGACATGAGCAATTTCTGCGACGCATTAAAAGAGATTGCCATCACCATGCAACAGATTCCCTCCAACCGGGGTTACCCGGGAGACCTTTACAGCCTCCTTGCAGCCCGCTATGAAAAGGCAGTAGATTTTGACAACGCAGGATCGATAACAATTCTTGCAGTCACCACCATGCCCGGAGACGACATAACGCATCCGATTCCGGACAATACCGGCTATATTACCGAAGGGCAATTTTATCTTAAGAACGGTGTTATCGAACCATTTGGTTCCTTAAGCCGCCTGAAGCAGCTGGTCAATGGCAAAACCCGGGATGATCACCGCACTATTATGGATACGATGATTCAGCTTTTTGCCGATTACCGCGAAACAGAGGAAAAGCAGTCGATGGGATTTCAGATGAGTGCCTGGGATATGAAGCTCCTTACCTATGGAAAACTCTTTGAAGACAAAATGATGTCCCTTACAGTGAATATTCCCCTTGAAAAAGCTCTTGACCTGGGCTGGGAGATACTGCACGATTGTTTCTCTCCTGAAGAAACCGGGATTAAGAAGTCCATCATCGATCAGTATTGGCCTGACACGCATGAAAATTAAATTTTCACAGGGTGAACTGAAAGGACAAAGAGATGCCCTGCGGCAATATGAGAGGTATCTGCCCACACTGCAGCTGAAAAAGCAGCAACTACAGCTTGAAATTGTACACCAGCAGAAAACCCACAGCGAGAGAGAGCGTTCCTTCTCCGAAAAGAAGAGATCGGCTGAAAACTGGGCCGGTCTCTTGGTTGAGACTCCCGAAATCAGGCAATGGCTGATACCTGAAAAAATCATTATCCAAAAGAAAAACATTGCGGGGGTTGAAATACCTGTTTTCGAACGCCTGGATTTTGAACCCACGAAGTATGATCTGTTCCTGACCCCTCCCTGGCTGGACGCGGGAATCGAGGCATTGAGGGATATGGTGTCGTTGCGGGAAGAGATCCGGGTCCTTGAAAAAGGAATATCCGTCCTGAAGCATGAATTACGTATTACCACGCAGCGTGTCAACCTGTTTGAAAAAGTAAAAATACCCGAGGCAAAGGAGGCCATCCGCCTGATAAAAATATATATCGGCGACCAGATGACCAATGCTGTCGGCCGCAGCAAAATTGCCAAAAATAAAATCGAAGAAGCCAATGTTGAGGAGGTGGCGATATGATTGTTCCGATGAAAAAAGCCACCATTCTCTTCGAAACCAAAGATGCAGAAGCAACGATAACAAATTTACGCACAGCAGGGGTCCTGCACGTTGAGCACCAGAACCTCCCTGAGAGCAGGGATATATCCACTCTTCAGGAGAAAGTGGCCTTAATTGATGCATCGTTGGATATCCTGAATCGGGTGACGGTATCAGAGAAAACACATTCAACCGCAGGATAGTATCGGCGGTGACTGGGTAGCGGTTGCAAACCATATCATAGAACTTGGGAAGGACCAGGAACAGCGCGAATCCTCATCGGGCACGATACTCGGGCAAATTACTGCTTGGGAACGTTGGGGCGATATCGATTATAACCAGATACAGCACCTTCAACAAAATGGCATTTATGTAACGCTTTACCAGGTGCCGGTAAAAGAGATCGGACGTTTTCCCGATGACGTAGTGGTGAAAACAATATTTACCTCAGATGAAATTGCCCATTGCGTCGCGATATCGCGCAGACAGTTCAAATCCGATTTTAAGGAAATTCTCCCGCCAAAGGAGAGCCTGTCTTCATTGCGATCGCAGCTCGCTGAAAATATCAGGGAAATTGAGAGAATTAAAAGCGAGATTGCTCAGTCCGTTTGCTTCTCTAAGGATCTTTCAGAGATAAAGAGAAAACTGGAGAAGGAGATCGAACTCCGGCAGGTAGTAAGCGGCATGGGCAGTGAAGGTGCAATCAGTTACGTGACGGGATATATCCCTTCTGACAGGGAAGAACCTCTCATTGCTGAAGCCAGGGGCAGAAAATGGGGAATCATGATTACCGAGCCTGCAGCTGAAGACGATGTACCGACACTCTTACGTAATCCCAAATGGGTCAATCTGATTCAGCCCGTGCTCAGTCTTCTGGGCCTTACCCCGGGGTATCATGAACTTGACGTAAGCGCTCTGTTCCTGATTTTTTTCAGCATCTTTTTTGGCATTCTTATCGGTGATGCCGGGTATGGGCTGGTCTATATCCTCCTCACGCTGCTGATAACGATCTGGTTATACAGAACGATGAAACTGAATGCGGAGAATAAAACCATGGTTTCGCTTTTTTTCCTCCTGGGTTCCTGCGCAATCATATGGGGTATTCTGACCGGTACCTTTTTTGGCCAGGGATGGTTGCAGCCTCTCGTTCCGCAGTTGAACGATGCCAACACCATGGAAACATTCTGCTTCTTTTTAGGGGCGTTGCAGTTATCCATTGCCCATTCCTGGCGGGCACTCCTGAAATTTCCATCGCTGACAGCGCTTGCTGATGTCGGTTATATCTGCATACTCTGGACCGCATTTTTCCTGGCCAGGACGTTGATCCTGGGAGAACCATTTCCCCCCTTCGGGATATGGCTTGTGGGAGCAGGGATTATTCTCGTGATTTTATTTACCCACCCGCAGGCCCGGGTTTTCAGAGGTATCGGCGAAGGGACTGGGGACGATAGCGTTGAGCTTCATGAATAATATTACCGACGTGATCTCCTATGTGCGTCTTTTTGCGGTCGGCCTGGCAGGTCTCGCGATTGCAGAGACAACAAACACCATGGCATCCGGGTTCGGCAATGGTGTCATCGCAGTAGCTGCAGGGGTAGTAATTCTTATCATCGGCCACGGCTTAAATATCGTTTTAGGAATCATATCGGTACTGGTACATGGGGTCAGGCTCAATGTGCTGGAATTTTCGGGGCACGCAAACGTAACCTGGAGTGGGTCTGCATTCGATCCGTTCAAAGAATAAACAGGAGGAGATCATGGACAGAATAAGCAGGAGGAGAGTATGGATATCGTAATGCTGCAATTTCAGGACCTGGGAATGGGCCTGGTGCTTGGATTGTCGGCTGCCGGGTCAGCCGCCGGTGCAGGTGTCGCCGGGATGGCGGCTGTCGGGGCATGGAAGAAGAAATACAGCCAGAATAAGCCGGCCTCATTTATGCTCCTTGCGTTTGTCGGTGCGCCGCTCACCCAGACCATCTATGGCATGATTGTCATGAACAAGATGTATGAAATTTCCTCACAAGGCGGCCAGTCGCTGTGGGGTATAGGCGCCTTTTGCGGTCTGGCGATTGGCATGTCTGCATACTTTCAGGGGAAATGTGCTGCCTGCGCCTGCGACGCCATGGAAGAAACCGGGAAAGGATTTGGCAACTACATGATAATATTAGGTATGACCGAGACGGTCGCATTACTGGTGATGGCATTTACCCTGGGAATCCTCGGCAGATTCGCTGTGGCATAACATAATCCATTCAGGGGGCATTCTCCCGCGTACCAACTATTCAATCTGGAAAAATCCTGTTCCATTTTTTAAAAAAATACAGGCAGCTGAAGCCCCCCGATAAAAAATCATGTCGATTTTGTAAAGAATCCAATGCCGGCATTCAGGAAGAAGTCCAGATAGATATTTCTTGTTTGTCTTCCTGATCGGGGGCACGGATGATGATAACCGGTTTTTTTGTGTTCATGGTAACGGCATATGCTGTACTGCCGAGTAACAGTTCGCGGAACCACCCTTTTCCATGGGAGCTTATCCAGATTACTGATACGTCCTCTTCATCAGCAATTTTCGTAATCTCCAATCCGGGATCTCCTTTCCTTACGATTGTCCTGACTTTGATACCCTGTGCGGTGAGAATTCTGCAGACTGCTTCTATCTGGATCTTAGCCTGTTCTACCGCATCGTCGATCTCAGATTCAGTCTCACCCTGAGAAACAACATTGAAAAGGATGACCTCCCCAATTCCCTTTGTCGTTCTTATAAGGCCTATTGCACGATCAGAAAACGGGGAAAAATCTATCGGGCAGAGGACCCGGGACAGTATCATAGGACAGGACATTGCATAGGTCTTCCCTGTCAGGCTCTCCATGATTTTATGGCGCACGATCAGGACATTCGTCCTGCTGCGACGGAGGATCGCCATCGATACACTGCCAAGCAAGATACCTTCCACGAGACTTTTTCCGCGTGCGCCGACCACAATAAGGGAAACCCCCGTCTCCTCTGCCGTCGCAAGAATTGCACCAGCTGTGTCTGACGATGTTTTTACCACTGTTGTCACTTTGAGATTTTTGACAAGGGTTTCAAGACGGCGTTTTTCATCTCTGAGTACATTTCTGTCATGAGGGGAGAGTATTTCACCTATCTCGCCACCTCCCCGTGGAGATCTGGCATCTTCGAGTACATGGAGCAGTATTATTTCCTGGATTGTCAGGAAAACCTGCGATGCAATCAAGAGTCTTCTTTGCATATTCTGAAAAATCAGTCGCAAATAGTATTTTTCGAAACATATCGCGGACCCCACCCCTGATCTGTCGTCTATACCTGAAATAAACTGGATAATATTTAAATGATGTGAGAATGAGGTTCAAATAATTTTAATACGCAGGGCAATTCCTGAAATGTATGCTGCGTGGAGGGAAAGTTATATCGTGCGTGAAAGCAAGGGTTCAGCAATCCTGCATGAGGAATGCGGGGAAAATCCATGCCACTTTCGAATAGTGAAATAATAGAAAAATTGAAAATGGCGACAATGAGGCGTTGCGAAGAGCGTATAGCAAATGCAGGGAAAGGACCAGGTTCCAGGGTCGTTGGCGGTCAACCCTCCCAGGTCGGGGTAACTGCAATCCTGAAAAGCAGACATGGACTTTAACCCTACTCATTGCGGGGAAGAGGAGGAGGAGCATTGGTGATGATGAGGGAACTCTTGTTTTGGAGGAATCAGGTATGCCCGTTGAAAAGTCATTTCTAGCAAAAATCCGGGAGAAAGAACTGGAAGTAAGCGTGAAGCTAGACGATGTCCGGGTTGAGGCTGATCGAATGATCGAGCGAGCCAGGAAAGAGTCCCTGGCAATCATCACCTCATCTGAAGTGGAAGGGAAGAAGGCAGCTGATGCATTTCTCCAAGGGGAGACGAGACGAATACAGTCAGAAGCAGATCATATTCGGGTTCAGGCAGGGGAGGAGGTAAAAGCGGTTCGGGAAAAAGGGGAGAAGAACGTAGGGAAAGCCGTTGAAAGAATCATTGCCATAGTCCTAGAAGGTTAGAGAGCCATGCTACAGAAAATGGTCAAAATTCAGATATTGGGACCTAAAAAAGACCTTCATACTATACTGGATTTACTGTACGCCAAGGGAACAGTGCATATCGAAGATGCATCAGCCCCTGTTGCACCCGGTGAAATTACTCTCAAAAAGATGACGGGAGAACAGGCAGGGGATATCTCTGTTGCGCTCTCAAAGATCGGCGGCATCTTTCTTACACTGCCAAAAATCAAGGCAGATGAAAAGGCTTCAGCAGATATCTATTCCAATCTGAAAGCGAAAAGCCATGAAGACCTCCTCATCCGTGCAAATTCCGTCATTAACGAGCTGGATGAGGTCACTAAAACCTCTGCAAAAGAGAAGGGTGATCTTGAGCTCGCCCTGATCAACCTGAACAGGTACGAAAAGATCATCGACAAGCTTCGGCCGCTCGAGACAAGTATGCCCAAGCTGGAAGGATTTGAAGTCACCGTTCTCCTCATCCAGAAAGAGTTCAGGGATGTCATCGATATCATCCGAAACGCCCTTGCAGAAATAACAAAGAAACAGTTCGAACTGATGTCCGCTGAATTAGATGAAACAACCATTGCAGCGGTCACAATTTTCAACAAGCGGTATTCAGAACAGGTACATTCCTATTTGTTCAACCAGAATGTGAATGAAGTTCGGTTACCTCCCGAGTTTCTGGGAAAACCGTTCAACGAAATTTTTACCCTGATTGAGGAGAAAAAAGCCAGTTCAACGGAAGAGATTTCCCGGCTGAATACGGAACTGACAAAAATTTCTTCCGCATGGTACTCAGAACTTACCGCATTATACAGAATTCTTGGAGAGAGAAGTGAAGAACTGAGTATTTTCTCGAAAATCGGTCAGACTGAGTACACATTTGTGTTAGCAGGATGGATCCCAAAGAAATCTCTCAAAGGCACCAGGAATTCACTCAAGGATGCATCCGGGGGACGGGTAATCATCAATGAGCTGACTCTCACTCCGGATGAGATGGCGGATGCTCCGACATTTTATGATAATCCCAGGATTGTCAAACCCTTCGAGTATCTGATGAAGGTCGTCAGCCCGGCAAAATCCATTGAATATGATCCCAGTCCACTCATGGCCATTTTTTTCCCCATATTTTTCGGTATCATGGTGGGAGATATTGCATACGGACTAATTATCCTGGCTTTTGCAATCATCATGAAATGGAAATTTCGTGACAAAGACTGGCTCCAGTACCTCATGAATATCCTGATCTTATCATCAATCTGGATTATCTTCTTTGGATGGGTGTACGGGGAATTCTTCGGTGACTTTGGCGAGATGATGGGATGGATCGAGCCACAGACATTTTTCGGTATTACCTGGAACCGGATTGATGCAATGGTCCCATTCCTCCTCCTGTCTATCGCCATAGGAGTATTCCATGTCTTTTTAGGGCTCGGACTCGGGATTTTCAATGCGTATACCGAGATAAGCTGCAAGAGGCACGTAGACAAGGCAAAGAAACATATCTGCGAAAAGACGGGAATGATGATTGTTATCACCGGTCTCATTCTGGTAATTGTCGCAACCGCCCTTGCACTCCCTGCACCTCTGGTAACCACGGGGGCGATACTGATTATCATTGCTATCCCGCTGATTGTCATCGGGGGAGGCGCCTTTGGTATGTTTGAGATAATGAGTACCGTGGGAAACATCCTCTCGTATGCACGTATCATGGCAATCGGGATGGCATCGGTCATCCTCGCAATCGTTGCCAATAAGATGGGGGGCATGATGGAAGTGGCACTCGTAGGAATTCTGATAGCAGTGCTTCTTCACACGCTCAACCTTGTTCTTGCCGTGTTCAGTCCCTTCCTGCACTCCCTTCGGTTGCACCTGGTTGAGTTTGACTCAAAATTTTACGAGGGAGGCGGGAAGATGTACAAACCATTCAGGAGAGAAAACGGGTGAAAACCGATTTGAACCGCAGGAAAGGAGGTATGCCGTTCGCTGGCATCAGGATACGAAAGGGAGAGGAGTTATCCATGTGATTGAAGTGTGCAAAAATGGTGATTATTTCATCGCCCTATGCCGTGATGCGAAGGAAGAGGCATATGGTCAGAATTGTATCATGAAAAACGATGTGCCGCCTGTGCAAAGGGCGGCGCTTTGGAAGGAGGCTGATGTGAATGGTTGATTTCGGAATCCCCATTGGGGCAGGCATCGCATTCGGGCTTGGAGCGCTCGGTACCGGGATTGCACAGTCAAAGATTGGCGCAGCGGGTGCAGGAACGATTGCAGAAAAACCGGAAACATTTGGATTGATGATTATTCTGGTAGCGATTCCCGAGACCCTTGTGATTCTGGGTTTTGTGGTCGCATCCATGATCATGATTATGCTGGTATAAACCGGGAAGGAGCCCTCGAATCATATCGCTAGAGAATCCTGCAAGAACAGCGAAAAGAATGGGTGGACCATGGCAATTGATGATCTGATCAAGGCTGTTGAAGTGAGCGGTCAGGAACATATTTTTGAGATAGAGGCACGCTCAAAAGCCGAGGCAGATGAAATTATCAGGGAGGCACAGGCAAAGGACCTGCCTATCAAAAAACGGTTCATGGAGGATGCAACGCAATCGGTAGAAATACAGAGGAACAAAATGCTTTCTGCGGCGCGGGAGAAAAGCCGCATGGAGATCATCAAAGCAAAAAACGAGAGTTTCGAGAAGGTGTTCGAAGAAGCCGTTTTAAATCTGGAATCCGTACGAAAAGATCCACACTACAGGGAAATTCTGAAAGCGCTGCTTGGCGAAGCACTTAATGAACTCGATAGTGACGGAATCATTCTTCACATAGACAAGAGGGACGAAGCGCTCCTGAAGGATATCCTGAATGAACTGAAAGTATCCAGTCAGATAATAACCGATGTCACCTGTGCGGGAGGATTGAACGCATACAGTCGTGATGAACGCTTTGTTGTCTTCAATACCCTTGAATCCCGGCTTAAAAAGGCAAAAGAGATCTACAGACCTGAAATTTTCTCAGTGTTATTCGGTGAGTGATATGGAGTACGCGTACGTCAATGCACGGATAAAAGCCATGAAGGGCCGCCTGCTTGATCAATCGCTCCTTGAACAACTGATCAACAAGCCCGATATCGATTCGCTGATAGCAGAGCTTGAAAAAACCACGTACAGGGAGGAATTGGAAAAGGCAGGAGTGCTCTATTCGGGAATTAATCGCATTGAAGTCGCGATCCGCAAAGACCTTATAAAGACGTTCCGGATGATCCTGAACCTTATCAAAGGAGGCGATACCGAAGCATATCTCGCTATCGTCCTCCAACGCTGGGATGTGCAGAATATCAAGACCATCTTAAGGGGGAAAAAGATCCAGGAGAATCCATCTGAAATCCTCGAATGCATGATCCCGGCAGGAGAACTTGATGAAGCAGCACTCACTGAGCTCGTGAAACAGGCTGATGTAAAAGCAGTAATCGATCTTCTCGCTACCTGGGGGATGGTTTATGCACGCCCCCTCACCCTCAACTTCAAAGAATTTACCGATACCGGGGACATGCTGGTCCTTGAATATGCACTTGACACATTCTACTATGAAGACGCCATTTCAACGTTGAAAACCGCGGAATCAGATGATGCCCGGATTCTTAGGGCTCTCATCATCACTGAAATTGACATCAACAACATAAAAACAGTATTGCGTGTCATTCGCGACCGGATAGACATTGAGGTAACGAAACATTTGTTCCTGAAAGGAAGCCCGGAGTTTGATAAAGACAAACTCCTCTCGATGGTGAAGGCGGGAACCATTGAGGGTGCACTGAGACAACTTGAGAAGACCCCCTACCAGTTTATCACAAAGATACCTCCGGAATACATTGCAGCAGAGAAGATTTCGGCTTTTGAAAAGGAACTGGAACGCTATTTTGTAAAAAAGGCAGTAAGTCAGTTTCTTGGAGATCCTCTTTCCATCTCGATACCGATTGCGTATATCTGGGCAAAATATACCGAGGTGACGAATATCAGGGTGATCGCTCGCTGCAAGATAACCGAACTGCCGGAAAAGGACCTCAGGGAGGCGCTCATCAGTGTATAAGTTTATTGTGGTAACGGATCCTGATACCGCTCCTGGATTCCGCCTGGCCGGTGTCGATGTGATGGAAATTCATAATTCCGAAGAGGTTCGTATATTGCTTCCCTCTCTGCTCCTGAGGGACGATACCGGTATTATTGCAATCAATGAGGATTACATGGCATCACTTGACGAGAAGATGATGGAAAAAATTGAGAGATCATACCGGCCAATTATCATCCCAATTCCCTCCGGTGCAAAGAGGCTGGACCGGACCAGTTACATCGAGGGGCTGCTGAGAAGAGCAATCGGGTACAATATCGTGCTGAGGAAGTGACTGTATGATTGTCGGTGCTATAGCAAGAATTTCAGGCCCCGTTGTCCTTTCTGAAGGGATGATGGGATCCCGGATGTATGACGTGGTGAAGGTCGGGGATCAGAAGCTGAATGGCGAGATCATACGGCTTGATGGTGATCAGGCGGTCATCCAGGTGTACGAGGATACCACTGGCCTGCAGGTGGGTGAAAAAGTATCGAATACCGGGCTGCCACTCTCGGTCGAGCTCGGACCCGGGCTCCTCTCGTCTATCTATGACGGCATTCAAAGGCCGCTCCCCCTGCTCGCAGAAAAGAGCGGAAGTTTTATTTCAAGGGGAGTGACCCTCCCAGGACTCTCTCATGAGAGGAGATGGGAGTTTAAGCCATACGTGAAGACAGGTGATCACGTAACCGGGGGTGATGTGCTGGGAACGGTGACAGAGTATCATCTCGAACACCGGGTCATGCTCCCGCCATTTGTTTCCGGTATTGTGAAGGATATTCAGAGCGGGGAATTTACCATCGACGAACCGATCTGCACCCTGGAGGATGGTACGCAAATACCGATGTTACAGACATGGCCGGTAAGAAAAGGGAGACCATATCACCGGAAAATGGACCCTGATACGTTGCTTGTTACCGGTCAGAGGGTTTTTGACACACTTTTTCCCGTGACAAAAGGAGGGACTGCGATGATTCCCGGCGGATTCGGTACGGGAAAAACCGTCGCAGAGCAGACCCTTGCCAAATGGTCCGATACCCAGATTGTGGTCTATATCGGATGCGGAGAGAGGGGAAACGAGATGACTGATGTGCTCACCGAATTCCCTGAGCTGCTCGATCCAAGGACAAAGCGCCCCCTGATCCAGCGGACAATTCTGATTGCCAATACCTCCAACATGCCTGTTGCTGCACGGGAAGCATCCATCTATACCGGGATTACGCTCGCTGAATATTACCGCGACATGGGATACGATGTCGCTCTCATGGCGGACTCCACATCACGGTGGGGCGAAGCATTGCGTGAGGTTTCAGGCAGGCTCGAAGAGATGCCAGGGGAAGAAGGCTACCCTGCTTATCTTGCAACCCGACTCGCCGCATTCTACGAGCGGGCGGGGCGTGTGGTCTGTCTCGGTTCAGATGAACGAAAAGGGTCGGTTACGGTGGTCGGGGCCGTCTCTCCGCCCGGGGGGGATTTCTCAGAACCAATCACCCAGAACACCCTGCGCATTGCAGGTACATTCTGGGCTCTCGATACGAGTCTTGCATACCGGCGGCACTTTCCTTCGGTGAACTGGATAAAAAGTTACTCACTCTATCTGGACCAGGTACAAGACTGGTTTGCCGCAAGCGGTTTTTCTGACTGGAAGGATCTCAGAGCACGTACGATGTACCTCCTCCAGAAGGAGGTTGAGCTCCAGGAAATTGTGCAACTTGTCGGTCCTGATGCACTGCCCGAAAGCGAAAAGGCAATTCTTGAGATCACTCGCATGATTCGGGAAGATTTCCTCCAACAGAGTGCATATCACGAGGTAGATTCCTTCTGCTCACTTGAAAAACAGTACTGGATGCTCCGGGTGATACTCGCCTTCTATGACCGGATGAGTCAGGCCATGGGGAAAGGGGTATCTCTTGTAAAGATTTTGAAACTCCCTGTAAAAACAGAAATTGGGCGAATGAAGGAGCTTACTGATAGTGAAAAAATAAAGGGCCTGATCACCCAGATTGATGGATCCCTCGGTGCACTGGAGGCGGAGCGATGAACAGAGTCCCACTCTTTACCAAAGAGGCCCGGGCAATCAGCTATGTTTCAGGCCCGCTTATATTTATCCAGAATGTCAAGGGGGTCTCCTACGGGGAAATTGTACGGATCATTCTTCCCACCGGTGAGGAACGAACCGGGCAAGTACTTGATATCTCGAAGGATATTGCAGTCACCCAGGTGTATGAAGGCACGAGTGGTATCGACAATAAGGAAACCAGGGTCCGGTTCACCGGGGAACCTCCAAAAGTCAAGGTCTCTATCGAGATGCTGGGGCGGATATTTAATGGCGTCGGTAAACCCCGCGATGGAGGACCCGAGATCATTGAAGAAGCGAACCTGGACATCAATGGGATGCCTATCAATCCATCAGCCCGTGACAAGCCCGCCGATTTCATTCAGACGGGGATGTCAACTATTGATGGTCTTAACACCCTTGTCAGGGGGCAAAAACTACCTATTTTCTCAGGTGCGGGACTTCCTGCGAACAAACTTGCTGCGCAGATCGCACGACAGGCCAAGGTTCTCGGGGAAGAAGAGAAATTCGCGGTAATTTTTGTCGCTATGGGGATTACCTACAAGGAAGCTTCGTTCTTTATGAAGGATTTTGAAAAGACCGGTGCATTGGAACGGGTTGTTTTTTTCATGAACCTTGCCGATGATCCCACCATTGAGAGGATAGCAACCCCCCGTTGTGCACTCACAGCCGCTGAATTCCTGGCCTTTGAGCACGATCTCCATGTATTGGTCATCCTGACCGATATGATCAATTACTGTGAAGCATTACGGGAGATCTCCACGGCACGGGAGGAAGTACCTGGCCGGCGGGGCTATCCGGGCTACATGTATACCGACCTCGCGTCTATCTATGAACGTGCAGGCAGGATAAAGGGCAGGAAAGGATCTATCACCCAGATACCGATTCTCACCATGCCTGATGACGATATCACCCATCCGGTCCCTGACCTTACCGGCTATATTACGGAAGGACAGATTGTCCTCTCCCGCGACCTGTTTCGTCGCGGCGCTGATCCTCCGGTCGACACCCTCCCCTGCCTTTCACGTCTGATGAACCTCGGAATAGGGCCTGGGAAGACCAGGGAAGATCATCGGAATGTTGCGGATCAGCTCTATGCTTCCTATGCGTATGGGAGGGATCTCAGGCGACTCGTAGCGATAGTCGGCGAAGAAGCGCTTACCGAACTTGACAAGAGATACCTGAAATTCGCCGATGAATTCGAGCGTCAGTTCATTACCCAGGGAGATGAAAACCGGAGCATCGAGAGAACACTTGAAATTGGATGGCAGTTATTTACCTTGCTGCCAGAAGAGGAATTGAAGCGAATCAAACTGGAATTCATCCAGAACTATCATCCGGCATATCAAAAGGGAGCATGATGGAACAAATTAATCCCACCCGGATGGAGTTGATAAAGAAGAATGCCCAGATAAAGCTCGCTGAGCAGGGGCGTGATCTCCTCAGGGAAAAGATGGATGCGCTCATCAGGGAATTTTTCAATGTGATGGAGTCGGTTTCACAGTCAAGGGGCGAGCTTGAGAAGCTTTCCCTCGTCGCCCAGCACGCCCTGCTCATTGCTCAGGCAACAGACGATCCTGTTACCCTGAAGTCGGCTTCATTTGCAACCAGACGCGGTGTCACCCTCGATATCAAGGGAAAAAATGTGATGGGGGTCCCTGTCCCAATTATCGAAAAAAAGCGTTTTGTAAAAAGTCTGCTGGACAGGGGTTACAGCATCTTAGGCGTAAGCGGTCGGATTGATGAAGCCGCAGAAAAATATGAAGCGGAGCTCGACCTTATAATAACTCTTGCCGAGACTGAAACATCGCTCCGGAGACTTGGGAGCGAGATCCAGATGACCCGGCGGAGGGTAAATGCACTTGAACAGGTACTTATCCCCGAGCTGAAACGACAGGCAAAATATATTGAAATTACCATCGATGAGCGGGACCGGGAAGACCTCTACCGGCTGAAAAAAGTGAAGAAAATTATCGAACGGAAAAAGAAAGTGTTGAAAAAGGCCTGAAAATTACAGGATCCTCTTTAACAGCTCATTCATCTCCCTGACTGCATCTCCCTCCTTCCGCTTCCCGTTCTTTACCCCTTTTCCAATGTTGATGATGGTATCGATATCCTCCCGCACAAGCCTCGAAAAAGTGCACCGCCCCCAGCTCTGGCGATCCATGGAGACCCAGCTCTCTCCGAGCATGTACTTCAGAATGTCAATGTCATAGACGGAGTAGAGTTTCCATTCCTGCCCCATGGATTGTCTGATCTTTTCCAAAGCTGTCTCGACCGCCATTTCCTTGTGAATCTGGAAAACTCTCCGTCCCCGTTCATCATCAGTCACCTCAGGCATAGAACTACCAATTACCCTTCAGTAACCGGTAGCATTTAAATTTTTTGAGAGGCCGCAGGTCGACTCAGGATTTGGAAAGCTACCCTGATATGGTCGAATAAGGTGAGAATCCAGAGTAATAACGTTTCAATTAGGAACTACATTCCATAGTTCAGCAGAAAAAGAGCCTGAACATCGCTCTGTACATTCGCTCCGGGATGGATATCCTTGGTGCATCCTTTACAATCCCTTCAGTATTCCCGGATCGCCCGTATCCTGTTTCAATGATCCCTCTCTCAATGAATCCAATAATTGGAATGAATCAGGAATTCCCTCTGCCGCCTTTTCTGGCAATACGGTCGTAGATGTTCACAAGATCGTCAATTCCCTTATTGACGTTGGACTTTCCTGATTTCATTGTCTGCATTATCGTTGTTAACTGCCTGTAGGACCTCATGCCACTATTCGCCTCTCTGGAGATATGTCGTCCCTCATCCGCCAGGGACTATACAAAGGAAAACAAATGGGGATATATTTTTTTGCCATGCACTGGGAGGTACAAAACCACACAGGTCACCGGTTGGAAAAATTAAGAGTCCTTTCTCACCAGGACAGGTATACTTTTTTCTGCAGCAGACTTCCCGCTGATGACAGAATCATGAACATCTCTCCCGCACCGGATAAGTTCACGGAGTTCGATCCCGGAAAGTCTGGTGAATGCAATCTGGTCCCAGGAATCCCGTTCCATGAATATCCACACCTCTCCCAGAACCTGTTTCAATGCCTCAATATCACCCTGGGAGTAGAGTGCCCATTCAGATCCCTGGGCCTGCCTGATCTTCTCTATCGCCTTTTCTACCTGTTTCTCCTTCTGCATTTTGAAAAAACGTCTTCCGATCTCTGTCTTTGAGATTTCTGACATTCAATTCCTCTTCCGTGATATGCCAGAATCGTCGGTCCCAGTATAAAAAAAGTGTGCCGGCGGTATATCGGACAACATGCTGGCAGGTCGGAAGGAGTGATAATTAAAGCCTTTTTCACAAAAAAAGCACGTCCGTTATTTTAGAATGATTAATGATGAAAGAATTGCAAAACTGGAGGGAAAGAGGGCGTATGGAAGGGATAGTCAGCAGCGTGGAATTCCAGATGAGTCTTCTCCTCTTTGTAGCGCTCGCCGGCTACCTCCTCGCCTCCCGGATAAACCAGTCAGCAGTCGTCGGAGAGATCCTGATTGGTCTCATTGTTGGGCCAAGCGTGCTTGGGCTGATCACCTATACCGATTTTGTCGCTGGTATCGCCAGTCTCGGGGCTGTCATCCTGCTCTTTGTGATTGGGCTTGAGTTCGAGATTAAGGAGATATTCCAGATCAAATATGGGATCATTGCCCTGATCGGAGTCATTGTTCCCTGGATCGGCGGCTACTGGGTCTCCCTCCTCTTTGGGTATGATTCGGCAAGCGCTATTTTCATAGGTACGGCGCTCACCGCAACGAGCATCGCGATTACGGCTAATGTCTTGAAAGAACTTGGAAAGCTCGATACCGAAGTGGCAAAGGCCATTATCGGGGCAGCGGTTATCGATGATATCCTTGGATTGATAGCCCTCTCGATAACCACTGATATTGTTGACGGCGCTGTCAGTATCCCTTCTATCGGACAGATAGTGATCGTTTCGATCGTCTTTGTTGCAGGCGGGGCGTATATCGGCATGCATTATGTAAGCCGTCTCATCGAGAAAATAGATGAATCAAATATCGCAGGAAAATACCCGGAGTTTGTCTTTATTTTTGCCATGATGTTTGCCTTCTTCTATGCCATGTGCGCAGAGTTTGTCGGGTTGTCGGCCATTGTGGGCGCGTTCATCGCCGGGGTTTCATTTGTCAATGTAAACCTGAAAAGGAGTAAGAATGTGAAGGAAGGGGCCGAGTATCTCCAGATGATCTTTGCTGCAATCTTTTTTGTCTCGCTTGGCATCCTTGCCGATCTGCATGAGGTTACCCTGCCTATCATCGGATTCCTGATTGCTCTCACCATTGTTGCGATCCTGACCAAGGTTATCGGGTGTTCCATACCCGCAAAACTGACAGGCCTCTGTACAAAAGACAGCCTTATTGTCGGGTTTGGCATGGCACCACGGGGTGAGGTTGCCATGATCGTCGCACTGATAGGGCTTCAACAGGGTATTATCGGCCAGGATGTATACATTGTGATCATCCTGATGAGTCTGCTTACCACTCTCATCACCCCGATCATCTATCGCAATTGGTTCTACAGGAACGAGTATTGTACATATCCCCAAGCAGGACAGGAGAAATAACCTCGCCTTTTCTACCCAAACCCAAAAAACGGGAAATGCGTGACTGTGTGTCAATGAAAGACTTCTTTCCCTTTTCTTTGCCGCGCGGTATTCCCTCCTCTTTCCAAAATACCGGTAATCGAACACCAGGACGGCAAAACCGGCATTCTGGTAACGGATAGTGCAGGGTTCCACTCCTGCATCCTAATACCCCCCAATCCATGGCCAAGATGATGCAAGGGAATGGGGCTGGCAGATGCTCCGTCAGGTTCAGCCATGCGCTGGAAGCCGTCTCGCCGAGAAAAAAACGCGCGTCTTTCCTCAATCATGATAGGCGGTAAGGCTTTTTCGTCTCACAGACCGTGGCGTTTTTTCGAAGGGGTTAGTTGAAGCTCATTGCCAGGGAGGAGCGCAACCAGAAGGAGTTCAAAACACAAACAAACCGATGACACTACCAATCCCCTAAAGAATCCCCACACGTATCATCAACTCCACGACTCCCTTCCTGGTAGTTCATTCTGTTGGATAAAAGGTGCATGGCAGAACGGGAAAGAATAAAAATGACCGTCACAGATTGCATCCAGCGGCAATTCTTCGCACGGTAAGTATGATTGTTGTGGCCTTCCGATTGACGGGCTCGATCGGATCCCTGATATCCATATTTTTATCTCATTTCCGAGTGATATCCCATCATGTTTGAAAAAGTGATCATCCCTTTCAATTTTTTACGGGATTCACACTATGCAATTGAATGTCTGAAAAAAAATCCCGAACTCAGGCAGCTCGTGCTTCTCCATATTGTCTACAACAAATACCCTTCCCATGACATGGGCGTTCCATCTCCCGAGGTTGATTATGCCCGCCTGCGTCTTGAAGAACTGGTAAGGGGACTTGAGCTCCCGGGGGTGCAGGTAAAGGCAGTCGTAGAAGAAATTACCGGCGGTGAGATATCAGATGTGATCTCCAGGATTGCAACACAGGAAGGCACCGGCCTTATTGTGATGGGAAGACGGGGACGGGGGCGTGTCGAAACCCTGTTTTTCGGGAGTGCTGCCTCTGATGTTCTCCGCCATAGTGCGATGGATATCCTTCTTGTTCATGCACCGGGAGCCGATGATTCAGAACGGGATGAAGTGGTGGGCCATTGTCCCGATTTATTCTCAAATGTGTTGGTTTGTATCGATTTTTCAGAACCGGATATTGGATTTATATGTCAACATGAATTGCCATGGATACAGCATGCCACGCTCTTTCATGCAGTAACCCCAGGGGATTCACAGGGTGAAATGAAGTCTGCGGTCGATTCAGCACAAGCGAGACTTGAAACCATGAGGGATGAATTTGCCCGTGCCAGGATTCCTGCACAGGTGCATGTCTGTGTGGGAAGTGCTGCAGAAGAGATCCTTGCATTTTCCGAGCAGGAGGATGTATCCCTCATCATCTTGAAAGCAACAGGAAAAAGAGGATTTTTGACCACGCTCCTGGGGAGCACCACTGCAAAGGTTGCACGGAGTACCGAAAAACCCGTCCTCGTCCTGAAGAGATCCATCATCGGGGAGTCAGAGGGCAGCTGATCACCACAACCCCGATTCCGATCCTTCCGAAGTCTGCCGCATCCGCGCCCGCTATTGTCCGAATCGAAACCACATCGCCGTGATTCTTACCACAACCTTGTTGATTTTCCCTCCTTTTCTGCACATTCCCTGCGAATCGTTCCAGATCATTTTGTTCGCGGTCCTGATATATCCCATAAAAGACCGATACGTCATGGCTGCCTGTATCCAATCGATAGAGCTGATTCGGACGATTATTCCAGAGGCAATGATTGAACCAGCCGGTTACATCGTTGAATCCGTTAGTTCGGAGAATGTTTTTGATTCAGAAGGACGACTTATTATACAGGAGGCAGGGCAGGATGATGGATCAGCACGAGGAATCAAAGACCATTGTGCTTGAACAGGCGCCCGATTATTTTAACGAACTTTCAGAGTATCTTGAGGTGCTTTCAAACAGTCAGCGCCTCAAGATCCTGAAAATCCTCGAACGAAAACCTAGAGATGTCCGGCTTATCGCATCCGAGATCAATACAAGTTACGAGAACACCAAGAAACACCTTGACAAGCTGATCAGCATGGGTCTCATCAGGAAGGAAGTGGGACTCGGGCAACAGACCTCCAAGGGGGTCCATCCGGTCTGGAAATATTCTCTTGTCCCGGGGGCCATGGAGGCAATCATTCGGAATCTTGGTATCTTCTCCAACATGCGGATCAATATCGATGATGCCGAACTGAAGAAAAAACTCGATGAGGTGAGGGAAGCAGTCGAGGACGAGATTGCAGGGCACAAGCCGATGATTATTCTGCTCGGGGGATCCGATGATGGAAAACTCTACATTCTGGAGAACAACGAATCGCGAATAGGGAGGATCGATCCCTCCTATCCTTCAATGAGCGGCGATGTCAGTCTCTCAGCTGATTACACATCGGTAAGTCGAATCTCAAAACCCCATGGAATAATTAAGAAGGAGGGTTCACGGTACCTGTTCGAAGACCGTGGAAGTACCGGGGGATCGTTCCTCAACAGCACCGAGTTGCAGAAAAGGCAGCCGGCCATCCTTCATGATGGGGATCTCCTCGAGCTCGCAAAAGGTGCAAAAGGTGCGCGACTCCTGGTAATCCTGCCTGACAGCGAATAAATTTTGTTGAAGAATCTGCCATGAAACCCACCTCTTTGCCGCTCCTCGTATTTATTCTTGTCCTTGCGGGAGTGGTCATCGGTATAGCAGCCGCCGATGGGTATTACGTGATCATGGCAGAAGCCGGACCCGGCGGTTCGATTGTACCCTCTGGAGAATTCATAATACCTGCTGGTGGTTCCGAGGTTTTTTCCATTATCCCCAGCGTAGGTTACCGGATAGAAGATGTGGTTGTCAACGGGAACTCGGTCGGGGCACGATCCGTATACAGTTTTTCTGATGTCGATTCCAACCAGTCCATAACGGCAAGCTTTATCCCCCTGCCCGGATCGATAGCTATCGATTCCAATCCTCCTCAGGCTTCGATATACATAGACGGGGCCTATTCAGGGAGGACACGCCACAGGGCCCTCTGATCATAGATAACATCCCGGCAGGTCTTCATACCGTTGAACTGCGAAAGGATGGATTTGAGACCTGGAATCAACAGGTTGAGGTAAGGGCTGGACAGACCACCACCATTCCTATCGCACAACTTATCCCTCTCCCGACACCCACCCCATCACCTACTCTAACACCGATGCCATCACCCACTCCATCACCTACTCCATCACCTACTCCATCACCTACTCCATCACCTACCCCATCACCGACTCCATCGCCTACTCCATCACCTACTCTAACACCGACCCCATCACCTACTCCATCACCTACTCTAACACCGACCCCATCACCTACCCCATCACCTACTCCATCACCTACTCCATCACCGACTCCATCACCGACTCCATCGCCTACTCCCGTCCCTACGACTAACAATTACTTCCCGTCCCACAACCACCATCCCCACAACGACAATAACTACCCGTCCCACAACAACAATTACTTCCCGTCCCACAACCACCGTCACTACAACTGCAAGAACCCCAACGACATCAAGCACCACTATCCCGTTCACCACGGTAACTACTACCCTCACCACGGTTCCGACCAGTACATCAACCACGTCTTCAACTCTAACACCAATCACCCCGACAATAACAACAACAACTGTCCCGACCACAACCGGGACAATTCCTCTGACAGTGAGTCAGGACCTGTCACCAACTGGCACGACCAGTCCCACCCAGGGCAATACAACCGCAGGTCCGTTTTCACCCTCTTTTCCCGGAGGCCTGAATCCATTTATGGTTGTCCTCCTTACCGGGGGACTCTGTATAGTTCCCCTGATGGCAGACCTCGTAATCCGGCCCCAGACTCCCGCAATTTTTCCACCACGGAGAAAAGAACTGTTTGCCCTCTTCTACGGGTTCATTATTGCAGGACTGGCCGGAGCGGTATACCTCATCAATCGTACCGGGATACTGCGCGAGACCATTCCCCCTTTCATCGCGATTATTCTCCCGGTTTCGGCATACCTGGTACTCTCAGGTCTTGCTCTTTTTACCGGGACTCTCCTCTCCAAATCGCTCAAATGGACAGTATCAGCCCACCTGATCTTTTCGATTATCGGTGTATTTGTTGCTGCACTGGCTTTGATCACCACTCAGGCAGGTCTCCGCACCCCGCTTGTCATCATCTTTTTCTGTGCACTTGTGGGCAGTGCAATCTCCAGGTGGGAGTCCCACTTCTTCGGCTTCATCTCCCGTTCTGAAAGGCCCGGCCTGTCCTCGGATACAATCATCACCCCGAGGTCTCCAACAATTCCGGCTTCGTTTCCGGCAGAACTTCTTGAAAAATACAGCGAACCCCAGCTGATAGGGATGGGGGGAATCGCCCGTGTTTTTAAGGCGTATAATAACAAAACCGGGGAAGTGGTTGCCCTGAAAATTCCGGTCCAGTTCAACGAGACAGCGGGAAAATGCTTCATGAAGGAGATCAAGGCATGGGAAGATCTCGCCCACGAGAACATAGTGAAGATTCATGAAGCCAATATCCTCCCTCTCCCTTACGTTGAGATGGAGTTTATCGAAACCTCGCTTGCCGACCTTGAAAAACCACTTCCTTCAGGGGATGCAGCCCGTATCGTCCGGGAGATCGCACAAGGTCTCGGATATGCCCATTCCATGGGAATCATTCACCGGGACATCAAACCGCAGAACATTCTCATGGCCGAAGGCACCATCCCCCGCATTACCGACTGGGGTATGAGCAAGGTGATGGGTTCTGGTTTTCTCCCAACCATTACAGGATTTTCACTCTCGTATGCAGCACCCGAACAGATCGCACCGGATCGGTTCGGTGAGACCGATCAGCGGACCGATATCTACCAGCTGGGCGTGGTCTTTTATGAGCTGCTCACCGCCGAACTGCCGTTTGGCGAAGAGGATATCTCCCGTGTGAGTAAGCGGATTCTCAATGATATCCCGCCTCTTCCTTCTGTTCTCAATCCGGCAGCCATGCCGTACGACAGGATTATTGCTAAATGCCTTGAAAAAGATCCGGCTGGAAGATACCACTCGGTAAAAGAACTGATTGAAGAACTCGAGCGAATACTTGTAACCCAAATCGACATCGAACGGTACGAGAACATAGACGAATAACCGGTTCGCTCTCTATCTCCCATTTTGAAGTGAGGGTATGCATTCAGGATTTCCCGAAATCCCTCCCAGGAGATCTCGTAGCCACACCCAATAACCTTCAGATCTGATTTTTCGTTGCTTTGGGATTGATGCTGCTCCAACTATGCCGATGTACCGGGGTTTCCGGCAGAGAAGAGCCGCCCTCCCCAGGTTGCCCATAATCCCCAGCCCTGGCTGATTTCCCTGTGCCGGACCCAGGGGTCTTTCGTCGGGCATGCTTCACGAGCAGGTCCTGGCAGAATATCGCATATGAAAAAAATGCCAGAATAAGAAAATTTAGCCGGATACATGGAGTTTATCAATCACTGAACCGGTTGGCTCTAGTATCATTCAAGAGGAACTCTTTTCGAATGACCATCGTCACATGTATGACCCGTGCGTGCAGACTGACATCCGATTTTGAAAATCTCGGATGCCGCATTCAGTCACTGAAACCGCTGCCGGGGCATCTTTCATGGTCGGCATGTGTATCGCATGTGGCGGTGTGGCGGCGGTCAGCTTTTATGAAAATACATCAGGTATTTTCATTCCGTATACCCGTGTCATGAAGGGAATCATGTGATTATTTTACTGATGAGAACTGTCGTTGGTTTTACCCGGAGGTCCTATCTTTTGGTTTTTTACTCCTGCAAGACTCCTGCCAATTGCCTTGAACGCATCCTCGATATCATCATAATTCGGTATACGATTGTGACGGAGCACAGAGAGCCCTCCCTTCATGGATTCACCCCCTATCATACATCCGACAACTACATTCCCGGTATGGCTGGAGAACCGGGTGATCTCAAGGGCGAGCTGGGTGGGATCAAGCACTGCTGAAGGGACCGCAATGATCACGGCAATATCCCATTCTTCCTGAAACCTGATCAGGGTGTCAAAGACACGGGCGAACCGGTCAGCTCCACCATCTCCAATGATATCAAGAGGGTTATCCCTGTTCCAAAGGTTTGAGAGAAACCGGTCGAGCTCCATGAGGAGGGCAGGAGAGAGTGGCGGGAGGCTCACTCCGAATCTTTCGGAATAATCTGCTGAAAGAACACCAAATCCACCCGCAGTGGTAACAACGACAACGCGATTTCCCTTCGGATACCCTTCCGATACAAGGAGTTCCGCCACATTAAATGCTTCTCGCAACGAAAAGACGGGTATTGCTCCGGCCTGCTTCAATGCAGCCTGATATACTTCGTAATCCCCGGCGAGCGAGCCGGTATGGGAAGAGGCTGCTTTTTTACCATGCGCTGATGAGCCCGATTTGAGGGCGATTACCGGAATCCTCTTTGTTGTCTCTTCCAGTACCGTAAGAAAAGAGCAGCCATCCTTTATCTCTTCGATGTAAAGGATGATCGCCCTTGTTTCGGGCTCGGCTGCCGCAAACCTGATGAAATCCAAAAAACCAAGATCGACCTGATTTCCCACGGAAAACACTGCGGAAAAACCGATCTCCTCCACGACGCTCCAGTCCACGATTGCCGTGATGACCGCCCCGCTCTGGGAGATGAACCCGATATTCCCCTTTCGTGGCGTGGTCGGGTCAAATGTGGTATTGATCTCCAGGTGGGGGAGTACAATGCCAAGGCAGTTGGGACCCACAACACGGATACCCCCTTTCCGGGCTATAGCAAAGATCTTCTCTTCCATCTTCCTGCCTTCTTCTCCCATCTCCCGGAAACCGGATGATATGATAATGGCAAGCCGCGTGCCATTGAGGGCAAGTTCCTCCATTACACCGGGAACAAAAGAGGAAGGTACCGCGATCACCGCAGCTTCGACTTTTCCAGGAATGTCAGAGATGCGCCGATAGGCAGGACGCCCGAGCACTTCATCGTGGTTCGGATTTACCGGATAGAGAACCCCTGGAAACGGGAGGAGGTTTCTGAAGATTGCATACCCTATCTTCTTCGGATCTGCTGAGGCGCCGATGACTGCTATTGATTTCGGATGGAAGAGGTCAGGATCAAATGGCTGCTGTGCCTTGGGGATACATGGATCAGGTTCTCCCCGGTAGATTCGTGCATCAACTGCACAGGCCCCGTGTTCATAGAGGATCAGCGGATTAATATCAAACTCGCTGATCCGGCTCCCCTCAAACATCCGGACAGCCTTTTCCAGGCATTGGACTATCTGTTCTTCATCAAGCGCCGGCTTCCCACGATACCCCCTGATGAGAGGATAACTCCTCAGATCCCGTACCATATCTACAAGTTCGTCGCGGTTTACAGGGAGGACACGGAGTGAGAAGTCATGGAACAGCTCGATCGTCGTTCCTCCAAGGCCGCAGGTTATCACCCGGCCGAATGATGGATCTGTCTTTCCTCCGATAAAGAGCTCGAGACCTGGGGGCAGCTCCCTTTCAACAATAATGCCGGTAATGGCGGCATCAGGATACTGATCTCTGACGCTCTCAAGAATCCCGTCGAATGCCCGGGACAATCTTTCAGGGGTGTCAATCCCGGTCACTACACCCCCCGCATCACTTTTATGGACTACGTCAGGAGAGACTACTTTCAGAACGACAGGGTAACCGATGCGTGCTGCAGCTGCCTCTGCCTCCCGGACATCCCTTACTACTTCGTGTTCAGGTACCGGAATTCCGAATTCTCGAAGGAGACGATACCCTTCATCCTCAGGGAGCATCAGTTTCTGTTCCATACTTCCACCCGTGCTGTGAGGAGGAGTGGGCAAGTTATCTCATAATGGTTCCTTATTTGCACGGCCACCCTGCAGATCAATTCAGGACCTGGATGAACCACCACGCCCCCCAAAGGATAATTTCAGACAGCCCCTATTATTCTAGCATGGCAGAGGATGAGATTCTGACGGTATTTGAATCCTATGCAGGAGACCGTGACCATTTTTCCCTGCGAGAATTCAGGGACACATGCTGCCCTGGAAAGGAACTTCAACCGCTTCTTATCTCGCTTCTTCCCACACTCTCCCGGCTTTCACTGGGATGGCGCGGATCAGCCAGGGATTATCGGATATTCAGAATTCCCCAAAAACAGCCCTTACCCCTTTCCGATTCTGCTGCCGGGGTACTTACCCTGCAGATTGGCAGGGAAGCCTCGATTGCCGGACTGCAGGAACTTACCGAGCAGTATATCGAATTTAAAACTGGCAAACCATGGGACGATCCGCTGGTCCTCGAAAGAATCCGAAGTGCGATACTGCAACAGAAAGGGCAATACTGGAAAGAGGGTGAATCCCGGAGGATCGGGTATCGGAAGGGATATGCAGTTTTCGCATACCTTGCCTACCATGCACCCGTGTATTTTTCGCAGTTCCAGCATGCATTCCTGATGCTGGTAAAAGACGGCCTCGTCCCAAATCATGCAAGAATCCTTGATATCGGTTCAGGTCCCGGAGTAGTAGCCCTTGCGGTCGCTGCCTCTGCCCGTAAAATACCAGAATTCTCGGCAGAACTCTTCGCGCTTGAACGATCGGAAGAGTTCCTTGAGTCCTACCGGTTCCTCGTCACCCGTTTTACAAGAGGTGAACCGCGGATTACCGCGTATCAGGCAATGGCCGGCGATCTGCGTGATTCAGACACTCTCCTGCTCCCTTCTGCTCTCGATCTTATCGTGCTCCAGAACGTCACAAATGAGCTTGTGGAAGAGAGCCCGGAAGAGCGGGCTTTTCACCTGAAACGTCTCTCCCGTCTTCTTGCTCCTCACGGGTGCATGATTATCATAGAGCCCGCCGAACGCCAGAACGCGATAGAGCTCAGGAAGATGGTGCAGTATGCAACAGGTCAGGATCTCCAGATACACAGCCCGTGCACCTGCATCTGGAAAGGGCGTTGTGCAGCAGAACGGTGCTGGAGTTTTGTAAAAAAGCCGTCAATCGAGCCGACCCGCCTTATGACTTGCTCTGGCCGGGAAATGCGATGCGTTCAGATTCCTGAACACTGACATCAAGTTCAGTTATGCAGTGCTTGTGAAAGATCAGAGGATACGCCACTGTTATCCAATTGAAAAAAGCTCCTCATTCCGCCGCCTGTCTTCCCTGAAGGACAAAATCGGCCGGCGGGTAAACGTGGCAGTAGCCCTGATGTCAGGAGATATCGGGAATAAGGGGAACCATGTCTTCCTGATCTGCGACGGCACATCGCGGCAACCGGTCTATGTCGTCCTCCCCTATTTTCACCTTTCCATAGAAAACCAGGAACTCCTCTCCCTTCCCTATTCGAGCATTCTTGAGATTACCGGTGCGCTCGTCAGATTCAACCAGAAACATGGAGCCTGGAACCTTTTTTTGACCCGGAACTCGCAGGTTACCCCGGTAAGCAGGGCATACCTCTGAAAAATATCAGGCAGGATGTATCCAATAGTCTCAAAAAGGTACAGCGCCAAACTTCTATAAAGTCGGAATCCGGTCAGGGGGAGCGCCGGAATATCCTGGCCGGAATCCTCCTGACCGGCGGCCCGGGGGATTGCCATGAACCACATCATCTCGATACGTGACCTGGAGCGACCCGAGATCGACAGCCTGCTTGACAAGGCTGCTCTCATCCAGGCAAATCACTATAATGATAGTGCGCTGAAGGGGAAGATCCTTGCACTCCTCTTTTTTGAGCCCAGTACCCGTACAAGGATGTCGTTTGATGCGGCAATGGCCCGGTTGGGCGGCACTTCGATCGGAGTTGACAATGTCGAAGCAAGTTCCATGGCAAAAGGCGAGACACTTGCCGATACTATCCGCGTGGTGAGCGGGTATGCTGACGCCATAGTCCTCCGCCACCCAAAAGAGGGTGCTGCACGCCTTGCCAGTGAATTTTCTTCGGTCCCGGTTATCAATGCGGGAGATGGTGCAGGCCAGCATCCTTCTCAGACGCTTCTTGACCTCTACACAATCCGGCAGTCAATGCCCCTTGAAAGGATCAAAGTCGGACTTCTCGGCGACCTCCGGTATGGCAGAACTGCTCACTCCCTCGCTCATGCACTCTCCCTGTATGATGCAACACTCCATACCATCTCTCCCAAGGGCCTCGAACTCCCTTCTGCAATCGCTGAGGAACTGGCAGAGGGCGGAACAGAGATTATCGAGCATGATGATGTGAGCAGGGTCATCACCGAGCTTGATGTCCTTTATGTCACAAGGATCCAGCGGGAACGTTTTCCCGACTCTTCATCCTACTTCAAGGTTGCATCGAGTTATCGTATAACTCCGGAACTGCTCGCCGGTGTAAAAGAACGGCTCATCGTGCTACACCCCCTTCCAAGGCTTGATGAGATAGATCCGCGTGTGGATCTCCTTCCCCACGCCCGGTACTTCGAGCAGTCGAGAAACGGGATACCTGTCCGGATGGCGATGCTCCAGAAGGTGATCTCCTGATGAGAAGAGATGCACGGGACGGACTCCTCATCAGTCCGATCCAGAACGGGACGGTCATCGATCACATCAGTGGCGGGGAAGCCCTCAACGTACTGAAGATCATCGGAATAACCGGGGCTACCACAGAATCCATATCAGTTGCGACAAATGTAAAGAGCAGTAAAATTGGAAGAAAGGACATTGTCAAGATCGAGAATCGCGAACTCCGCAAGGAAGAAGTGGATCGGATTGCTTTGATCGCCCCCCATGCAACCATCAGCATCATTCGTAATTTTGACGTGTATGAGAAGAAGGGTGTGGAGATACCGGCTTTCCTCATCGGCGTAGTTCGTTGCCCGAATCCTGGTTGTATCTCCAACACGAATGAACCTGTCCCTTCCAGGTTCGAGGTATTGCCCAAGGGACTCCACTGCCTCTATTGCGAGTGGATGATCACAAAGGACATTACGAGCCATATCCTGTAAGGGAGATGATGATTCTGCAAAAGATCCACCTGGTGAGCCTGTCCCTCCTGATAGCACTTATTTTTGGAGGCGTGGCAGGTGCCGATAATCTGGCGGCAATCGATCATTACAACAAGGCGTTGGACTACGCGAACGAAGGAAAGTTCCTGCTGGCCCTGAACGAGACCGATCGCGCTCTCCTTGAGAATCAGAATTTTACCCTTGCCCAGGTAACCAGGGCAGGGATCCTCGGTGCTCTCGGCCGCTACGAAGAGTCGCTGGATGCCTCGGATCAAGCGATTGCACTGAATCCAAACCAGTCTGCAGCCTGGAATAACAAGGCGTATGCACTGATTCACCTTGGGAGATATACCGAGGGTCTCGATGCCGCTTTGCGTGCTGCTGCGCTTGACCCGGCCCTGACCGAAGCATGGGTAAACAAGGGTACTGCCCTGATTGCGCTTGGCAGGTATGAAGAGGCAGTTGCTGCATCAGAGCAGGCTCTCGTGCTCGACCCTGCATCAGAGGAAGCAAAGAAGAACAGGGAAACAGCACAAGAATCCCTTGCGAAAATGTCCCCAACCAAAACCCCGGTATCAGTGTATGGCGTCCTTGGAGCTGTGGGTCTTGCCGCTGCCGCTTTCATATCAGGAAGAATCAGGAGATGAGTAGGTTCCCGTGCTCTCTAAAAAATCGTAAAAATGGGATGCTTTGAGTATCAAAGCCATCTCGCGACCTGATCCTATTTAAATTACCCTGATACCTCTGGTTTATTCTCTCACCCGCAGGTTCTCCACTCTGGAGCAGGATAGGCCGGCAGGGTTAATCACGATGAAGGAGCCGGCCATGCTCATCTATCTCTCCCCGGCAGATACGGGTGCTTGATATCCACCGGTCGTCCTCTGCGAGCACACACGTTATCTGGTGGATATCCACCTTCCGCTTCCCGGTTTCATGGCGGAGAATATTTATCTCACGGGCAATCGGGAGCGTCTCCTCGCTCACAACAAGAGCATCAAAATTTTCTGATGCCGCAGATCCGTAACGGTCATTCAAGGGCTCGATCGCATAGTGTGCAGAAAAACCACATTCTCTGATATAGTCCTCAAGGGAGGCTTTTCGGGCAGCATATTCCTTTACCGGGTGACTTTTCCTGCATGCAAACTGATCGGTGGTGAGTCCTATTGTTACCCTCCCCTCCTTTCCGGCGAGCTCGAATGACCGCATGATCAGCCGTTTATGGCCGTCATGGAGGGGATCGAAGGTTCCCCCGACCATAACCTTCATTGTGATAGATAATCAACTTCCTATGTTATTATGGCTGGGGATAGCGTGCGGAAAGGTCAGGTCTTCATCGCACCCAATGCCACCGTTCTTGGTGATGTGACTATCGGACACGAGGTCAGCATCTGGTATGGTGCCGTTATCCGGGCCGATAAAGATCGTATTGTAATCGGTGACCGGTCAAATATCCAGGATAACGCTGTCCTTCACACGAGTGCAGGGCATCCGGTTCTGATTGGAACCGACGTCTCGGTAGGCCATGGGGCAATCCTTCATGGGTGCAGGATAGCGGACCGGGTGCTGGTGGGGATGGGAGCGATCGTATTGAACGGTGCTGAAATCGGGGAGGATTCTCTTCTCGGTGCAGGAACTGTCGTGACAGAAGGGACAAAAATTCCACCGGGTTCGGTCGTTGTAGGGGTACCTGGCAAACCGATCAAGCAGGTCTCTCCTGAGCAGCGGGAGCATATTGTGAAGAATGCAGGGAATTACTGGGATCTTGCGAGGAGCTACTTCTGATGGGTGATGTGGTAATCATCGGGGGAGGGGTAACCGGTATCCAGGCTGCTCTCGATCTTGCCGGCCACGGGATCAGGGTCCATATCATCGAGCGCGAGGCCTCGATAGGCGGTCACATGGCCCAGCTTGACAAGACATTTCCGACAAACGACTGCTCGATGTGTATCCTCTCCCCTAAGATGCTCGATGCCTCCCGGCATCCCCGGATCAGTATCCATACCTGCAGCGAAGTGACCGGGATCGAGGGTGAGAAAGGCCATTTCCGGGTTACGGTAAAAAAAAATCCACGGTACATCGATGAGGAGCTGTGTAATGGCTGTGGGGACTGTATCCAGATCTGCCCTGTGGAAGTGTATAACCGGTTCGATGCGGGTATAGGGATACGAAAAGCTATTTACAAGCCCCATTCCCAGGTCGTCCCCGATATTGTTATCAAAGACCCTGAGCACTGCATCGAATGCGGCCTCTGCTACGATGTCTGTGGGGTTGAGGCGATACGGAAAGAGGATACCGCGAGAGAATCTGTTATTGAGGCTGCGAGCATTATCATTACCACCGGGTATGATGTCTTTGACGCCGCAATAAAAGATCAGTTCGGGTATCTTCGTTATCCCGATGTTATCACGAGCCTTGAGTTGGAGCGGATGATGAACGCCAGCGGACCCACCGGGGGCTCGATCCGGAGAGTGTCGGATGGAAAAATTCCCCGGCATGTGGTATTTATACAATGCGTGGGATCCAGGGATATTCCCCTGGGTCGCCCTTACTGCTCGGGGGTCTGCTGCATGTACGCAATCAAGAATGCAATGCTCATCCGTGAAAAATACCCTGAAACCGACGTTACTATTCTCTACATGGATGTCCGGGCGTACGGCAAGGGATACGAGGAATACTTTGAGCGTGCGAAAATGCTTGGGGTCCGGTTCCTCCGGGGTATGTCAGCGGGGATTATCGAGGGCCGGGGAGAGATGATAATCCGGGTAGAGAACACCGAGAACGGGAAAATGGAGGAGATCCGACCGGAACTGGTGGTCCTGTCGGTCGGGATAAGTCCTGCAAGGGATTCTGCAGCAATTGCCGCCCGTTGCGGCATTCCTGTTGAAGAGACAGGATTTTTTATGTCGCTCGATCAGAAGATCAATTGTATTGCGACGATAAAGCCGGGAATTTATATTGCCGGGGCATCTGTCTCTCCGAAGGATATTCCTGACAGCGTAGCCCAGGGGCAGGCTGCTGCGATGCGTGCATTTCTCGATGCGGCGAAGGACTGCTGAATGAAAGCAACGAAGACGATTTGCTGGGACGAAACGACCGGTTCTGTCCTCCTCATCGACCAGACAAAACTACCCCTCTCCTACCGGATTATCCGGTGCAGGACAGTCGACCGCCTTATCACCGCAATCAGGAGGCTTGAAGTAAGGGGAGCACCGGCACTCGGGATCGCGGGTGCATACGGGGTTGCACTTGCTGCGATTACTGTCCGGGAGAGAGATTTTCATCGATATTTTCAACTGGTTGAGTCTGCTGCCATTGCTATCGGAAGAGCCCGACCGACGGCTGTGAACCTGTCATGGGGAGTACAACGGGTTCTTGCAAAGATCAGGGAAGTGAGATCAATCGAAGAGATCCGCAGTATTGCATTGAACGAAGCACAGAGGGTTGCGGACGAGGACGCGGCAGCGTGTCATATTCTCGGGGATTATGGGGCAACCCTGCTCCCTGAAACCTGTACTGTGCTTACCCATTGCAATGCGGGTGCCCTTGCATGCCGGGAATGGGGTACGGCACTGGGAGTCATCCGATCAGCAGTGGAGAATGGAAAAAATATCTCTGTCATTGCCTGCGAGACCCGGCCCCTCCTCCAGGGGGCACGTCTTACTGCATGGGAATTAGAGAGGGATGCAATTCCTGTAACCGTGATCCCGGATTCTGCAGCTGCCTTCCTGATGCGAAGGGGGGAGATTGATTGCGTGATAGTAGGTGCAGATCGCATCACCCGCGATGCGGTCTTCAACAAGATAGGGACGTATATGCATGCAGTCTGTGCAAAGTCCCACGACATCCCGTTTTTTGTCGCAGCACCCATGTCCACATTCGACAGCGAGCACACTGAAGAAGAGATCGAGATCGAAGAACGTGAACGTGAAGAAGTGGCGCATTTTTGCGGTCACGCAAACGGTGCCGGATAATGTCCCGGTGAGAAATCCTGCTTTCGATGTCACGCCACTCTCGCTTGTTACAGCCCTCATCACCGAACGCGGAGTGATTCGTCCTGCATCCGGATGGGTGGAGATTGTAGGAAAACACAGTGTTATATAAAATACCGGGCTACCATCATTACAGATGGATGTCGAGTTATCGCTCCTCAACCAGTTTATTTTCATCATCGGGGAGATAACCCTCCTCTTCATCCTCGGCAGTTTCCTCTTTGCAATCCTGATGGTCACCCTTGCCCTGTTCTCAATCCGGAGAGGGAAAATCTATTTTCCCGCACTGATCAAGGCAGGGATGGTTCTTCTCGAGGGTCTGATGAAGGCACTGTTCCGGCTTTTCGGACTTGAAGACCTGCAGGTGCATGCCTTCTTTATCCAGTTGCATAACTCCATGAACAAGAAAGCGTTCGAGGCGGTCCCTGTCAGGGACCGGGCGATATTTCTTCCGCAGTGTCTCCGGTCCGCAAAATGCCCGGCCCACCTGACCCCCGAAGGACTCAAATGCAAATGTTGCGGATTGTGTATGATCGGCTACTGGCTCCCCATCCTGGAAGGAATGGGGTACAGGGTTTTTTCGGTCCCGGGATCTTCGTTCATCAAGCGCATGGTCAGAAAATACAAGCCGAAAGCCATCATCGGAGTTGGCTGTCTTGGGGAAGTGAAGGAAGGGCTTGAGATGTCGGATAAGATGGGGCTGGTCTCGATGGGAGTCGTCACTCTGAAAGAGGGGTGCGTGGAGACCCTCCTTGACTGGGAATTACTGATAGAGATCGCAAAACTTGGTGTCGACCCTGCTACAATACCTCCAGACCTGATTACCACTGCAAAGAATAATCTCAGTACATGAATCGCAGCATTACAGGAATGCGGCAGAGAGGGTAAAGACGATGAGGGAAGAGAACATCCCAATTTTTAAAAGATTGCTTGCTCCTGTCTCCCTGACACAGCCTGGTTGCCGACAGGAAAGCGGCCGGACGGTGGCGATAAAAATGACGGCATCAACAAGGAGGATCCCTCCAAGATAGGGAAGACCCCACCAGCGGACAGGATAGAGACTTCCCACCATTGCACAGAGCGCAAAGAGGAGTGAGAGGAAGACTGTTACCCGGACACCGTATTCGACCGGGACGGTCAGGGCTCCCGAAGCAGCATCGCCCTCAACATCTTCAGCTGCTTTCAGGAGCTCGCGGGAAAGCATCGCAAAAAAGGTCATGAGTGCGATTGCAGAAAGCTTTTCGATACCTTCAATCCCGTAAAATGCTCCTCCGAAGAGAAAGATCGATGCTGAGAGATAGGAGACAGCCATATTCCCGATAAAAAGCATCCTTTTGAGCCTGGCTGCATACAGGATCAGCAGGAGTGCATTGAAAACTGTGATGAGGAAGCAGAGCGGGTTTGTGAAGACCGAAAGAAGGATCCCGCAAGAGAAAAGGGCAGCCGCGAGAAACCCTGCCTGGAGCGTATCCATCTCACCTGATGGGATGGGACGATCAGGGCGATTTATCCGATCGATTGCAACGTCAAAATAATCATTGATGGTATTTCCGCCGGCAGTGATCAGAAATACTATCACTACGAGCACGATCGTATCCGGGATAAGAGTTCCGGATGCAATGAAATATGCCAGGACCGCAGCAAGCCCGGCGACCACTGCATTAAGCGGTCGCAGGATACGTATCTGCCCGGGAATCTTCAACTCCTGCCACACCTCCGGTAAATATCTCAATAGTCTTCCGGCAATATCAAGATACAGGATAGAGATTCTCGTCATCTCCCCGAAAAACCAGACTGCCCGGGTTCCGGCCATGGAAAAAATCCAGCCCTCTATTACGGGGGAAGAGACTCGCATTGCTGCTGCACGGTATTGGGAAAAAAATGAAAAACGGGCGTGGGGGGATTTGAACCCCCGACCTACAGCTTAGGAGGCTGCCGCCCTGTCCAGACTAGGCCACACGCCCGCAGCAGTATCAATAGACGAGGAGAAGGTATAAGGTTTTTGCAAATCGACCAGTGAAAGGCATATGGACCTTATTGAGGTGGAAGAAGGCACTACAAGGTTTTTTGTTCCACGTCAGGACGAATCCTCCCACTTCCCCCCGGGAAGCGCCCCGGTTTTTTACAACCGGCGTATGGAGCTCAACCGGGATGGAACCGTCCTCTTTGTTACCGTGATGAAACCATCTGAGTACCTCGATGCAATGGGGGCTTCTGGTGTCCGGGGACTCCGGATCGCCACGGAATGTGGTATTGCCGTGACGATCAATGACAGGGATCCCGGAGCCTGTGAACTTATACGGAAAAATGCAGCGCATCCGGACCGGGGAATCAAGGTAACCTGTAGAAATGTGCACTCCCTTCTTGCGGAACAGAGATATGATGCGGTCGATATTGACCCGTATGGTTCACCTGCCCCTTATATGGATTCGGCAGTCAGGGGTACCAGGAGGTTCCTGATGGTCACTGCTACCGATACCGCCCCACTCTGCGGTGCCCATCAGCGTGCAGGTGTCAGGCGGTATTTTGCCCGGCCTGCAAACAACGAGTACCATGCCGAGACCGGCCTCCGGACTCTTCTTGCGTTCACCGTCAGGGAGACGGTGAAATACGACAGGGGGATTGAACCGCTCTTCTGCTATGCAAGGGAGCACTATGTCCGGGCTCATTTCCGTCTCACACATGGTGCAGCGGCTGCGGATAAGGCTTTAGGGAGGATTGGCTATCTCTTCAGGTGCAGCCGCTGCCAGGAACGGGTCGAACAGGCCGGGCTGATACCCGAGTCCATAAAATGTGGAGCATGCGGAGAACCAATGCTGCCTGCCGGCCCGTTATGGCTGGGAGGTGTACAGGACCCGGCAGTCATAAAGGCCATGAAGGAGGCACTGCCCTGCATGCAACTGAATACTGCCCGGCAACTCGAATCACTTCTGGATATACTTGCAGGAGAACTGCCGACATCATCCCATTATGATTATCATGTCGTTGCAAAGCAGGCAAAGGTATCTCCCCGCCCCATCGAGGACGTTATTCGCTCTCTCAGGGAGAATGGGTACCAGGCAAGCCGGGCACATTATTCCGGAACTGCATTGAAAACTGATGCCCCTGCCAGGGAGATCGTTCTGGCGTTGAAGGAAAAAAGTGTTCATTCATTTTAGAGAGAGGTACCAGACCCCGCATTGAAATAATGACGGAGCATGGGCACATTATTTTTACACGAAATCCCCGCTCTCTACCAGAAGGAGAGTGGTGGTAAAAAATTCCGGCTTCCTGTAGTTTAGTGTTCAATTATGATGGTAACCAGATCCCCTTCCTTGAAACGGTGGGTGAGCCCCACCCTCTGACCGGGATGCTTCACCGAATGCCCCCACACCCTTGCATAACGGAACCGGTCCACAAAATCCCGGTGGAGTTTCCGGCAGACATCCTCAACGCTGCTTCCCTGCCGGATAATGAGCGGCTCTTCAAGGTCCGCCGCTTCACTCTGGGGTTTCAGGTACACCCGCATAAAGCCAAGGGTATCATACATGCGGTCTTTTATCTCCTCCATACGATACCCGGTATGTGCCGATATCATCTCAGGCTCCATTGAAAAACGCTTTTCAAGGTCTACTGCGATCTCTTTGCGGGTTTTATTATCGACAAGGTCGACCTTATTCACGGCGATGAATGCCGGGATATATATCCTGTTTGCGAGCATTGCATCGATCACTTCATCCTGGGTGGCGTTTCCCCTGATGAGGATGTCGGCATTCATTATCCTGCTCTCAGCGAGGATCGCCCGTATCTCTTCCACATCGAGATCCAGCGCTCCGACTGCATGGACCCTGATCCCTCCCTGAGAAGTCTTCTTGATCGTGATATCAGGTCTTGGCTTGTTGATACGGATACCTGCATCGTAGAGCTCTCTCATCAGGACATCGACATGCGATGAATTGAAGACGTCAACAAGGATCACTATCATATCGGCGCTTCTGACCACGCCGATGACCTCTTTTCCCCTCCCCTTCCCCATCGCCGCACCGGCAATCAGCCCGGGAATATCGAGGATCTGGATCTTTGCCCCCCGGTGTTCCATGGCTCCGGGGACGACGGTAAGCGTGGTAAATGCATACGCAGCAACCTCGCTCTTCGTTCCGGTGAGCGTATTGAGGAGCGTACTCTTACCGGTGGAAGGGAATCCGACAAGGACAACGGTCGCATCGCCAGACTTTTTGACAGTGAATCCTTCACCACCGCCCGCGGATTTCATCGCACGCTGGACGGCTTCATCCTTCAGCCGGGCGATTTTTGCCTTTACCCTGCCGATGTGCTTTGAGGTGGCCTTGTTATAGGGCGTCCGCTGGAGTTCATCTTCAAGAGCCCGGACCTCATCCTCAATACCCGCCATTTCGCTGTTCCTATATATAGGCGGAATTACAGGCATATAGTTGTGGGTCTTTCGGATATCTCTTGCACCGGGATTCATTGTTCCGCAATGCCTCTCCCGGCTTTGATGCAGGGAAACAGTTGCACCACCTCCAGGGATGTCCCCCCAAAACCTCATCCAGAAGCCCCTATTTGGCGTCAGGAGGCAATTATCAACAGATTTAAGTAAGAATATGCCACATAGAGTAGAGCAGTTGCTGCTATAGTGTAGTCCGGCCAATCATGCGGGCCTCTCACGCCCGCGACTCGGGTTCGAATCCCGATAGCAGCACTATAAACACTTCTGGTTCTTGTCACTGATTCCTCTCTCCTCTCGTTTCAAAAATAAGCAATTGAACGAGTCATTTTATCCTTATTCATATTCACTCACTCATAAAAAACTCCCGTAGTGCAGTAGTACGAAACTCCGTGCGGTTTATAAATGGTCCGCGTTTATGTCAAGGAAATTTAAGAAATGTATCCTGGCTGAAATGGAGAGAGTGTCATGAAAATAAAAGAGAAACATGAGACTTTATAAAACCCTGCGGTCTTTTTCTTTAGTGTCAGTATCGTAAAGCCTAACCAAAAGCATAGTAATCGATTCCCGACGGAAAATCAGGTCCTGCCTCTCACCGTGAAATCAATTCCAGATAATGAATAGTGTATACTGATTGGCGGAGAGAAGACCCAGGCAATTCTATCGACCTGTCACACCATTGGGGGGGCTTTACAGCGGCTGGGGTAAGCTGAAGGCGAGAAACCCCCGGGCGAGTCTCAATGCTGACAGTTCCAACATTCATTCAAAAGAATTGACTGTTTTATTGCAACAAACCCTAACCTATATGTACCTGCATTGGGAATACCCCTCATACAACAGATATGATTGAGAAAGTTCGAGTCCCACGGAAAGTGTATCAGGAACTGGTGATGATCAACAGGGAAATTCATTATCCAAATGATTATCCTCTTGCGATAAAAAAGGCCGAAAACAATGGCTTTATCCATGCAACCGAATGGCTGAAAAATAATGAGGAGCTCTATAAGAGGGGTTTTGTACGGGGTTTTGAACCGGCAGACTGAGTGACGCTGTAAAAAGATCCTGATTTACATTTTTATTATCAGTTCGACTTGGAGTAGTGGACAGGCTTTTTTTGTAATATCCTGAAAACTGATTGCATCAAGCATCTCGACCTTTGTGCTTCTCGTTGCCTTTTTGCACTGCATCGGGTTGTACACGCCATTAACTCCAACGGGTTGCTTTTCCGGTGCATCTTCAGGGAACGGAAGAGAGCGCCGATTCTGCCTATAAGATCCTGGTATATCTTGAAAGAGGCCAATACCGTTTCGGAAAATAAGCAAATAAAATATGTGTTTTTTCTTTTTTTGGTGTCCGGATCGCAGAGTTCCGATAAAATCCTGATATCTCAAATCTTTCGTTAATGACGACTAAATTGCATTTCGTGAATAAAATGGAGGAATATTTCATGTCTTTTTTATCTTACAGACTGGGAGCGAAATCCGCTGGAGGGTAGTTTCCCTTTTCCCGGGGAATATGCGGCATCCCCTGATCCATTCTTTCGAAGAAAGCGGCGCAGTGGTATAAAAACCGGCAAAATATTACTAATATACCAATTGTAGGGATATTCTTGCTACTATTTAATAATATATTAATATTTTCAGTCGAAACCCTGATGGACACGGCGGCTTTCGGGGACATTTTAGCGAAAGATATAAATACCAATTTGCGTTATCATTTTTATATACACTAAAACTCTAAAAATCAAGGTGATTTTATGGGAACAAAGATTGGAAAAGAGAAAATCAAGCGTGAACCCGGCTACCTCTATTATCTGGGAAAGGACGGGTTTGTATGGGCAGCACCGATGAAGAACAACAAGGGCGGTAAGAAGAAGAAAGTCGGAACAGAAAAGATCGCCCGTGAAAAAGGCTTCCTTTATTATCTTGGCAAGGACGGGTTTGTCGGCAAAGCCAAGATGAAGAACGCCTGAAATTTTCTTTTTTTCTACGATTCCGGTTTATTACCCGCATCAGGATCCGTGACAGTGGGCCCTTGTCCCTAACGCCGGGGTATCCCTGCCGATAGGTCCATATCGACCGTCTGCCCTGTTGGCTGGAACGACATGATACGAAGCGAGGGACTGGAATTCCGGCATCTTACCGGGACTTTGCCTGTACTCTTGGTCCGATAATTGTCCATATCCAGTCAGCGAGCTCCCTGATATTCTTGGTCTGGATATACACCTCCCCGGGACCTGTTATCTCCGTCACCAGGCCCTCACCTCCAAGAAGGGTCTCTTTCAGCCCGCCAAACTTCCTGACGACATACGAGCAGCTCTCTGAGAATGCTACGAGGTGGAAGTTGTCAACGATCAGTTTCTCACCGGGGGCAAGTACATGCTTATCGATGGCTCCGAAAGTATTGATGAAGAGGAGGCCGTTTCCGGTAGCCCTGATCATGAAGAGGCCCTGCCCGAACAGCCCCTTCGTGAACCCTTCCCATTGTACATCGAGATCGATACCCCGCTCTGATGCGAGATATGCGGATTTCTGTAGTATGAAGCCCTTGCCATCAGAGATGGTGAGAGTATCGATATCACCGAGGGGCGCTGCTGAAAAGGCAACGTTCCCCCTGCTCCCGACGGCAGTATACTCGTTGACAAAGAAGCTCTGGCCCCCGATAAGTGAGAGGGAGAGCGTGCCCCAGAAACTCTTCTCCCGCTTCCCTGTCTTCACATCAATTGCCGGGTGCATGTAGGTCATGGAACCTGATTCCGCAGTAAGACTCTCCTCCGGCTCAAGGGTTACCACGAGGAGCGAATAGGAAGGCTTGTATTGAATCTCATGCTGCATATCCTACACTCATGATGCAATACGATAAAAAGACCGGGTTGCCGGGCATTTATAGTGGAAGGCTAAAGAAAACACCGGTGGAAGAATCCTGCAGGTCACTCTGCATTCGAATTCGACAGGAGAATCCCCAATTCTCCCCAGTGATCAGATGTGTTCCCAAAAAAGAAGCCCAGGTATGTCAAGCGGTTTTTTTAATAATTATTCTAAATTTTTATTTATTGCCGTTATAAAAATCAATTGTGTAGTAATAAAAAAATGATATTCTGAGTTACCGCGAACATTTACCCTGTTAAATGACGAAGTCGCTCACTTATTGGTAAAGCTTGGCTCTCGTGTCCTTGTCTCTACAAGTTTATCGATGATCTTGTACCGTTCGCCATTGAAATACGTGACGTATACAACTATTTTATCGGTCTCATTCGACCCCTGGAATGTCACCGTCTCACCCTTTACCGGGTTTAACTTCTTTGTCCCGCTTGTCCCGTCCCCTCCACTGAACAACACTTCAATGTCCTTTACCTGGACCTGCCCGCTCCCCCCGTCAAAGGTGACATCCACTGTCTTGTAAATGGGATCCTTTTCCGCCACGCTGACGCTGATCCCATTTTCCAGGGGGACTGTATCGGTCGGGCTCGTCGTGAAGGTTATCGGCGTGCTTTGCTGGCCAGGAAGACTGCTGCATCCTGCGCAGAGCACGAAGGCACCAATCAGGATGAATATGAACAATATGGCTTTCATGAAACTACATACACACCGTAGCCAGTATTAAATGTTTGTTCAAAATAGTTATTCCAAATTTTGCAACCACAGGAGAGAGGGATATACAATTACCCCAAAAAGACACTGTCTCGGTAATTGGTAATAAAAATTGATATCAATGCTTTGGGCAGGTTCGATTGCTGAAAGAATGGATCGGCCTAGTAAAATAAGGCATATTGCCCCACGAACTACTATTCTCATTGCCATGTGGGGAGCCAAGTGCTTTTGGGAGTTACAAGGAATGGTTGCTACTGAAGTAATTATTGAAAGTAAGGAGACTGCCTTCCTTAAACCACTCAATAATTTTACCGAAGGAAAACCGACTCAGAATGATAACGGGCTCTGTTGCTTGTACCTGGTCTCAAGTCATTTCCAGAAAAATGGCTTAACCCTAAAATAGGACGCCCCGGCCGGGATTCGAACCCGGGTCGGAAGCTCCGGAGGCTCCCAGGATATCCACTACCCTACCGGGGCTGATTTGAAGGCACATTGGTGTGTCTTCCATATCAACAGGACGTAGAACAGTATAATAATTGTGGGATCAGGACATTCTCAGTGAATCCTTGATACTATCCCTGGAAAAAGGATGGATGGTGAGGATATCGGGTAATAACCGATCATGAACCGGACACCCGGTAGTAGCAATGACGTATGATCTTCGGAATTACGATGATTCTTTTACTTTATAGGTGTGCCAGATCTTACAGGCTCCTTCATGACTTACCATACAGGGGCCGACCGGGCTCCTTGGTGTGCACACCTTGTCAAAAAGTTTACAGTCCGAAGGCTGCGCAATTCCCCGAAGCACTTTGTCACAAATGCATGCCGAATGTTTGCTTACCGGTTTGAATTCGATTCCGAATTTTTTCTGGGCATCGTACTGCTCGAATTCAGGCCTGATTTTGAGTCCGGATGCAGGGATGACCGGAAAACCACGCCATTCCACGTCGACAGTCTCGAAAACCTGATGCATAAGATCGATTGCTTTCACATTCCCTTCACGGCAGACCGCTCTCGGGTAGGCATTATCAATACGGTGAGTCCCCTCCTTGACCTGCGATACAAGCATCAGGAGCCCGAGGAGAATATCTTCCGCTTCAAAACCAGCCACCACCTGGGGCACCGGAAACTGTTCATAGTCCTGGTATCCTGAAACCGTGCAGACATGCCCGGGGAGCATGAAGCCATGGATGTGAGCCTCTCCCTGATCGAGAAGCCACTTCATGGCAGGAGGAACAAGCCGGTGACATGAAAGAACACTGAAGTTATCGGGTGGCTGGGAGAGGAGGGTCGCGGCAACGGTAGGAGCAGTCGTTTCAAACCCGACTGAAATGAAGACAACCTCCTTATCCGTCTCCCTTGCAATCTCGACTGCCTTATGGACTCCCTGCACAACCCTGACATCCCCCCCGCTGGATTCGAGAGACCCGGAAGTGCCCGGAACCCTGAGGAGGTCGCCATACGTGGCCACAACAAACCCCCGACGGACAAGTTCAAGCGCTGCATCAATCTCGCCCTGGGGGGTGATACAGACGGGACAACCCGGCCCCATGACAATCTTCAGGCGTTTTGGCAGCAGGCTTCGCAATCCATGGCGGGCGATTGCTGCCTCATGCGTCCCGCAGATATGCATAAAGGAGAGATCACGGTCGACCGCTTCATGGAGTTTTCCGGCTATTTCTTTTCCGAGGGGCATTCCTGACTAAATATTTACAATGTGCAGTGATAAGTATACTCATGATGAGCACCGATGCAATTCTGAATGCCACTCCGACCATTCCGGGAGAACTATTCGGGATTTCAGGTAATTTTTTGGCTTTAATCATCGTTTTTACCGGAATCCTGATTGCCGCCGCTATGTTTACTCCTCGTCAGATGGCTCGGCAAAAGGGCAGACAGGACAGCGTCCACGGATTGACGATATCATCATTGCATCCATCGGTACTCCTGCAGTAATTGCAGTCCTGGTCATTTCAATGTACGCCGCACTTCAGGTTGCCAGCCTCCCGCCAGGTCTGGAATGGATTGTCGAGAGCAACTATTTCGATGCGATGTATGTCATAATCGGTGCATGGATCGTTCATGGATTTGTTCACAATTTTATCAGTATCTATGGTGCTCGTCTGGTGGGTGATGCAGAAGAGTGATATTGACGAGAGGATGATTGCGATAGCGCTTACTGTCGTCGAAATATCTCATATGGTTCGTCGCATTTCTTCTCATCCTTGTCATTCTTGACATTGACATCACTGCCTTGACTTGCACCGCGGGAATCGTGGGTATTGCCGTTGGCCTGGCAGCAAAGGATTTCCTTTCCAATTTTTTTGGAGGGGCGGTTATCGCTATGGACAAGCCCTTCAGGCTGAATGACCGGATTAATATTGGCCAGTATACAGGCGATGTGGTGCATATTGGATCCCGCAGCACCAGGATAAAGACGCTCGATAACCAGATTGTCACGATTCCGAATGCAACGATAACAAACAGTGCTGTGATGAATTACACAATGCCCAATTCGATAATGAAGGTCCGGGTGCCTGTCAGCATCGCAACCGCCACAGACATTCCAAATGTGAAAAGGGTCCTCTCTGAAATAGCCCATGAACTTGCTGAAAATATCCCTTACATCCTCCCGAATCCGGAACCGGTTGTGTACTTCCTTGAATTTGGAGTATCAGGCCTCAATTTCGAGATCGATCTCTGGACCAGTGACGTCACAAAGACCTCCGAGATCAGGGATGCGGTAAATATGAGGATTGCGGAAAGATTTGCTGAAGAGAAGATTGAGATTTTACCTCCCTAGATACCTGAATACATACTGAACAGGCGGTTTTTCACATCCTATCCCCTCTGTTTTGTGGGAACTGGCCTGCCAATGAGGGTAACCGTTTCCACTATCAAAAGCGATGTCTCCCTTTTAACCACCACACCTGGATCTATCTCTCTTGGAACCGACTCACGGTGAGCATGCATCCATGTGTTGAAGATTGTTGAAGTGCGTCTCTCTGGTAGCAATGCGCTGAAAATATCGTTCAGATACAGCACCAGTTTTATACTTCCTCCGGGTGAAGTCTCCCATGTATGTTTGGGGTATCTTCATTCTGTCTCCATAAAGAGCCTCTCGCCAGTGCTCTTGAACAACTGGCGCCTGTGACCGACCTCGTGGAGATCATGGATGACGGCCCGCATTTCATCGAGTCTGTTGAACTACTCGAGTCTCATTCATTTTGCTATACGTTTCATGCTCCTTCAAGGAGCATCAACATTGCAAGCATCCATGAACCGGTCCGGCGGGCAAGCGTTGAGGTGATCGGCTCCTGTTTCTCTCTCGCAGGGGAGGTGAATGCAGATGTGGTGATTCATCCGGGATACTCTGCATGGGAGGAGGAATCCGAAAAAGCGCTCCGGCAGTTCCATGCTTCCCTGAAGGAACTAAAGGCTCTTGCCGACGAGTGCTCCATTGAATTCTTCATTGAGAACATGGGCAACTGGAACTACTTTCTCCTCAAGGAGCCTTGGGAGATCAGCAATCTCGGCCTGTTCGATCTTGCCCTCGATGTCGGTCATGCCTACCTGAATCACTGCCTTGATGAATTCCTCTGCCTCCCGTTCCGGCATATCCACCTTCATGACAATAACGGGACCGAGGATTTACATAATCCGGTCGGCAGCGGGAGCATTGACTTTAATGCGGTGATGAAGGCCGTGCACCGGACGAAAGCGACCCCGGTCATTGAAGTTGCAACGCTGGAAGGAGTGCGCCGGAGCCTTGCATATCTTGGTTGTACGATACCAGGGTAAGCAGGGGATCTCCGCGTTTCCGGACTGGCTTGTTCAGTTCCCTGCCCAAAATTCAGGTAAAATCTTCTTTATGCCGTGTCTTTTCCGCAATCTTTTAAAAGGTTCAGTCCAAAGGTTATAGGTGCGTTGTGCCTCAGTGGCTCAGTCGGTAGAGCGTGTCCTTGGTAAGGACAAGGTCGAGGGTTCAAATCCCTCCTGAGGCTTGATGGGAAAAATAGACCATATTCGCTTTATTTTGTGCATATGAGGTCAATTAACATTTTTTATAGAGAATTTCCGGTTGTCTGAAGAACCTTAAAATCTGGACAAATCCGGCATCATTAAAAAACCTGTCCACATCATCAACAGTCCGGGGCATGGCCTTTAGGGCGGGCATAGGTTGGACTCGTTCATTCAACAGGCATTCATGTATCCTGTCGCTTTTCGTATTTCAGGAAAACTGTGGGGGGGGCGCCGGAACGCCCCCTTCAGGGGACTTTGGAGCTGGACTCGCGGAGAGGGAAAAGAACGGGGTCCATCCATCCAGAGGCCGGATCACCAGCCGTAGTAGTAGGTGATCTGCATAACCACTATCATTACTACGAAGAAGATGCCGGCAGCAAACCATTTCCTTCTACCGGTGTGCTCGGCATAGAGGAAAACAACGTATCCGACGGCGATAGAGGCAATGAGCCGGGAGAGCCTCAGGGGAATTTTTCCGAAAGACCAGGATCAGGTACGGGAAGAGGACCGGGATGACGGCGAGGATGTCATGATAAAGTGTCATTCATCGACCCATAAAATGGCTAACAATAGACCGGTATTTGTACGACTTGTACTTATTTCCAGTTGAACGGGGCTAATAATGAGCCGTGGGCAACCTTGTCGTAGTAGGAATAGAAGTCCAGGTATTAGTGAATTTCCCGTGGATAACAAGGAAAAAAAGGGTGTGTTTCATCTATGCCAGTAGGAAATATTCCGTTAACATACCGAGAATAAATCCGATAATGAATACTCCTATGAGTCCATAAAGCCAGAACGCTTTGGCGGTATTCCAATAATCCGATAATGAATACTCCTATAGTCCAAAAAAGCCAGATCGCTTAGCGGTGCTCCTCTTGTTCTTTGGTCTCCATTTGATGCTTCATATCTGCTATTTCTCTCTCAATTCGTTCTGTTTGGGTCATAATGATCTCTAGTTAAAGCATCATCCTCAAAATATTTTGCTACCGGGTGCAAGGTCTTGCAGGTGGGAAATCTATGCCCGGGAGGTGACAAAGTTATCCCGGTATCGGCATTCAGTGCGAACAGTACGCCTGTTGAAATGAGCAATTCCAGTTCAACGTGATCTCCCATCAGGAGAGCCATCGGTGCTCATAACCGGGCTTTCAATGTAAGTTGCAAGGCTTCACGACTCCGGTGTATGGACTGCCGGTCCTCTTCGATCAGGGAGCCAGTTATCAAAGTGATGGAAAATTTTTTCCAGAGGAGCGGGAGCAGAGACCAGAGAGAATTATTCCCGCGTTATCTCTCCCCCGGAACTCCGTATGACCTCTTCGATCGTATCCTGAAGTCTGCTGTCATATAGGGCATTATCGAGCATCGGAAAACCACCGACAAGGGGGAGGGGTTTGAATACGGCACAGGGCGCCTGACCGTCTTTTATGGGCACCTGGCCCGGCTCAATTACCCGGGTTGTCCCATCAACCCAGACCGCCAGATTCCCGTATCCCTGGGCATCCCATATCGCCCGGATAATGTCTTTTGTGGAAAGCATACTCTCATCCTCACACAAGAGTGGCCAGCCGGGGGGATTAAGGTGATGGTGGTGGGACAGCTTGAGGGGTATACTCATCTAACATGACAGGGAAGTCCGTCATACGCTCTCCCTACCGGTGCCGGCAAAAACTATTAGTGGCGAGGCGTTTTGCGGTATACCATGCCCTGGAAGATGGCGATCTTTGCACCATTTTCATCCGTAACCTGCACGGTATAACTGGCAAGCTTCGGATTCCTGGCAAATTCCTCGGCTTCAGCATACAGTATCCCCTGAACGTGCAGCGGTGAGGTACGAGATCTGTGCATTGATTGCAGCAGCAGGGACACCGTGCGAATTTGAAGCAAGCGCAAACGCTGTATCGGCAAGGGTGAAAATAGCTCCTCCGTGAACCGTCCGGTGGCTGTTCATATGCTGCTCCCTGATCTCCATTTTTACCCGGGCTCTCCCCGGAGATACCTCTAAGAGCTCGATGCCTGTCTGCCGGGCAAATACATCTGCTTCAAAGAAACTGGTGGAATCATCCATAGAGAGTGTATCATCGCGGGCAGAAAAGAGATTATGTCTCTCTTGACCATGAAAGAACATCACGTGGAAACGCGGGATCCTCTATGGATGACTCTGATTGTAAGAAGGTGAATCATTCTGATGAATAGGCAAAATTGCGAGATCAGAATCGATCCGAGAGAGAATAAACCCTGAATACGGCTTATCATACTAACCGTAAGATCGATGCCCCGGTTTATGCAGCTGAAAGCCTCATCCTCCCTGCCTGACCTCTTCAAAATAAGCCCCTTTTTAAACCAAGTCTCTGGATTGCAGGGATCATGCGTGAGAGCCTCATCATACCTTGCAAGAGCCTCCTCCCACCACCCAGGTTCATCAAGACAGGTCCCCTTTTCGTGCCAGGCTCCAGCATACTGTGGGTCGTTTGAAAGAGCATGATCATAGTATTCCAGGGCTTGCAGGTAATCCCCCGTATGTGCTGCTTCATTTGCTCTGTGGAAAAAATACCTGGCGTTTTGCGAGATCTTTTCCCTCGATCTTCCTGACTGCCTTATGCTCGTCCCTATCTCCCCCTTTTCCAGGAATGCCAGGGGTTTCATTCCAGCGATCCCCATTGGTCGACAGTAGTAAATAGTCGAATAAAATAAATTTATGCAATATAATATTGTTAGTATAATATGACCGGCAGTCTATCGACCATCATTGCACGGCAGTACTGACAGACAATTCCTGAAAGATACCTGGAGGGAGAATCGGCAGCTATCATAAAGATTGCAAACCTTTTTGTGAGATACTCCTGATTGTAATCCAATGAACAACCATGCCGACCAGCGGATAGATGCAGATCAGGAATCTCCTGAAGGAGAATCCCCGCGGAATGAGTATCTCCGAGATAGCTGAGCGGCTTGGCATGAAGAGAAACGTGGTTTCCGGGGACCTGAACTATCTTGAACGACTCGGCCACGTTGAGATGCAATCAATAGGGACAAGCAAGGTGTACTTCCCGACCACGAACATCCCGCTCTCCGGTATTCTCAATTATTCTTCAGACATGATCCTGATCCTCGATGATACCAGGAAAGTCCTCGAAGCAAATGCCCCCCTTCTGAAAATGACAGGCAAAAGCAGGGAGGAGATGGTGGGAAGGCCGATCGAAGAATGTTCAGGACCGTTCTTTACGGCAATACAGGCAATGGGAGAAAAAGAGGATGAGATACAGGATCTGACACTCTGGCTCCCCCAGCTCGATGACGCCCGTGGAGTACGCCATTTCCGGGCGAAACAGATCCCTGCAGTATTTGAGGATGCCCGCCTCGGAACCATGATCATGATTGAGGATGTCACCGAGGAGATCCGATATCGTGATGCGCTCCGTTTGAGCGAAGCCCAGTACAAGGCGATCGTTGAAGATCAGACCGATCTCATCTTCCGGTTTCTCCCAAATGGCATCATCACCTATGTAAACAGGACATTTCGGGAAACCTTCGGAGAAGAAGATACCGAATTTCGCGGAGCGAATATATATTCCTATTTTTCAGGCCAGGGCCGGATCGAATTTCTCGGGCACGTCCACGATGTAAAAGGAGAAGGCCCGGCCGATCAGCAGGGTCCATGAGATCCCGATAGGAAACGATATCCGGCGGTTCTCTTTCACTATACGGGCAATATTCAATGAAGATAAGAAGATCATTGAGTATCAGGGAATCGGCAGGGATATCTCAGCAGAACTGGATGCCCGTGACCAGATGGTGCGTAATATCGCTGAAAAAGAATTTTTATGCAGAAAATCACAGAATTTTCTTGAAACCACCTGTGACAGCGACATTTTTGCGCACCTCTCATCAGGCATCGCCGAGATTGTTCCTGATGCAGTAGTGGTGATATGTTCCTATGATGACTCGTCCAGAATGATGACGACGCGGGTTATCCGTGATGAGAAAGGAGTCGATCTCTTACAGGAGATTTTCGAGGGAAAAGGTCCGGAATTTATTATCTCACCTGAAATTCTCTCGAAAACAGGTGAATATGAGAGGCTACAGAATGGGCAGCTTGCAGAAATACCGACAGATCTTTTGTACCTGCTTGTGGGAGATTCTTCTGTCGGGCGACTGCAACAGGCTATCGGTCATCGAAAAGTCTACGCAACTATGATGATCTGGGAAGGAAAAGTCATCGGTGCAACGGCAGTATGTATTCCGGAAGGCGATGAGCTGAAAAACAGGGCGCTCGTTGAGACCTGCATATGCATGGCCGCGCTTACCTTCCAGCGACATATCATAAAAGAGTCACTATCGCTCTCCAAAAATCGCTTCTCGATGATAACCGAGACGTCTCCCCTCCCTATTGCAATCATAGGTCCGGACGGTCAGTACCTGTTCCTGAATAACAAGTTCATCGCGAAGTTTGGATACACCCTTGATGATATTCGCGAAGGAAAGCGGTGGTTTCTCCATGCATTCCCGGATGCAGAAGAGCGGCAGAAGGCCCGGGATCTCTGGCTGCGGGACCTGGATAATTCGGTACATGGCGAGATTCGCCCAAGGGAGTTCAGGGTCAGGTGCAAGGATGGATCATTCAGGAGGATTGTGTTCCATCCTGTCATCCTTCTTGACGGATGCCAGCTGGTTATCTATGAAGATATCTCCGAGATCGAGGAAGCAGAACGGATCAGAAACCTTCTTGCAGAGATTGTCAGGTCCTCCCATGATGCGATCATCGGAATGACGATTACAGGGAGGATTCAGACCTGGAACCCCGGGGCGGAGAGGATTTACGGGTATACGGCTGAAGAGGCGGTCGGTAAAGATATCGAGATCGTCTTCCCGCCAACCCATCTCAATGAAAAGGAGTGGATTCTGGCCAAAGTGAGATCCGGCGAATTCATATCGGATCTTGAGACAAGAAGGGTGAGAAAGAATGGTGAAGTAATTGACGTTTCCGTCACGATTTCACCAATATTTGATCGTGAGAGTGAAATTATCGGCACTTCCACCATCGTCAAAGATATCACGGCAAAGAAAGCAGAAGAGCGTTTCAGAGCCCTTGAGTCAAAGTACCAGGAGATGGTTGATACCATCAATGTCGGAGTGTATCGCAGCACAGGGGATCCTCTGGGAAAATTCATCTGGGGAAATTCATATCTGGTAAAGATACTTGGATATTCATCGTTTGAGGCGGTCAGGGAACTCCCTATCGCGGATATATTCCTCCAGACAAACGGGCGAAAGGAACTCATCGACGATCTGCGGCGTAGTGGTTTTGTGAAGAACCGCGAGCTGATGCTGAAAAAGGCCGATGGATCCGTACTGTACGTTCGTGTCACCGCGCTTGCAACATTTGGTGCCGATGGTGAAGTCTCGTACATCAACGGCATTGTTGAAGATGTCACCGAGAACAGGGTTCTCTCCCGTAAACTTGCTTCATTGCAGGGTTCTTCAGACGATAATCGGTAACGACATCCATGAGGCCTCTGTCACCCTGTATCGGTTGATCCCGGGCAATACTTATCCAACGTGCATTTTCCGATCGCTTATTCATCTGAATCGTTCCGAAAAAAATACATCGGGAATTCTTTATAATTCACTTTTTAAAAGACCCGAATTCAGCATTCACCTGTTTTCCTGGATTGATTCAGGAACGATGACTTCTGAATAAAACGGAGGATAGAACAGGATTCGTTCCTTCCGCAAGGGATCTTTCAGAAGGATCCCCCCCTGTATCCGCTCAGCGGTCACGATATAGGAATAAAACCGGTGCCTCTTCACCTCTGGAAGGCCTTCGATGCGCTGAAGATCACCGGGATCCAGCCCGGTTAATTTGACATACTCTCCTTTGTAGGTTATACCCTGGAAAGGATCATATCCTTCAAGGATATAGGAGACATTCTCATCCCGAATAACCAGCCATTTGAGCGGATGAAAGGTAGGGATGAGGACTCCCCTGGTATGGATACGCGCAAAATATCGGATTCCGGCAGAGAGAAGAATAAAAATGGTGAAAAATGCCGCATACACCAGGGCAAGCGATTTTGATCCGGCGCCTCCTGCCAGCACTCCCGCAAAGACAATACTTGCCACAAAGAGGACGATGCTCGGACCCGGGAATATGCCGAGGTGAATTTTTTAAGCGAGACAGGATAGAGGAGAGGGATACCGGGGGATGCAAGGCTGTCCAGGACGAGATGGGTGCAGGCACCTGCAAAGATGATCGGGAGCAGGGCCGGCAGGACTTCGTTGCAGGAAGGGCAGGCTCCGGCAATACCTCCGAGAATGATTCCGAGCCACGCAAGTCCGGAAACAACTGCTGCCCCTGCAATGCTGTGGGTGAATCCGCCATGGGTAAGAATAAAAAGAGAAGGATGATTGTCCGACAGTGGTTTGAACAGGACATCAATATCAGGGATGATCGCTCCAAGCACCGCTGCGAAGAGATACAGGGAAGGAGCCGAAGAGGGGAGGAGGAGACTTACCACAAACGCGTGGGTGAGTGAATCCACATCAGGATGTATCCCTGGTACCTCAAAAATTATCCGGAGTGGAATTCATCCCTGCATCGGCATGAAATTTTCCCATAAGCCTGTGGATAAGCGGATCCAGATACAAAAAAACCGCCATCCCCTGCTGGCACGAGTGTGTTAAATGATAATGCCTTCAGTATTTTTAAAAAACTTCATGATTTCCTTCGTGACGCAAGCATACAGAATGAAACGCTCATGATAACGTATGTTCACAAACCCCCCTGATGAAAACCGTGGAAGCGGTTTATATGAACTCCGCATTCATTGATCTTGTAGCATCTGAGTTTTCATGCCAACTCCCATGACCTCCGTTCGGTCGAGAATAAAGCATGAAAATGGCGGAGCCATTTTCAGATTAAAATGGGTGCTGCTAGGACGGATGGTACTCTTTTACGGGGACCATCAGGACCTGGCCTGCAAGGATCCTGTTCAGATCACGGTACCCGATGACATAGAGATTCTGTTGTATCAGGGCGGCAAGTTCCCTCTTCTCCGGACCGAGAATCGGGGAAAGCCACGCAGTCCCTTCACGCTCACCGGCTGGATCAACGATCTCGACAGAACGGTGGAAGAGGAGAGGGGGGATATCTTCAGGTATGATGAAATATCGTGAGCCGGCAATCTCCATGGACAAACCCCTGCCTGACCTGCGTGCGGTGCCTGCACGGGTATATGCGATGCATGGTACCTTTCCCATTGTCTTTCACCACCTCTTCTATTGGAATTAAGAGAAGGTAAAGATAGCGTCAGACGCTAAATTGGTCCTATTTTACATAATAAACCATTTTAATTGGATTTTTAAGAATTCCCTGCCTCCACGTCCCCCCTGCTTGTTCCTGTATCATACACGGCTGCGGACGTGAAGATTCAAATGCTCATTAAACCGTTTATCATTGAAAATAACGGTCAATAATCAGCAATTATTAGGAAAGTTTATATACAGACCAATACAACAAAAAAGGTGAAGCCAGCATGGCCCGGAACCTGGTATAGGTTCAAAAATGCTGATACTCTAATTGATGGATGACTGATACTCTCACGCATCAATTCTCTACCGGGTCCGGTCCATGATGGTAGGTTTTAGCATCGTTTTTATCATCCAGCCTTCCGGGCTGTACCTTTCCCTCCGGTCTGGTTCTCTCTGCTGACACTGGCTGTCTCTAAAACCAGTTTCGCATCGCGGCAAGGGGATAAAACAGGAGAATCAGGTGACTTACCTGTATGCTGCTCTCTTTTCGAAAAACGGCATATTCCACTCATAGGATAATCATGTACAGCATGAGGGAGAGAAGAAATGCCAGCAGGAGAACAGCAGCGGAGAGAGGGGGCATAAAGAGGATCATCGCGTTGACGGTGCTTGCCATCTGCACCACCCGCTGGGAACCAAAAACACGGATCCTTTCGCAGAGCGCCGTGCTTCCCGCTGCCTCTCCCGGAGCGAGGGTTTGAAGTGCCTCATTCACGGCCTGGTCAATATAGGGAAGGATCGATTCCGGGTTGACAATGAAGCCAACAGGATTTTTTCCTGAAAGAATATTTACCACATGGGAATCGGTTGTCATGACCTCGGCCTCATCCACACGCGTGAGTACATGGTCCCGGAGGAGTTCCCGCACCCCGGCCTGGACATTATTCCCATCGATAAGGACGTACGCAGTTGTCTGCCCGGCAACCTCGATAACCAGGACTTCGATCCCCTGGTCGCCAAACCCTTCTTTCCGTGAGTAAGGGGGTATCACCTGGGTATATCCGATCCGGAAGGAGAATTGTTCCTTTAGTGATCCCTCTTCGATTGCGTGCAGGGCAGCGGACTGGTATTCATAGGCAGCCAGTGACCCGGGCTGTACCGTGGAAATATCTCCCGTAAAACAATTGTGGGCATCGACAAAGGCAACATTACGGAATGCGCAGTGGCCTTCGGCCATGATCGCCATTCCCACTCCCAGGTCAATATCCTCGGTTTTTTCAGGGGACCGCGTGCTGATAATAAGGAGGGTTTCGTTGAATACCTGGTAAAGAACTGAAACCGAACCGTACGTATATCGGTACGATTTACTCGCGTTACCAGAAAACGTCAGGTTCCGGCCAGCCTCCTGTGACTGCGGAGACGATTTTTTTTATTTCATCTTCGGCAACAAGGTTAAAGTCATGCGTTGCAGTCCCGTGGGACACCATCACCATTTCACTGAAGGCTGACTGGAGATAGTTCGGAAGATTTCCCCCGCCAATCTCTCCCAGAGGCCCGGGGTGGACATTCGGTACGGTAAAGAGTACACCCTTTCCCCCCCCTGCCGGAAAAAGATGCTCACCTGCGGGACATATACTTCCTCACCAATCTCGCGAAAAAAATCTTCCATCGTCTTTGAGCCATCAGTGATATGGGCAATGAATGTATTCAGGAAATTGAGTGCGTTGATATGGAATGCACGATTGAGAGGACGTTCGATCGCCCATATGAGGAGAACGACCCCGAGACCAAAAATAAGGGAGGAGGTGATCGCAAAAAGACCGAACGGCTGGGTAAAAAGATATATGCCGACCAGGATTCCTGCCCCGCTCTGGATAAAGGCAGGGACTGCCATGCGGGTCAGACGATAATCAGCGATAGCTGCGAGGACGATAAGACGTGCCGCGAAAATAAAACCAAGTGCAATAGCATAGGAGAAGGGGAGCAGAGCGACGCTCACCACCATTCCGATAAGGGAGATGATGACCACAAAGACCGTGCATGCAAGGGCAAGCAGTGCCGAGCGGTTCCATGTGATCTGCCCTGAAACCAAATTTACCAAAGGTTTTGTTACCAGAAATCCTGTTATTGCAGGGATTGTGAAACAGAGTGACCCGAAAAACTGGATATTCTGTCCGAACCGGAGACTTGCCCCGTCAATAATGAAACCAAGGATTATAATGATGGCAAGGGATACAGGCCATGACGGGGCAACAAAGAAGAACCGGCTGAGTCGCTCAATTTTTACATCCCCGCTCACGATTGCCATGGCATCCTCCCTTTGATCCTGTCAGATTTGGAGGAATACTGATGCTTTATTTCTCATTCGTCACCAGCGGTCCAAAATAATTCTCATATCGCGACTTCATCATCTCCCAACCGGGGAGATTGGTCTGGCATCCCTCAACTTCCACGACATACGATGCCACAACAGTACCGATCCTGCAGCAGATCCGGGGGGGAAAATTTTTTGCATATGCAGTGAGGAACCCTGCCCGGTAGGCATCGCCAGCCCCGGTGGGGTCAACCATCCTCACCGGGATTGCAGGAATATGCTCCTCGTCTCCTTCCAGATAGAGCGTACTCCCTTCGGCTCCGCGGGTGAACACCGCCATAGGAACCATTGAAATGAGTCTGCTCTGTGAAATGCTCATCATGCGGCACATACCCTCGACCTCATGGTGGTTGGCGAAGAGAAGAGAAGCCCTTGAGATGATCGAATGCAGCTGTTCGGCCGAATAGCGGTGAAGATCCTGCCCGGGATCAAACGAGGTAAAACCTGCCTTCTCTGCAACTTTTGCATTAAATACGGGGTCAGCAGTGGCCATGTGCACGAAAGGGAATGAGGGGGGATCGGATGTCCTGAAAATTTCAGAAGCCCCCCATTCAAAGAACGTGATCTGGTCTCCGGAAGGATCGGTGAACATGAATGCTGTTGGCGTATGCTTTCCAAAAACCGTGTAGCAATCTAAAAGAACGCCATTTTCTTTCAGCCAGGATTCGTAGTCACTCCCTCTGAAGTCCTCTCCAACCGCACTGACCAGGGTTACGTTCCCTCCCAGCCGTGCAATTCCCGTTGCGATATTGGCGGCACCACCGCCAAAAAGGACGGTGCGATTGGTGATAGTCGATGACCCGTTCCTTTCAGGGAGGGAAGAGACCCGGGAGATATGATCGATCGCAGTATGACCAACGATATGGATCATAATTCACTTACTTCTTTCACCAGGAGGGGTATATCGCGAAGCGCCTTTCCGACAACAGATTTTGCAATCTTCGCCGCATGGTCACCCGATTCAGCCCTGAATACTTTCATATCAAGCAGCAGGCCGACAAGCGCGGTGTTTGCAACGACCAGCGCGCTGTTCAGCTCTCCCTCGCAGAACGGGCATTCGAGCATCCCTGCCTCGATCTCAACAAACTTTGCAGAAGGATTCAGCCTTTTCCCGGCTTCACTGATGGCTATCCCTACTGCGTCATCAAGGGATTCCACATCCTTGATCACCCATGCGGACTCCAGCGTCACTACATAGTCAGGCATCGTGATACCACTCCTCGGTATTGAAATGCTCGCTCACGGGCATTCGTTCGGTCAGATTTGAAGGTAATCTCCCTTTCCCTATACAGAGCAGGGTGATCGGACGGATGTGGGGAGGGAGGGAGAGGATTTCTTTCACTTCCTCCTCGTCAAATGCACCGACCCAGCAGGACCTGAGCTGGATTGCATGAGCAGCAAGCATCAGGTACGTGCATGCGATGGTTGCATCCTGGACCGCGTAAAGGATACCCCTCTCCCCATACCGGGACATGGACCTCACATAGTTCGCACAGACGACAAACACTGCGGGAGCGTGCATAACCTGTGGTTGTCCCCCTGCTGCATCAGACAAAGCTTCCTTCCTGTCCGTATCGCGGACAAGGACCACATCCCAGGCTTCCAGGTTCCCGGCACTTGGTGCCATCGCCGCGCAATCCATGAGATAGGCGATCTCGTCGTCGACAATCTCCTCTTTGTTGTAATCACGGACGGAACACCGGGTGCTCAAAAACCCATGGAATTCAGAGGAGTCCATTGTCTGATAACACCTGCCAGGCTCCCTGTGCGGCGGTAGTTGCAGCACTGATCGACTCTGATAATTTCAGCGAGGCGGCTTCATACTGGTCGCTTTCAACCTGGCTGATGGCCTCACTCAGGAGTGCTGTTGCCTTTCTGAACTCGGCCTTCTCCGTATCCCTGAAGGCAAACTCGAGCTCCGCACGCACTGATTCAAGGACCAGGATAAGCATCCTTTTTCCCCCGGCCCTCTCAGGATCCGGAAATCCTGTGAGAGCAATCGTGAGCTGTGAGCAGATTATCAGTTCTGACTTCGCCCGTTCGGCGAACTGGTACGTTTTTACTGCGATCTTCTGATCCATGTTCACTCTCTCAGCTCATTTCGTGATGAGTGTTACGGCTGGAGCCGGATATACTCCGGGATTAAAAAAAAGATTGATATCGTTCTACAGGGTGCTAACGCGCCGATTTCTGTTTTGCACCCATGATCGACACTTTTGCACGGCGCATCCGTCTCCGGATCATGGGGTTTGCAGTGGGACCCTGCTCGCCGCCGCGCCCTCCGCGACCTCCCCTGCCTCCTCTTCCTCGTCCGCCGCCCCTCCTGGGCCCTCCTCTGCCATCACCGGTCGCTGCTTCGAGTTTTTTGAGCGATGCCCCGGCTTTGAACCGCTGGTTGGGCCCTGCCCGCTTCAATTCACCTTCAGCTCTCGGCACAAGACGGATCTGGCCTTTCACACCTTTCACCTGCACCCACTGGACTGTTCCTGTCTTACCCATATGAAAAACTCCTCATTAATTATGGAAGGCGCTCACTTAAACCTTGTCACCTGGATCTCTCGCAGAGAGCTGCCGGGAGATCTCCTGCTTCAGCACCTGGCTCACCAGTCTGCCATCAACCGAACCACGTACTTCTGCCATCACGAGTCCCATGAGAGGGCCGAGGGCTCCCATCCCTTTTTCCTGTACAAACTCCTGCCGGCCCGTAACGATCGTATGGACAATCTCTTCGAGGCGATCACGGGAAACTGCGGGGGCACATTCAGCAACAGCGTCCGGTACGCTGGAGCCGGAAGCCACTTTTTCAAGGATTGCCGGTACTGCTTCCTTTGCTGCCCGGCCATCTTCCACTGCTCGTAATACCATCAGGATATTCTCATCCGAGAGGCAGGAAGTGTCGGAACCTGCCCGTGCAAGTTCCTTTATACTTGAAAGCAGGGTCCGTGCCGCGAGTGATGGCGTTATCCCTTCGGCAACCGCCCGTTCAAAGAGAAATACCTGCTCAGACGAAGCAAGCTGGGATGCGAGGGCAGGGTCGAGGTGAAGGTCCCGGATAAACCGCTCCGCCTTCTCGACAAGCAGTTCGGGTACCGGGAGCCCTGCATACCACCCGGCATCTATCCGGACAGGAAAGACATCCGTCTCCGGATACATACGGGCAGCTCCGGGAAGAGGGCGCATGTAAGACGTGCTTCCTTCCTCAAGCATCCTTCTTGTCTCTTCAGGAACGCCCTTCATTGCAGCCTCAGCCCTCATGATAACCTGCTCTGCAGCACAGGAACCCTTCCGCTTGTCTGCAGCGACAAGGACAATACACTCATCAGGCCCGGATTTGAGATGACTCCGGAGTCGTTCCACCTCCATAGCGGTGATCCCGTAGGCTGGAAGCTCATCGGTATGGAATATTCCCCCGATTCCGCATTTCTTTGCGTAATCCGAGAACTCGCTGCCAAGCCTTTTCCCGGGCTGTATCTCCCTGCCAACAAGCCCTGCAAACCCTGGAAGGCGAATGGCAAGGATGTGCGGGGCTTTTTTCAGGATAGCAGAAGCGGTAGACGTAAAGAGCCCGGTGACATCAGCGGGCGATCGGTGCACGGATGCTCCCCGTTTCAGGAGTTCATCCCGTATCTCAACGAGATTTTTTTGCCGCTGGACCTCCCGCACGACCACTTCCCCGATCAGGTCAAGTTCCTGCACCCCTTTGATCTCGACACGGGCCCCGTCCCGTATAGAGATGTTGATATCCTGCCGGATTGTTCCAAGCCCCCGTTTGACCCTTCCTGTGGAACGGAGCACCATTCCGAGATATCCCGCAATCTGCCGGACCTCATCAGGGGTATGCATGCAGGGGGAGGTCGTTATCTCAACAAGGGGAATTCCCAGACGGTCAAGGGAGAAGGTATCACCCTCGACTCTCTGGGCAGCTTCTTCTTCCAGGCAGATCGTCTCGATCCTGCCCCCATTCGGGAGTATCCCATCAACCGCGATGAGGGCAGTCCTCTGGAACCCGCTCGTATTGGACCCGTCGATAACAAGTTTTCGCATCGTATGTATCTGCTCGACAGGGGTCATCCCAAAAAGGCGGGCGATGATACAGGAGAGTTCCAGTGCCTCCGGATTCAAGGGTGAAGGCGGCTCTTCATCATATTCAACAAGGCATGTCGTGTCGTAGCCGTAATAACAGAACATGCGCTCGTGCTTCATCTCCTCTTTTGCTGCGGCATCGATCTCTCCGAGTTCGCTCTCGGTCGCCCTCAGGTAACGGAAAAACTCCTTGTCATGATCGTCAAATCTCCTGAGGCAGGTCGGGCAGTGACAGAACAGTTTCTCGTGGGTGTTCAACTGCTGGTGGATCTCTATTCCGGCTTTCAGTCCGAGCCGTTCGTAGTCGATCAAAGGGACCTCCCCCCGCACTCACCTTTCAGGGAGGATCGCATCATAGCCCCTACGCGTTCAGGATCCTTTGCATTGCCAAGAACCCACATCAGTTTCACGAAAGCGACCTCAGGAAGGATATCTTCTCCCTCGATAACTCCGGCCTTTAAAAGGTCCCGGCCGGTGTCATACACCCTGTCACATACTCTCCCGTGCAGGCACTGGGATGTCATCACGACTGTTGTCCCTTCGCTGATGAGCGCCCTGATCGGGGGAATAAGGGCGGTGCTCACATGACCAAGCCCGGTACCGGCAATGATCAGCCCTTTGTACCCGGTATAGGAACTGATGGCCGCCCCGGTCATCCCCGGGTAGGAATAGAGAAGCCCGCACCTTTCTTCGAGCGAGGTGGCGATGGCAGGCTCCCGGGTTCCCCTCCGGACCGCAGCATCCGTGAGCTCAACCTCGAGGGAGGGATACCTCACCCTCCCTATCGGGGGAATACCGATGCTCTGGAACGCATCCCTGCGGGAAGTGTGCATCTTCCTCACCCTAGTGCCACGATGAATAGAGCAGGAGTCATCGCTCGTGGTGCCATGCATCACCACGGCAACCTCACCGAGATCACTCACTGCCGCACTGGCACTGCAGAGAGCATTGACCGTATTATCGCTGCTCGGGCGGTCGGCTGACCTCTGTGACCCGACAAATATGACCGGGACAGGAGTGTCGATCATGAAACTCAGGGCTGCAGCACTGTACGCCATCGTGTCGGTCCCGTGAGTGACAAGTACCCCTGCAGAACCACTCTGGATTTCCTTATATACCGCTTCTGCAAGTTCCTTCCAGATTGCAGGAGTCATATTCTCTGATAATATTGTATAGAGTTTCCTGGCACGGTACTTCCCGATGGTCACGAGCCGCGGGATAGCGCGGAGAATATCCTCAGCATCGAACTGGCTGGTGACTGCCCCGGTACGATAATCGATCCGGCTCGCGATAGTACCGCCGGTCGATACAATAGAGAGCTGGGGGAGATTCTCATCCTGGGTGACCCTGACAGGACCGGGCGACATGGTTTCAGGCCGGTTCACCAGGGTGATTTCAGATGCCAAAACCCCGATGTTGTATCCGCTGTCCAGTTTTATCACCGCCATCCCGTCCCTTCCGGTGATGTAGGTCCCGGTACGCTCTTTTTCACCATGCCTGCAGAGAACCATGTCACCTGAACGGAAATCACTGCTCAAGGGCAATCCTCCGTCCGTCCCGGATGAGTGCATCGATTGCCTCTTTCAATGCCATTGCACGCTGCTCAGCGCTCTGCCGCTCATCTTCGAGCCTCTTTTTACTGCATTCGAGTGCACTCCGGGTAGAGAGGATGGACGGACTCCCTGTTGCTTTTCTCCGCTCAATGCTCTTTTCGACATCAAGCGCATCCATGATATCTGTCTCCGAAAAAGAATTCGCAGGGAGTGGAGACCCGGTGATACTGATTGCCGCTTCATCCAGGCGCTCCCGGTCAAGGCCTCCGTTCTGCACCGCTCTTCCGACAATACTGTGGGCAGTGCGGAATGGGAGGCCGCATTTCCGGACAAGCATATCGGCAAGATCCGTGGCGGTTGAATAACTTTTTCCCGCCTCCTCCCTCATCCGTTCACGATTGAAGGAAGCGGTCAGAAGCATGTCGTTAAGGAGACTGGTGCTGTGCTTGGCGTCCTCTATACCCCGCAGGAGACTTGGGGTTAGTTCCTGGAGATCCCTGTTATAACTCATCGGGAGCGCTTTCATCGTAGCAGAGGCCGAGGTATAAGCGCCGATGAGCGAGGCCGATTTCGCCCTCATGATCTCTGCCGTATCCGGGTTTTTCTTCTGGGGCATGATGGAGCTGGTCGAGCAGAATGCATCCTCGAGTGAGACGAAACCGGCAAACGATGAACTCCACAGGATAATCTCTTCACAAAGCCGGCTCACCCCCGTCATCATAATCGAGAGACAGGAGAGAACCTCGAGAGCAAAATCCCGCGATGACACCGCATCCATGGTATTTACGAGCACTCCGTCAAATCCAAGGATACGGGCAGTGTATTCCCTGTTTACAGGATATCCTGTCGATGCAAAGGCTGCCGCCCCAAGCGGGGACTGGTTGACGCGGGAGAAGGTTTCGGATAACCGCTCGCAGTCTCGGGAGAACGCCTGTTCGTAGGCAAGCAGGTGATGTGCAAGCGTCGTCGGCTGGGCATGCTGGAGATGGGTAAACCCGGGCATCACCGTCCCCGTGTGTTCTTCTGCAAGGCAGATGAGAGTCTCACGAAGCCTGAACAGGATGAAAAGCTGCCGGAGCACGTCTTCCCTCAGCCGTATGCGGAGACATGCAGCCACTTCATCGTTCCGGGACCTCCCCATGTGCATTCGGCCACCGGTCTCTTCACCGACCGTAGCAATCAGGTACGCTTCGATTCCCGCGTGAACATCCTCGTACACGTCATCGAATACCGATTCGGGGATCCCTTCATCGTAGAGTCCAAGGAGAGCTGAGAGCAATGGCCGGACTGTCTCCTCATCAAGGATCCGCTGTTTTGAAAGCATAATGACATGAGCGATATCCACCAGGATATCAGCATCAGCGATATGCCTGTCCACCACCATTGAGGAGAGAAAATGCATCATCTCCCCGGTCCGCTCCCCTGAAAGGCGCCCTCTCCGCACCACATCATTGCGCATCCGTATAGAACCTCTATACCTTAGAAGAACGCGAAAAAAGATTAAAGCCACGCCTTGCGTGCAGCGAGCTCGATAGCACGCTGAACCGATTCGCGCGGGATGATGGTGGCAACGGGAATGTGGACCAGCTGTTCGATGATGCTTGATACGATCGGGGCACACACAATGGCTGTTGCCCCCTCCCGCTCGGCACGGACAGCAGCGACGATCGCATCTTCCATGGTATGCACAGGATACTCGCGGACCCGGATATGGCGCCCGTCCACATCGGCATTCCTCTCCTGGACCGTGTCAAGGACCGGTCGTGCAGCAATAAGGCCGATGAACTCCCCTTCAGGCGACCGTTCAAATTGCCGGAGGGCATGCACCACAGCACGAAGGGTTGAAAGGTTAGGGGATCGGCGACCATGGAGAATCTTATAAAGGGAACTCTGGGCAATCCCGCTCTTTTCAGAAAGCTCCCGCACACTAATCCGTATCTCGTTCTTCATTATGTGGTTGAGTGACTGCACAAATTCCTCATCGGATATCAGGGCAGCACGCATAAGACGATCGACAGGATCACTGAGTACCATGGCAATATACAGAAGGGATAATAAGTATGGCTATAAAACACTTTTGTCCAAAAAAATGTCTGAATGCGGAGAGTCTGGACAATAAAAGCATATTATTAATATAATTGTCCAATAATATACATTAATAAGTACAATTGTATACTATTATTAGCTCTATAAGAGAATTTATAGGCACAAAAGCAAATGTACTATCCATGAAAATTACACCAACGATTATTATTGCCTTAACCGTGGTCATGGCCCTGCTCATTGCCGGTTGTATCAACCCGCCAAGCGAGAAAAAGACCGAAATGAGGATAGGATACCAGCCGAGTACTCACCAGGTAGCCCACATGATTGCCATGGAGAAAGGATGGTGGCAGAAGGATCTCGCACCGTACGGAGTCAAGAATGTAACGGATTATGTGTTTCCCACAGGAGCACCTGAGATGCAGGCGATGCTTGCGGGAGATCTCGATGTTGCTTATGTTGGTGCAGCCCCGGTTCTTTCAGCGGTGAGTACCGGTCTCGATGCAAAAATCGTTGCCGGGGTAAACACGCAAGGTTCGGATCTGGTTCTCCGGACAGGTCTCAACTATACCGGCCCTCAGTCATTGAAAGGATTGAAGATCGCCACATTCCAGGCAGGCACGATCCAGGACACTGTTCTGCGCGACTGGTTAACTGCAAACAACATTGATCCTGACAAAGATGTTGAGATACTAGGGATGGGTCCGGGAGACGCTATTACCGCAATCACTGCCGGAAAAGTGGATGCCGTATTCCTGCCACATCCCTCTCCTTCGGTAATTGAAGCCAGCGGAAGCGGGAGGACTATAGTACAATCAGGAGAAATGTATCCCGGACATACCTGTTGTGTTCTCGTTGCAAGTGGCGATCTGATTCGGGATCATCCGGAAATTGTTGAACAGATTATTAAAACGCATATCAATGCAACGGAATTTGCGGTCCAGAATCCCGATGAGGCAGCTGCAATTTACGCGGCAAAAACCGGGGCTAATGGAGCGGTTGTCGAGGAATCGTTCAAAAACTGGGATGGAACGCTGGTTACCGACCCAAAAGTTATCGTCGATTCGGTCATGGATTATGCACAAATCCAGTACGAATTGGGTTATATTAAAAAACCGCTGACTCAGGCTGACCTTTTTGACCTGACGCTGTACCAGAAAGCGACAGCTTGATCACCCTCATGATTCTTTTTTTGCTGTATGATCAGCCCTTCATCTGTTCTGTTGAATAGCGAATCAGTCAGGATTTTATTCAGCTGACGGAAGAATACTTGTAACAAATAGTTCTACCAGATACAATCAGGACGGAGATGCAGTTCTTTGAATATCGGAGGAAAGAAATTTTCTGACAAATGGCTTGGTGTTCTCGCCATCATTTTTGTGCTGCTTTTCTGGCAGGCGATGGCATCATTGGTGGTGAAAAATGCATTTATCCTCCCGTCTCCGGTGGATGTCCTCAATGCTTTCCTGAACCTTCTCAAGAGCGATACACTCCTGAAGGATATTTGGGTAAGTCTTATTCATTTCGGGATCGGTCTCGGCGCGGCACTACTCATCGGGATCCCCTGCGGCATACTAATGGGGTGGTACCGGGGGGTTGATGCCTTTATGGATCCAATCATCGAAATCATCCGTCCAATACCCCCCCTTGCCTGGATTCCCTTTGCAATCATATGGTTCGGGTTAACGGATGCATCCGCAGGCTTTGTCATCTTCATTGGTGCGGTCTTCCCCATCGTGATCAACACTTACTCTGGTTTTAGGGGGATACCACGGGTTTTTGTTGAAGCCGGAAAGATGCTGGGTTGCACCAAAGATCGTGACCTGATCCGGTATATTGCATTTCCTTCAGCTCTTCCCCAAATTGCGTCCGGGATACGGATTGCCAGTGGTGTCGGCTGGATGTGTCTTGTTGCTGCTGAACTGTTCGGAGTCTCAAAGTACGGACTCGGCCAGAAGCTATGGCACTTCTATAATCTGCACCAGATGGACAGTGTTGTCGTTTACATGCTCCTGCTCGGTGTGATTGGCCTTCTTTTTGACTGGCTCTTCAGGTATTATATCGACCACCATTTCCTCAGGTGGCGGTCTGGAGAGGTGGCATAATATGGGAGACCTTGTCATCAAGAACCTTACACGGGGCTTTGTCCGTGATGATGGTTCAGTGCTCTATGCGATCGAAGGGGTCGATCTCACCATACATCAGGAAGAATTTATCTGCGTGCTCGGGCCGTCCGGCTGCGGGAAGACTACCCTCCTGCGCATGCTGGCTGGCCTTGACCATGCATCAGCAGGAGAGATCCTGCTGAACGGAGAGCAGATCCAGGGACCGAATCCAAAAGTGGGGATTGTCTTCCAGGAGTATTCCCTGTTCCCCTGGCGGAATGTAATCGACAATGTCGCCTTCGGCCTTGAGATGCAGGGATTCGGACGGGAAGAGCGATATCATCGTGCACAACCGTATCTCGAACTCGTTGGGTTATCCCAGTTCGCACGCAGTTACCCTTCTGAGCTATCAGGCGGGATGCGCCAGAGAGTTGCCGTCGCACGTGCAATGGCCATCGAGCCCGAGATCCTGCTGATGGACGAACCATTCGGTGCGCTTGATGCCCAGACCAGGAACCTGCTCCAGAAGGAATTGCTCGAGATCTGGCAAAAGACAAAAAAGACGATTATTTTCGTTACCCACAGCGTCGATGAGGCTGTCTATCTTGCCGACCGCCTGGTCGTGCTTACCCCGCGCCCGGGGAGAGTTTGTGAGATCATTCCGATCGAGCTCGACCGTCCCCGTAACCGGACGAATACCGAATTTGCGCAGGTGAGACGAAAAGTGCTTGATCTTATCACCCAGCCGAAGTGCACCCTTCAATAAGATTTAATACACAACATTTCCATTTTATAAAAGCAGTCGTGATTCGTCCCGGTGCTCTGCAAATAGCCTCATAGTGTGGAGCTGGGTCCAATTTCAGGAATGATCTACCATGGTTCGAAAACCAGCCAAAATGTACAGGAATCTGGACAAGAAAGCGTATACGAGAAGAGAATACATGGGCGGTGTACCCGGAAGCAAGGTCGTCACGTTTGACATGGGTAACCTTTCCCAGGAATTTCCTCTCGAGTTGAATCTTATCGTCGAAGAGTCCTGCCAGATTCGCCATAGCGCGCTCGAAGCAGCCCGTATCAGCATCAACCGCAAACTGCTCAAGGACGTCGGGCGGATGAATTTCCATCTCAAACTCCGGGTGTTCCCGCATCATGTCCTCCGCGAGAACAAGCAGGCAACAGGTGCCGGCGCAGATCGTGTCTCTGAAGGGATGAGACTTGCATTCGGAAAGGCTGTCGGGACCGCGGCCCGGGTGATGAAAGACCAGATAGTCTTCACCACCTATACGACCCCCCAGTACCTCGACAAGGCGAAAGTTGCCATGAAAGCGGGCAGCCACAAACTCCCTTCCCCCGCATATTTCACTGTTGTTGACAAGGGCGGCTCAGTTCCTGCCGAGATCCCAGGCCCGGCTGTGAACGAAACCGAATAAACACCCCTCTTCAACCCTCCATTTCTTTTTCCCCTGATTCCGGATAGAAACGATTATAGATTTTCTTCGCCGAGTACTGGTGATGGTGCTTCCGGAAGATGACCCGATGTACCGGGCTTTGTCTTCTGCCACATGCCGTGCATTCCGGGTGGCAGAGACGACCCTCCCCCCCGATATAGTCAGGGCACTCCGTTCTGCTGCAAAGAGGGAGTCGTCCGCGGTCGCCAGGAATGAATTGTCAAATATTCTCGAAAATATCGCTCTTGCAGAACGGCTCACCCTGCCTATCTGCCAGGACACGGGAGTCCCGGTGATCTATCTCACCGTACCACCGCATGTGCCGTTTTCCCGTGAGCTCATTCTGGCAGTAAGTGAAGGAGTGCGGAGAGCAACCAGGGAGGTCCCGTTACGGCCAAACGTCGTTTCTCCTCTCGAAAGAAAGAATTACGGGGATAATACCGGCCCGGGTATGCCCTCGGTCCATATAGTGCCTGGTGACCGTCTTTCCGTCACGGTCCTCCCAAAGGGAGCTGGAGCTGAAAACATGTCGCGGCTGGCAATGCTTCTCCCTACAGAAAAAGATACAATTCCCCGGTTTGTCGCCGAAACAATGCTGATCGCAGGTGGCAGGCCGTGCCCCCCTGTCGTACTCGGGGTCGGAATCGGCGGGACATTTGACGGCTGCGCCGCACTGGCCAAGGAAGCCCTGCTTCTCCCTGTCGATACCATGGACCCTTTTGAACAGGAACTCTGTGATGCGGTCAACGCTCTCGGGATTGGCCCGATGGGGCTTGGCGGAGATACCACGGCACTCGCGGTCAAGGTAAGGACTGCTGCCTGCCATACTGCATCCCTGCCCGTTGCGGTGAATGTCCAGTGCTGGGCTGCCCGCAGGGCAACCGTAGAGGTGGAATGGTGAACAGGGTCAGTCTTACTACCCCGCTTGGAAATGAAGTCCTCTCGCTGCACGCAGGGGACCATGTTACCCTCTCCGGAATCGTGTATACCGCACGGGATGAAGCACATCTCAAAATGATGGAGGACGGCATCCCCTTTGAGCCTGATGGAGCGGCAGTCTATCACTGCGGCCCTGTCATTCTGGGATCGCGTATCCTTGCTGCAGGCCCCACCACTTCAGCACGAATGAATACCCTTACGGAGTTTCTCCTTGACAAGGGGGTGCGTGCACTCATCGGAAAAGGGGGAATGGGGAAAGAGGTGTGCGAACAGCTTCGGGGAAGGGGGATTTACCTGTCCTGCACGGGAGGATGTGCAGTGCTTGCTGCCTCAAAAATGGTATTAAAAGGCGTCTTTTTTGAGGAACTCGGTATGGCTGAGGCGATCTGGATCATTGAACTCGATTCGCTCCCCCTCGTTGTCGGAATCGATTCCCATGGAAATGACCTCTTTGCGGATATCTCACGGAAAGCAAAGAAACAATTCCACAAACAGTTCACCTAACTAGCGTAAAGGACCATTCCATGAGACTGCAGATAGATGAGCACCGGTGCAAGGGATGTAATCTCTGCACCCTGGTCTGTCCGTACCGGATCTTTAAGCCCGGAAAGAAAGCCAACCGGAAAGGGGTAATCGTTCCCGAACTCGACCGTCCTGAGCGGTGTGCCAATTGCCGGCTCCGGAACCTGTACGGGAGGACCCTCTGCGGCACCTGCCAGATGATCTGCCCTGACCAGGCGATCTCATGGGTGGAGGAGGAAGAACATGTTCCAAAAAAGGTGGCGATCGAATATTGACCCGGACTGAATTCATGCAGGGGAATACCGCCTGTGCTGAAGGGGCGCTCGCTGCAGGCTGCCGTTTCTTTGGCGGCTATCCCATCACCCCTTCGACCGAGGTGGCAGAGCATATGGCCCTCCGCCTCCCTAAAATGGGGGGGGTATTCATCCAGATGGAGGATGAGATCGCCGGTATCGCTGCTGTCATAGGCGCTTCATGGACCGGGACAAAGGCAATGACTGCGACAAGCGGTCCCGGCTTCTCCCTGATGATGGAGAACATCGGGTACGCAGTCATGACAGAAACTCCCTGTGTTATCGTCAACATCCAGCGCGGAGGACCTTCAACCGGGCAGCCCACGATGTCCGGCCAGGGGGATATGCTCCAGTGCCGCTTTGGCTCTCACGGGGATTACAGTGCGATAGCCCTCTGTCCGGCAAGTGTCCAGGAGATGTTCGATCTGACGGTCGATGCATTCAACCTCGCTGAGCGTTTCAGGGTCCCGGTCTTCCTCATGGCCGACGAGATCATAGGGCATATGAGGGAGAGCCTGAGTATCCCGGACCGTGTTCTCTCCGAACAACGGGTGCCGCTTGAGCCGGGAGCCCTGCCGTTCAAAGCAGGGGAGAATCTCGTGCCGGGATTTCCCGCGTTTGGGAAGGGCTATGGAGTGCATGTAACCGGCCTCACCCATGATGAACGCGGATATCCCTGCACCACCAGCCCGAAAATCCACGAGGATCTCGTAAAACGGCTTGTGGAAAAAGTCGAGGGAGCCCGCGAATCCATAACTTCGTATGACCTGATCAACCCCGAAGCAGAGACGGTATTTGTCTCCTACGGTGCACCATCCCGGTCCGTACAGCAGGTGCTCCATGATCACGCAGGAGAATGTATCGGGCATCTCAGGCTGAAGATGGTCTGGCCGTTTGCGGAGTCGCTCCTGTCCCGTTTTGAGAACGCGGAGACTTTTATCGTCCCTGAACAGAACCTCGGCCAGATAGCCCGCGAGATCGAGAGGCATGTTCACGGAGATGTGATAGCGGTCCCGAAACTTGGCGGCGACCTCCATACCCCTGGCGATCTTTACAGGATACTGGAGGAAGTTCGATGAGCGAGGAGGAGTGGCTCAGGCAGGACCGTCTTCCCCATATCTTCTGTGCAGGATGCGGGAACGGGACCATCCTCAACTGCACCCTCGCAGCAGTCGATCAGATCGGGTGGAAGAAGCAGGATACCGTCTTTGTATCGGGCATCGGGTGCTCATCGCGTGCACCCGGTTACATCGTCACCGATTCGCTCCATACCACGCACGGGAGAGCGCTTGCTTTTGCCACCGGGATAAAACTGGCAAATCCGGGGCTGCATGTCGTTGTATTTACTGGCGACGGAGATCTCGCTGCAATCGGCGGAAACCATTTCATCCACGCATGCCGGAGAAATATCGACATAACCGTTGTCTGTATGAATAACATGATCTATGGGATGACGGGGGGGCAGGGAAGCCCTACCACCCCGATGGGGGGGCTTTCCACTACAACTCCCTACGGATCCGGCGAGCCGGCGTTTGACCTCTGCGGTCTCGCTTCCGCAGCGGGAGCAAATTACGTGGCCAGATGGACCTCGTACCATGTCCGTGAACTCACCCGGGCTATCCTTACCGGGTTTGAGACTCCCGGTTTTTCATTTATCGAATCGCTGGTGCAATGCCCAACCAATTACGGCAGGAGAAACAGGTTCAGGCAGGTCATCGACCAGATCGAATACTTCAGGACCCATACCATGCTCGTTGAAAAGGCAGCACGGATGAGGGAGAAAGGGGAGGAGGTCCCCGCCGACATGATCCTTTCAGGAGAATTTGTACGGCGAAACCGGCCTGCCCTGGGAGTGCGGCCATGAGACACGAGGTCAGGTTTTCCGGGTTCGGAGGACAGGGAATTATCCTTGCTGCCGTCATTCTCGGCCGGGCAGCAGTCATGTACGACAACAAGTATGCAGTGCAGACCCAGGTATACGGGCCGGAAGCGCGGGGGGGGGCTTCAATGAGTGCGGTGATAATCGATGATGAACCCGTGCTGTACCCCAAGGTGACAACCCCGGACATCTATGTGATCATGTCCCAGGAGGGCTTTGAAAAATACGGGGAGGCAGCCTGCAGTGATGCCGAAATGCTCGTGGACAGCACGCTGGTCCATTCGCGCCCCGCCTGCCGGTATATCGAGATACCGGCAACCCGTGAGGCACGTGAAACTCTTGGCAGGGATATCGTGGCAAACATCATCATGCTCGGTGCCCTCGTAGCCGCAACCGGCGTAGTGAGCCGGGATTCCATCGAGAAGGCGATCCTTGATTCAGTTCCGAAAGGGACCGAATCCCTGAATGTAAAGGCGATGAAACGGGGCTTTGAACTGGCAGATGAGGAGAAGAACAGATGAAATTTCTTGAGCATGAAGCAAAATCGGTCTTTGCCGAACATGGGATCCCGATCCCCAGGGGGTTCCTGATCCGTTCTGCAGACGAGCTGTCGGAGTACCTGGAAAAACTCCCTCCCGAGTTTATACTGAAAGCCCAGGTAGATGTCGGGGGAAGGGGAAAAGCGGGCGGGATTCTTATTGCAGACCGCCAAAACGGGGTCGCAACTGCCAGATCCCTGTTTGGAAAGACAATCAAGGGTGTACCGGTGCGGGAGATCCTTGCCGAAGAACGACTCCCGATCATCCACGAGTACTATGCCAGCATCGCAGTGGATCGTTCCACGAAAGAGGCCCTTATCCTCTTCACAGAAGAGGGCGGGGTCGAGATCGAAACCCTGGCAAAGGAGTGCCCCTCGGCAATCAGGAAAGCATCAGTTCCTCTCCTGATGACAGAGATCCCCCCATTTATGCTTCGTGATCTCCTGGGAGGGGCACCAAAGGAAGCGGGCAGGATACTCCAGAGCCTTTACACTGTCTTTTGCAGGAAAGACGCCCTGCTTGCAGAGATAAATCCCCTTGTGACCACTTCTTCCGGCATCTTTGCAGCGGATGCCAAGCTTATCGTTGATGATAATGCTCTGAAACGGCAGGGCATCTCCCAGAACAGGGACCTTACCGAGCGCGAAAGGGAAGCAGAGAGGCACGGGTTTTCCTACGTCGAACTTGAGGGGAACATCGGTGTTATCGGGAACGGCGCGGGGCTCACGATGGCGACGCTCGACCTGATCGATTTTTTCAACGGAAAGGCTGCCAACTTCCTTGATGTGGGGGGCGGGTGCTGACCAGGAACGCGTCATGCATGCAGTGAGGCTTGTTGCCGGGGTCCCCTCTGTCAGGGTAATCATCGTGAATCTTCTTGGGGGGATTACCAGGTGTGACGAGGTTGCCCGCGGGATCATCGATGCCAATATCAGCCAGGAAGTCATTGTCCGCCTTGCCGGGACAAACGAGGAAGAGGGCAAGTGCCTCCTCATGGAGAAAGGATATCGTATGCTGGATTCTATGGAGGAGGCGGTCAGGGCTGCAGTGGAGGCGGTCAGATGATTTATGCTGATAAATCGGCAGGTATCATTGTCACCGGTGCAACGGGACGCCAGGGTGCCTTTCATATTGCGCTCATGAACGAGTACGCAAAAAGCATTGGAGGAACCGGGGTCGTTGCCGGGGTCACGCCCGGTAAAGGGGGCCAGGAGATACACGGCGTACCCGTCTATAACAGCATCAGGGACGCGAATGCAGAGTGTGATGCTCAGGTGAGTGTTATTTTTGTGCCCGCTGGTGCTGCCGGGGACTCTATCATGGAATCGGCAAGTGCCGGCCTCTCTCTGGCGGTCACCATCACCGAGCATATCCCGGTCCATGACACGATGAAGGCGATCGCGTATGCAAAACTTCATGACTGTGCCGTCGTGGGTCCAAACTGCCCCGGGCTCCTTTCTCCCGGGGAGATCAAACTGGGTATCATGCCAGCGCATTTGTTCTCCCGGGGAAATATCGGGGTAATCTCGCGGAGCGGAACACTGACGTATGAAATAGTGGATGAACTTACCAAGGCCGGGCTTGGCCAGAGCACGGTGGTGGGGATTGGGGGGGATCCTGTCATCGGACAGACATTTTCCGATGTTCTCCGGCATTTTGAAGAGGATGGCCAGACAAAAGCAGTGGTTCTTATTGGCGAGGTCGGGGGCGCCCTTGAAGAAGAGGGGGCCCGCTCCACAGACCTCCCCCTTGCGGCGTATATTGCCGGAATATCGGCCCCGCCCGAAAAGAGGATGGGGCATGCCGGAGCTATCATCGAAGGAGGGGAGGGTGATGCCCGTTCCAAGATTGAGCGGCTCCGGAAGATGGAAGTCCCTGTCGCAGGCCGGCCCGCCGAGATACCCGGGATAATAAAAAAACTCCTCTGACCACTTCTTTTTCCCTTCCCCATTCATCTCTCCCGGCATATCGGTATAAAAATTGGCGGTGCACTTCGGCAATGACAGGATTGCCGCGTTCCAATACCCCAAAAAGGAAGTACCTGCAGGGCACTGTTCGATCCCACGCTGTCCTGAAAAAATATAAAGCCAGAAACCCAAAATGAAAGGTACATCAGCGGGTCGGAATTATGAGCGCAAACAACTTTGATACACCGGATTCTCCCATGAGTGATGAAGAGCCCGCCGGCGCAGAGCGATACCTGTACCCGGGAGAGAATCTCCGGATCTTCTCTTCTGATATCCAGATAAAAAAGATCAGGTTTGAATCGTATCTCACCAACAAGAGGCTTTTTTTAATTGATCAGAACGACCGGAAATCCGGGATCACGGCAAAGGAGATTCCAATACAGACGATAGTCAGCAGCAATCTTGAAGCATCTCCCACCCGGGAACCGGTGCTCGTGCTTTTTGTAAGGACATCGGATGACGATGTCAGGACCATGAAGCTGGTTTTTATGCATACCGGAGAGGACAGGGGCCGGGAAGCAGAAGAATGGGTTCACCTCATCGAACAGACCATATCAGCGGCAATTCCCGGGGGGATCCAGGCCCAGGAGCCTGCCACGGCTCCGGAAGCGCGGCCCCTCACGGATACCATGATACTTCCTGCATCCCGCACCCCGCCTCCCACTGCCACGCCTGCACGTGCACAATCCCCTGGCAAACCCGCAGCAGACCAGGCACCGGCACCTGGAGCAACCGGGACCTCGCCTTCATCCGCCGTCCAGATTGCCTATTGTTTCCATTGTGGGAAGAAGCTCCCGGAAAAAGCGAATTTCTGCCCGTTCTGTGGAACCCGCGTTCATGAGACCGTTCACGACGAGGTGTCCCATCTTCACCTCCCTCTTCACCAGTACAGGGAACAGCCCGAAACACTGCCGCAGGATACCGCAAAAACGATCGGCTGGAGACGATTTTTCGGAAGATAGCAGGATACCACTACGATCACTGTTTTTTTATCTTGACACGTTCAGATGTTCAATCGCAAACAAGCCCTGATCCTTCGTGATTTTGTAAAAATCTTCAGGGACGTTGTGTCAGCTGACGCAGAATCCCTTTTCCTCCTTTGCGGACAACTCCCTTTTCTGTCATCACGTCCGGAAGGCAGGCTGAACCGGTGAATCAACCCCTGCAGGGAAATGAAAGTCCTGTACCCTGAACACCTGACAGATCATCTCTCCTGCACAATGCACGCCAGAACGCAGGGACCCTTGCGCTGCCTGCAGGTGAATGCACATGCCCCTCATACCGCTCCTTTCTTCGCGATAACCAGATGAACCGAACTGCCCTGGTGGAAGTCATCCGTGATATGCTTTTCAAGAACGACCCTGAAACCTGCCTCTGCCATTGCGGCCCGGTATTCGCCGGTCATAAACAGCTTTTCCCTTGTGTAACGACCCTTTCCCTTCTCTTCGTTATCAAGGGTCCATAACTGCCATTCGAGCGCATGGTATGCATCGTCGCAGTCACTGTCATCGGACTGGACATTCACAAAAAGTCCGCCTTCGTTCAAAGCATCAGCAATTTTCCGGAGGAGTCCGGGACTTTTTCCGCTTGGATTCGAGGAGGACAGGACAAGATCGTACCCGCTTCCGATATCATCGGAGAAGAAATTGCCGGGCATGGTAAACACCCGGGCAGCGTGGTAATGCCTGTATAGAGCGCTCCGCAAGGACGGTGACATGAGGGAGATCGAAGATGTAGGCATCGAGCCCGGGGTTCAGCGCTGACAGGGCGATGGCATAAAGACCGTGCCCCCCGCCCAGATCGACCATTTTTTTTGCCGTCGTGAATTCAGGCATTCCTGCGATCGTTCCGACCGTCCGCTGAAGTCTTCCTGCAAGGGCGTTCTCCGCCATAGCCGGCAGGGCCAGATCCACAAAGAATTCCTCGTGATGAAAGACGAGAGGCCCCCCGATCAGTCGCTCAGGCAGGTGGGCCCAGATCTTTTCGAGAAACACGGCATTCTTATGGATATGACTGCTCTGGCAGTAAGGAGAGTCTGCGACAAGGTAGGTTGATGCAAGCGGACTATTTGTAAACCTCTCATTTTCACTGAGTATTACCCCGGAACGAAGAAGGACACCAAGAAGGGGGAGCAGACGTTCCTTGTCAATCCCGGTCGCATCCGACAACTCATGGAGCATTCCTGGATTTTTTTCCAGATGATCAAACAGGTGCAGTGAGCAGGCAGCGTGAATTGCCGCAAACCCTATCAGTCCGTGCATCCCCTCATCAATGAGCGAAAAGAAATGTTCCGGAGGTTCTCCTGGTTCTTTGAGAAAATCAAGCATCAGATCACGTACATACAGTATATGGGAGAACGTAGTGGCAGGTGCAGGTTAAAGCTTTTTGAGAGGTAATAGGTATGAATCCAGGATTTAGTTATGAATCCATGATTTGGACTGATCTTCGCGAATCCCCACGTATGAGATACCTGGTGCATGAGTGGGAGGCCCATACTGATCCGGAAGACATCGGCACGATCTATCAGCCTTTTTTTCTGCATATGTTCAATCGATACCAACGTCAGAAACAGAGGGGATGCTCTATCCCTGATAACCCTGTGAGATAGTCTTCCCGCACCGATACCTGAAAGGAATGATTAAATGATTTACCGTCGTTTTTATAATGATTATACCGCTTGGAGAATGAAGACCCGATGAAGAGAAATATCAAAGTCGAAACGCTGCACCAGATTCCACTCGAGAAGCAGGGGATTGAACTTGTCGAGAGGAAATGCCTTGGCCATCCTGACAGCCTTGCCGATGGAGTGGCTGAGGCGATCAGCCGTGCCCTGTCCATGGCATATCTCGAAGAGTGCGGGGCGGTGCTCCACCACAATACCGACCAGGGCGAGATCGTTGCAGGTGAATCGATTCCGAAATACGGGGGGGGAAAGGTTATCCGGCCTATCTATATGCTCCTCGACGGGAGAGCGACGAAGCAGTTCGACGGGATCAATATCCCTACCGATGCGATTGCGCTTGAGACTGCACGCAATTACCTCCGGACCACGCTCACCAATCTCAATCTTGAGCGCGACATCACGATCGATTGCCGCCTTGGTACCGGATCAACTGATCTCCAGGATGTCTTCAAGCCATGCCAGGGGACTGCGCCACGCGCCAACGATACATCGTTCGGGGTCGGCCATGCTCCGTTTTCCGAGACCGAGACCATCGTTCTCGGGCTCTCGGATTATATCGATACGACGCTTCGTGCACGGTACCCCGCCATCGGCCAGGATATCAAGATCATGGGCCTCCGGGACGGAGATACCATCACCCTTACCATCGCGTCTGCCATCGTTGACCGTTATTGCAGTGGTATTTCGCAGTATATCGAATACAAGGAGATTCTCCGGGAGCATGCAGAGAGCGTCGCGAAGAAATTCACTTCGAGAAAGGTCGTCGTCCATGTCAATACGGCCGATGATATCAATACGGGAAGTGTATTTCTTACGGTCACCGGGACCTCGGCTGAGATGGGAGACGACGGTTCCGTTGGGCGCGGAAACCGGTGCAACGGCTTGATCACCCCGAACCGGCCGATGAGTATGGAGGCGACGAGCGGGAAAAATCCGGTCAACCATATCGGAAAAATTTACAATATCCTCTCAACCATGCTCGCAAGAGAATGCGTCAAGGAAGTCGACGGGATAGAAGAGATCTACATCAGACTCCTCTCCCAGATAGGACAGCCTATCGATCAGCCCCTCGTGGCTAGTATCCAGGTCCTTCCAAAAGAGGGCATCGGCATCAATCAGATAAACCGTGATATTGAGAGCGTGATCGATTCGGGACTCGCAAACATCACCTGTATTACCGAGAAGATAATCCGTGGTGAAGTCAGGACGTTCTGAGAAGCGGGAATTCGAAAAAAAATTCCCGGCACCGGAGGTATCATCCATGGTAAGGCTTGCTATTCCAAACAAGGGACGGATTGCAGCCCCTGTCATGGAACTGATGGAGAAGAGCGGGCTCCATCTCCTTGACAAGGGTGAACGAAGGCTTATATCACGGACACCGGATCCCCATATCGAGGTGCTCTTTGCACGTCCCATCGATATCCCTGAATATGTGGCAAATGGGGCTGCAGACCTCGGGATTACCGGAAGGGATATGGTATGTGAGAGGGAGGTGGAGGTGGAAGAGCTGCTGGACCTGAAATTTGGCGGAGCCACACTCGTTGTCGCGGTAAAAGAAGAAGACCCTGCACGCTCGATAGAAGACCTGGCAGGAAAGAAAATTGCCACCGAATTCCCCGCTGATAACATCGGATTTTTTCAGAAAGGAACACATACCGGTGACCGTGGTCCCGGTCGGCGGTGCCTGTGAAGTGACCCCCTATCTTGGCATTGCCGACGCAATTCTCGATCTCTCGAGCTCCGGGGACACCCTCCGGTCCAACAGGCTGCGCGTCATCGGAAAGGTCCTTGATACAAGCACCATCCTCATCGGGAACAGGCAGGCGAAGATAACCAAGGGCGAGAAGATAGAAGAGGTGGTTCTCGCTCTCGAGAGTGTGATACGGGCACGGGGCCAGTGTTACCTGATGATGAATGCAAAACGTTCATGCCTCGAAGAGATCACAAATGTGCTCCCGGGCCTTTCAGGTCCCACGGTGATGGAGGTTGCATCACACGACGATCTTGTTGCAGTTCATGCCGTCGTGAGCGAGGATCGGGTCTATAGCCTGATCAACAGACTGAAGCGGGCAGGAGCAAGGGATATACTCGTGATGTCCATCGAGCGGATGATACGCTGAAATGAAGGTCTTTCCTGCAGTGGATATCCTGAAAGGCAGATGTGTACAGCTTGTGCAGGGAAAGAGAGAGACGGCCACGTTCTTCGGGAAGCCTATGGACTGCGCCATGCGATGGATGAATGCCGGCGCCCGGGAACTCCACGTGGTGAATCTTGACGGTGCTTTTGGGAATTCTTCGGAGAACCTCGCATTGATCAGGGGGATTGTCAGCGAGATCGGTCTGGCCGTCCAGCTGGGAGGGGGTATCCGTTCATTCGATGACGCCGCCGGATGGCTCGATGCCGGCATCGAGCGGGTGATTATCGGAACCCTTGCGGTGAAGGACCCTGCAATGCTTACCAGACTGTCTGATGTATTCGGCCGGAAGAGGATAATGGCCGGCGTCGATGCGCGAAATGGGATGATCGCGGTGGAAGGCTGGGAGAGGACAGGGGGGGATTATATCGGGTGGGCCCGGACTTTTGAAGAGAAGGGCGCTGGTTCCCTCCTCTTCACGAATGTTGATATCGAGGGTCTGCAGCAGGGGATTTGCACCGGACCGGTCTTTCGGCTCATCGACTCTGTAAAGATACCAGTCGTAGTGGCCGGAGGTATCTCGAGCGGGGAGGATGTGAGAGTATTAAAGGAGATCGGGGCATATGGAGTAGTACTTGGATCAGCACTCTATTCAGGGAAGCTGACGCTCAAGGAAGCCCTGGAGGCTGCCGATGAGAAAGGCTGAGGTATCACGCCAGACAAAGGAGACCCGGATCACCATAGTACTGGATCTTGACGGTTCCGGGACAGTGCAGGCCGGAACCGGACTTCCGTTTCTTGATCACATGCTCCAGGCCATGGCACGCCATGGACGGTTCGATCTCGAATGCACGGCCAGCGGAGATCTCGAGGTGGATTCCCATCATACCGTTGAAGATATCGGGCTTGTTCTTGGCGAAACGATTAAAAAAGCGCTTGGGGATGGTCGCGGCATACAAAGATTTGCACATGCCATTGTTCCTATGGACGAGTCTCTTGCTACTGTCGCCCTGGACTGCAGTGGCCGGGGGTTCCTTGTGTACCAGGGCGGTCTCTCACACCCGGCACTGGGAGGTATCGAGCGCGACAGTTTCGAACATTTTTTCCAGAGCCTCTGCGGAAAAGCCGGGCTGAATGCCCATATCATATTCCATGGAAGGAATGACCACCACCAGATGGAAGCGGTATTCAAGGCATTTGGCATTGCACTCGGGGATGCGTCAAAAATCGTGGCAGGAAGAGATGACATACCGAGCACGAAAGGGATCCTCTGATATCTTTGTGAAATACCCGGAATTCCCGCTATCGTATCATTCTGATAATTGAGACCATTGCATCTCTTACCGATGCTTTCACACCGATATTTTCATTCATACGAATCCCTCACTCAATCGCCATGGATCCCTGAAATTGCAAGGGTTTCTGCGGCTGCAGTCCATGACTTCGCTTTTTCATGACCAGGCATGATAATCAGGGCATCCAAATCGGAAGTTCTCCCATAGGATTCGGAGAATTGGAGATTTTTTGTAAAATCTCTGGATTTCATCCAGGGATGAGGTGTGAAGAAATAAAAGAGGATTTTTCTCATACCCTCTTGTTGCGGAATTGTTCCCCCTGGTTCATTCGAGAAATTCCGGCTCTGTACTGGTCAAGCAGACCCCCAGGCCCTCTCACGAGGGTACTACCAAATTATACCCACCCCTAAAAATGCATACGCCACTCACCTATGCACGGCATTGTTACCTTCAGAATACGTGAGTATGTGCACTGAAACGAATATGCCTCGTACAAATTCACTTTGCAGTAGGAAAAGGCCTCATAAAAGATTTTGATGCCACCTTGGTTCTGATTGCTGCGGTAGTTCGTATGCTGTTTTTCCAATGAAAATGGCTTCGCCATTTTCATATTTTATGCCCGACCGAACGGCGGTCATGGGCGGTTCAAAGGTAATTGATGTAGTTATGCGGACTTAGCCGCAAGATCCACATCTTCTTCCTTGATCGTCTTTCTGCCCGCATGGAGGGCAAGTCTGTTGGATTCCTTTGTCAGGTTTGCGATGTAGTCTTCCGCCTTCGCCACAAGGGCGGCAGCTGCATCGGATCCAACTCTCTCAGCACCATTCTTCTTTGCAATTCTCACAACTGCAGCAATAGGTAAATCTGCCATTTTTTATTTTACCTCAAGACAAAGGTATATCAGGGAATATTTAAACATTTCGTGAATTGAGGCGTTATTTTCCTCAAATAGCCTATCGGGAACCACTTTGACCTAATCTTCTCCTAAGCCCGGATTATACGCTGGAAATAAGGTTGAAATCATGCAATTATTCTTTTATTCACTGAATTAAGCATAATAATTCAGATGATTTTCACTTTAAAAGACATTCTGCGAGTCTTATTGCATTTGCATAATTGGACGTGGCGCGCGAAGTATCGATAAAGATTTTGCTGATATTAAGGACTGGTGCGCCATGTCCGTGGCCCGATCCAAGAAAGGTAAGTGTACGGAAGATGAAATTGCCCGAGACCCCGTCCGGGGCAATAATTACCCCGCAATCCCGGATCGCATCCTCTATCAGGATCTCGTAGTGCACTCCCCCGGCAAGCCGGGCCACAAGTTCGGCATCGGCAAGACTCCGGTCCACGAGAGGGTGCCTCCCGATATCTCCCAGCCTTCCGCCGGAAAGAACGCCGATCTTTCCCGGAAGTCCGAATTTTTCGGCAAGAGTTCTTGCTTTACCGGCCAGTGCCACTTTCTCGCGTACCGTCCAGCCTTCATCGACTCCGACAGGTGCAAGGAAAAACCGGTGGCCATCAGACGTCTCGAGGAGGGCGGCACGCTCAAGATGGTGTACTCCAAAGGCCGTTTTCAGGGCGGAGAGGGTAGTATTTGCCGGCAGAGTCCCTCGTATTGCTGCAGCGATACGACCGGCGGCAAGGTCATTTGCGAGAGTAAAACCCGGATCCGGACTTTCCCGGATCATAATTTCAGGGAGGGTCGGTAATTGAACCTTCCCAGAGCCGCTGTATACGATTATCCGCGATGAAACTCCGCTTTCTGCAATACTTGCTACAACCTTCCTGCTCTCTTCACCTGCGCCGATACCGATATCCTTCATTGACATGGTATATCGTCTGAAAAGAGACGCATGACGCCATTACTGGAGAAATCAAACACGGAACTTTCTTCTCCATTATACGCTATTCTCAGTTCGCGGGAGGCATCCACAATCCCGATGACCTTTGCAGTCATCCCCACCTTTGAGAACTTTCTCTCAATCTTTTCAGCGTGCTCAGGTCTTGCCGTGAACACAAATCCCATTCCAGGGTAACAGCGGATCCAGTGTTCAAACGTCATGGCATGGGCTTTCAGGTCAGGTTTTGGGATCAGGTCAAGATCTATCACAGCCCCTTTTCCGCTCACTTCAAGGAGCATCCCAAGTGTCCCGATGATCCCGGGGTTGCTGATATCCTTCCCTGCAGTGACAAGGTGCTCTTTGCCAAGCTGCTCGAGTACCTGAACCTGCGCACGGACCACTTCCGCAGGTTTCATGGTAACCGAGTCCCAGTTCATGGCACATGATGGATGAATCCTTCCGGCAAGGTCAACTGCAATGATAACCACATCACCAACTCGTGCAGTATGGCTGTAGATGACCCCATCGCGGGCCGCAACTCCCAGTATCGCAACGTCGATCACACTGTATGGCGTATCAGGATGCAGGTGACCCCCAACGATTGGGACCCCGAACTGTAACGATGCCGCATGCATCCCCTCGAGGACTTTACACCGGATATTCTCATCCGAGATCGAGAAGACATCGACCATCGCGATCGCCCTGCCCCCCATGGCTGCAATATCATGGATATTGACGAGAACGGAACAATACCCCGCCCAATAGGGATCGGCCTCCATCAGGCGGCTCCAGATCCCGTCTGCTGCAAGCAGGAGAACTTCATCGCCATGCTCGATCACGGCAGCATCTTCCCCAAACGACGCAATCACATGAGGGGCATCTATGCGGATCGCACGGACCATCTCGCCAATCGATTGTTTCCGCTTTACCCCTTCGTATTCACGTACTACGGTGGCAATCTTTGCGGTGGAGCAGCCATTTAAAACCATAGAACACACATAATCCGCTTCGTACTAACCAATGGAGCATCATCAGAGATAATTTATTTGATACACGGTTGAAGTCTAGACATGGACTGGGCGTCGAAATACCGCCCGAAGCATATTGCAGATGTGGTCGGGAACGGCAGTGCGTTGCAGCTGATGGTGGAATGGGCCCGTTCCTGGACCACCGGGAGCAAGCCCCTTATTCTCCATGGAAAACCAGGCACAGGAAAGACCTCGAGTGCCTATGCTCTTGCTGCCGATTTTTCCTGGGAGGTTATTGAGCTGAATGCCAGTGACCAGCGTACCCGCGATATCATCAAAAAGGTCGCCGGGACCGGCAGCACCACGGGCAGCCTCCTTGGTTCATCGAGAAAACTTATCCTGCTTGACGAGGCTGATAATCTCCACGGGACGGCCGATCGCGGAGGCGCACGGGCAATTCTTGAGGTGATACGAAATACCCGCCAGCCGATGGTCCTCATTGTCAATGACCTTTACCAGGTGTCACCTGATATCAGGTCCCGCGCTGAACCGGTACCGTTCCGGGCGCTCCCGGCACGCTCGATCGTCCCGAGGCTCCGGTATATCTGCAGCGCGGAAGGTCTGAAGTGCAGTGACGGTGCCCTGAAAGAGATCGCAGAATCAGCAACAGGCGATATGCGTGCAGCCATCACGATGCTCGAAGCTGCGGCAATCGGACGTTCCGTGATAACGGATACCGATGTCTCAACCTCCCGGAAGGATGAGCGGGCATCTGTCTTTGAACTGGTCAGCGCGGTGTATGGAAAAACCGGGACAGCCGACCTGATGCGGATCGTCTATGATGTTGATGAGCCTCCAGACACCATTGCCCAGTGGATTGAGTCGAACATCGGCAATATTCATGACAGGACACGCTATTTCCAGGCATACGGGCACCTTCTGAAGGCTGATGAATATATCGGCCTGACGTACCGGCAGCAGTATCATACCCTGTGGCGATATGCAACTGCCCTCATGGTTCTGGGGGTATCCGATGCTGCGGGGGGCGAAGGAATCCACGGTCGAATCGTATCTCCTGAGCGGTGGAGAAAGATCGGAAGTTACCGGAAGCAGAAAATGGTCCGCACAGGGATGCTTGGTAAGATCGGCAGATGCATTCACCTCTCCCAGTACGTAGTCCGCGATACCTACATAACACCGGTTTCCATCCTGGCCGATCGCGATCCACTGGCATTCGCCCGTGAGTTCTCCCTTGATGCTGATGAGCTCAACCTGCTCATTCATGACAAGCCCCGGGCACAAAAAGTGGCAAAAACCCTGATTGACGAGGAACGATCGATGGAAAAAGAGAGGGAGAAGGTCGATTTGTCGAAGAAAAAGAGACCTTCTGCATCGTCATCAGGTGATAAGGATGTCACCGGGACCGCGGTATCTCAAGCCCTGACCCGTAGCAGTGAGAGCGGGGGCATTGAATCTCCTCCGGAGACTCTCCCTTTGAGCCCTGATCGAAACGATCCCCCGCAGGAATCACCACGCACCGGGGAAAGTCCCTCTGATGAGGAGAAACAGCCCGGGAAGCGGACTCAAAAGACCCTGTTTGACGGGTTCTGACTTTTATGATAGCGGTGGAGGGTAACCCTGCAATCGATGATCTCCCCACCCCGCCCGTATCCTTCAAAACCGAGATGATATACGAGAAGATCAACATCGAGATCCCGGGCAAGCCGGACCAGGGCAGGCATCATCTCTTCGCCGGGGCGGACTGAATAGAGAACCTCAATTTCCTTGTACAGGCTGGTATCCGGTGAGAATACATCATCGATAAAGAAAGGGACATCAGGTGCGGTTCGCGGCATTTGAATATCGGTGCAAAAAACCCTGACCCCGGAATTCCTGATTGTCGCTGCCGCAATGAAATTGTTTCCCACTCCTATCTCTGCGGCCGAGCGGTAGCGGGACGCAATGCAAGCGCCGATACACCGTTCAATATGTTTATGAGCGCCCATTGTGAGTACATGGTAATGGATCTCCTTATTTTTTGGGATTCCGGAGCCCCTGCCGGGCTCGAACTCCCGGTCATACGTATAATTTCAGGAGTGCTTGCTATCCCGTCAAGGGTATGCGCAAACCCGCTCATCATGAGCGGATATGTGGGCTCGCGTCGCCAGACCGATGCCTGTGTCCTGCTCGAAACTATTGACCTGTTCAAGCAGCGGCATGGTATCAGGAATCATGTCCTTTTGGTTACCGGGAATGATATCTTCTCTCCAGGGATATCCTCGCTGTTCGGCCTGGCCCGTCCTTCTGCCGGTGCTGCGGTCGTGTCCACTGCCCGCCTCTCCAATGAATTTTACGGCAGAACCGGGAGCGAGGACGATCTGATCGATCGGACGGTGAAAGAGAGTGCCCATGAAATCGGCCATCTCTTCGGGCTTGATCACTGCATGGAACCTGAATGCATCATGCATAATCCCCTGACTCTTGATGACCTTGACCGGAAAAAGCGCTGGTTTTGCAGTGATTGTAAAGATCTGCTGGATAGTGCGCGGGTAATGAATTCTCTCTCCTGAATTCTTTCAATCGTCTCCCCGTTGGATCCAAAAAACCGCTATCTTCCGGAATATGCCCCTGAAGTGACGGAAGAGATGCCTCTTTTGGGGGATTACAGGATAATTGAGAGGATAACCGCGGTTGCGGGATATCTGTCCTTCATGTATCGCTCCCACGGATACCTCGCATTAGTAGTGCAGGGAAGCATGGGGAACGTGGGATGGAATGAACCCTGTGCAAAGAAAATGAAATGCAAGGCTCTGCTCTCAGGCATACAACAAAACATCTGCCCTTTGAAACGAGAGAGAAAAAAAGGATTGTTCAGCCGAACAGGGCACCGAGCCCTGCCATGCCGCTCTCTTCCTCTTCCTTCTTATCTTCAGGGGCCGGGGCAGCGTCGGCCGGGGCGGCAGCGGCGGCACCTGCAGCGGCTGCATGTGCAGGAGCGGCAATAGCAACCGGTGCGGCTGCAGCCTTGCTGATGGCCTCATCGATATTTACCCCGTCAAGGGCAGCTACCAGCGCCTTGATACGGGTGTCGTCAACAGCGGTACCGGCAGCGGTAAGGACCGCTTTTACACTCTCTTCCTTGATCGGCTTTCCTGCCTTGTGCAGGAGAAGCGCTGCATAGATATACTCCATCTCTTTTCACCTACTCTCGAATTTTTCAGGATCCCCCTACCAGATTCTGGAGGGCGGCACTTTCCCTGTGCGCTTTTCCAATAATACCATCAATCACATCTTTTTCATAGACACTGGCCTCAACCGCAAGCCCGCGGGCTTCCCGGACTGCACGGGTGATGATCGGCGCCATGGTTTCCTTCGTCGGAATCACGGCATTGACCGACAGGTTGAATGCCTGCTGTCCGGCAAGAGTGATCTGCCTGATAATCATATCCTCGTCTATCGCAAGAACGGACGGCTCATACACACTGCCCTCGAAGAAAGCAACCTGCAGGAGGAGTCCCACGTCCATCGGTTTGATATCGAGTTTTGACAGGACCTCGGCAAGCTTTGCATTGATTGCCTCACCTTTCCGCACGACCGTCTTGGTCTCACGGATCTTCACCTTCCCGGCTTCGATTGCAGCCGGGATGCCCACCTGCTGGAGCTCGCCCACGATCGGCCCCGGCCTGAAACTGGTCGGACCTTTCTCGACCACGATGTCCTCAGGAGCCTTCTCACCGGGCTTTGCGGCCATCTTGGTCTTGGTTTTCTCGAGCTTCTTGAACAGCTTGAACGGATTTTCATTGGTGAAGATGATCGCAGAATGGCCGGAGATAAAATGTTCAAGCGCGGTAACTTCCCCGCCCATCTCCTGGAACGCGTGCTCGATCAAGGTATTTCTCATCATCTTGAGCTTCGCGGTCCCCCTCAGGTTCCTCCTGATCTGCTGGAGCTGGGATGCGGGGATGCCATACATATCGACAAGCCCGATAAGCGCGTACTTCCCGATATCGGCCTTTATCTCTTCGACCTCTTTCCGCTTCCATGCGGGAAGATGATGGGTGTACAGCGCCATTATAACAGCCTCTCTGCCGGGCCCATGGTGGTCTTGACAAAGACCGACCGGATGTTCATCGATCCCTGATCGAGGACTCCCTCGATTTTTTTAAGGACTGCGTCGATATTTTCTGCGATCTGCTCGGGGGGCATCTGCGTTGACCCGACCTTCACGTGGAACGTCTTTTTATCTTTCGTCCGGACCTTCACGGATTTCCGGAGACGTTCAACAATCGGCCGGATATCGGTTCCGCCAGGTATCGGCGTCGGCATACGGCCTCTTGGCCCGAGACGGGGGCCAAGGAACCGGCCGACCTGCGGCATCACGCCGGTATCGGCAAGGAAGAAGCGGTATTTTCCCGCAACCTGTCTTGCTTCGCGTGGTTCGCCGCCAAGGCGTTCGATCTCTTCCGGGCCGATGATCAGGTCCACTCCGGCCTCACGTGCCTGGGTGGTAATGTCTCCCTTGCCGAGAACCGCAATCCCCACCGTCTTTCCTGTACCGTGGGGAAGAAGAATCGTCTCATCGATACGGTTCTTCGGCTGCGCCATGTCGATATTCTTGAGATTGATGGTGATATCCACACTCTCAGAGAACTTCCGTTCCGGCGCCTTCTCAATGGCCGCTTTAACGGCCTCCAAAATTCTGGCCCTTTCTACCATATGGTTCCTCCATAGTCCTCGACCACATGTGATCTTCTATGGGATGTCAGCCAATTCGTTACGATGCGAGAACCGCGTCATACGTTCCGGCATCAATCGCCGCAAGGACTTCCCTTGGACGTTTGCCGTCTACGTTCACACCCATCGAAAGACAGGTCCCGACAACTTCCTTGACCGCATTTTTGAGGTCGTAAGAGAGCATGTCGCCTGCTTTCATACGGGCGATCCTGACCGCGGCCTGCATCGGCAAGTCCCCAACCACGTTCGTGTTGGGTTCGGGGGATCCTTTCTCGATATGAACCTCTTTTTTGATGAGAGCCGTCGTGGGCGGAATGCCCACGGTGACCGTGAAGCCCTTCTTGTCATCGACTTCGATCGTTACCGGCACCTGCATGCCGTTGAATTCCGAGGTCTTCTTATTGATCTCATCGACAACTGCCTTCACGTTTATACCGAGCGGTCCGAGTGCAGGTCCAATGGGCGGACCTGCGGTTGCCTTGCCTCCGGATACTAGTACCTCGACCACGTCTGCCATGGTATCACCCTGCTGTCCCGCTGAAACGGTTTCAGCGTGGGTTAAAAAAGGTAGACTCGTAAAGACTTAAAGGTTATAGCCGGAGCAGGGTTGAGGGATCAGGCATTGTCGCCGCGATCGACAACTCTGACATTGTCTCCTCTCACGGTGATTGGAATGGGCAGAACGCTTTCGTAGAGCTCGACCGTGATCTCTTCCTTGCCTGCGTCAATCCTTTTCACGACTGCCTTTTCACCTTTGAACGGCCCCGCAATGAGTTCAACAATGGTGCCCTCTGAGATTCCACTGACAACCGGCTTTGGCACCAGGAAGTGTGCCACCTCGGCAAATGTCGTTTCTCCCCTGACCACCGTGCGCGCATGGGCCACCTTTTCCGCAAGCTGTTCTATCCTTGCCAGACTCTCCGGTGTCTCCACAAGGACATACCCTTTCAGCTCATTCGGGACAATGATCGCGCTGACCTTGACATCAGTAGCCCCGGTATCGATGGCCTTCTTGATATTATCGGCGACAGTCCGCTCCTGCTTGGAGGTGGTCTTGATGGCAAAAATACGATTGGTGAAGTCTTCCATAACAATCAGGACAGGGGAATCATGCCGATGTAGATCAGGAACCCGACCAGCCCGACAACCAGAATACCTGCCGCGGCAACCAGTGCGATCTTCCTGAACTCATCCGGTGTCGGGGTTCTTGCCAGCTTGAGGATCCGCCAGTATTTCCGGAACAGCTCCTCGTTCACATCGAATTTAATATCGGGTTTTGAAATTTCCATGGATGATCACTTCAGAAAATCTATTTCAAACTGTTTCTGAACTTTTGGGGTTATCTTCTCGTTCCTACCATATATTTGTGGCGACCGTACACCGGTTACTACGAGCATCGTCCGCATCTTGCCCTGCATGGAGGGGTCGACCTGGGCACCCCAGATGATCCGCGCGCCCGGATCAATCCGGTTATACACTTCCTGGATAACTCCCTCTGCTTCAGACATGGTCATATCGGGTCCCCCTATCACATTTACGAGGGCAGCAGTTGCACCCGATATATCGACATCGAGGAGCGGTGAGCGGATGGCTTTCTTGACCGAGTCGGCAGCCTTATCCTCGCTGTCACTCTCACCTACCCCGATCATGGCCACTCCGCCCCGCTCCATCACGGTCCGGACATCGGCAAAATCAAGGTTCACAAGTCCGGGCATCGTGATAAGTTCCGTAATTCCCTTGACGGCACGCATCAGGACTTCATCGGCGACCTTGAATGCCGCGTAGAGGGGAAGACGGGGAACTACCTCGAGGAGTCTGTCGTTCGGCACAACGATCACGGTATCGGCAACATCGCGGAGACGTTCGAGCCCTGCCTCTGCATTCTCCATCCGGATTGCTCCCTCGGCAGTGAAAGGCAGTGTCACCACCGCAATGGTAAGGGCTCCCTCATCCCTTGCAGCCTTGGCAATGATAGGAGCGGCACCCGTACCCGTGCCGCCTCCCAGCCCAACCGTGATGAACACCATGTCGCACCCTGAGACAATCTTCTTGATATCCTGTTCGTTCTCAAGGGCAGCCTCTTCCCCAATCTGGGGAATCGAACCTGCTCCAAGTCCCCGGGTTCTCTGTCTCCCGATGAGGATGCGATGGTCCGCCTGGGTCCGGGCAAGGTGCTGGGCATCGGTGTTCATGGCAATCAGGTTTGCCCCATGGATACCCTCCTCACTCATCCGCGTAATGGTATTTGACCCGCTTCCCCCGCACCCAATAACAGTGATCTCGGTTTTGAGCTCCTTCAGTATCTGGTCAAGTTCCTCATTTTCAGAGAGGACCCTGGCAGGTTCGGCACTCACCTTGGTCAGCGCTTCTTCGACAATCGATCTCATATCAGTCTCTCCAATCCCGGGATTAGGATACATGTTACTGTCCTGGTACGGACCATTTCCGGGGTAATCTCACGGCCGCCGACGTCCACTGTTCTGCCCTTCATCAGATCCCCGTACATGGGTCCCGGAGGGATGCCCAGACTGCGCGCTTTTTCGGGGTCAAACCTTGTCCTGCTGATGATAAGCCGATCCCCTTCAACCGCCGTGGTTTCTCCACTACATATCAGTGTAACGCATAAGCTTATTAAATCATTCAGTACTAACGCAGGGTTCTTCTCCGTGGTAATAAAAACAGGCAGGAGTGGGATCCCCCCGGAAGAGAGGGATACGACCGGGATCTGCCCGATTCCTTCTTTCAGCCCGGGAAGATCGACCCGGGCCGCTTCTGCGATAAGGTCCTCCGGCAGCCTGACAGGCAGGGGACTTCCATCTCTTACCCTGGCTGAGATCTCGATCGCCGATCCGGGGTGGAGTTCTTCTGCGGTTTTCCGGATCTCTTCCCATGTGGACCAGGAGATATGCCGTAACTGGATGATCTCATGCTCTGATAGCCGGGGAATACCCAGAACCGCAAGGGCGGTTCCGACCATTTCCATCTCACTCGGAGTAATTGCTTTTTTATCGATGTAGACAGCCTCGGCATGACTCTTTTCGGCCAGGGCTGCAAGCATTGCGGATTCAAGGGATGCGACATACCTGCTGTGCACGATGTGGCCAAAAGCTGCCCGGGACCGGAAGGCAATTTCGGTTTCCCTCCGGGCATAGTGTGTTCCTCCGATTCCGAGCACATTCACGGTATCGGTTGGATCCGCTTCGAGGACACTCAGTGCCACTGCACTCCCTGCACGGGCATCTGTCCACTCTTTTTCAGTGCTTCCGATCTCCACAAAAAAGGAAGGGGTGGAGAGTTCGGTGGGGCCATGGTGGGTTACCTCGTACGTTGCCTGGTAGCCTTCCGGTGCATTCTTTCTCAGATTGCAGAGCACGGCATGCATCCACCGGGGTGAGGCAACCGCGAGCGAACCGGCAACACCACCAAGTCTGGCAGGACCGATATTACCGGTAACATGGACGGTCAGGACCGGCAACGGATGTTCCGATGAATGCCGGGAGAGAAAAATGATGAGGTCTGCATCAAGCTCCTTGTCGACATGGTCCAGAAGGATCAGGCGGTCATCCGCCTCATGGAAGACCAGCTCGTGGTGTTCGAGGGGATAGGGGCGCATGGACCCTGTCACTGCCAGGAGGTCTTCCATGCACCCCATGATGTTTTTCCCCGCCGGGTCAAGGCAGGAATGGACCAGGGCGACTTTCAGAAGGCACCCCTTTTGAAAGAGGCAGACATGGTAAACCCTATTTCTTTGTATACATACTATTGTTGCTATGGACGAACAGGAGATACGGTCCGCATTCGAAAAAGAGGGAATCGACAAAGAGATACAATGCCCTGAAGCGTTTGCCATTTCAGAAAAATATGGAATCTCAAAGACCGATATTGCACGGTTCTGCAATACCCATGGAGTGAAGATCCGCGGTTGCCAGCTGGGCTGCTTCAAATGAGCCTGTTTTTTTCGACAATATCTGTTCAGGATGCAGTGAAGGCGGCACGGGCTCTTGCGCAGCCAATGCCCCCGGAAGATATACCCCTCTCCTCGGCATTCGGCCGTGTCCTTGCTGCTGATGTCAGGGCAGACATCGACATTCCCGGGTTCAACCGCTCTTCGGTAGACGGATATGCCGTGAGGTCCCGCGACACGGCAGGGGCATCGGAATCCCTGCCAGCCTTGCTCAGGCTTACCGGGCGTGTGGCGATGGGGGAGGCAGGGTACAGGAATCTCCTCGAAGACAGTTGCCTCTATGTCCCGACCGGGGGAGCAGTCCCGGAAGGGGCGGACGCGGTCGTCATGGTGGAATTCACCGAATCCATCGGAGAAGACATCCTGGTAAAAAGGCCGGTCGCTCCGGGGGAAAATATGGTAGTACGGGGCGAGGATTTCTCTGCGGGCGAGGTTGTCCTGCAAGGGGGAACGCTCCTCTCCTCCCGTGCTATTGCGGCCCTTGCAGCTGCCGGCCAAACCATGGTGCCTGTGACAAAGAGACCAAGAGTCGGTGTGATCTCGACCGGGAACGAGCTTATCCCGGTCGGACGATATCCCTTATGGAAACCAGGTCAGGGACATCAACAGCTGGATGTGCGGGGCTTTTCTTGCATCGGCAGGATGTATCCCTGAGTATTACGGCATTACCGGTGACGACCGCATGCGGCTGCGTGAAGTCCTGAAAAAAGCTCTCTCTCTCTGTGATGTGGTTCTCATTTCCGGAGGCAGCTCAAAGGATGACCGCGACATGACGGCAGATCTTATCCGTGAATCGGGAGAGGTGCTCGTTCACGGGATCGCAATCTCTCCTGGAAAACCAACCATCATCGGGAGGGCGGACAGGACACCCGTCATCGGCCTTCCCGGGCATCCTGCATCGGCTTTCATTGTGCTCCTCGTTATCGCCCGGCCGCTTCTCTTCGGGATGACCGGGCAGAAAGAGCAGGAGGGGTTGACAAAGAGCCTGGTGCTCGGTGAAAATATCCCTTCCGCAAGAGGGAGGGAGGATTATGTCCGGGTGCGTATCCGTGAGGGAAAGGTATACCCGGAATTTGGTAAATCCGGGCTCGTGAATACCCTGATCAGGAGTGATGGCCTCGTCAGGGTTCCTTCAGGGATTGAAGGCCTTGAAGTGGGAGACCTGGTGGAGGTGATCCTCTGGTAAAACGGTATCTTTCGGTCAAGTCCCTTGAGGAGGTGCTCGGGATACTCTCAAGTGAATTCCCGTCAAGGCGCATCGCCTGTGATGTCCCTCTCGAAGAATCGATAGGAAGAATCACTGCCCGGCCCCTGTTTGCCACGTACTCGGTCCCTGAGGCAGTCCTCGCTGCGATGGACGGGATCGCGGTCAGGAGTGAGGATACCTGGGGTGCTGGTGAGCAGCGGCCGGTCACCCTGACACACTTTGCGCGGGTGAATACCGGGAACGTGATACCTCCCGGATTCGATGCAGTGATCATGATCGAGGACGTGACGTTTGACGGCAGCCGGGCCGTACTACGCAAGGCTGCCGGGTCCTGGCAGCATGTCAGGCCTGCAGGAGAGGATATCGCCGAATCAGAGATGATACTCCCTTCGGCACACAGGATCCGGCCCCATGAGATCGGTGCACTTGCTGCGTACGGGATATCCCATGTACCGGCCCTTGGCGTCCGGGTGGGACTGCTCCCTACCGGAAGTGAACTGGTTCCACCGGGAATTCGGCCTGCACCAGGGCAGGTGGTGGAGAGCAATACCGTGATGGCCGCGGCATGGCTTCGTTCTCTCGGTGCAGAATGCCGGCGTTATCCAGTTACTCCTGACGAACCGGACCTCATTTCAGAGAGGATACAGCACGCTGTTGCAGAGAATGATATCGTGATCATTTCCGCAGGATCTTCGGCAGGAACAAGGGATTACACAGCAGAGGTCATTTCAGGGCTTGGCGAGGTCCTTGTCCATGGAATTGCAATAAAACCAGGCAAACCGGCTATTATTGGAAAGATCAGCGGGAAACCAATCATTGGCATGCCAGGATACCCGCTCTCCGCATTGACGGTACTCCGGGAGGTCATGGTGCCGCTGCTCGGGCGTTATGGTTTGTCCCCTCCCGATCCCGTGACCCTCTCTGCCACCCTTGCCACAAGTCTCCATTCCGAGACAGGGACCTGCGAATATGTGCTTCTTGCAATCGGAAAGATCAGGGAAAATTTTGTCGCAATCCCTCTCTCCCGGGGATCCGGTGTCCAGATGAGCGGGGTGAGGGCACATGCATTCCTCTCGTATTCCTCCCGATAAGGAAGGGTATGAGGCCGGGGAAGAAGTTCCGGTTACCCTGATGGTCCCGGAAAAGACCGCGGAACAAACGCTCCTGATATCAGGGAGTCATGACCCGGTTCTTGACTGTCTCCTTGAACTCACGCAAAAAGATGGGGTAACCCTCCACTCATCGCTTACCGGAAGCATGGGGGGAATCGTTGCCCTGAAGAGGGGCACCTGTCATGCAGCGCCAGTGCACCTTCTTCACCCATCCGGGGAATATAACATTCCCTATCTCAGGCACTACCTGCCCGGGGAGGATATCACCCTCGTCTGTATTGCCGGGCGCGAGCAGGGAGTCGTCTCCCGGGAGGGGCTCTCCCTTGCCGACCTCCCTTCCCATACCTTCGTCAATCGCCAGAAAGGTTCCGGAACCCGGATGCTCCTTGACTACGAACTTGGAAGAGAGGGAATCGATCCCGGATCTATCAGGGGATATGATCGTGAACTGACCACCCATATCGGGGTCGCTCTCGCCGTACGGCAGGGCGAGGCAGACGCAGGCATGTGCGTGTATTCTGCAGCACGGGCACTGGGCCTCTCCTTCGTTCCCGTGGGAAGAGAGCGATACGAACTTGCCATCAGGACCGGAGACCTTGCCGACCCGAGGATCAGAACATTGCTTGATGCGATCAATTCTGAACGGTTCAAGGAGATACTTCATCACCTTGGCGGGTACGATACGACCTGTACCGGGCAGCTGCGAGACACCCTTCGCTGATTGGCCCATCAGAAGCACTTCAAAGAAACTACTTTGTGGTCGCGGGGATAATATCTCGGGAATACACGGGCACCCTTGAGCAGGGGCGGGTACCCGTACAACCGTTCGGGGGATCCCGGTGAAGGAAGTCACCAGCAGTTATAACGCAAATGAGATTGAGGAGGCGATCCGCCAGTTCTGGCTGGAGGAGGCGATCTTTGAAAAGACACGAGAACTCCACCAGGGAGACCCGGACTTTTTCTTTGTGGACGGCCCGCCATACACGACCGGCAACATTCACCTTGGCACGGCCTGGAACAAGATCATCAAGGACAGCATCCTCCGCTACACCCGTATGACCGGGAGAAACGTTATTGCCAGGGCAGGGTATGACATGCATGGCCTCCCGATCGAGGTCCGGGTCGAGCAGCAGCTTGGTTTTGTCTCCAAAAAAGACATCGAGCGGTTCGGTATCGGTCAGTTCATCGAGAAATGCCGCACGTTTGCTGCGGCCAATATGGAAATGATGAGCAGGCAGTTCCTGGCACTTGGAGTATGGCTTGATTTTGATGATCCCTATCAGACCATGGATCCGGGATATATTGAGGCAGCATGGTGGACTCTTGCAAGGGCTGAAGCGGAAGGGATGCTTGAGCGTGGCCAGCGGGTGGTGAACTGGTGCCCCCGGTGTGCCACGGCCATTGCAGATTCCGAAGTCGATTATGCAGATGTGACCGATACCTCGATTTATGTCAAATTCCCTGTCAGCGGAAGGGAGCAGGAGTACCTTGTCATATGGACGACCACCCCCTGGACCCTGCCGGCAAACGTGGCCGTCGCGGTCCATCCTGATATCACCTATGCCCGTGTCGAGGCGGTGAAGGACGGGAGAAGAGAGATCCTCTGGATCGCCGAGGATCTTGTTGAACCCGTACTCCGGAAAGGCAGGTACCAGGATTACTCGGTGCTCGAGAAAACCAGCGGCAGCAGTCTGACCGGGTTTGTCTATACCTCCCCCCTTGAAGATACGGTAACCCTTCAGCGGGACCTTTCCCACCGGGTTGTCACGGCAGATTTCGTCACGCTCGAAAATACCGGGATGGTGCACATCGCGCCAGGGCACGGGTGGGATGATTACCTGCTCGGGTGCCGCGAACAGCTCCCCATCATCTGCCCGGTCGATGCATCCGGAAGGTTCATGAGCGAGGCAGGGACTTTGAGCGGCATGTTCATCAGGGACGCGGATGCCGTCATTCTTGATGACCTCGGGCATCACCTCCTGGCCCGTGAGCCCGTTACCCACCGGTATGGGCACTGCTGGAGGTGCAAGACCCCGATCATCTTCCGTGCAACAGAGCAGTGGTTCCTGAAGGCATCTGAGATCCGGGACCGTATGCTCGAAGAGGTCGGAAAAGTCACCTGGTATCCTGAATGGGCGGGCAGTGCACGGTTTTATGACTGGATCAAGGAGGCCCGGGACTGGTGTATCTCCCGGCAACGATACTGGGGCATACCTATCCCCATCTGGGAGTGCCGGTCCTGCGGAGTATACAGGGTTTTTGGGACGTTTGGGGAGCTCGAAGAGGCCAGCGGGATACCGCTCCCTGATCCTCACCGTCCGTTTGTCGATGAGATAACGGTCAAATGCCGGTGCGGGGGAGAGATGCGGAGGGTCGAGGATATCTTTGATGTCTGGTTCGATTCGGCAGTTGCATCATGGGCAACGCTCCGTTTCCCGGGAAAGCGGGACGCTTTTGACAGGCTCTGGCCTGCAGACTTCATCACGGAAGGACAGGACCAGACCAGGGGCTGGTTCTACTCCCAGCTCGGGGCAAGTACCATCGCATTCGGGTGTTCACCCTACCGGAGCGTCCTGATGCATGGCTTTGCTCTTGATGCTGAAGGGCGAAAGATGAGTAAAAGCCTCGGTAATGTCGTAACCCCGGATGAGGTGGTAACGACCCAGGGGGTTGATGTCCTCCGCCTCTATGTCCTGTCATCAAACGCACCCTGGGATGATCTCAAGTTCAACTGGGAAGGAGTAAAAACCGTCAACCGGGCGATCAACATTTTCTGGAACGTCTATCGGTTCCCTCTCCCCTATATGATTCTTGATGGGTTCGAACCAGCCCGCGTTGCTGACGGGCATTGGGATGATTCGGCGATACGATCCACGATCGGGAACATGGCTGCTGAGGACCGGTGGATCATCTCACGGATGAATTCCTGTGCTGCACTGGTGAATACGGCAATAGAGGAACGGCATCTCCACCGGGCAACCAGGGCTCTCATACAGTTCATCCTTGAAGATCTCTCGCGGTGGTATGTCCAGCTCGTGAGACCCAGGATGTGGCTTGAAGGTGAGTCTGAAGCCAAGACCGGGGCCTATGAGACCATATATTACGTTCTCAGGCGACTTTGCGGGCTTCTGTCACCGTTTATCCCTCATATCACCGAGATGATGTACAGGAACATCAGGACTCCTGCAGATCCGCCAAGCATCCACATGACGGACTGGTGGGCAGGAGATGAGAGCCTGATTGACGGATCACTCGAACGGGCGATGGATATTGTCCGTTCATTTGACGAGGCATCGTCAAATGCCCGGCAGGCAGGAAAGAGAAAACTCCGGTGGCCTGTCCGCGAAGTCGTTGTCGCCACTGACAATGAGGAGGTCGTTGCCGCCATTGGCAGTCTCTCATCTATCTGCCAGGATCGGGCAAATGCACGGATAGTCCGTGTTGTCCGGGGAAGGTTTGACAGGGCAGGGTGGAAGGCAGAGCCGGCAATGAAAGCATTGGGCCCCGCTTTCGGAAAGAAAGCCCCCTTCGTGCGTGACCTGATCCGCGCTGCTGATGCAGCTGCCATGAAATCAGTGCTTGACAAGGGGGATACCGTTACCCTCAAGGACAGGGACGAATCGTATCTGATCCAACCAGGGTACGTCACCTTCATCGAGGAACTCCCTCCGGACCTCTTCTGCGCACCGATGAGCGGCGGAGCTGTCTATGTTGACGTGACTCTCACTCCCGACCTTGAGGCAGAGGGGTATGCCCGTGAGGTGATCCGGCGGATTCAGGAGATGCGGAGGCTGCGTGATCTCAATGTCGAGGATTACATCACTGCCGGGGCGGTCATCGATGATGAACGGGTGGCTTCACTCCTGCAGGGGCACTGGCGGGAGGCGATAATGGATGAGGTGCGGGCAGGTATCTGCACGATAGCAACCGGGTCATCATTCTCCACTCCAGGTGCCTGGGAACTGGAGAGAGAATGGGACGTTGAAGGGATCCCGATGCTGATCGGTATCTCAAAGCTCGCGGATCAACCCTTTAAGAAATGACCGGCCTTCAGGGGAGGAAAAGACAGGGAGCTCCTTTGTACACCGGACCGAGGAACGGAGGGTCCTCTCAACCCGTGATGTGAGGGGATTGAAACCCTCGATCTCTTTCGCCGTTTTATGGACGAGGAGTCCCCGTCTCTGCCATGCGGGTGTTTTTGCAAGGTTGATGCCCCGGGAGAACATCATCTCATGCATTTCTGATGAAGAGAGGCCTTTGAGCATCTTTGCTGCGTCATGGGGGCTCATTCCCTCGCTCACCAGCGTGTGATGGCAGTATGCATTGGTGTGATTCCTCCATGCTTCGGCCTGGCGGCCGATAAGGTATTGGAGGGCAAGGGCCGGGCTGACCTGGATGATCCGGGAATCGAAGGCGACCGGAAAGGGGGATGACATCTCGATCGTCAGGGCACTTGCAGCATATGATGCGGTAACTGAATCAATCTTCTCTACTCTTCCCGAGTAAGGGATGTTTGAGAAATAGAGGCTGATCTCATCGGAGAAGGTATATGCAAATTCAGGTGAAAGACCGCTTGAGGCGATCAGCCTTTCGCTGACATTGGCCATCGCCCTGGCAAATCGCCCGTCAAAAGGTCGTTTCAGCCCCCATTCATCGGCTATTCCATGAAACCCCCGCCCGTCAAGGCGTAGAAATACGGGGGGGACTGAGAGGAGGTTGCTGAATATCTCACGGCTTTTCATACAACAGGCCAGGGCATACTATACCCGGTACAATATTCGGAATTCCTTCTGGACTGCGCAAATTTGGGTGGAATGAAACCATTTCAGCGATGAAGGAACAAAATATCCCTTTTTCCCTGCCCGGGGTTCCTGCCTCAAAGGTGATACCATGTCTTCTTCGATGGATCGGTTCTGACCATAGGAATCCCGGGAGAGAGTCTCCCAAAAAACCCCTGAAGGGGTGTGAAGGGAGAAGTGGATCCATACCCTGCCCGGTCAGATATCTTCTGCCTTGAATGCTCCCTGCAGGTGGCGGACGAGAATAATGTCCCCGATACTCCTGATAATCCGGAAGGGTAACTTCAGCCCCTTGTAGTTTTTGATATCCACCAGCTGCTGGTTTAATTTCCCCACCACGATCGATTCCATCTTTTTTGAATCGATGTCTATGAGGATATCCTCCACTTCACCGACAAAAACACTCTTTTCGGTATACACTTTGAGATCAAACAACTCGGTAATCTGGTTTTTCATCCTAATCAATGAATCATATATACTATTCGCATAAAAATATACTCCTTTTATGAACGGCTCGCTGAAAATCGGAACCTTCTCTGGCATTCCCATACAGCTCCACTGGACGTTCCTGTTAATTATCCCCCTCTTTGCCTGGATCATCGGCAGCCAGATCCTCCAGACCACCGAGTCTGATCGGTTCTATCTTCCGGGTTCCCATTGACACGAGCCTCATAACTTCAGGATATATGCCTTTTATTCTCGGCATGATCATTGCCCTGGGATTGTTCGGCGGTGTCCTCGTCCACGAGCTGGCCCATTCGCTGCTTGCCAAGAGCAAAGGGATCAAAATCAACAGCATCACGCTGCTCATTTTCGGTGGAATCTCATCGATGGAAGAAGAGACCCCTGATCCGAAGGTTGAACTTCCAATGGCTGCCATCGGTCCGCTCACAAGCCTGGCGGTGGGGATCGTCTGCATTGCCCTTATGTACTTTTTCAATGAAGCTTTCGCCAGCAATCCCCCTGTTGCCGGGTTATTTGTCTTCATGTTCGGGTACCTCGGGATCCTGAACGTGTTCCTGTTCGGCTTCAATCTCCTGCCTGCCTTTCCCATGGATGGCGGACGAGTCCTTCGTGCATTTCTGGCACGATCGATGCCGCTCAACAAGGCTACGAGGATTGCCGCTGATGTCGGCAAGGTCTTTGCGGTCCTGTTCGGTATTTTTGGTATCGTTCTGTTAAACCCGATTCTGATTCTGATTGCCTTCTTCATCTATATAGGAGCCTCCCAGGAATCCACGGCAATGAAGTACAACTTTCTCCTCAAGGATGTCACTGTCAGCGATATCATGGCCCCCAATGTCCGGACGGTAGCAGCGGAACTCCCGGTCAGGGAAGTGATCGATCTCATGTACATGACAAAGCACCTTGGTTTTCCGGTAGAGGAGAAAGGGCACGTGACGGGTATGGTCACCCTTGCCGATGTACACAAGATTCCCGCCCTTGACCGGGAGGCAATGCAGGTCCGGGACATAATGACCCGTGGGATCATTGCCCTTCCGCCCAGAGCCCCGGTCATTGATGCGCTCCGTATCATGTCAACCCGCAACATCGGTAGGATTGCCGTGATGGAGGGGGAACAGCTCCTCGGGATTGTGACGAGGACTGATATCATGAAGGTTATCGAACTGAAGGAGATGTAAAAGAGAGAAGGTGATCAATCGGCGTTGAGCCGGCAATTGATCTGAACGCTCCGAGCCCGGTAAAGGGCCGGGCTCCCGCTATTTTTGCGACGGTCTTTGCATTCAGCCCTGGTATCCACTTCAGTGCCTTGATCGGCAGGAGATTCACATTCACCGGTACCGGGAGCGCGGTGATCGAACGCATCCCATGATCCACCACCACTCCCTCAATAACACTCCATTTGGCCAGATGGAGCGGTATCCCTGCAAGGATAGGGTACGATCCCATCTGCCGCCCGAAGGAGAGGTTTCCTTCCTCTTCGATGATTATTTCACGAAGCATGGTCCCCACGGGAAACACCCGTTTCAGCATGGGCAGATCGAAATTCTTTCTGACATTCTCCTTAAAAGCCCTGAACTGCCTGGTATGCTGCCCGAGAGTATTATCGGTATAGGCCCGGGTCCCTTCAAACGGCATCAGCTGCCGAATATTCACCCGCCGCACCATCAGGCCCGATGCGAGCACCCGGGCAAGGAACTGTTCATTCTTCCCAAAGGTAGCTTTCGTCTCTCCTGCAAGCCCTGCAATAAAATTCAGCCCGGGGAGAAGTTCCGGGATGCCGTCCCTCCTTGATCCCCCCACCTCGTTGACCACGGCAATTGCCCGCATCACTTCATCGGGGTCTGCCTTCAGATTGTTTCTCTGTATCACCTCCACGTCTGCAGTCTCCATTCCGAATGCAGCAACATCGCCCGCAGTATGGTACCTGACAATCGTCTCCAGTGCACTCCGGCCTGCCTCTTCATGCCGGGCGAGGGTCCCGGGGTTGATGTTGTCGATATGCAATGTCCGGAGATCCGGTGCTGCTGTCCGGATTGCCAGGAACAGCTCCCCGATAAGGTCAGGTCGTGGCGAGGGGAATTCTCCCTGCCCTGCACCATACGTGAGGAGATCCGGCTGTCTTCCGATACGGAAATGTCTGGCTCCTGCGGCATGCAATGCCGAGATCTCCCCTGATATTCCATCGATACTCCGATAACGGGGAGGACCATAGAATGGCTCTGTGCAGAAGGAACATCCTCCTGTCACTCCCCGTGCACAACCGCGGGCCGTCTCGATCTCGCACATGACATGGGGGAAAGACGGATGCTCGCGAATTATTTTGCTCCCGCTGATTGCCCATGGATCGGAACGTGCAAATGAGTGATCCCCATGAGTCTTTCCAGCAGAGAGCCAGTTATCAAGCGCTTCAGCGGGTGAACCGGTGAGGAGGTGATCGAATCCCGAGATTGCCTGGCGGATTGCTTTTTGCCCTCCTCCGGGGGAGTACCCAAACCCCACCGGCCCGGCGATCAGCCGGTCCATTCCCCTGAGGCGTGCACCAATCTGCTGGATTTCGGTGATCGTTGCGGGTGTTCCCCCGAGGTATTTACCAGGGACGGTCACCCCGGCAACCATTATTGCGAGTTCCCCGGGAACAGGGGTGAGAATCCCCGGATCCGCACGGATCTGGTCGATGGTGAGGTAACGGGATTCTCTCCCGTATGCCTCAAGGACTCCCGCTATCGTCCGGATATACGGTGAAATGTAGGGAGGAACCCCAAGACATGCTGGCTCGTCGACGTACCCATCAATGATAAGCGCACTAGCATTCATATCCGATAATCCGGAGAAGTCTTCGGGCCCACTGCAGTTTTCCTCTTTTCATAGGTTCTACATCCTGGTCATCAAGGTCAAAGCCCACGAAACGTATCCGGTCTGCCAGAAGTGCATCGGCAGCGAACGCTGCACGGTCGCCATCGGAAAACCCTCCGAAATTATGGAGGGGGGGGAACGGTCTCGCCTGGGTGGTTCCGACAACCGGCCCGCAAAACAGAGGAACCCAATAGAGAAGGTGGGGGATGTTATCCCCGTGAGCATGGATGACCATGATGGTTCCCTCACTGTTCATCGCAAGATAATCGTCAGTTGCCCCGTCCAGATCGGTGAAGACCGCGTCAGGCCTGATACCGGAATGGCGCAGGACTGCAGAAGCTGCATCGGCAGCAAAGATGCGTCCCTCAATCCTGTCGAGTTCAAGGGAGAGGCAGGGGGCATTTCCGCATACCGTCACGGTCTCACCCCTGCAGAGGGCTGACAGGAGCCGGCAGTCATCCTTTTTCAGAAGGGAGGCAAGGATCCGGGCAGCTTTCTCGTCTTCTTCCTGCGTGATTCCGAACTGCTCGAGAATCTCCAGGTAATAGGGCTCCCACTCGTCAAACTCCATTCCTGACCTCGTTTTCAAGGCCGACGATATCGGTAAACCGGGAGATCAGCGGTTCTGAGATCAGGGTAAGAAGGTCTTCCTTCGCATTGACAAGGTTAAAATACGAGAGGGGGATCGTGGCGGCGGCCATTGTCGGATGACCCCCCGCATCCCCCATAGTCCCGAAAGCCTCCTGGAGGACATTGCCGATATGGAGCCTGACATCCCGGTTGCGGGCCGAGATGATGATAGCCTCATCGGAAATACCGTAGACGAGGGCCGTATTGATGCCTTCAAGGCTGATGAGGAGATCTGCTGCCTGGGGGAGGGCATCGCGGTTCCTGATGTAACCGACGTTGGAGAAGAGGTACCCGCTCTGGATCTTGCGGCGTGCTATTGCGGTCCCGAGCACATCGAGCGTCTCTTCCGAGAGAGAAGGTGACATGATCTGATCGAGGAGAGCGTTGTCCGTGAGAGGGAGGAGGAATGCCGCATTGTTCAGGTCCTGGGGGGTGACGCTCCGGGAAAAATCCCTCGTGTCCGACCGGATCCCGTACAGGAGCCCGGTCGCAACCCGTTTATCAACCGAGATATCCAGTTCCTGCAGGTACTGGGAGAGGATGCTTGCAGTCGCCCCAAGACCTGGCCTGCTGTCGACAAACAGTGTCCCGGAATCCCCGAGCTTGCCATCTAGGTGATGGTCTATCACGATGTGCACCCGCGTCTTCTCTGGGAGGAGGTTATTGACCCCCGGGGCAGGCGAATCGACTATTGCAAGGTAGGTGCATTCCTGGAGAGTGGGGGGATCCATCTTCTCCATTTTGATCTCGAGGAGATTGACAAGCGTCCTGTTTGCCTGGTGCCCGATAATCCCGTCATAGAAGATCCTGCAGACAAGCCGGTTCGGGTTGGCATTTTTTGCTATCACGGCGAGGGCAAGGGCGCTTGAAATGGCATCGGGATCGGGATTTGTATGAGCGATAATCCCGAGCGTCCCTTCCCATGATGCAAGGAGCGTGTAAAGACGCTGGGATACACGGTTTGCATACACCTTGTTGATCTGGTGTACCGCCGCCTTCGCCATCAGCTGGTTCTGGTTGAGGACAAAATCAGCCCCTGCTTCCTCGAGTTTTCGTGCAATAAGGGGATCAGATGCCCGGGCCATGATCCGGGCATGGGGGTACGTTTCCCGGATAGCCCGCACCGCCGAAAGGTTAGCGTCGCCATCGCCGGAGAGGATGAATGCGATCTCGATGACCGGAAGGCCTGAAAGAAAATCCACGGCAGAGATGTCACGGCGCATGGCATCGATGCCCTGGTCACGGAGTTCCCTGATCCGGTCATCATTTTTATCAATCACGACTACTTTTCCGGTGGTGCTTCGCAGTTCCTGGAGGACATGGTATCCGGTACTGCCACAACCCAGCACTACATAAGGTACCCTTTCCCTGGTATCGTTCTGCGCCGAATCAGCCATACTAGGTAAGATGTGCACCCGACAGGATAAATAGATTACAACGGTACTGGTGTCTCCAGCCTTTCAGAACAAGCAATATGCTCCGTTTCCCGATTCGGGCCAGAAATCATGAGAATTCGAAAGATTTATCAATGAAGCACAGCATATGTTATAGGTCAGATCAGGGGCTTGTAGCTTAGTTCGGCAGAGCGACGGACTCTTAATCCGTAGGTCAAGGGTTCAAATCCCTTCAGGCCCGTTTTCTCTCGTTGTATCTGATCAAATCCCGTTGCATTCTCCGTATTCCTCTTCTCTTTCCCGGGCAAGGATTCATATCCGTAGAGAAATTTCATGTACTGCGTATGGCATTTTCTCTTTCCCGGCTGCAGTCGTACATTCTTCTGCTCTTATCGGTGCTGGTCCTTGGTACGCTCGCTATCATGCTGGTGGAGGGATGGTCCACCTTCGATGCATTCTATTTTGTCGTGGTCACCATCGCCACGGTCGGTTACGGGGACTTCTCACCATCCACGGTCTACGGCAGAGCCATCGCAATCGTCATCATCATTGCAGGTGTGGGCACATTTGTTGCGGCCTTTGCCGACATCGTGGAGACCCTGCTCTCCCGCGAGGAACGCAAGGAACGGCGAAAAAAGATCAATATGATCGTCGGCCTCTTCTTTTCGGAGTTTGGCACCGGGATGCTCCGGACGCTCTCGAGGCACGATCTTTGTATCGGTGAGATCCAAAAAGAACTCATCGTATCAGCAACATGGTCTCCTTCTGACTTTGCACAACTGAAGAACCGGTTACGTAGCCATCACTATTGTATTGCAGAGAATTCGGTGGACCTGACAGGGCTGAAGCAGGCACTCTCCCAAAAAAAAGGATTTCTTCTATCTCTCCTCGAAAACCCGGTAATATTCGAGCATGATGCGTTCACCGAGACGCTCCAGTCATTCTTTCACCTGACCGAGGAGCTCATGTACAGGGAAAACCCGGCCAACCTTCCCCCCGCCGATATTGCCCACCTGGTGCATGACATAAACCGGGGCTACCGGCTCCTGGTCTTTGAATGGGTGATCTACATGGAACACTTACAAGAGCATTATCCCTATCTCTTCTCCCTGGCAATGAGGACCAATCCGTTTGACCAGGAGGCAGAGGTAGAAATCAGGGAATGACTTTGGATGGTCATCAGCAGGTATTCCCTGCGCAGCCGGAACTGGAGCAATATCACGACGTATTTTCTTCTGAAGAAAAATACGCAATGTTTTGGAAATCACGTATATTTAGAATCCGGGCTCAAGTAGGACCGATACATTGAAGATGTGCCCGTTCAATCACATAACAAAGGAGTAGACTGATGTACTGTCCCAAATGTGGAAAAGAGACAGAGCAATCAGGAATTTTCTGTCAGTCCTGCGGGGCCAACCTGAAAGACCTGAAAGAGACCGCCCCAAAAACCTTTCCTGAAGAGACGGGTAGGCCCGATAAAAACAGAAAAATTTTCCGGCCTTGGCGGTCGTTTTCTTGGCGGACTGGTTGATCTCGTTTTTCTGGTACTCTTTGATCTCATGGCTGCAGCAATTATTGGGATTATCTCCTGGATTCTTGTGCGACCGGACCCGGTCTCAGAATCAATCCGGATGCTGTACCAGTACTATTACCATGTGCCGAGGACTGATGCCTACGGCCATCTGGTCAACGCGATCGTCCCGCCCCAGATCATCCTTTCAGCCCTTGTCTTACTCATTCTCGTACCATGGATATATTCGGCTTTTCTGGAGAGCTCCAGGAATCAGGCGACACTTGGCAAGCTGGCAATCGGGGCTGCAGTTACCGATATGCAGGGCAACCGGATCACCTTCGCACGGGGATCGCTCCGTTTCTTCGGCAAGGTGCTCTGTGTCCTGACCCTGTTCATCGGTTTTCTTCTCATAGCGTTCACCACCTACAGGCAGGGTCTTCATGACAAAATAGCCGGTACCCTCGTGTTCAGGCAGTAATATATCCCCTTTTTTCCTGACCCGCCCCTTAACCGTTTCCTAATCGTATTTCCCTTTCAGGCCTGCCCAGCCTGTATAACCGCAGTAGATGCAGCCTTCTCCTTCACAATGGCGGCACTTTTTCGGGGGAGATTTCACCGGTACGCATCCCTTCTTATCGCAATAAATGCACCCGAGACCCTCACAGTGGGCACAGGTGACCTCGGTATAGGACGATGTCTCAGCCATGGGTTGTGGTACAGCTATAGCAATCAGGTCCAGTTAAAATTTACCGAAATGCACGTGTGTCAGAGTAGTGTCCCGGCCTGATAAAAATAAATCTCGAATGAAAAATACATGAACCAGTTGAAAAAAGAATTTCAGTCGCTTTCGAGCACCGCCCCTTTATCTGCCTGGGAGACAGTTTTTGCATACCGTGCAAGGATCCCGGCCAGTGTTTTTTGTTTCGGGGCAAAGAAAGCCCTGCGGCGCTTCAGTTCGGCCTTGGAGAGCATCAGATCGATTCTTCGTTCCCGGATATCGATCTCGATACTATCCCCGTCATGGACAAGCCCTATGGGACCTCCAACGGCAGCTTCGGGCGTCACATGGCCGATGCAGGGACCCCGTGTCCCACCGGAAAATCTCCCGTCAGTGACGAGAGCTACTCTCGAATAACCAAGACCCATGAGGGCTGAGGTAGGGGAGAGCATCTCCGGCATCCCGGGTCCCCCCCGGGGCCCCTCGTACCGGATCACCACCACATCGCCTTCCCGGACATGCCGGGCGAGTATCGCTTCCATCGCCTCCTTCTCGCCATCAAAGACCCTGGCCGGGCCCTGGTGGTGCCACATCTCGTGGCTGACCGCTGCAGATTTCACAACGGCCCCTCCCGGGGCAAGGGTCCCTTTCAGAATCCGGAGCCCGCCGGCCGGGTTTACCGGGGATTCAATCGGCTGGATGATTGATTCAGCCGGGATCAGAGCCCCATGGGCAATTTCCAGGATGGATCTTCCTGATACGGTCGGGGTATCTTCAAGCTCCTGCTGAAGTATCCGGAGCACTGCAGGAATTCCTCCGGAACGGTGCAGGGCAAGGACCGAATGGGGTCCGGACGGCTGCATGTGGCAGAGGTGAGGGATCCTGCTCCCGATCCTGTTGAAGATTTCAAGGTCAAGGGGTACTTCTGCCTCACTCGCTATCGCCATGAGATGCAGGACGGTGTTGGTACTCCCTCCAAGAGCCATGTCCACCTTTATCGCGTTCTCAAGGCTTTCGGAAGTGGTAATATCACGGGGGAGCACCCCCTCCCTGACAAGGCCGACCGCACGTTCGCCAGTCTTCCGTGCTATCCTGAGTTTTTCTGCATCCACTGCAGGCGCGGTTGCGCATCCGGGGAGGGACATTCCCATGGCCTCGGTCATGCAGGCCATGGTATTTGCCGTATAGAGCCCCTGGCAGCTGCCGCATCCGGGCATGGCACTGCACTCGAGAGTACAGAGTTCCTCTTCGTCCATAGTGCCGGCAGCAACCTTTCCCACTCCTTCAAAGACATCAATAAGCGAGAGTTCCTTTCCCTGGTCATACCCGGGAAGCATCGGACCGCCGGTCAGAAGAAGGGAAGGGATATTGATCCTTACCGCTGCCATCAGCATCCCGGGGACGATCTTGTCGCAGGTGCCTACCATGACCATCCCGTCAAACCGGTGAGCTTCTGCCATCAGTTCGATGGAATCGGCAATATTCTCCCGGGAGGGGAGGGAGTAGCGCATCCCTTCGTGGCCCATCGCGATGCCATCGCAGATTCCGATCACACCGAATTCAAAGGGAACCCCCCCCGCCGCGGTGATCCCCTCCCTGACCTTGACTGCCAGTGCACGGAGGTGGACATGCCCAGGTACAATATCATTCCATGCATTGGCGATCCCGATAAACGGCTTGTCGAACTCTTCTTCTGTGACCCCAAGTGAACGGAGCAGCGCACGGTTCGGGGCACGCTGATATCCCACCTTGACTTCATCACTCCTCATCTTCTGCATGTAACTCCCTGACACAGGGTGTGTGCTGATCTCACTTTATGACTTTGTGAAAAACAGCCTGACGGGAACGAAAATATTTCCCGAAATGAATCGTGCCGTCAGTTTCACGACTTTCTGCAACTGAGTGCCGCATTCACCATTGTATCGGCAAACCGGCCTGGAAAAATAGGAATGAGTGTAGACCCCGATGGTCTCGTGGGAATAGAGGCCGTCCAGTCCCCCGAAAATCCCTCTCCCCCTGCTGAGCCGGACCGAAAAACGGGCATCCGGAGAGGGATTGAAGGCAGAGTAGTGAAATTCATGGCCGCGGATTGGTATCCCGGGAACAGATAAACGGGGGCCGCCGGTAAAACTCCCCTCGGTATACCCAAGTGCCTGGATTCGACCGGTCATCTCTGTAGTCCCGGGGAGTATCCCCGCCATGGGAAATTCACGACCTTCCACAAGAACAGATTCCGCGAGATACAGCAGTCCTCCGCATTCCCCGTAGATGGGGACTCCCCTGTCTCCTGCAGTCCTGATCATAGCCCGGCACGGGGAAGACGAGAGCGCCCGGGCATGCAGTTCGGGGTATCCCCCCCCGAAATAATACGCATCCGCATCGGGCAGGGGATCTGGTACAGGGAGAGAACGGGACCAGGACTGCCCCTGCGGACCGGAGTGCATCGAGATTGTCCGGGTAGTAAAAACAGAATGCGGCATCCTGCGCAATACCGATACGGACTCGTTCTTCAGGACATTCCTGAATAAAAGGTTCTCCAGTCAGCGCGGGTGCAGACTTCGCTGCTCTCGTGATCGCTTCGATATCACAGGTATCGCCGACGAGGTCCAGGCTCCGGAGGTCATCAGTCACCTCAAATGCCATTTTCAGACCGAGATGACGGCTCTCCAGGGCAAGACGGGTGTCCCGGGGGATAAATCCGAATGCCGGCAGAGAGGGATCACGCTCGATCATGGCACGGTGGCGCGGGCTTCCGACGCGGTTGAAGATAACCCCCCGGATATCGAGATCCCTGTCAAATGCACGAAAACCGGTAATCACGGCATGCGCGCTCCGGGACATCCCCCTGACATCGACCACAAGGATTGCCGGTGCCTGGAGGATGCGCATCACATGCGCCGTGCTTGCGGCATCGCTGCCGTCAAGCCCGTCGTACATTCCCATCACTCCTTCGATAATGGCGATGTCAGCGCCTTTCGAGGCCTCCAGGAATGTTCTTTTCACTCCTTCCTCTCCCATCATGAAAGGGTCAAGGTTTCGGGAGATACGGCCGGTAATGGCGGTATGGTGGGATGGATCGATGAAGTCCGGCCCTACCTTGAACGGCTGGACACAATATCCTTTATTCCGGAACGCCCGCATCAGGCCCCTGGCGATGGTTGTCTTTCCGCACCCGCTGTGGGTCCCTGCGATAACGATCCGGGGGATGTCGTGCACGCTCATTCCTGCCAGTTGCTCCTGTAGTAAGCTGGTCGTTCCGGGAACTTATTTCCGCCTGACCCGGACAGGGGATCTCCTTTGGATCGTGCGATACCGTTCGACTCTCTGGATATTCCTGATCGGGATGCCCGAACAGGCACTATCTATGAGCAGGGGATAATGCCAGGAGATCCATTCTCCCGCATCTTCTGCAATGAACCCGGAAAGCATCGGAAAGCGATCGGACACAAACGGCAGGATAAGAGTGTTTTTAAAAAAATACGGCTGATAGGTACACGTGGAAGAGAGATCCAGGGAAGATGACCAGGATGAGATCGCGACGCTCCATCTCGCACGGTGGGACACGAGGTTCTGGGCCTGGCTGATCGATTTCATCCTGGTCAGCTTTGTACTGAATATCTTCTCAAATCCTTTCCATTTCTTCCGGGGGATCTTTTCATGGGATCCGTTTGATTTCCTTATAAGGAGCGCCGGGTTTCTCCTTTACTGGACGGTCATGGAAGGGTATACCGGCCAGTCTGTCGGGAAGATGGTGATGAACCTCAAGGTTACCGGCCGGGAAGGAAAACCTGCCGGATATATGGCAGCATTCATTGAAAGTTTCGGAAAATCCTTTATCCTGCCGTTTGACTGCCTGATCGGATGGTTCGGGATGCCGGGGAAGAAATTGCGGCTTTTCAACAGGGTCTCCGGGACGATCGTGATCAAGACCGACTACCGGGAACCGGAAGGGGTGCGTTACATCCGGGAACAGGAGTGAGGCGGATTTCAGCACCACGCCACCCCTTCCCATTTTCCATTTGAACCGCCAGTGATCGCCCTGTGCGGTCGTGCATAAAGTGCTTTGTCAGGCGCGATTTAAACTCAAAGACGCTCGATACAAGCACAGGTTGCTGGCACGGGAGGAGCGACTCGACTCAGGAATTCTACCGTTTGAATTTCTTTAATATGCCATCCTTTTTCAACAGTAAAACGTGTTTGTAATTCATCAAGTGAAATTTGGCGAGGTACATTAGGTATTGGAAATTCGATTGCAAACTCATGCAAATAATAACAACCCCGTGGTTTCAAGATTGAGGCAACTTCATCAACTAATTGCTCGCATTGGTCTGGATTAAATAAATGATAGAAGCCCGAATCAAAAACCGCTCCAAATTTTTCTTGAAGTAAGGAGGGCTTTAGAGCGTCAGCCACTTTAAAACTTAATGAGAGAGCAGTCTCATTGGGAAGGGCAGCAACTTTGTCTTGGGCGTTCCTGATGGCAGATTCAACAAAATCAATCCCCACAACGTGATGCCCCAACTTTGCTAAATAAATCGCAAGGTCGCCAGAGCCGCAGCCAAGATCCAAAATTGGATTTACGGGCGGACATTTTTCAATAAGAGCAGCCATGGCAGGCTGAGGTGCTCCAATATCCCAAGGCGCAATATTCTGGTACACGGAATTGAAAAAAATAAGCGGGTCAGAACCAAATCTACTCATGATACATCTCCAGATGGTGTTCTGTTTTGTAAGCGCCTCACTGGATTTTCGCTGTGTGTAGCCTTAGTACCCTATCTATTCTTTGCAGCCTAAACACCCTAAACCATATGGGGGGTCACCGTATCACCCTACCCGATTCCCCACATTGAAAGCGTGGTCCTTGAGGGGTCAATATCAGTCCATGACCAGCCAAGTGCCTCTATGATCCGCGATATCGGCTGCTGCAGGGTCTTTTCGAGCATCAGTTCCCAGTCCACCTGGAACTCGCCGGGAACCTGGTCCCCGTATTCAAAGCAGAGAACATTGGTCTTCTGGTATTTCCCGGTAACATTTTTTATGTACACCCTCTTTGGCTTGCTGCCCTTGGCAAATTCCATGCCGAGATGCTCGTTGGCATATTTTGCACCTCGTATATGGGGATCATCCATCTGGTAATCGAGCAGGTCCTTGCCGATTCCCCCCGGGATGCCGATCTCGTCAAGTGAGTATCGTCCGGCCCGGTAATTCCTGATGATATCCCCAAGGTACTTTTTGATCGATTCGTACTCCTCACCATAAAGGATCATCTCCATCACCCGCTTCTGCACGGTTTTTGTGATCTGGGGATAGTCACTTCTCCGAATCTCAAACCCGACCACATCGATCTCTTCCACGGCATTTCCTTCCTTCCAGACGAGGCGGCCGGCATATCTTTTCTTCTTCCCGGCCTGGAAGAACCGCTGGTAAATCTTCTCGAACTTTATCGAGAAGTAATGGGTATCCGCATTCAGTTCCTGCTTCGCAAACCGGGCATAGCTGGCATTCAGCTCACGCTCGATCCCCCTGGCCTTTTCAATGGTGATCTCCAAAGGACCGGGGGGAATAATCACCATGCAGGAATCGGTATCACCATAGATGACCCGGTAGCCCAGATCTTCGATCACCCCCCGGGTATGCTCGATGATCGCCCGCCCTACCGAGGTGATTGCTGCCCCGATTTCGCGGTCATACAGCCTGAACCGCGTATACCCGCTCACTCCGTAATAGGTATTCATAATCACTTTCAGCACATTCTGCTGGAGATCATAGAGCACGTATTCATCCGATCCGAAAGGATGCCGGTTTCTCTCTCTTTTCTTCTCATCCCTCTCGATCAGCAGCTCTGAGAGGATACTCCGTGTGAGCCCGTCAGGCTTCTTTCCGAACCGGATGCCGTTCGGGGCCTTCAGCTCCCCGGCAGGATCCTTTGTCTCCGGAGATGCGTTGATAGTCATCATCGCCATAGGATAGAGAGAGGTGAGGTCAAGGACCACGACATTTTCCCTGACTCCCCGGCTTGGTTCAAAAACCGTTGCTCCTTCAAACTCCTCAGAGGGAGCGAACCCTTTCGAAGGGAGGACATAGCGGCCATGGGCTTTCCGGAGTACAAAGACATCGATGACACTCGATGAGTTGAGAGTCCGGTCAAGCGGGCATCCGACATAGCGTGCAATCTCCCGGTAAAACTCGATGATCCGGTTCTTTTTATTGATAGCAACACAGAGTTCGACGTCTTTGAAATTGTACTCCACGAGCAGGCAGGGATCTTTCTCCCAGAGATCACTGATCGTTCCTGTGTAGCGGACCTTGCTCTCACCGATCTCTGCTTCCGCAACAGAGTCAAGCCGATAGGATTCCCTCTGGGTCGCATGCATCTTCCGGTATGCCTGGAGGAGATCGAAGACCGCCCTCCCGCGGAGTGCGTTCCGCTCTGTTGGACCGCCAAGCCTCGCAAGCGTGCCCGGATCCAATCCAAGGGATTGCATGCGTTTCAGGAGGTATTGCAGGTCGAATTCAAGGAAGTTCCACCCGGAGAGGATGTCGGGGTCTGTCTCCCCAAGATACGCGGCCAATCCGGCAAGCATCTCCCGCTCGTTGGCAAAAATCCGGATATCATGCCGATCCCTGCAAAAACACCCGTTTTTAAGGCCTTCCCTTCCGGACAGAACCGAGAGGTCGCACCCTTTCTTTCCGGGACTCCAGATAAGGCTTGTATAGTGATTATCAAAGGAATCATGGCAGGTGATGCAGATCACGGCATCCCGTCCCGGTTCAGGAAAGCCCCGTACATCCTCGCATTCAATATCAAGAATGCAGACCCGGGCGCTGCTGCTGATGTCAGCCGGGGAGATCTCCTCGTACGAAGCGGTCAATGCGGGAACATGGACCCCCCCTGTGAGCCCTGTATCGATCATAAACCTGGTAGTGAAGGGGATATCTGCCTCAAAATGGGTAAACCGTTCCCGGATATCGCGAACATCGCCCGGCCTCACGGTATAGAGCCGGCTGAGCGGTTCTCCCCGTATTGACCGGTATGTTTTACCCTCCTCGCGGGTTACGTTCACCGGGAGAGGTCCGGAATCTGCCTGATGTTGCGGTACGTAAAGGTAAGGCCGGAACCCGGTAACCTGGACGTGGCGGGCCGTCTTTTCACGGTCGCGCCCGAAAATATGAATGACGGGATATTCAGGCCCGGTCGAATATTCAACCTGGATTATGTCAAGAGCAATGCCGCTCCCAACCATGGCATCCTGTTCCGGCATTCGTACCCTGCCGGCGGTCTTGGGGTCGGTACTCATAGGATTTTCTAAACTCCGAGTGTGCTGCAAAGGTCACTGACAAAATTACCCGCCGCCTTCATGTGTTCCTCTTCCCATGGATCGAGGTCCCGCTCTTTGATCGAGAGAACCCCCTCTCTCCCGATGATAGCCGGAACACCGAGCGAGCAGTGCGAAATCCCATACTCGCCGTCAAGGATGCAGGAGCAGCTGATGCATTCCTTCCTGTCCTGTGAAATTATCCTGATGAGTTCGGCAATGAACCAGGCGGGCCCAAATACCGTCCCTCCCTTCCCCTTGATCACCCCCATGCTCGCAGTCCGGAGCCCTCCAAGGATCTCATCCCTCACTGATGAATCCACCTGCTCCTGCAGCAGAGAGAAGAGCGGTACCTGGTGCTCCCCGTGTTCTCCAATCACCCATGGTGTCCCTCCAATCCCGCGCTCATGAAGGGCGATTCCGAACCGGGCGCTGTCGATCTGCCCTCCAAACCCGATGCACCGCCGCGGATCAAGTCCGGTGGACCTGCAGAGGTAATAGTTGTTGACATCCATCGGATTGGTCACGGATATGAGTATCCCGGAGAATCCGTCGAGTGCCCTGGTGCAGACCTGCGCTACAGGCAGGTTCGCTGAGAGCAGGTCAGCCCTGGTCCCGATACAAGGATTCCGAGGGATGCCGGCTGAAAAAATGCAGATGTCTGCGGTTTTCACGAGTTTCCAGTCGGTCTCAATTGCTATGTCGATACCGGTATGGGTGAGATCGAGCACCTGGGCATCAAGAAGGGGTTTTGCCGTGTCAAAAAGCACCAGCTCGTCAGCGAGCCCAAGTACTGTCGAAAGGAACGCTGTCTCCCCGCCAATCCTTCCAACGCCAAGGATTGCGAGTCTAGTCATAATCCTCAATATTGGGGAGACTCCTAATATAATGCTCATAGTGGAGGGCCGAGACTTGAGACCAAGGATTGCACCAGGAATAGTCTCCGTGGGGGGAGTGCCCCTGAAAAATCACTGTATCCTTGCTGCGGGTGTGCTCGGGACCACAGGTTCCTCGCTTGCACGTGCGCTTGCAAACGGTGCCGGAGGGGTGGTCACCAAGTCCATCGGGCCCTCTCCCTGCGAGGGACACCCGGGCCCCTGCGTTGTTGAGGTTGAGGGGGGGCTCCTGAATGCCATGGGCCTGCCAAACCCGTCGCGCGAATTTGTCGGGGAGGTAGCACCTCTCGCAGGGAAACCCGTCATTGTCAGCATTTATGGGGGGGACCCTGGCGAGTTCCGGATGGTTGCCTCCTGGTTTGAGGGAATAGCCGCAGCGTTTGAGCTGAACCTGAGCCTGCCCCCACGCGGCCGGATATGGTGCTGCACTAGGAGCGAATCCCGTTCTTGTTGAAGAGTGCACCCGGGCGGTGAGCAGCCTCGGAACTCCCACCTGGGTGAAGCTCACCCCGAATGTTACCGATATTACCCTCTGCGGGCAGGCTGCCGAACGGGGCGGTGCCTCGGCAATCGTTGCCATCAATACGCTGAAGGCGATGAGGATCTCCACCACGCTGAAACGGCCTGTCCTTGGCAATCGTTATGGTGGTCTCTCGGGAAAGGCCATCTTTCCTGTCGCAGTACGGTGTGTCTACGACCTGTACGATGCCTGCAGTATCCCTATCATTGGCTGCGGAGGAATATCTAATGCAGAGGATGTGATCGAGATGATGATGGCCGGTGCATCCGCCGTCCAGATCGGGACTGCGGTCAAGGATGACCCCTGTATATTCCGGTCGATTGCCTCTGATCTGTACAGCAGTGAAGGAGTGCCGGCTGAAACGATAGTGGGGTGCGCCCATGGATGAGGGGCCCCTGAAGGCAGTCCAGATCACCTCAGTTACTGAAGAAACCCCTTCTGTCAGGACGTTCTCCTTCTCACCAGGCTTTTCATTCCGGCCGGGCCAGTTCGTGATGGTCACGATTCCCGGAGTCGATGAGATACCCATGGCACTTTCCAGGGCAGACGGCATCACGGTCCAGAGAGTGGGGGATGCGACCGAAGCACTGTTTCGTACCGGACCCGGAGATCTGCTGGGGATGAGGGGACCGTTTGGGAACGGGTTCCCCTCATCGGGGAGGACGCTTGCCATTGCAGGGGGAGTGGGTGCCGCACCACTCCGCCCGCTGGTCATGAGCGGGGAGGTCGATTGCCTCATCATTGGAGCGAAGACCGCTGATGATCTGCTCTTTATCCCGGAACTTTGCCGGAGCACGAGAGTCATGGTCGCCACCGATGACGGATCTTCCGGATACCATGGACCGGTGACCGGGCTTTTAAAAGAGGTAGCCCTTTCCGATTATGCCCAGGTATGTGTCTGCGGCCCGGAACGGATGCTGCATGCGGTACTATTGAGCCTTGATACCGCGGGAATAGCCGGCCGGAGCTATTTCAGCCTGCATCGGTACATGAAATGCGGGATCGGGGTCTGCGGCTCCTGCTGCATCGATCCTGATGGGCGCAGGGTTTGCCGCGACGGGCCGGTTTTTGCAGGGAACACACTTCTTGCATCAGAACTCGGACAATACAGCCGTGATGCGAGCGGAAGGAGAAAACCGGTCTGATCTCCACAGACCACGAACTATTTATACAAAGATTTTTATCCTTATGCTGTTTTTCCTGTGCAGTTTTCCCGTATATCCCTTAAAAACCAGAATTGCCTTTTTTAATAACAATTAGAAAGTTATTAATAACACCAGAAAAGATTTTAATCTTAACCCTGTACGAGATGTGAGTTTGGGGTTATTGGTTAAGGTAGACATTCGAGAGGTGTGTAAAAAATGGTATTTCATCCCCCAGTCGCCATCGTCGCAAAAGCCGGCGATGCTGGGAAGTATAAGGTAGGGCTGCCCGCATGGAACATGATCCTCCGTGGATTCATGTCCGGAGCCTATATCGCAATGGGTGGAGCCCTTGCGACCGTATGTTCAACTGGTATTATGGCAACCGATGCTGCACTCCGGTACGGGACTGCAAGTGCCGGGTTTTCCCAGCTCATCCTGGGAGCAGTGTTCCCTGTCGGGCTGATTATCACCGTGCTTACCGGTGCAGAACTGTTCACCGGTGACGCGATGCTTGCCCCGATGGCTGCTTTTATCCACAAGATCAGCTGGGCACAAGTCATGACCCTGTGGGTCCTTGTGTATGTTGGTAACTTTATCGGATCGGTCGTCTGGGCATACATCATGGCAAACGGACCGTTTGTCTCCTTTGATGCAGCAGGTGCCGCAACGGCAACCGCTTTCGGGACCCGGGCAATTGCCATAATGGGAGCAAAGACCGCTTATGTCGGCACGATGGGCTTCTATTCAGCGTTCCTCAAGGGAATTGGCTGCAACTGGCTCGTGAACCTTGCCATTCTCCTTGGTATCTGTGCAGATGACCTGGTCGGTAAGTTCTTCGGTATCTGGTTCCCGATCATGGCCTTCGTTTCCTCGGGTCTTGAGCACTCGATCGCGAACATGTACTTTATTCCCGCAGGTCTTATGACCGCAGCTTTGACAAACACCCCAACAAAGGTGACCTGGGTCAACATGTGGATGTCAAACCTCATCCCGGTTACGCTTGGAAATATCGTCGGAGGTTTGTTCTTCGTCGGTGTCATCTACTGGGTTGCGTTCCGCAAAGAGATCGCAGCACTGAAGTAGATTAAACACCTATTATTTTTCCGATGAGAATCGGAAACGTCGATGTGAAGGTTTCAATCGTCGCGATTGCGGTGTTTGTATTCTTCACCATTTTTTTACTTATTGCATCCATATACAGTCCTGTCGTACGATCGCAGCTCATCTGGATGATCCCGGCCTTGTTTTTGCTTCTTCTCATCCCTATGGGTCTTAACTATATGAGCCGCAGGGAGTATGCGGATCTGACACCCATATATGAGGGACAGGCAAAGACGGTCCGGATCAAACTGATCACTGAAGGCATGATCGGGAAAACAGTACGGATTGAGGGTGTGGTGGAGAGGATCCATTTTCAGTTCCTGAACCGTCCGCAGTACATAATCGCCGATCGGTCCGGTGCGATCTCGGTCAAAATGTTCACCAGTCCTGATGAGGAGGTGAAGGTGAACGATATCGTCGAGGTGCTCGGGCAGGTAGTCCGCCGATATTTTGTCACCGGGGATCCGGTTGTCAACTGTGTCTCGATCAGGAAGATAAAAAAAATGCAACCGACTGAAAAAAAATGATGAATAGGTATCAGCCTATAGTTCCAGTGCAATAGATCGAAAATTCCTTTCAGGAAAGAAGCATTCGAGTGAGATACATTGATGGAAAATTCAGAGTCCGGTTTTAAATCCGGCGACCGTTATCACAAGTGGCTGGAGGTTGCCGTTCCCCTGCTCTCATTTGGGGGAGCGCTCATCGCTATCCTCTTGTGGACACTTTCTGTCCAGACAGACCTGCGGATTACCATTCTTGGATGTGTCCTTGCTTCCTGGGTCCTTGCGTACCTGGCATGGATACGCCCAAAGAAAGATATTGTAGCACTCACAACGCCGATTTATTCTTTCATTTTTCTGGCTGTCCCGACAGATAATTTCTCCGTAATCATCCTCGAACTCCTGTATGCTGCAAGCCTTTCGATATTGCTTCTGCGACTCAAGTATCGGTTCAATGCACCCCCTGCCATCCCTGATAAAGAAAAACTCAGCGGGGCTCTCAAAACCTATACTGAAAGGACCCATGACATACTGACCGGTACACCCCCTGATACCGCACACCAGGCAACGTGTTCCTTCGTCCAGTTCGCCAAGGGGGAGTATGCGGATGCAGCCCGGATATCCGGAGGCGTCACCGGACATGATACTGATCGTAATCCTGTGCTGACCCGTGCATTCGCTGTAGTTCTCGAGCATGCAACCGTTCTGGATCAATCACTCCCCCGGCCGGAACCCTACCTGACCTTTCGACCTGAAGATGCGGCCTTGCTGGCACTCCCCATTCCTTCTGCCCTGGAGAGAGACCAGGAGTTTGATGCAACGCTGGATAATGCGCTCCTTCTGTTATTCAGTACCGGATGGAATGCATCAGAACAGGACCGACCGCATCTTCTTACGAGCCAGGAGTTTGCTCAAAAACTCATACGTGCAGAGTAAGTCTGTGGAGGCAGGGGGCCAAAAAAATGCCTCGTATCACCCCATGCACTTTCTCGGAACCTCGTTGCAAGGCCATCGATACTATCCTATCTCTTCGTTGTTCAGCGTGTGAAGAAGTTCTCGAATGTGTCAATCCTAAGATTCGCAGGAACGGGCTTTCGTTGGGTGCCACTACTGCCCCAAAGAGCGCTGTGATCCGGGAGATCTTTGGCGGGTCAGGGTGTGGCCATCAGGTATCTTATAATCACTTCCACAATAGTAATATGGTGATATTGGTGTCAAAACGGGCCATCGACGCCCTTTTCGAGAGTTTCTTCATACTGACCGATGTCCGGGTCATGCTCAGGGAGACGGCCCCGGGACATACTCTTGACGATAACCAGCAGGAGAAGGTCCGCTCCCTCCTTGATGCGCTCGAGAAACACGTTGCAGTATTACGGGAGGATCTTGTCCGATGAAATGCGCAGGGAACATCGATGTTCGCGATGTTGACGAATCCAGCATCAACATCGACCCGATCCAGGTGGGCGGGCGGCTTACTGCCGATGCAATGAAGGCAATAATTGCCTACGGAGACGGTTATTCAGTCTGTGACCACTGCAGGAAGCCGTTCCGGCTGGATTCTATCAAAACGCCTCCCGTGGATCTCTTCCACCGCGACCTCGCCTCGTTTGTCAACATGGATATTGCGAGAGTTGTCCCGGGTGCCAGGAGGGGATTCCAGGCTGTCGCCGATGCCTTCATCACGCCCGGGGATCCGGTCCTGATCACGGCACTCTCCCATTATACCGAGGTGCTGGCAATAGAGGGGAGAGCAGGAGTGATCCGGGAGATTCCAAAGACCGGGCAGAACAGTATCACCTCAGATGCGGCAGCAGACAAGATTGACGAAGTGACGAAGGAATTCGGCCGCCCGCCAGCCCTCCTCTTTCTTGACCATTTCGATTACCAGTATGGAAACTGCCATGAGGTCGGGGGAATTATCAAAGTTGCTCACCAGTACGATATCCCGGTCCTCTATAACGGCGCTTACACGGTCGGGATCATGGAGGTGGATGGAAAGGCGCTCGGGGCCGACTTTGTTGTCGGTTCAGGCCACAAAAGTATGGCCGCACCCGCCCCTTCCGGTATGCTTGCCACGACCACGGAATGGGCAGGGAGGGTCTTTCGGACCACGACCGCGAAGACCGATGTGACCGGGAGAACATTCGGGGTAAAAGAGATCGGGATGATGGGCTGCACCCTGATGGGAGTGACGCTGATCGGGATGATGGCCTCCTTTCCCCACGTCAGGGAACGAGTCAGACGCTGGGATGCGGAGCTTGCAAACGGGCAGAAGGTGGTTGATGCTCTCAGCTCGGTCGAAGGAACGATCATCAGGAGCGAGTGTCCCCGGCAGCATACCCTGACCCGGGTTGACACCACCGGGTCGTTTGACCGGGTGGCACAGACCCACAAGAAACGCGGATTCTTCTTTACCAGTGCCCTGAAGGAGCGGGGGATTGCCGGCGTCATCCCCGGGGCGACGAAGGTCTGGAAGTTCAACACCTATGGGATGACCGATGCCCAGGCAGAGTATCTTGCATCTGCATTCAGGGATATTGCCAGGGAGAACGGTCTCCCTGTCACCGGCTGATCCCATCGTTTTGCGCCAGTGAGAGGAACCGCTCCACCGCCCACTCATTTCTTACTTCAGGATGAAACATCACCCCGTATACAGGTCGGACCGGATGCCGGATGACCTGGATGCAGCGGTCCGATACGGCAAGGACCTTGAAAGGTCCCGGATCTCTACAAGCGATAGTATGGAGCTCATACGCGGAAAAGGAGCGGGATTCTGAAAAAATGGGATCAGTCCCTGTCACCCTGATCCCTGTCATGCCAATCTCGGTGCAGGGGCAAAGCACCCCCCCAAAGGTTTTACATAGCATCTCCATGCCGGCGCAGACCCCGAGGAGCGGGATCTCGCTCTCCTCCACCCATGAAAAAGCACCGGGTTTTTCGAGGAATGCATTGTCTGCGAGCGGGGTCCCGCAAAGGATGACCGCTTCTGCATCCTGAAAATCAGCGGGGGATACGGAACGGAAGTGCACGGAAGATGCTTTGAACCCTGATCGCTCAACGATCCGTTCGACCGGCATGACATACTCATCAAACCCGAGTGAACCTTCCCGGTAGCAGAGATCGACGAGAAGGATCACTTCTCCACCAGCCTTGCACGGTCGATCCGGTAAAATCCCCGGTAATTCCGGTATTCGGATGATGCTTCCCGGACCTCGATCCTCTTATTGAAGAAAGGGGCATCAAGGACGAATGTCTCGTACTCCCCTCCCTCCCCGGTAAGAGTGATGCCGTACTTCTCCGCGTACTGTTCCAGGAGAGCAACAGATGTGCGGTCGATTGGTCTTCCGAGCCAGGTCTCGTCAAAGGGTTCAGCACATACCCCCACGACGATCACCTCAAACCCTTCCTCTATGAGCGACTGCAGGTAGTCTTCCTGGCGGGTATGCCAGAGCGGGTTGAAGCACCAGAGCCCGAGATCGTGGCAGAGCCGCTGTACACGGCTTGCCTGGTAGACCGAGAGGATCGCCCCGGTTACCACCCCTTCAATCCTGTACTGCTCCCTGGCGAGGATGAGCGCGTCACGGAGGTCGTCGAGTTCCTTCTCCTTCTCTCCGGCTGTCTCCACTTCGATAAGCGGCAGGCCGGCCGCCTCTGCCTGGAGGGCGACAAAGGAAACATTCGGGGTATGGAACATGTAGCTCTCCTGGTTCCCGGGCCGGATTGCAATGAGGCACACAACCTCTTCCTTCTCCATGGCACGCCCGCATGCAAAGAGCGAGTCTTTTCCTCCCGAACAGAGTACCCCAAGCTTCATCGCTCCCGCCTCATCCCCCGTTCCGCCATCATGTACCTTGTGGGGAGGAGAGTGCATAACATTTTAGTGATCATAGACTCCCGTATCCCTCAGTGAGGACGTGTGATGACAGCCCATAGACATTACTTCGGAGGCATTTGGCCAGGGGGCACGAATACCCGATGAGTATACCTGTAAAGGGGCAAATATATCCCCGCCGCTCTCCTTTGGATCCCTTCCTGAAGGCACACAGAGCATGGTGGTAATCTGCGATGACCCTGACGCCCCTTCCGGGTTGTTCACCCACTGGATACTCTACAATATCCCAAAAGAGGCGAAAACGATCAGGAAAGGGGTCCCGAAAAAACCGGTGCTGATGGACGGGAGCCGGCACGGCACGAACAGCTATGGCAGGATGGAGTACGGCGGCCCCTGCCCCCCGCCAGGGAAAGCCCCATCACTACCACTTCGATCTCTTTGCCCTTGATACCATACTCTGCGCTCCGGGCCCCGGTAACACGGAGAGAGATCGGGAATGCAATGGAAGGCCATGTCCTTGGAAGAGGTTCACTTACGGGACTCTTCTCCCGGTAGTATGACAGATTTCCCAGGGGTTTTGCCACTTTGGTGAAAATGGTAAAGACCTGGCATATCTCCATGAGGAGGCGTCACTGGTATCGGAAACCGGGGTATCCGGATATTGTCCGCGATACTCATCTTCATACGGGAATAACACCCACCGCATGCTATGACCCGCGAAGAGAAGGCAACATTCGCCGCAGGGTGCTTCTGGGGCGTTGAGGCAGCGTTCCGGGAGGTGAAGGGGGTTGTCGCAACACAGGTCGGATATACCGGGGGACAGACAAAAAATCCGACGTATGAGGAAGTTTGTTCCGGAAAGACCGGGCATGCAGAGGCTGTCGAGGTGATATTCGATGCCGATACTGTTTCGTACCAGGAACTCCTGGACCTGTTCTGGTCGATCCATGACCCGACAGCAGCTCAACCGTCAGGGGCCGGATTACGGCACCAACTACCGCTCTGCCATCTTTTACCATTCTGACGAACAGAACACCCTGGCAGAGGAGTCCAGGAAAAAACTCGCGGAGTCAGGGCGCTATGGCAGGCGGCCGATCGTCACCGGGATCGTACCTGCCGCCCCGTTCTATCCTGCCGAAGACTATCACCAGCAGTTCTACGAGAAACAGGGGAAGAAGAGCTGCCGGATCGGGTAGGGACCAAACCCTGATTATTTCTTTTTTTCCGCCTCTTCTGCAGATTTTTTTGTGATAATCTTCATCTCGCAATTCCTGTCCCCCTGGCACATACCCCGGACAAACCTGAGTGTGTACTCAGGGTTCAGTTCCTCTACTGCTGCTATCGTGAAAGCAAGGCACCGGTTGAAGACATCCCCGTGGTGTGCATTTAGATCCTGCTCCCGCAGCATCATGGGACACTTCCGGACCAGCAGGACCGCACGGTCGCTCTCGAACGAGACCTGCTCGGTCTTGATCTCAGGGCCAAAGAAGACCGTGTTCAGGATAGCAAGGGTTGCTACCAGTTCCCGGGCGGTGCCCACCGGGAGGGAGAATGTCCCGGCAACGATCTTTGCTTCATGCGCAAGGGCTACAAAGACCTGTTGCTCCAGCCTGTCGTAGTCGGCACCGACAACGTCCCGGAATATGATCCCATAGGCTACCGGGAGCATGGAGGCGATCTTTGCGGCAACCTGCCACCTTTTCTCATCGGGGATAGGAATCTTTGCTGCCATCCTCTCTCACTATCCCGATGCGGGCGGACTATCCTATATATTTCACCCTGAGGAGAAGAGGTGGGGTGGAGAAGGGAGTCCGCCAGAGTACTATCGGATCAGAAAAGGTCCCCGGGATCAGGCCGGATTTTCAGTTCTTCGCACAGTGTACGGCTGGTATCGGTCAGGCTGACCTTTGCGATCTCCTCAGGGTACTTTTTTCCGGGATTGCGCTCAATGTTGAGCAGCCCTACCCGTTCCATGTAAAGGAAGTTATCATGGATGAAGTCAAGCGGCAGCCCCGTCCGGGAAGATAGGGCACGCGGGGTTGCAGACCCAAAAAACTCTCCATCGAGGAGCCAGAGTATCCATTCTTCATTATTCCGTATGAAATTAGGTGGTGTCTGCATCCTTATCCCTCGTCACCGGCCTGCCCCTATTCGTCGCAGAAAAGTACGCTCGATACACTCATAAAGATCTGGATCATGCGGTGCTCCCAAGTTCCGAACGTTCATCTCCCTCCCCTTCCAACAACTACCCTGATGAGACGATACCCGTTCCTGGTCTCGGTGCCTCACGGGGGGACCCGCGTGCCTGAAGAGGTCCGGGACCAGGTCGCGCTCACGCAGGCTGAGCTCGCTTATTACAGCGACCCGGCAACCCGGGCGCTCTACCAGTTCCATGACCGGGTTGTCTCGTACGTTGATACCGATATCTCACGGATGGTGGTGGACCTGAACCGGCCCCCGTACCACCTCCCACCCCGATATCCTGACGGGGTGATCAAACAGAGGACGGTTCACGGGACATCGGTATATCGGGACGGAGACCTCCCTGACATCAGGATAATTCACCGCCTTCTTATGGACCATTATTTCCCCTACCACGCCAGAGTCGATCTTCTCCTCGATCCCGACCGGATAGCATTCGCGATGGACTGCCATTCCATGCTCCCGCACGGTCCTCCTGCCCACCGGGACGCAGGCAAGGAGCGGCCCCTTATCTGCCTGGGGAACAATGGGGACGACCAGGGAGAGCAGCGGCCGGGGAGCCTCTCCACCTGTCCGGCTCCGTGGATTCGGGCGCTTGCAGCAGCATTCAGGGAAGAGTTCGGGGGATCCGGGAATGTCACCATCAACAGACCATTTTCAGGGGGATTTATTACCAACGCCCATTTCTGGCATAAAGGGATCCCCTGGGTGCAGATCGAAGTGAACCGCAGCCTGTACGAAAACTCCCCGGAGTTCCCGGGCCTGTCATCGATATGCCAGGATGATCTGCTTTTCACAGGGAAGCGTATCTGGAGTGCGATCTGCTCGTTCTGGGATCATGTTGATGCGATAGAAAACCAATGAGGTCACTTCCCGATGATACCGGGAAGGAAGATTCCCCGCTCTTTATTGTGACAGTACTTCTGGTAATTCTTTTCTGCCAGAGAGAGGGAGGATGTGGCATAGCAGTACCGGCATCCATGGATACACGTGGAATAGTGCCCGATATCTTTGCTCGCTATGCATCCGCACCGGCCACGCTGGCCTGGATCCTTCAGCTCTTTTTTTCTCATTTCAGGGAGATCGGATCCGGCCGGTGGCCGGAGAAAATCCATCAGGGCAGGGTCCTGTGAAAATTCCCTCGCAAGAAGGTCATACGAGATACACTCCCCCCGGGATATTCCGTATCGTGAAAGATCGACACCCTCCCCGCATGCCTGAATCTCGAGGTCCCACTCCTCGTTCAGTTGCGAAAGCCCGGATGCAAACTGCCTGATCTCTCCACCGGAAAACTCCCGTATTCCCGAGATGCCGGAAGCAGCGAGGGTTCTTCTTACCCGTGGATACCTATCGATATCGATGAAGCTGATCACGAGCCTCCCCGCATAGGGTGCGATCCGGTCACCGATGCTCCCGATCCGGCAGAGAAGCTCTTCAACCGAGAGAGTATCACTGAGGAGGAGCGGATCAAACCTCCACGAGAGCCTCGCTCTTCCGATCATTGAGGAGAGTTCGGTGAATGTCCGGATCCGGTCTGGAAGAGATGGGATCCCGGGCTCGAGCCCTTCGTCATGGTAATCATTCAGGGTAGAGAGGACGATGAACTGGCGGCCTTCTCCTGATGAGCTCTTTGAAGGCCTGTAAAGAACGGCCGGGGATTTTTTGACCAGAATACGAACACCCTGGCTCGTGCAAAGGAGACCGGAAGGACCCGGCCATCGAATGGACTCGTCCAGGTTACATAGCCCCGTTTCAGGCGTTCCATGAACCAGTCCCCGTACAACGCCGGGATGTCAGTCGAACGGCTCGCCGAGATGATGATCGGAGCGATCGCATCGATTGCAGGAGTGGATCGTACAGTATCGCAAATCTCCCCGGTCTCCGGGTCAAGAATTACCCGATCCCATCCTTTCCATCTCATCGATGCTTCCTCATAATTCATCATCCAGGATACTGTCGCGGGGCTGCTGATGTTTCCTCTTCGCAGATAGTGCCAGTCGTCCCCGCCCGACCCCTGCTTTTCGGTACCTGCAAAGGGAAAGGGAAATGATCAGTTTAATCAAAATGGAAGCGTTATAGAACATAAGGAAGCGCCAACAGGAATAGTACGAATGGGTATCCGTTTTTTTCGCGGGGAGAAGGTACGGTTCGAGCATGAATACCGACAGATCAGGGAGATAATCCGTCTGCTCGGGAAGGAATACCAGAAAGAGCCGGTCTATGTCCTCACCAATGTTCTTGTCGCCAATAAACAGCTCGATTGTGTCCTCCTGACCCGATCGGGGCCCCTCATCCTTGAACTGAAAGCCTTTTTGGGCAAAGTACACGGACTTGAGAACGGTCCATGGGAGGTTGCCACGAAAGATGGGGTGATCCCTGTCCCGAACCTTTTCACGCAGGCAAAGACCCAGCGCCAGGACTTCATCGATCGCCTCATTCCGGTGTACCGGGAGCACCTCCCTCATATCGACGGCAACAGTCTCCGGAAAATGGGAGCATGGATCTATTTCTGCAAGGGCAGCACGTACCCGGACGGCCAGATCGATTTCCGGAAGGTAAAGTGGTTCCGGATCGTGACTGCCGATACCCTTCTTGATACGATGCGGTTCCCGGATTCAGGGTATTCACTCAGGATCCAGGATATGGACGCGATTGTTGCGGCGCTCCATCTCGAGGAGTATGAATTCGACACCGACCGGCCGGTCATCCCTGCACCACCTCAGGAGACGGGGAGGTTCAAATTGAGCAAAGGCATGGTCGGCGCCATCGTTATTGCACTCATCATCTGCGGTGCGATAGCGTTCTTCCTGCTTGTACCTGGTGCAAAGCTCGCGATTATCTCAAGCCTCCATGGGATCGTTACGGTAACTGGAGGATTTCTCAAGGAAGGTTCGCGTGACCTTATCAAGTCAGAGAGTACTGCTGACGATTCGAGGGATAGCATGGAGTATCTCAACCGGATCCGGACCTCCGGGGATATCGCTCCCATTCCTTTCGATGACCGTGCCTACCGGCTTGCCCAAGGCAGGGCAGCCGATATGGCAGCATTCCAGTACCTGGAGTATAAGAACCCAAGGACCGGCAGTTCCGCAGAGTCGATGAAAGGTGAATTTGGGATTGAACCCGGGGATCTTATCATCGAGTGCGCATACGGGCAGTGGAACGGGTACAGCTACGGCATCGAGAAGCAGGCGATCGATGCATGGCTATCCGATGAAGGAAACCGGGATCGGCTCTTCTCTCCTATCGACAGCGGGGCTATGGCCTGCTCGCACGGGTACTGTTCATTCATCGGGATATCCCCCCAGCCCAAATCATTGACCGGGGGTGGTTCTCCGGTGTTTATAGAGAAGGAGGAGATCCCGGCCGTGATGAATACCACAAGTACCGCGGGCTGACCTGGGAAAAATCATTCCGGGACCTGACATTTGTAACAATCGTTCAGGTAATTGAGTACATCGCTGACGTTCCTACGGTTCAGGATTGTTTCAAAACAAGATTTCCAGGGAATCATACACAAGGCTATCCCTGTGGAACGAGGAGGGAGTAGTACAAAAACCCACCGACTCTGGTACCCTGCTATTCCTTGAGGCGCCACTCTTTTCCAATAATCCGCTAATGAAGGATACGGGGGTGAGGTATTGTCACCATACCAGAATGAAGAGATTCCATGCCCGCGAATATCATGGCAGGATCTTCCCGTTCAGGGCCTGGATGACGGTCACCCGGTCCAAGGCCTGATCGATCAGCCCCTCCATCCCCACGGCTGCCTCGGCTTGCATGATATCCCTGGAGATTGCGGCAGTAGCCGGGGTTTTTGGTACCGCACGACAGCCCAGATCGCCCTGCTTTGTATCGAATGTCCCTATCTTTCGGGCAATCTGGACCACTTCTCCCTTGTCAAAGCCAGAGAAGAGGCCTTAGTAAGGGGACCGTTGCTGCCTCCGAGATTGTCGCCATGTTGGTCAGAGTCTGGGAGGCGACCTGTCCGAGGTTGTCGCCGGTTACCAGGGCCTCGAAATGGCGATCTTTAGCGATTGCACTTCCAAGGCCAAGCATGAACCTCTTGCAGAGCACGCACCGGTATCGGGCCGGCCCGGTCCTGGTGATGGCATCGTAGAATAGTTCGGCGTCAACCTCCAGCAGGTCCATCGGAAACCCGGCACACCAGGTCGAGAGTATCGCATGGTGCCGGTGTGCTGTCGTCCGCACATCGATCCCTGCATAGCTCCCTCCGTCAATATGGAGCGATACTATCTCGCACCCCCGCTTCATCATGAGCCATGTCGCCACCGGTGAATCGATGCCTGCCGAGAGGAGGAGAGTGCTCTCCCCTGGGTGCCCCACGGGAGACCACCGGGAGCGGGTATCGCTGAATCATAGAGAAGTGCCCCGAAATCCCGGACCTCGATAAAGACCTCGTATTCCGGATGGGACAGGTCCACCCTGGATTTTGGGTATGCAAGAGAAAGGGCGGATCCTACCCCTGCCCCGATCTCCTGGCTGGTTATCCCCAAAACTCCCTGCCGGCGTGCACGGACTGCGAAGCCGACTCCATCACGGAGCCGGGTCTTTGCCATTCCAACTGCAACTTCGGCAATCTCTGACAGGGTAGTGCCTGTCATGTGGCAGACAGCCACCTCAACGATACCGAAGATCCGGCATACGACCCGTGCAATTCGCTCCGGGTCGTCGCCATGGATAAGGATCCGGCCACGGTGAAGTTCAAACCGGTGGGACAATCCCTCTGACTGGAGCGCTTTTGCGATATTCCGTGTCAGGCTCTGGATGAAATGCCGCTTTACCGGCTCACTCTTGAGAAAGAGCTCCCCATACCGAATCATCACAACGTCCATCCCATCAACTCCAGCGTTATACTGCATGGTACTGCATGCTTCTAAAAACCAGCACCCTTATCAGTAAAGTTCCTGATACTATGTGAGAGGAGAATATTATGAGCAAGCCTATCAGCAAAAAACATGGCGAGATGCCTGAAGACACCTCGGGACAATCCGGATCTGGCCACAGGGGATTGACCATTCTTGTCCTTTTGTGTTTTCTCGGTATCATGCCCGTCCTGGTCTGGGTCTCCCTACCCGAGACGAGCACCTACACATCGGTAACCACGTCATCTCCGATGATCCAGACTGCCGCGGCCACTGCAGGTCTGCAGATCTGCTCGCAGAATGCTATCACGGTTGATATTCCGGGAGCACAGAATGCCGTGCTCTACCAGCTCTCTCCCGATTGTACGGACACGAGCCCTTCAACTACCGTCCAGATCCTTGTGGTCGGATTTTCGAGTACTGATGCGCAAAATTCTGCCATTGAAGAGGCACAGGTGACCCATCAGAACTGGCAGACGACGAACACTGAAGCCTTTACGAGCGGCTATAATGTCATCGTGGTCCAGGGAGCCCCCGCCAACCAGGCCGTCCAGCAGATCGGTGATTCACTTGTTGAACAGGGTGCAGTGCGGATCATTTAGGATTTTTTTTCTCTTTTAACCCCTCTTTTTCCCCAGTGTTCCTTCAGGACCAGGGAAACAAACAGGTATCAAAACCGTGGCAGCAACACACCATGGATGAACTGTGTATTCTTTGAGTCTGGAAGGGGCCCCCTGGAATGCCCAGGTTTCCTTTTTCGCCTCCTCGCTGTTTTGTGTGGGGAGACTGAATCGAGGTTGTTATCTGCATATCAATTCAGTCACTGAACCGCCGCCGGGGCGTCATTCGGGGGCGGCGGCGTGTATCGCAGGTGGGGATGTGGGAGCGGTCAGCCCCACAAAATGTATCCGGTTCATTAATCTTACCCGTACCAGATAACGAAGAGCCCCTTTTTACGATCTGTACACAAGGGGGCTTTTTCCAGATTGGCATCATTGTCAACCAATCTGTTCAGGGTTTACACTCCACAACCGAATCGCCCATCATCGGGTCTGTCAGTTCTTTCAGTGTTTTTCTCTCGATGTACCATACCCCGAAGAAACCGATGACAACACCTCCTAAAAGATCCAGGATCAGATCAATCATCGTATCATCAAGTCCATGCTGAAGGGATTTGGTCAGATAGGCCCCTAAGAAGGTGTCCATGAGGTATTCGTAGATCTCCCAGAAGGCCCCGATAGCCATGGTGAAAATGACGATATAGAAGAAGATCTGCCACCGGTGGAGTTTTGTGCAGCTGAACCGGTTTATGAGGAGGATAGAGACAAACGCAAGCACTGCAACGGTGATCGACGAGACAAAGTGGGCAAATTTGTCATAATACGGGTAGAGCAGGATATACAGGTGTTGCGAATATCCTGCCACGTGCAGGAAGACGGCAAAGGCAATGAGGAAGTTCACCTCCCACGGGAGGGTGACCTGGATTCTCCGTCCGATGAGATACGGGATACAGGTCATAAACAAACCGATAAACGATGTGAAGATGATGCTGGGATCGCGAATTGAAAAGACCGTATATTCCTTCCAGGAGGATGAAGCCCTGCATAGCCAAAGCGATGTAGACCCCACGGTTGGAAGTCATTAATTCGCATATTGGAGCCTGGGCAGTATAATAGTTTCAATCAGAATTACCAGACTGTTCCGGTTCCCTGACTCAATCCCCGGTTATTAACGACAGGATTGTGCAAATTCTGTAAACATCACATAACTATTAATGTTTGGAGGAGAAGTATTTTTCAGCCCAACTGAAAGAAACCCTGATCCGGGATTGAAACGTTGAGCCAGGAGGGACTGAAGAATGGGAGTATTAGGCAAAGTTGCTGCAGCAAAAGCAGTGAAAGGACGCAGAGACGATAAGAAAGAGAAGAAAGAAGATGAGAAGACCGAAGAAAAGAAATGAACGGAATTGGATTGAACCGGGAAACATCCCATTCAGCCTTTTCTCTTTCAATTCAAGAGGAAATCCAGACTAACCAACGAACCAATTCACTTTCTCTTTTATAACGACAATTTCTGCTGTTGGTATTGTCTTGGGAAACATTCCTTATTACATTCCAGCCTTGTAGGTACAGTGTCGTACAAAGATCCCGATCGCCCTGTCAATTACCAGTTTTGCCAGGAAATCCCCTGATAGTATCAAAGTATCCCTGGAATTGGGTTGGCTTGACGTAAGGGCCCATCCACCATTTCATCATACCAACATACTTGTAAGGGTATAGTACCCAAATGCCGTGAGAGAATTTCATATCCCGAAGCTGCAGTATAGTAAAATAGATGACACCATGACGGCAGGATCAGTCGCGGGGAACTCTCCATGAGAATCGTCATTGCACTGGGGGGAAATGCTCTCCTGAAACGCGGAGAGCCGATGACTGCCGAAAGGCAGCGGGAGAACGTGCGGGCTGCAGCCCTGGCGCTGGCTCCGCTGGCGGCGGACCATGAACTCGTCCTTTCTCATGGCAACGGGCCGCAGGTCGGCCTCCTTGCTCTCCAGGCTGCCTGTTACACGGCGGTCGAACCCTATCCCCTTGATGTGCTCGATGCCCAGACCGAGGGAATGATCGGGTACATGATCGAGCAGGAACTGGGGAACCTGCTTCCTTTTGAAGTCCCGTTCGCCACGCTCCTCACCATGATCGAGGTGGACCCTGACGATCCTGCATTCAGGGACCCGGCCAAGTTTGTCGGTCCCGGATATTCTAAAACCGATGCCGACAGGATTGCCGGCGAAAGGGGGTGGACCTTCAGGCAGGACGGTGAGGCCTGGCGCAGAGTGGTCTCCTCTCCCCGCCCGAGACGGATCTTTGAGATACGGCCGATACGCTGGCTTCTCGAACACGGATGTGTCGTCATCTGTGCCGGCGGCGGGGGGATCCCGGTGATGTACCTGCCGGACCGGGAACGGGTCCTTGCAGGAGTGGAGGCGGTCATCGACAAAGACCTTGCAAGCGCCCTCCTCGCAAAGGATATCGGGGCTGAACTTTTCGTGATGGCCACGGATGTAGATGGAGTCTATCTCGACTGGAAGACATCGTCATCCCGATTGATCCGGGATTCGACTCCCAGGGAACTGAAGAACTATTCCTTCCCTCCCGGTTCGATGGGGCCGAAGGTGGAGGCCGCCTGCCAGTTCGTGGAAGAGACGGGGATGCGGGCAGCAATCGGAGCTCTGGGTGAGATCCAGGCTATCGTTGCCGGGGAAGCGGGGACCCAGGTACACCCGGAATGAGCATGAACCATGAATGAGTATGGAGTATTTTCAGAAGTGGGAAGGCTTCGGAAGGTGCTCGTGCACCGGCCTGACCTCAGCCTGCGGCGGCTCACGCCAGGCAACCACAATGACTTCCTGTTTGACGATATCCTCTGGGTTGACCGGGCCATGGAGGAGCATGATGCCTTCGTCCGGATCATGAAGGACGAAGGAGTGAAGGTGTATTACCTTCAGGAACTGCTTGCCGAGTCGCTGGCTTCGGATGAGGAGACCCGGCAGTGGTTACTTTCGCGGGTGGTGAACGAGCGGACGGTTGGCATCTCTGCCGTTGATGCGGTCCGGATCTGCCTGATGGACATGGGACCTGTTGATCTTGCGAAACATCTTATCGGGGGTCTCACTGTCGGGGAACTCGAATGTATCTACATGGAGGGGCTTTCCCGGTTCTCGCTCACTGCTGCAGCAGCCGGATCCGATGCCTTCGTTCTTCCGCCGCTTCCAAACACGCTCTTCACCCGCGACTCCTCCTGCTGGATTTACCACGGGGTCAGCCTCAATCCCATGTTCTGGCCGGTGCGTCGGCCCGAGGTGATGAACGTGGCCTCCATTTACCAGGGCCATCCGATGTTCCGGGATGTTCAACCCGAGTTCTGGTATCCACCGCCGGGTGATGATGGTGCAGTTCGTATTGAGAATTTCGGCCAGTCTTCCCTGGAAGGAGGGGATGTCATGCCGGTCGGGAACGGGACCGTGCTGATCGGCATGGGAGAGAGGACACAGGCACGGATGATCGAACAGGTCGCACGGGTACTCTTTGCAAAAAAAGCCGCAGAACGGATTATTGTCGCCCAGATGAGCCGTGACAGGGCACACCTGCACCTTGACACGGTATTTACCATGCTCGACCAGGATACCGTCACCGTGTTTCCTGACGTGATGAACAAGGTACAGGCCTTCAGCATCACGCCCGGGGACGAGCGGTCACTGTTTACCGTGACCAGGGAAGAGAGTTTCATCAGTGCAGTTGCCGATGCCCTTGCAGTTGACCGGCTCAGGGTAATCCCAACCGGGGGCGACAAATACGAGGCCGCACGGGAGCAGTGGGACGACGGCAATAATGTTTTTGCTCTCCGGCCGGGGGTCGTCATTGCCTACAACCGGAACACCTGCACCAACCGGAACTTCAGGGAAGCCGGGATAGAAGTGCTGGAGTTCGAGGGGTCAGAACTCGGCCGCGGGCATGGAGGAGGGCACTGCATGACCTGCCCGCTCCTCCGTGACCCGGCATAACCGCCGATCATCGGGACTGTCCGTGCCTTCGGATTCCTGCGTGGGCTTGTGTCCGGTGTATACGAAACGAATTACCGGTATCCCTCTGGCCAGGCACAACGGCTGCCCGGGACTCACTCCTCGAGGACCGTTGCCACGGACCCGCTCAATCGCTGTTGGCTGGAACCATCAGTCACCCTGAACTACCCCGCCTCGTGTCCTTCCCCTGTATGTGTACCCGAAGATCGAACCCGGCAAGCACAGCGGGTGCCGGTCAGAGAGAAGCCGCTCCAGCGAATCGGCAAGGTGGTACCGCCCCCTTCAACAGGGGGGTGATTGGGAGGGCCCCCCTCGAAAATACGGGCCTGTCGGTTCACGGCTTCTGCGCAGCCAGGAGCAAGCACTCGCCCAGGCGCTTATACCTGGGCTGGCATTGCGACGGCAGGAGTTGCCGTATCGTGCTTGCGGCGGCTGCGCAGGAAAACCTTGATGATCTCGTTGACGATGAGCAAAGCGATGGCAAAGCCGATGCAGAGCAGCCACTGGTTGCCGCTCAGGGAAGTCAGGCCCAGACCGCGCTGCAGGAAGTCCAGCTCGGTCGGCAGGATGATGAGCAGAAGGGCCAGGCCGTGGAGCATCACCTGGTGTCGATCGTGCAGGAAATTCCGGATGGGAAACGCGCTCAGGGTTTCACTGTGGCAGGAGATACCGTTGCTGACAACGAAGAGCGAGAAGACGACGAACGCCATAGTGGCGGCCACCGCGGCTCCCATCGGTTCAGCACCTGATTCCACGATCAAGGTACCGGCCGCTATGAGTATCCCTATAAAGCCGATGCGCACCCATTGCGAGCGAGAGAGGACGGGCTGGTTGATCGGGCGCGGCTTGCGATCCATCAGCCCGGATGAAGGCTTGTCGAAGCCAAGGGAGATGGCGACGGGTACCTGGATACAGAAGTTGATCCACAAGACGACGAACGGCGCAAACGGCACACCGCCGGCGATGAAGAAGAACGCTGCACCCAGGTATGCCGTGATGTATGCCACCAGGTTCGTCATCTGGAAGCGAATGAAATTGGACAGGTTTTCATAGATCCCCCGTCCAAACTCCACCGCTTTTACAATGGTGGCGAAATTGTCGTCGGTCAGGATCATCACTGCGGCCCCTTTCGAGACCTCGGTGCCCGTGATGCCCATCGCCACGCCGATGTCAGCCTTCTTGAGGGCCGGCGCATCGTTGACGCCGTCGCCTGTCATGGCAACGACGTTCTGCTGCCGCTGCAGGAGATCCACCAGGCGGATCTTGTCCTCGGGGGCCACGCGTGCCACCACGCCGATGTCGGGCAGCTCTTTCATCAGCTGGTCATCGCTCATGGCGGCGAACTCCGCACCGGTGAGCGCCTTACCCTCGATACCCAGCTCATGCCCGATGGCCGCCGCGGTCACGGCATGGTCGCCGGTGATCATGCGCACCTGGATGCCGGCGCTGTGGCACTTGGCGATGGCGTCCCTGGCCTCGGGGCGCGGCGGATCCACGATGCCCACCATGGCCAGCAGGGTGAGATCCGTCACCTGGTCGAGGAGGTTGGCCTTCGGATCGAATGTCTGCGGATCGAAGTCGCGACGTGCGACGACCATCACCCGTTCGCCCGCCTGCGCCATGCGGTCGTTCTCCTTGAGTGCCAATGGGCGGTTCTCTTCGGTGGCCGGCAGTACCTCGCCGCCTGGCATCCAGTACGAGGTGCTGCGGGCGATCAGCACATCCGGAGCGCCCTTGACAAAGCAGCGCACCACCGGCTTGCCCTGCTCATTGGTCATGGTGTGGAACGTGGCCATGAACTTGTAATCGGAATCGAACGGCACCTCTGCCACGCGGGGGTACATCTCGCGTGCACCGTCCACGCTGATGCCGCCTTTCTCCGCCAGCACGATCAGCGCACCCTCGGTAGGATCGCCGATCAGGGTGCCGTTGTCGAGACGGGCGTCGGCGCACAGCGCCATGGGCAGCAGGATCGGATCGAGATCAACCCTGGCGCCACCTGCGCTCAGCGAGCTTCCCTTCCGTGCTGTAGGACAGGGTATTCTTCTGCCAGGGTTGTAATCCTGCTACACCGCTGGACAACTCCATGGTCCCTTGCGTACCATAGCCTTCACCGGTCACCTTGAAGCGGTTCTGGCCGGGGATGGTGAACTCGCGGGCTGTCATCTTGTTGAGCGTCAGCGTGCCGGTCTTGTCAGAGCAGATCGCCGAGACCGAGCCCAGCGTCTCGACCGAAGGCAGCCGCTTGACGATGGCACCCAGGCTGGCCAGCGCCCGTGTCCCCATGGAGTACATCGTAGTCACGACCGCAGGCAAGCCGGTGGGGATAGCTGCAATCGCCAGGGCGATGCCGGCGACGAAGATCGTATCGATGGAATCCCCGCGCTATCAGACCCATGATAATCATCAGGACAAACGCCAGGCCGGCCAGGCCGGCAATGATGATGATCAACTTGTCGAGCTGTTTCTGCAATGGCGTCTTGTCGGACTTGGTCTTGTTGAGCAGGTCGGCGATGTGGCCCATCTCGGTGCCCATGCCGGTGGTGGTCACGATCATCTCGCCGCGGCCGCGGGTCACCGCGGTGTTCATGAAGGCCATGCTATGGCGGTCGCCGAGGGAAACCTCGGGCTTGGTGATCGCCCCGGTGTCCTTGGGCGAGGCGACGCTCTCGCCGGTCAGGGCGGCCTCCTCGATCTCGAGGTTCGCCGTGACGAACAGGCGCCCATCGGCCGGCACGCGGTTGCCCGCCTCCATCAGCACGATGTCCCCCGGCACCAGCCCCTCCGCTTCGATCTCAATCGCCTGGCCGTCGCGGCGCACGCGGGCGATGTTCTTCATCATCTTCTCGAGCGCGGCCAGGCTGGCCTCGGCCTTGGCTTCTCCGTGCAGCCCCAATAGTGCGTTGAAAACCGTCAGGCCCAGCAGCACCACCGTCGTGCCCCATTCGTGCGTGAACACCTGGTTGATCAAGGCTGTGCCCACCAGGAGGATCTGCATGAAGTCCCGATACTGGCGCAGGAACGCCTGCCAGCCCGACTCCTTCTTCTTGGCGGCCAGAACGTTGGGACCATACTGCTGCAGGCGCTGCTGCGCCTCGGCCGCGCTCAGCCCTTTTGCCGGGTCAACCTTCAGGTGCTGCGCAACTGCCTCCGGCGTCATCGAATACCATTTCGGTTGTTCTTGTACCGTGTCTGCCATCCTGTATGCCTCCTTTTTAGTATTTCTCCGGAATCCAGCGGAATGGATGGTCCGGCTCGACGTAGTCGCCCTTCGGCTGGCGTTTGGGGAGTTTCACCTTCTCGCGAGGGACTTCCTTGTAGGGGATCAGACTCAACAGGTGGGAGATGCAGTTCAGTCGCCCGCGCCGCTGGTCGTGTGAATCCACGACGTACCAGGGCGATTCGGGGGTATCCGTGGCCGCAAACATGGCGTCCCGGGCCCGCGAGTAGTCGTACCAGCGGCGATGGCTCTCGAGGTCCATCGGGCTGAGCTTCCAGATCTTGCGGTAGTCATTGATGCGTTCCTCGAAGCGCTCGGTCTGGTCTTCCATGGTCTCTTCCAGCCAGTACTTCACCAGGATGATCCCGGATTCAATCATCGCGTGTTCGACCGGAGGTACCCATTTCAGGAACTTCTCCACCTCGGCCTCCGGGGTGAATCCCATCACCCGCTCGACACCCGCCCGGTTATACCAACTGCGGTCGAAGAGCACCACTTCGCCTGCCGCCGGCAGGTGCGGAATGTAGCGCTGTACGTACATCTGGGACTTCTCCCGGTCTGTGGGAGTGGGAAGGGCCACCAACCGGAAGACACGCGGACTTGTACGCTCGGTGATGCGTTTGATGATGCCACCCTTGCCGGCGGCGTCGCGGCCTTCGAAGAGGACGCAGACCTTGGCGCCGCTGACCTTCACCCACTCCTGCATCTTGACGAGCTCGATCTGGAGTTTCTCCAGTTCCTTCTCGAATTCCTTGCGGCTCATCCTGGCCTTGGATTCCACCGCTGACTCAGAAGCTGATCCGTCAGATGCAGCGGGGATGGGGGCTTGTGCCTCGGCCTTGGTCTTTGCCTGGCCCTTTCCTTTATTCTTCTTGTCTTTCCGTTTGCCCATAGTCCCTTCTCAATGTTCTTTAAAGTTAATACATTGTGCATCACCGATAAGAAACGAGGGAGGAACTACCAGGTGGAGACAAGATGAATGTCGTATTGTTGCCAGGAACAAAATCACTCATTGCCCTGGCACTTCCCCTTCACGTCGCCGGGGGATCAACCGGTTCTCCTGGCTTTTCTCTCCTTATTACGACAAGATAACCCACAATCGTCTCCGCACCAGCACTTATTCTCGTCATGTTCTGTTTCTTTCGAATTCCTGGACTGTTATGAGCACCAGTATTCCAGACGTCCTGTCATAGCCGTGATCGTCCTCATCACCGCCGTTTTCATGGTTGCATGGGAATGTGTTGGATATTCGATTGATTTGCTGGTGCAAAGTTCCTGCAACAACGGACTTTATGACACCATCGGAGATCTAATTGCAAATCTCATCGGGATCGGAATCCGGCCTCCTCATCATCCGATACCCTCTGTTAAAAATTCCCGCTGGAAAAGGTATCTTCTGGCTTCTTACCGGGGATGATGCCTGAAGGGGAATTTGGTCGGATACATTTCTGAATGGCACCGCTCCCTCACAAGTGATCCTGGGGAATAGATCCAAATAAGAGGAAACAATATTAAGTAACCAGTTGGTTTGTTTATCCATATGAAACACTATACGACCATCCTTCTCATCAGCGCCGTCATCATCGCAGTACTCGTTGCGGGATGCACGACGCAACCTCAAACGGTACCTACCACCACCGTGCCTACGACATTACCTTTGACGACGCCCAGTCAGCCCTCCATTATGGGTACCTGGTCACTGGTCTCGACCTTTTCCGGGGGGAGGGCGGTAAGTGCACTTTCCGGAACAACAATCACGGCCACCTTTTCCGATGCAGGGACCGTCTCGGGTTCTGCCGGATGCAACAATTATGTCGCCACCAGCCAGGTTACCCGCAACAACATCGCAATCGGGAAGCCGGCCACGGGAAAGACGAATTGCGGGAGCCCCACCGGGGTGATGGATCAGGAAGCGCTCTACCTTTCGAACCTGCAGGGAGCCGTGAGCTTCACCATCAATGGTGACGCTCTCACGCTCTATGATCTCAAAGGAAACATCCTTCTCACCTACCAGAGAAGCGGATCAACCGGGACTCCCCTGCCAATCGCAGGCATACCCTGGAACCTTGACCGGTACCGGCAAGGTTCGGGGTCAGATGTCCCCGTAATTCAGAACACAGAGGTGACCGCTCTCTTTGGCCCAATGGGAAACCTCACGGGATCCGCAGGATGCAATTCGTATAATGGCGCTTTCACCACCAGCGGTTCGAATGGGATCTCCATCGGCCCACTTGCCACAACGATGATGTATTGCGGGGAACCGGGCGTAATGGACCAGGAGACTGCCTACCTGACCCTTCTTCGCACGGTCTCATCCTACGAGTTGACCGGTGACGGCATCCTGAATCTCAAAAATTCAGCAGGAACACCGGTCCTTGTGTATTCAAGCTGAATATTGGAAAATCTCATTTTTCTTCAACATCATGGAGTCCTCTTCTTTGGAAAAAGAACTGGAAAAATCCTGGGAAGGATTGAATAACGAGTGAATAATCTCCTTTTTTATCGGCGTTCATGGGTCAATTCCATGCTGCAGTCAGTGCCAGATCTCGGAGCATATGGCGATGCGACCGACTGCACTGACGAATGAAAGATTCAGTACTACATCGTCCCTGTATAGGAGTTATACGGTTGAGGGGTCCTGCTTCCGGACCAGCTGCCACGCAATCCGGGTCGACGGCTGACTGAAGCCCTGGAACTTGAGGGGTCCCAAAAAGCCGAAAATGATGAATTCAGTTCTCCATATCGGCGGTAATTTCTCCCGATTTTATCGCCTCGGTGAAAACTTTATAATCACGCTCGGTCTGGTCGGCATACAATCTCGCGAATGTCCCGATCGCACGGTCAAAGACATCGGTCTTTCCGAGGTATCCCGATATCATTGCAGCATCACCTGATCTCGCATGTGCCCGGGCAAGTGTCCAGCCGCATATCTCAGCGTAGCGGGAAACCTGGACTGGCGGTGCCATTTCAACATCGACAGAGAATTTCATATCCCGAAGCTGCCGGATGTAAAAATGGCGATGGTCTTTTCCAGTCCCCGTGGTCCACCCGAGGAGCATATCGCTCGCTGACTGCATCAGCCGCTGGCCTACCACGACACGCTCTCCATGATGCTTAAACTCGCTCTCTCCCGCATAAGGTTCAAGGACCGAAGCATTCGCCTCTTTTATCTGGAGGATCAGGGGATCATTTTCTTCTGCCATCATGAGTAAAATGCCACAGAGGGTCCCCACGCTGCCAACCCCGACAACCTTAATGGCAATATCCTCGAACCGGTACCGGTCCAACAGGACCCGGCGCTCATGCGGGAGTGTTTTGCGGTATATTTCAAAGGTATCATGGAGTGCTTCAGGAATTTTCAATTCAGGAGGGGGATGGTAAATGAGCGGCGGCTGATCGACAATAGAACGTCTCCCGTTGAGGACCTGGGTGATTTTTGGAAAAAGTGTCTCTGTCACCTGTGATCTCGCTTTTTCGGCTGCGACCTGGCGACGACGTTTTGTCTGCTCATCGGGTGCCGAAGCGATAATTGTATCCATATCAAGTTTGGCATACCAGACATCAAGTACCTTCATCGAGGCGAATTTGGCAATTGCCTGACGATATGCTTCAACACAAGACCGTGCGGCTATTTTGCAGTCTTTTTCAGAGAATTTATTGTTCCGCGAGGCGACATAAAAACTGGCCGCGAGACGTTTTATATCCCAGTCAAAGGGTGCAGGAAGCGTCTCATCGAAGTCATTGATATCAAAGATGAGATTTCGTTCCGGGGTTGCGAAAAGACCGAAATTTGCGAGGTGACAGTCCCCACATGCCTGCACCCTGATATCAGGTGTTGCTGTTGTGGCGATATCCATGGCCATGAGGGATGCCGATCCCCGCAGGAACGCAAAGGGGCTCTTTGACATACGCCCGTATCGTATGGGGACGAGGTGTTCCATCCTGCCTTCGCTTGATTTTTTTATTACTGAAACCGGATCCAGGCGATCTGATGCCGGTTCGAATTCGGCATGTGACTCGCGGGGGAATTCGTTTCTCTTATCCTTTCCCTCCTGCTTCCGCTGTGCCGCTGTTTTATACTCTGAAATAAACCTCGCCATGCCGTATTCATCGCGTTCAATGGTTACCTTGCCTTTCATGGATTGATCCCTCAGTACCCTGTTATTTATGGTCAGAGAATGGTGTATTCATATTACTATTTAAGGAAGAGGCTTCATTGCAAATTTCCTTAACGATGATCCATACCTATGAATAAATAAAAAATCGGACCGGTTAAGGGGCTTATCCTGCATAGTCACACCGGTTTCATTTACAGGGTATAACCACGACAGAGTAAACAAATATTTCATCTTCTGCGCAAACCATGAAATTGCAGCACGTGAATAGTAAGAATGAACACAAGAATTGAGCGGGAGGTCGATGGATTATCAAGGTCCCTGTAAGCACTCAGGAAGCGAAGCTCCTGGAAGGCGTCGCAAAAAGGCGTGGGATGACCCGAGGGGATATGTGCCGGAACATATTGATCGAGGCCCTGACAGGTTCCCAGGATACCCAGCAGAACATGGAGGCACTGCAGGAATCCCAAAAGGAATTAGAGGATGCTCAAAAGGCACTGCAGGAATCCCAAAAGGAATTGGAGGATGCTCAAAAAGGCCCTGCAGGAATCCCAAAGGGACCTGGAAGCCTTGCAGGGACAGGTGAAGGACCTTCAAGGGGTCCACGATGAGCTGCTGGCACTCAGGATATCTCATGCAAAACTCGAGGGACAGGTGAAGGACCTTCAAGGGGTCCACGATGAGCTGCTGGCGCTCAGGATATCTCATGCAAAACTCGAGGGACAGGCAGAGGAGCTCAAGGCCGCGAAGGTGCACACGGAGGGAGTGCTCCAGGAGATCATATCAAAAATCCCTCAGGCCCCGATGCTCACCGATGGACAGCATACACCGTCCTGGTGGGATCGATTTCGGGGACGGGGATAATGCGTGAACCGAAGGGAGAAAGTGAGTAACAGGGGCTCCGTTTTCACTATGGAGCCTTTTTTTACATCGAAAAACCGAAACGCAGAGAAACGCTGCAGTAGCTTTCTCTCCGTTGATCGTGTCCCTTACTACCAATTTTTATCCTGTGAGAAGATGACCGTCTCCCTGCTTATGACATGCAGGAGAAAGGCTCGTAGTGGGCATTGTAGCGGCAAAGGATAGGCAGATGAGGGTAATATACATTTACCCCCCTATCAAATCAGGTTGCCGCTTCCGATAGTTATCAATAATTTTAGCGCCAGACTATTCTCCTTTCAAGCAACGTAACAAGATGTCCCCCACCTGTTGTTCGTAAATCTTCAAAGGCCGGGTTCCTCGTTTCCATCGTTCTATCATCCGTTTCATAACGGCTTTTGTAATCATGCAATACGATGATGATCAAAAAGGCATCGGGTGATCCTGTATGAAAGGTGAAAGTGAATTTATAACATCAGGTTATTTATGCGAAGCAGACATTATATCTAAAAAGGACAGATTTCATGACGAAAAACAGACCTATTGGTGTAACGTTCATCGCAATCCTCGCGATCCTCGGTGCGATAAATGCCTTGATAGTCACGCTCCAGTACCTGCATATCCTTCCGGTGTATGTCGGACAGGTGGCATTTTACACGTTCAGTCTCATCGGAGCTTTCTTTTGGGTACTTATCATATTCTTCTTCCTCTGGCTTTTCCGGATGCTCTGGGAGATGCAGCCCCAGGGGTGGATGTTCGCGATCATCATCGCGGGTTTTACTCTCTTATTCGATTTCATTGCATTGATCGGAGGAACTTCCTGGGAGGTACTCATCGCAGGAATTATTGTAAGCGCATTGATACTCATCTACTGCCTGCTTCCCGGTACCAAGAAAGCGTTCGGCGTCCCTGATTGAACAATTTTTTTTATTACCCCGCGTTCTATGATGGGGGAAGTGTACCCTTTCCGCTGTCAGCCCAGCGTGAATAGAACATTTCTTAAATGCTTCATATTCGCGTTGTAGCGGCAACTGAAGAGTGCCGTCGATATGACTATGATCCCCTTTACAGGATAAAAAGGGAATATTTTTCTCCTCTCTCTCCGATTTTTCGCAGATATCCAAAGGTTACAGGGATGGAGAGTACGGTCATGCCTGATACGCCACTCATCGCGACCACGCAGGGCGCTGAAAGCACCACGGGCTGCTGCTATTGCCGGCATCATCTTTGCCGTGCTCTACGGAGTCAACCATGGTACTCCTCTATCTTTCGATCCCCGCTTACCAGGTTGCTGACAACACCTGGCTGGAGACCAACTCTGGAACCGTTTCTCTGGCACTGAGCCTGATCCCGTATGCAGGGATCGCTTTTTTATGGTTCATCGGTGTGATTCGCGACCTTCTTGGTGACCAGGAAGACCGTTTATTTTCAACCGTATTCCTTGGGAGCGGGCTGCTGTTTCTGGCCTTAACTTTTATCGGGGCAGCCTTAGCGGGAGGATTGTTGAATACGTACACAATCGGATCGAGCATCCTGGAAAATAACGGCGTCTACACCTACAGTCGAGCGGTGGTGTATCAGATCATCAATATCTAAGCTATCCGCATGGCGGGGGTATTCATGATATCCCTGGGCACCATCTGGATACGCACCGGCGTGATGCACCGCACCTGGGGAATCCTGACCTACGCGTTGGCACTGGTGTTGCTGCTGAGCATAAGTTATTCCGTCTGGGTGACCTTGATCTTCCCAGGATGGGTACTGGCGGTCAGTGTTTATGTCCTGCTCCGAAAACCACCCGATCAGCCTTCGTCAGGCGATGGTTATGAGATGAAAACGTAAGAAGTCTTTTTTTTCGGGTTAACCTTTGATGGGATCAAAGGATAGTGCATAAAAGGCTGAAACCCCGCTTTCCCCTGGGCAGGTCTCAATGGAAGAGACCAGGAGATCATGCCGCTCGCAATCATCCGGCTGTCACTAGCACGTCACGTGGAGGATCGCAACGTATGGTTTCCTCTCTGCCTCCACGAGGGGGAGTACCGCAGGGATCGGAAGGATAACCGCATGGTACTCCTCGAGGATCTTTCGCGATCCGGGTGTCAGGGTCAGAGCCCCGGAATTCCCTGTCCCGATAAAAACCCGTTCGGGTTTCTCTTTTGCCAGGACATCCAATTCGTGCTCCGACAAGGGGGTATGACCGTATTCCCCCTTCAGGCTTTTCGACGCTTTCTTCTTCCTCTTTGATACCTGCCCGTCGACATGGATGATGACGTCATGATCGTAGGTGGTCTTTCCTTACCCTTATCCATCCAAAACCAGCCTCCATCGTCATGGGAGAGGGATAGACGGGGCGGAGATAAAGGGATCATTAAAACATCAGTCCATTCCGGCAATTTCCATGAAAAGACCGGACTCTACGGACTCCAGTTTCAGATCCTGCAGGTTTTCCGCCTCATCGCTTGCAGGTGTCCCCCCTTATAATCATATGTGGAATCATCAGTCCCTGGGAGGAAAGCCTGGCCTCCCTGGCGGGTCAGGACCTGCTTGATCCTGCTCAGCCGATGCCCGAACCGGCCACTTCCATCAAACCACCCTGAAACTGGCGAACCGGAGGATCCGCTCCACAGGCGCATCCCCAAATACGTAATTTCAGTTCGACCTTATCTCCCATCAGGATGGATATCGGGGCTCATACCGGGCTTTTCAATTTCAGTTGCAGGGCTTCACTACTCCGGCGTATGGATTGTCGGTCCTCTTCGGTTAGGGAACCAGCCTGGCTTTCTGCCACGATGAGGGTTGCATGACGAAGCAGCGACTGGCGTGCGTCAGGTGATTTCGTCCCCTGGCTGATGACATCGATTGTGTTCAGCATGTGCAACAATACACTTCCATTGTCGCAACTGGCATGGCGAAGCATATCGAAGGCAGCGCTGAGCAATCCGTCGAACGTTACCGGATCGAACATAAGGCGCAACTGGCCATGCCTGTCATAGATAAACGGGCTTATCGCACCCCGTTTGGCAAACAACGCCAGGCCATCACCAATATAATCCAGGCATGTCATGGCAGTGAAAGGGTCATTGATCGCCGGAGACATCGCCCGGACGGCCATTTCAGTCAGCTGGTTCACGGCATATTCGACATCCTGGGTGGGTGTACGCTGGTTTCCAACGTGGAAGGTTTTATTGATTTCTTTATCCAATTCCTTATCAACCAGATCGGCAGGCCAAACGAATGCAATCACTCTGCCACCCCAGATAAAGTCACCAGGCTTGTGCTCAAAGTGAATGACTATGCCTTTTTTCTCGGCCAGGGGAAGGATGTAATCCGTATCTACGTATTGGATGTACCCCACTTTACTTGCACGAATCTGATGGGGGGTTTCAGCCTTCAGCCATGAATCCGACAGGCTTCTGCTGGTTTGATGCTGGTCCTCACCGCCCCAATTTTCTGCAAGGTTTGTTTCACGAACCACCTCCATTAAATCTCTGCCCGTTACAGCCGCGATATTGGGAGCTTGTAGCATGATGCTGGTATGATGGATCAACACGATGAGTGAAATGAAGGATACTATTAAAAAATACAATCCAATTGTAGCAGTAATTTGGGGCCCGTCGCCTCGTATTTCGATCGGAGGAGTAATCATGGCGCCGGTGACGCAATAGAAAAAAGTAGCCACAAACATACCGAGAACGACCTGGGTGGTGCGATCACCGAGAAAGATGCGCAACAAGCGTGACCCGTACTGGGCAGCTATGGTAGAAAGTGGCAAGGTGAGGAGTGTGAAGACCACCCCGGCTGTTGTCAGGACTGTGGTGGCCATAGTAAACAAATAACCACGCAGTTCGCCGACAGTCCCTGACACGATGAAACGGCTGGTATTCAGGACTTCATTGGGGATTATCCCATCCAGCCAGAACATCGACCACGCCAGCAGCACCGCTCCAAGCGCCATGACCGCCGGAATGAGCAGGAAGTTCACCTTCATGCGAGCCCATATGTTCCGGCCTGCGATTCTGCTTACATATGGAAATTTCATACGGCACACCTCGATTTTTGCGTAACTCACTACTCAGGTAAGATTGATTGTAGCGTTTGATAATATAGATATGATTCATTATCCCATCAATGCACAGGATCGTCATTTCTGAACCTGCGGGAGGATGAACTTCCATGCTTGACAACGTTGACAATCTTTTGACCCATCTGTGTCTTCGGGGTACGTGGGTACGACCTCTTTTCTTCTCTTCAAAGAGACTCCTGCTTCAATCAAACGGTTCATTACAATCCCGTTTGACGGTGGCAGCAACCGAAAAAAAACAGAAAAAATGTTCAGGCCTTTTGTGCAGACCTGAGGAAGAATGAACCGACAATGGCTGCAAACCCAAAGACGATGCCGAAAATCCCGAAGACGAAGGGGATTGCAATCGTGGAAGCATAGGGATTTGCGAGGATAAGGATGCCGAAGAATATCGAGAGAAGACCCAGGATACCGACGCCCCACCCCTTGCCTGTAAACCCTCCGTAGAGAGCAATAAACCCATAAATCAGGGCGAATACTCCCACCATGATGGCGAATACAAAGGGAACGAGGAATGTGCTGTATAACGGATACGCGAGAATCAGGAGGCCGAGTATGATACCAATGATACCAAGGAGGATCTTCCATCCCCGGTCCCTGCTATCCACAAAGGCGGTGAAGAGGGTAACGATACCGCTAAAGAACCAGTAAAACCCAAGGAACCAGATGATAACATACAGGGTCTTGATGGGATATGTAATCAGGAAACTACCAAGGATAAGGGCAATAATACCCTGGATGAGCAGGAGCCACCAGGGGAAGAAGGTCCCTATCTGGTTACTGACTCCACTTGTTTCAGTCATTTCAGCTGACATTATTCAAAATCACCAATACTATTCAAATGTCAGATGATCTTATTAAATCTGTCCTGACGATTTTGCTTTTTTATCGAGATGACAGAGTGGGAGAACTTCAAAGGCAATTATGTACAGAAAATCACGAGTTGCGAATCTGCTCTATTGATTTTTTACTTTATACTCGAACAAACGTTCAGTTGTACTGTTGTGATAATCACTGTCACAAACTCTAAAATTTTATCTGTCCCTGAAAGAATTATGTATCGGAAAAGTCGTTTTGGTTTGCGATGTTCTCAGTAAAACTTATACATTCATCTACCAGTTACCTTATCACGCATATTGAAGGTATACAACACCTGAGAGGAGTAGTATGACACAACACGGTAAAGTTATGGGTCCTGTGGACTACCTGATGGTCAGGTTCCCGGGAAACAAGTTTACAGGCAGGATCGCCCCTGAACTTGCTGACCTGGAAAAGAATGGTATCATTCGCGTGATCGACATGGTCTTCATGCTGAAGGATGCGACAGGAAAACTGGCGCTCATAGAGACGAAGGACCTGGGAGGAGAAGCAGGTATTGCGTACCGGGAGCTGGCAAAGCATACCAATGAATGGTTCTCTGAAGGCGATATCGAAGCAATTGCGACATCGTTGCCCAAGAACACATCGGCCGCTCTCCTGTTGTTCGAAAACCTCTGGGCTATCCGGTTCAAGGAAGCACTGGTGGCGGCCGATGCCGAGCTGATTGACATGGGACGCATACCCCCGGAAACGATCCAGAAAGCAGAGCAGCAATTAAAGGCAAAAGGAGGTGCCTGAACATGAGAGGAAGAGGATTAATGCTCGTAGCTGGTATGAAGGCTGGTGAAGCAAAAGCCCAGCAGCAGGCTCAGGCACAGCAGCAGCAGCAGGCAGCGGTCGAACAGGCAAAGCAGCAGGGGGCTGCTGAAGCCCAGACTGCTGTACCGGCAACCAAAGATGTCACTGCCGAGCTGCAGAAACTGGCCGATCTTCACAAATCAGGGGTACTCACGGATGAAGAGTTCTCCGCCATGAAAAAGAAGTTGCTGGGTCTCTGAAGCATCTTTTTCTGTAACAATTTTTTTATCCTTTCAATAGGAGAATCATTGGCAATTCGGTTTTTCCATAGTATTCCGAAGATCCTTCCGAATGGTTACGAGGTTCAAATGGTGGATCTATTCCATAAATTTTATCACATTTACCGGAATCGTCCGCCAGATAACTCCCGGATGAACCGCCCTAAAGGGATGGGAGACCAGCAATGAAAATATACAATGCAATAATCGATGGTTCTGGTACCAACCGGGTGTCAAATCGAGCCATTAATCACGTAGTTTTTTTATGGACGCAGGAATGGGCATTCGATTGGAAAGCAGGGTTATATTCCCGGAAAATCTAATCCCTTGTAAGAGTATGAAATGAGAGAAATTATTGTGAGCAAACAAGAGCAGGACAGGACGGTTCATTTTACGTTCAGGTTCAAGGCTCTCGGTCAGCTTCTCGATGAAGGAGATCCGACACCGCTACCCGGAAAGGAGATGACGGAAGAGGCAGAGGACGCTATTGCAGGGCATCTCGATGAATACCGGGTCAGTAAATCTGCCAGTCTGGTCATAGAACTGCCGGAAAGAGATCTCTCAAACACTTCATCTTCCCTCATCATTGAGGCTGTTCGACACCATTTTGGATTTCGCCAGGATGACCTTTCCCATGACCTGAAAATTGCCCGGAGAGAGGGGACGTATAGTCTCACTATGATGTTGGGGAATATTGCCCTGTTATTATTGTTCGGGTTCTATGTAACGAAGAATGAGATCCCCGTTGAGTCGGTTAAGGTTATAATTATCCTGGGATTTCTCACTATTCTGAATTGGGTGACCATATGGCATACCTACGAACATTTTTTGTATGACTACCGGAACCTTGCACGGAAAAGGAGGATATTCCGGAAAATCACAAAAATCCCTGTGAGTATCAGAGTATACTGACCACTATGAACCGGATTTTTGGGAACGTGCGAAGTAGAATCATTCTACCACTTTAATAATAAGATCATCTGTATCTATATAGTATAAGGAGAAGGCACCCCATGGTAGAGGAACCACTGAAAATCAATAGTGACTACGCCAAATCATCTGAAATCCTCAGGACCTCCCTGAAAATGAAAGGATCTCCCGTCGCATTTGCTTTCGCGAAAACAAAGGATGACATTCCCCCCGGCATGCAGGAGATTGATAAAAAAATCAAGCACTGTATGATGGTGAGCCTTGCCAGGAACGAGGGCAGGATCTTCTATTCCACTTCAGACAAACACGAATGTAATGGTGGTGCCTGGGCTTTAGGACTCAGGGATCTTTCACCGACCCTGAAGACAGGAGAGTTTTATTGTAAACTGGGGAAATTTGCAAGTTCTCCCGCAAGTAGAAGGACTATGAACAGCATACCACATCTTGGCACGGGAGATACCTATGCGACCATGTACGCTCCCCTGGAAAAGACACCATTCACCCCGCACATTATTATTTTTATTACCCATCCATGGGCTATGCTGAAACTTGCACAATCTTCGTTATTCCGACTGGGAGGGAGAGCCCATGCCGAGTTCTCCGGTATCCAGTCGGTCTGTTCGGACGCAGTCGCACAGACCTATCTTTCCGGAAGGCCGAACTTTTCGCTCGGTTGCGATGGTTCCAGGAAGTTCTCCGGGATTGCCGATGAGGAGATGGTGATGGGATTTCCCGCGGAGATGCTGCCAGAGATAGTGGATGCAGTAAAAATCATTACCCAGGCTCCCGGTTCCAAAAAATAATATTCCGTCTTCTAAATTTTTTCCACAATCCCTGTTGTTCCGCCAGTTTATATGAGTCTAACGGGCTGCCTGGCGTGATAAATAACATTAAAATTTGTGACTGTTCAGAGGGTCATTGTTGCCACCGTCCTGATGAGTGTATTTGCTCATGGTATGAGTGCAGCTCCCCTCTTCCGACGATATGCAAAGATTGTAGAGTCCCTCCCTGCGAATGCACCGGAAAATGAAGAGGTGAGTCTCGTGCCTATTCGTGGGGCAGATCCACAAAACAGAGGGCAGGAAGAGTAGTAGCGGGGCTTTCATTGTACCTTTTTTCCTAAAAGTATGGACTATAAAAAAAATAGTGAAGAAAGAAGGCACATCAAGATACCATTTCGGCCAGTATTAGAGGCATCGAGAAGACGATCTCACCTTGTTATTGGTGATGCATCTATTACCGTAAGGTTGTTCTGTTTTTCCTCTGCAACTGATGTGAACCGACGAAGAAGTTCTGGATGAACTCCCCCGCCCCGGACCAAATGCAATCAGGATATCGGTTTTTTCAAAGATAAAAGGGGGAATTCAGACATATCCTACCCGGAGGAGGAGAGAGCCCATTAAATAGAGTGCTACACTGAATACGATCAAGGTGAGCACCAGAATCCCTTGCCGTATCTTCATCGAATCCCACCTTGTATATATTCCACAGAAGAACAGAACAATGGCAAAGAGAACAGTGTTCGAGATATAAAGGTCCCCATACGTATTCGCATCCTTTCCATTGTTAAATAATGCCGTCGCGTTTTCTTCCAGGAGAGCACTCTCCTCATATTTGGCTACACTGTATTCCGGGAGATCAAAGGGTGTTCCCGCGGGAATCGGGTTCGTGCTATCAGCCTTCGCAACCCAGGCCTCAAATGCAGGCTTGAACTCCTTCCTGAATCGTTCTTTGATGAATTCTGCCTCAATTTGATCATCTTTGCGTACCGCATCCACCCAGCTCATGAACAGCTGGACGTCAATAGTTACCTGGGTATTTGCCGTGGTCGTTGCCCTGATTGATTCGGTCCGGAACTTTGCTGATTCGCCGAAATCAACCGCCTGGATTCCGTTCCAGCGTGTAGCCTGGTAGACGCAGAAAGCCGTTGAAAGTGTGGCAACAAGGAGGAGAATTGCAAAAATAATATCCATCTTCGGTATCCCTTTTTCCGGAACTTTCAACTGTTTCGGTTCAATCATTCGCAAAAACCTTCCCACCTCATGTGAAGTAATCTGCTTTATGCGTATAAAAATTTATAAACCTGGGTCCGTTCCGAATGCGGTTCTTTCTTTTTATTTCTGGTATTTGTTTCGTTTGTGCTTATACCCCAAATCATCCGGAATCATATCGCTTCCGGCCTGGTATTCTGATACCTTATAGCGAAGGAGGGACTGATAGTCCGGGAGACATTGCGGTTACAAAAAAGGAAAATCCTTTGATCAGCCGGCTGTCATTAATCCGGTTCAGGATGAAAAATTGTGGAGGAAATCCTACTCATTGAATTTTTTTGCATAAGGGCTTTCCTTCACCATGTTATGGAAGATATCTTTCTTTCCATAATGCTTCAGGTAGTAGTAGCATCCTATTCCCACAACGAGTGAGGCGATGAGGACAAAGATCATGTCGGTCATCGTGTCGGCATTATTCGCCTGCATCAGTCCGGCAGCGGAACCTCCAAAGAAGGTATCCACGAAAAACTCCCAGATCTCCCATAAATATTCAAAGATACATCCAAAGGCGACGATAAAGATCCCCATGAAACCAGCATCAAGGTTGTAATTTTTGATCTTGTCCCAGAATAAAATAACCAGGAAGCCGATAAGGGCAACGATAGTCCCGGATACGAAATGGGCAAGCATGTCCCAGTTTACATAGGTGAGGTATCTCCCCTGGATGTAGCCCGAGGTATGGATCAGGACGGCCAGTGAAACCAGGAAATACACAAACCATGGGAAGATGATCTTTGTCTTCCATGAGAACAGATAAATTACCAGTGCAATCAGGAAGAGGATTGTTCCGATAAGGACATCCTCGGGTTTAAACAACACGGCAAGGAGGACGTTAAAAGCGATAAATGCCTGGACGATGTAGGCAAGATACATGCCTGGCGAGCGCATACTCATACTATATAAGTAACAATTGAGAGTATATTTTAACTTCTGTCGGTTATAAGAGACAAATCAGGTTGGCAATTTGAAACAGAAATACAGCAAGGGAATCGATGTGTGGGGTATCTCTTCATCGGTTAAAGATAGCATTCAGGGAAGAGCCATTCGTGTGGGAAGGGTATTCTCCTCGTTGAAAAATCACTATTTTCTTTGGTTTTCAGCCTGCCATTCATCCAGGATTGTCGAAATGGTATCCGTTGCTTCTAATCTGCCAAGTTTTTCAACGAGGCCTGCTTTTCTGATCAGATCCCTGACCTGCCCGGTGGTATTTGCAAGGCGAAGCTCGATTCCTCTCTGGGAAAGGTCAGTAAGTAAATCCCTGATCATGTCTGCTGCCGTGACATCAAGCATCGGAGAGGAATAGAAATCAAGAATCACAAGTTTCACTGCAGGAACAATGGCTTCCACGTGTGTATCGAGTTGTTCCTTGATCTCGTTTGCATTTGCAAACAGGATAGGGGAATCAACCCGGAATAGAAGGACTCCAGGGATCTGGTCCTTTGCCGGTTTCCTCTCAATATCCCCAAATATATCAGTACCTGGCACTCTCCCCAGTATCGCTGTGTGGGGGAATGCTATTCTGTACAGGAGGGCAACGAGTGAAAGCCCGGTTCCGATGATAACCCCCTGGAGGATGCCGAAAATCAGCACGCTGACCAGGGTTACAATTGCTACTGAAAATTCCGTCCTGTCAAGAGATCCTATCCGCTGAAGTTCAACGATGTTCACCATGTTGACCACGGCAACGATGATAAGCGCGGCGATGACACATTCCGGAAGGTTGTAAAAAATACTGGTGAAGAACAGGACGACAATAATAATAACGCCTGCCGCTATTGCACCTGCCAGCGGGGTCTTTGCCCTGCTCCGGTCATTCACTGCCGACTTGCTGAAACTTCCGGCAACAGGGAATCCCTGTCCTACTCCCGCAGCAACACTGCCTGCCCCGAGGGCAAGGAGTTCCTGGTTCATATCGACGGGGTACCTGTTTTTCCGTGCATACGTCTTGGCGATGGTACTGAGCTCCACATAGGAAAGGATAAATAACGCGACCGCAAGGGGAAACACAGAACCCACATCTGCTGCCGTGAACTCCGGGATACCGAGTGTGGGAAGACCGGGGGGGATATATCCCAGTATCTCAACTCCTTTCTCCACAAAACTTGAGTACGTCATGAAAATGATTGCCGCGATGACGATGATAAGTGAACCGGGCACTCTTGGATACTTCTTTTCGATTGCCAGGATGCCTATAATGGCGATAACCCCAAGGGCAAGGGAATAGAAGTTTGTCTGGGCCAGGTTCTGGAGCACATACACCATTTTAGGGAAAAAGTCCGAAGGGGCACCGGAAATACCAAGAAGTTTCGGTATCTGCGACCCTATTATGACAATCCCTGCCCCGGCAAGGAACCCCTTCAGGACCGGGCCGGATATGAGGTTTACTAAAAAACCCATCCGGAGTACCCAGGCAAAAATCGCAATGATCCCGACAAGGATTGCCGTGAGCCCGGCAAGCGCTGCATACTGGGTAAAACTGCTGATTGCGAGAAGACCGAGGAAAGACCCGACCATTAATGCTTCAGATGAACTGGGCCCAACCACGGCCTGGCGGGATGATGCAAATATAAAATACCCAAGCGGGGCCATGATCCCTGCATAAAGGCCATATTCCGGGGGTAAGCCTGCAAGCGTTGCATATGCCATGTTATCCGGGATTGCGAACATGGCAAGCGTAATACCGGCAATGAGGTCAAATTTCAGCCACCTGCGGTCATATGAAGGCAACCATTTCAGGATCGGAATAGCGTGGGTGAGCTTAGAATCGTGAACAGGCTCGGGTCGATCAGGGTCGTCCATTGCACACCGGCGTCTGTATCTGATGTACAATCAGAATGGCGTTGGATATATCTTTCGGAGATATTCACGGGGCAGGTAAAGAGAGGTCGACAATGGAAAACTGGAAAAAGAATGGGTTCGTTACAACCCCATTTCCGGTCGAAAATTGTGTTGTTTTTAAAAAATTAGTTCCGCACCATATCCCTTTAATCTCCCTCTACGGCCTGATAGTGACCCTTTTCCAGCAATTGTTCCAGCTTTTCGACGCGGCTGGTGATCTCTGTCTCGATCTTCTCCCGTTCGCTGATCAGATGTTTCAGTTCCGAGAGATACCTGGCAGCCTGATCTTCTCCCACCAGGGTTTCTTCAGGAGATTCATCCTCTTTTGCCGGGGGGGCTAACAGTTTGCTTGATATCAACCCGGCAAACGTCGCAAAGACCGCCACCCCCGTGGTCATCACCAGGATTCCCACCAGCCGGCCGGTTGTCGTCACGGGGAACCGATCCCCGTAGCCGACCGTGGTGATGGTCACATATGCCCACCAGATCGCATCACCGGCGGTGATGATATTCGCAGACAGTGACGCACGTTCCGCCTGCAGGACCAGGAATCCCCCTGATTCGATGATGAGGATAACCATTAAAACCAAGATATACAACGCCGATTGGGCCCGGTTCCTGGAAAGGTACGTTACGATATATCCTATCCCGTACTTGTGGACGATCCGGTATGCCTTGTATATGCGGAACAGCCGGAAGATGCGTAACGCCGGGATGACCGCGAGAAGGTCAGCCCAGCCATAATCGCGAATGAAGTAAAGTGACCGGGACGGTGCCGTGGCAAATCTGAGACCGAAGTCGTAGATGAAGAGGAGGGTGAGTACGGCGTTGATGAGGTAGACAACATTGATCGCATCCTGGTCAACTCCCGGGATATAGGCGAGGACCATATTGAAGACCGAAAGTACCGAAACCGCGGCGATGAATAATTCATATCCGAAGTCCAGCTGTTCTCTGCGCTTGATATGTATCATAAAATTCACTACAAGAGAAATTCGGCCATGATTTAATAAAGCTGTTATTTGGGTGGAGAGCGGTCTTTCAGGTAATAACTGGCGGAAGAAAAAAGGGAGGGGTCGTTTCTTCCGGATTTAATGAATCGGCCCAGTCACTGATGCAATGCATTTGTAGATAATTTCTTTGTATCGTTCTGCAAAGATTCCTGGAAAACAGGGGCATCATGTTTATACTGTTGAGATACACTATCTCCCCAGTATGAAGAACGTTCATCTTTTTGGAATGCTTATCCTTGTCGTTGTCGTCCTGATACTTGCGGGATGCACCCAGCCTGCTCCTACCCCCTCGGTTACCCCGACCCCCTCACCCACGCCGATGACACCGGCAGGCATGGGAACACCGGGACCGGTCTCGACACTCCCCCCCGAGAATAACCTGGAGTTCCAGATCACGCCGAACGGAAATGCCGGCAATCCCCTCATGTACGTGGCTATTATGGGTGGGACGGGTATGACCACTGATCCGGAAGTTGCTGTCACCCTTACAAAGCCCGATGGCACATCAGAGACCCAGGTGATGACCCAGCCCTTTTATATGGGGAAGAACGTCCAGTTCTCCTGCAGCACGAACCAGAACCGGATAGAGATCTGGGTCACCGCCCCGACAGTAGGAAAGGTAAAGGTGTACGATGAAATTGTCCCGTTCCAGTCCATCAATCCCTGATCCTCTCTTTTTCTCCAGCCCTGGTCATTTCCCGTCGTTCTATTGTCAAGGTATTTTTGTGGCCCGGTAAACACAGAACGCTGTTGAGAGCGTGGCAATCCTGAGGAGCATTGCGAAAATGATATCCCTCTTCGCCATCCCTTTTTCCGGGATCTTCACCATGTTCAGGTCAAACATCTAAGACCACATGATTCTCTGTGAAGGTTGTCTGCCAGAGAGTAAATGTCTCTTTGCAGGGGAACTATCCTTACACCTGTCCCTGTCAACCCTCCTTCCTATCGGCCTTTCTCGTATACGGGAGCGAGTAATTGTGGCTTATAATAAAGCCCATGACGAGCGCGATGGCCATGGCAGGGACGAGTTCCGGACTGAAAACGATGGCAATTATCAGTGCAAGAGCGATAGGGCTCCTGAGCAGTGCAACGCTCACCCCGGCAATAACGCAGACAAGGCATACTGCGAGAGGGATGAACGGGAAGAACCGGAATACGAGGATCCCCAGAGTACCCCCGATGAAGAAGGAGGGAAAGATGTACCCCCCGGCAAATCCTGTGGAGAAGGAGAAGGTGATGAGGATAATCTTTACCACGACAAGCACGAACAACAGGAGGAGGCTGACTTCGAGATAGTTGTTTATGAGGAACTGGAGCTGGTCGCTGCCCATAAACAGGGTGAGGGGAAGGAGGATCCCGGCAATCCCTAATCCAAGACCGCCAAGCAGGCCAAGAAGCACGGGCCGGTGCTCGAATGGCTCGAAAAATGCCCGCATTTTCTTATACAGGACGATAAAAGAAATTCCGCATGCCCCGCCAAGAAGACCCAGAGCGACCGCATAGAGAAGATCAATGTCGCGGAACCCCTCGTATGCCGGCAGGGTGAACAGGCTGCCGATGAAGGAGCCTGAAAGCAGGAAATAGACGGCAAATCCTGTCGTTGCCGCTACTATGGAGGGGAGGATCGCCTTCCATGTCATGATACCCTTCTCAAGCGTTGTCTCGATAAAAAGGAGGGCCCCGGCAAATGGCGACGACAGGAATGCACCGAAGAAACCGCTGATGGCAGAGAGTGAAGAAAGTGTTACCACGGGAGGCGGCATACGAGCTTTCTCGGCAATTGCAGTACCGACTGCACCGGCAGAAACCGTGAGGGGTGCCTCCGGGCCGAGAGGAGCACCGCAGACAAGGGATACCAGGCCCCTGATGAAGAGCTCGATCCCTCGTTTCATGCCAAACCTCCCTTCCTTATTGAACCCGATGAGGTCTTCTGCCATGATTGCAATCTCGCCTTTAAAATAGTGGCGTATCAGACCGGCACCGAGCCCCCCGATGACACAAATCACCAGGATCCATGGATTGAAGACCGGGGTGAGGGAATAAATCGGAATATCCTTCCATATGATCGCAATGAGTGTCTCCTCCAGGAAAAAGAATGCAATCATCATCAGTGCACCAATGGCACCAATCACTGAGACAAAGAGGAGGAGGAGATAGAATTTTTTTGTGTTCAACGATTCAGTGGCTTCATCGATCCTTGTACTGCTCACATCCGCGGGCATCGGTTGTCTCCCTACGGATAGAGACACAGGAAAGTATAAAATCGTGATGATTCTCAGTATCTCCCATTTGCCCCGGCAGGAGGCTGTTCGCCATCACAGGCATAGGAACGCCTCCTCCACGGTTTGTCATGTCCAGGGTAGGAACTGAGAGAGGTTGTTTTGCGAGGAACTGATGAGGCTCATCGCTTTTCTTTTTCCTTTCGTCTTATCCCTGCCCGATGTCATTTCTATCTCGTTCGGGCAGACAACGAATCTTCACAGGGTAGTTACCGGGGACCAGCGCAATGCACAGAGCGAATACAATCAGTAATGATACCCTTGCGACGAGAATTTCTCACCTGCAATTGAGATGATCCGATTACCGGGTGGCAGCTATAAGAATCTCAAAAGAGGAATGGTGATGAAAACAGAATAATACTTTTGTATGCGTTTCACACGCTATATATAAAATTAATCTATATCCGGGCTCCTTTCGGGATGAAACCCAAAAATCTTTAAGATTTAAGAATGCATCAGGTACTGATGGCAAAAAAGAAGGAAAAAGCGGTCAAAGAGGAAGAACCCCTCAAATTGTTCTATATTTTTTACAACCAGGAACGCTGGGACAACTGGATCTCCACGCTCAGGGAATCCGATTTTAGTATCAAACCCGATTCAGAAGATATGCCCGAGGGCTACACTACCCTGTATAATTTCTCTATGGACATTACTATCGAAGTACTGAAGATCATCCGGCTCTTCCAGAACGGCAGGTTCTCAAAAGAGGATGCCCTTTTGAAGCTGAACCAGGTCGAGACTATCGTGATGTCGGATGTCAAGGATGAAAAAATCGATGAGTATGTCGAGTCCCTCCAGCTCTCGATGCTGGTGCTCTTTGCAGGGTGCAAGCGATTCCTGGAAGGTACCTACTCCAACGACATCAAGACCCTCGTCAAGGACGGGAAAAAAGCGGGTGACGAGAATCTCGAGACTGCCCTTGACATCGCAGCCGAGATCGGAGCAAACGTGATAAATGGCGCAACCTGCTGCGGCAAATATATCAAGGACGATATCGAGCAGCCCGGTCTCTTCGATGAATGGCTGATCGAGATCGAGAGCATGCATGAGGCCATGGCCTCGCTCAAGAATTTTGATGAGGAGGCTGGAGAGACGTCGTGATTGCCGACAGGGCCCGGTTCCGGCACGCCAGAAAGATCGAACGTGCGGTGGGATACCGGATCCCTGATCTTGCATTTCACGGGGCGACTCTTGATGCCCTCTCCTCGCGTATCAATCCTGACCGTCTTGATAATGTCCTGCGGGAGCAGGTTCTCTCCTTTTTCAACTCGTTCCTCAGATGTGGCTGCCGTGACAGCCCCCAGTGCGGCTGCCCGGAGAAGAAATTTGCCCGCGAGATCATCGGGCTACGGGAAAACGGGCTCGATCACCGCCAGATCTCCGCATACCTCCAGGAAGAGTACGGGATCGATATCTATCCTGCCGACATACTGAGTTTTCTTGAGGAGTCGGTCCACGTTCTCGAAGCGATCCGGGATGTTGCTGCCCTCAAGAATAAGCCACAACTCGAGAAAGCCTCGATTGAACATATCGAGATGATCGAGCGATTTTAGTCCCTGAACCGAATTCCTTATCGCCTCTTTTTCATAAGACTAGAGGGGATCCCTATGGAAAGGACTCTGACAGTACTCTGGAGACATTCCGGCGACCAGCATGAACCCTGCCTTTTCTGCACCGATACAAAGAGATCATTCTTCGCGCTCCTGGAAGATCTCCTCCCAGTATTCAGGGAGGAGGGTATCACGATTGCGTATACAGAGGAAACAGTCCCACCCGATAAAGGTGGAAGGATCAATACGGTGGAGCTCAACGGGATCTCACTCTCCTCGCTCCTTTCCCGCGCCGGAGAGGGGGAGGAATACTGCCATGCATCGAAATGCATGCCGGTCCGAAACCATGTTCCGCCAGGTCCCGGGACCCGGCGGGATAGTCTGTGGTGAAGCTCCCGAGATCCTCTTCAGAAAAGCGATCCTTCTCGCACTGGAAGGAGAGGTCATAGAGTAGCCTGAAGTCACCCGGAAAATATTATCATCATTGCTGGTGAGAATTGCAGAGAGGTATCGTTCTTGTCCATCGGTCTTACCATAGTTCTGATTATTGTTGCTATCCAGTTTTTCCTGGTTTTTGTCATTATCTTTGACCAGCGGAGGAATCCGACATCGACGGTCGGCTGGATCCTGGTCCTTCTCCTCCTGCCAGTCCTCGGTTTTTTCCTGTACCTCTTCCTCGGGCAGGACTGGACGAAACGTCGCCTTTTCTCCCTGAAAGCCAGGGATGATCAGCGACTTGCTGATGAAGCACTCTCCCAGATAAAGGAGATCGAACGCATTGCGAGCGAACACCATGGTGATCTGTTTGAACGGTTTCTCAGTATCGCAAGAATGTTGCTTGAAAGCAACCGGGCAATCATCACCAACGACAATACCCTGACCATTTTTACCGATGGGACTGCCAAGTTTGCATCCCTCTTTGATGCCATCAGGCAGGCAAAGCACCATATCCACCTGGAGTATTACATCATCCGTGACGACCCCCTCTCACGGGAACTCATCCAGCTCCTTACGGTGAAGGCAAGGGATGGGGTGGAGGTCCGGCTGCTCGCTGATTCCATGGGAATGAAGGTGAAAAAAAAGGGACTGAAGGAATTTGAGCAGGCCGGTGGAAAACATGCTGTCTTCTTCCCACGGATCTTCACATTGAATTACCGGAATCACCGGAAGATTGCCGTGATTGATGGGACTACAGGTTTTATCGGGGGTTACAATATTGGCGAGGAGTATCTCGGAAAAGGCCCGCTTGGGTACTGGCGGGATGCCGCGATAAAGATACAGGGAACCGGTGTCACCGGCCTGCAACTCCGGTTCTTCATGGACTGGAACTATGCTGCCGGTGATCACCTCGCCTATGATCTGATCTACTTCCCGGAAACGAAGGGGCAGGGGAAGTGCCCGGTCCAGACCGTCTCGAGCGGCCCGGATGCCCGCTGGAGTCAGATCAAGGAAGGGTACATAAAAATGATCCTGACCGCGAGGGAATCCGTGTATATCCAGACCCCGTACTTTATTCCGGACGACAGCATCATGGACGCGCTGCGGATTGCGGCACTCTCCGGGGTGGATGTCCGGATTATGATCCCCTGCAAACCCGATCACCCATTCGTGTACTGGGCTACGCTCTCCTTTATCGGGGATCTCTTAGATTCCGGAGTAAAGGCTTACACGTACGACAACGGGTTCATCCATGCGAAGACCATCGTAGTGGACGGAATCGCAGCGTCGGTCGGGAGTGCCAATTTCGATATCAGGAGCTTTCGGTTGAACTTCGAGGCCAACGAATTCTTCTATGACCCGGAGTACGGGGGTCAGATGAAGGAGGCCTTCATGGATGATCTCCCGAAGTGCACCGAGATAACGCTTGAAAAGTATAAGAACAGGTCACGATGGATCAAGGCCAAGGAATCAGTCTCCCGGCTCTTCTCGCCGTTAGGGTAAAGGGGTAAGCCTTCCGGGAGGCCAGGTTTTATCCCGCATCGATCCGGCAGGCAGGATTCCTGATACAACGGTATCCTGTCCCACAAATAATCCGGAGACGATTTCATTCTGGTTCGATGCGGTTCCCTGGATATCAGAATGACACAGTTCAGAAAAACCACATGATTCCGTATCAGGACACACGCATACAAAATGAAAATGGCGGAGCCATTTTGGCATGAAAACGGACATGATGCCGGATAGGCCACAAGCAGTACAAAATGAAAATGCCGGAGGCATTTCATAGTAAACCGCCTCCGCGGTTTTCATAAGGGGAGCATGTGACGATGGGTCTCATGTGCGTTTCAAATAAACCGCCCATGACCGCCGTTCGGTCGGGCATAAAATATGAAAATGGCGAAGCCATTTTCATTGGAAAAAAAGGGTAGCCTTAAGCCTTGCAGTACTCGTTTTTGACGCTCCGGAGGGCAAGGCCGGCGATGATGGAAAGGATCCCGTAAAGGAAGAAGTACACACCGATCAGGTAGCCAAACAGGATGACTGCCCCGGTAAGCGGCTCGACCATGAACAGGATGGCAAAGATGATCGAGAGCACGCCCATGAGAAAGAGCAGCCACCGGTGGGGGTAGGTCTTTTCAGAAAGGGCGATAGTGATATTCATCAGGCCGATCACGAACAAGACAACTCCAATAATAATTGCCAGGAACGCACCAAAGATCTGCGGGGCGATGAGCGCTACTGCTCCTACAATAAAGCCGAGAACTGCCAGCAGCAGCAGCCATAATGGACGACCGTGCTCCGAGGTACTCATCAGGCCGGATATCAGGGCGAGGAACGCAAGTACGATAATCAGGACCCCAAAAAGCATAACCAGCACTGCGGCGGTTATGCCGGGGTAAAAGAAGATCAGGATACCAAAGATGAGTGCGAGCAGCCCGATAAGGACATAGGTGCCCCACTTCACGTTACAAATCGACTCTTCATACACGATAATATCAGTCATATATTGACCTCAATTACATCCTGAATGTCTACCTATATATATGTTGCCTGGAAAAAACCGGTTGCATGAGGAGATTTCTGAAAAAGGATAACGTTTTTATCCCTAGTGGTTATTCCACAGACCCTCACTGATACGAATTCGTGCAAAGGAACCTGATACCCATACCTTTATCCCCGCCAGGCTGTTCCTGCGAAAACCTCAAGTAGAGAGGAGCCCCATCGTTGAAGTGGAGTTTGGAAAAAATGCCAAAAGTAAACGAACCCTCCGTGGTGAAAGTCATCGAGCTGATCGGCAGTTCTTCGAAGGGCTGGGATGATGCGGCCGCAAATGCAGTGAAGGAAGCGGCAAGAACCGTGAGAAATATTAAAGGAATCGAGCTGAAACGCTGTTCGGCAAAGGTTGAGCAGGATAAGATAGTAGAGTACCGTGCTGTAGTGAAGGTTGCCTTTGATGTAGAACGGGATCTCTAGATTCTTTTTTCCCTTTTGGAATTATCGGGCCTGTTTGAACGCCCGGTTCCTGGCCATTGCATGGTTTTGAGTGGATCGGTACATCCCTCTCTCCCTGCTGCGGTTATGCACCGATCGCACCAGAGCATCTGCCTGCCTGACTCGTCTCTTACCAATGTGAGGAGGACGACACGCCCGCAGCGTTCACATCTGTCGGTAACGACGTTACGTGCAATCGTGATCATTATTCCCCAGTACCCTGTCTCTATCTCCTCATTGGGCAGGGAGTGGAATAACCTCTCTCTTCTATCCGAATCAGGGCCGCGTTTCAACGTTGAGCAGATAAAAAAGGTCTTTTAAAAGCTGAATCGGGATTTGGCGCAGATATCCTGCCCGGATATCCGTTATTTTGGGGAAATCTTTATTTCAGATTGTCGTATATTATTCTAACCATTAAGAGGTGAAAGAAAGTATGGATATTGTTACCGCATTTGTAGGATTAATTCAACTTCTCATCGCTATCCTTCTGGCAGTTGTAGCCCTCTACATCGGCTACTCCGTATTCTCGAAGATCACGAAGGGAATTGATGAAATTCAGGAACTCAAGAAGGGGAATGTCGCTGTCGGGATCATCATTGCATCGATATTCTTTGCCATAGCCATTGTGATCCAGTCCGGTGTTGCCGGAATCGCTGTCGGTATCACCAATGCCCTGTCCGGCGACTGGTATTCGCTCCTTGCAGCGTTTATCCAGCTGATTCTCGGGATTCTCCTTGCCGTCGCTACAATCTACCTGGCCCTGAATATCCTTGACCGGTTGACCAAAGGGATTGATGAATTCGACGAACTGAAGAAGGGGAATGTCGCCGTCGCATTGATGATGGCTGGTGTGATCGTTGCTACCGCAGTCATCATCCAGTCCGGTGTCGCGGGGATAACCTCGGCCCTCGTCTAACATCTTTTTTTCGATGGTCAATAGATCAAAAAGGTTGGGACCAATACCTGGATCACAATAAGGACTATCGAAAAGGATGAGTCCCTGTCCTCTTCTCATTATTCCCGTTCACGTTGTTTTGACCATACAAGTCCCTGGTAAAATTCTCCCACACAGCAATCCTCAAGTACCAGAATCGGATAGAATACATTCATGAACAGATCCAATTCCATTCTCCTGATCTGCATCGTTGGGGCTGCTATCCTGTGTGCCGGGTGCACGACACAGACGGGGAGCGGGGTCACGCCCATACCGACCACGATTCCATCAACCAGTGTTCTCCCCACAGGCACAACGATGCGAATGCCTGCTACGATCGTGACAACAGGAATTCCCCCCACCCACAGTACGCCGGGTTCCAATCCCTCCGGGGATAGAGCGACCCCGACAACCGCTCCGGGCGGTCCACTTGCATCACCCACCATAGACCAGGGGCAACGGGTAAAGGTAACCGCGAAAAACTTCGCGTTTGATCGCTCCACAATCACGGTCCCTGCCGGATCCCAGGTTATTATTGAATTCGAGAATGAAGACGGGGTTGGCCACAATATGGCATTCTACACCTCTCCATCCCTCTCTACCACAATCTACAAGGGAGAGATAAATCAGCGGCCCCCGCACGATCATATACTCCTTCAACGCACCCGCAACACCCGGGACCTACTACTTCCGCTGCGATCCCCACCCGAACATGAATGGTCAGTTCATCGTGACCTGAAACCGCACCCTTTTTTCCTGCACCCGGGTCTGCAGCGAAACCCGGAAAAGGAGTCGTCCCATTATCCAACCCTTTGCTGATCAGGTCTGCGGTCTCCCCTTCACCCGCTTCAGAACAAATGCCCCCACCGCTACAACTGCAAGACCGTTGAAGATGAGGAACATCGCCGGGTTCTTCATATCGGTTCCAATCATGTCGCCATGGATGATCGCAAGGATGAGAGCACCCCAGATCAGGGCATGCACTGCCCGCCAGTACGACGGGATAAACCGACGCAGCAGGACTCCTGCGACGGCTATATAAATCAGGATAAGAGCAGGTCGTCCTGCAAAGACGAGAAACTCCTGGAATGAACCGAACCACGGCAGGAATACGGATGCATTCATCAGCCGTAGTGCCAGGAATACCGGGTGGAGCGTGATCATGACGAGTCCGGAGACAGCGAAAATATGATGGAATTTCACAAACGAAGTCCCGAAGTTCCGGTAGATCTCCCTGGACCAGGGGGTCATGATAGCAGAGATGGCCAGCAGTACGAAACCGGCAAGCCCGGCAAAACGGATCCCGCTTGTGAAAGGAGACGGGGACGGGTTTACTCCTACGATTGATCCGGAAATGAACAGGAGAGAGGCGATGATACCAAGAATTAGGTACCCGTTCCGTGTCACGGTCATGTACCGTCCCAATGTAGTTCCGGGCAATATAGCGGTTTCTTTCCCACACTCAAGCCATCGTTCTTTTCGGGAGTTTTCAGCAGGGTGTCACCTTGCAGGAGGGAGGCCACTCATTTCCTGCTGCTCCTGATGCGGAACAACAGTATGCAGACAATCTACCGGAAGTTCAACGAAGTCCGGACACTCCCCACAATTGTCCGGGTCACCATCGGGTTTGCTGCCTCAGGGGGCAACCCAATCTCCTTGAGCACAAGCAACGTGAGCTGCCGGGAGTCGATTCCCGGGTTGGCTGCCGTTATTTCCCTGACTGCCCCGGATACCTGTTCAACCCAGGCATACCCGTCGTCCATCGCCCAGTAGACCTCCTCACCCTCCTTCAGTGTATCCCATGATGAGAAGAGGTACTGGATCCCATCGATATTCATCAGCCTCTCGATAGATCGGGCAGATTCATCCGGATTATCGAACACCGGGAGGTCGCCGGGAACCGGGATGGCATCTCCTGAGAACAGAGCCATTTCCGGACGCAGGAGGAGCGAGACAGAGCCTGGTGAATGTCCCGGCGTATGAATCACCTCAATGGATCTTCCTTTCCCAAAAGCGATGATATCCCCGTCAGCGAGCGCACGGTCCACCTTCACCGGCCCCCCGACCAGAAGGGAGAAGCCCGGGACAGGTCGTTCCTTTTCCTGGAGATCAGTATCTTCAATCCAGGCCTTTTCAAGCTGATGGGCGGCGATAGTGCACCCGGTGGATTCCCTGATCGCTTTTGCTGCCCCGATGTGATCAGGATGGGAATGAGTCAGGATAACCGTAGAGATGGCTCCCGGCTCCCGGCCGGCCTTCCTGATCTCCCCGAATATGGATTGCTCTGATCCAAAGACGCCGGTATCAACCAGGGCAATGGACTCATCGGTGCAAATGATGAACGAGAAGACAAACCGGGGGACTGGACCCGAAGGTGCGGGAACGTCGAAAAGTATCCGGACCGGGTAAATCATGACACTGCCAGGGGACATGGTAAGTCTTTTCAGCTTCTTTTCTTCCATGTGCACCCCAACGGTATATAAAGATGCACGAAAAGATCGATCGATACTATCCTTATCTGCCTGAAGTATGGATATTAAGGGGAATATTGTAAAACCGAGTCGATCCTGCAGGATTCTCTTCATCCTTCTCTAGTGCGTGAATGGGAAACAGTACACGGAATGATATTTTTCAGCACGTATCGCCATGGTGAAAAGAATCCCCGGAATCTGCCTTATTCTGGTGATAGTTCACCATCGCTGCCGCCTCCGATACGGCCTTTTCCATATCGTTATCACCGGTGAAAAGGATCCGGATCCCTTCGATATCATCCTTGAGGTACGCGGCATGCTCATAGAGGATGAGGGTGACTGATCCGTCCGGACCGAAATGATGCTCCTCGGCCTCCCCCTTCATATATCTCTCCCGCTGCTCCCGGGAGGGAGCTGCATACTTGTTCTCAAACCTGAAGATACCCATGCCGGTTCAGGTACTTTGATCGGAAAGGAGATAGAGGCACCGTTCCCCTGTATTCATGGTGAGGAAATAGAATCGCGGATTCCCCAGGGGAATACAGAGAACGGGATATTCCAGAAAACAATGTAAGAGGCTATGCCCTTAAAAGTGCATGAAACCGATCTTCCCTGCCCTGGCAATGCTGTGCATCACACTTATCGTGGTTGCAGGATGCACACGTCCGCCTTCACTACCTTCTACCCCTTGACAACCCTCCTGACACGGAGAGGTCATCGAGCCCTCCCCGGAGAAGGACATGTCCGTCCTTCTCATTTTTTTTCTTCCTTTATTGGACCGATCAGCCGTCATGAACAGGTCACTCGGCCCGAAGCGCCTCGATCGGGTCGAGGTTCGACGCACTCCACGCAGGGTATACCCCCGAGAGGACGCAGGTCACAAACCCGATGGCCATGCCGAATGGTACATAGACGAGACTTGCGGGAGCGAAGAAATACTCTGTACTGCCCACCATCGCAAGGACCACCACCCACCCGATCGTCAGGCTCGCCACGGCCCCGATAACCGCGCCAAGACCGCCGAGGATCGCGGATTCGTAGATGAACATCTTCCGCACCTCGTTCTTCTGGGTACCGATGCTCCGTAAGATCCCGATCTCCCTGATGCGTTCGGTGACCGACATCATCATCACGTTGAAGATGGAGACCGCGGCAACGAGAAGCGAGATCCCTGCGATGGCCATGACAAAGGTCGTCATCGTCCCGAGCGTTTCGGTGATGCTCTCCAGCATGCGGCTGCTGTCCTGGACCGAGACCTGTTCCTCTTTCTTGTTCAGCTGATCCGTAATCTCGGTGCTGACATTATCGGCATCGTTGATATCATCAAGGATGATATTGACCTGGTTGTACTCCCCTTCACCGCCATATATCCCGGTAAAGAGCTTCTCGCTCCCGATGATGGCCGAATCGGTGTTCAGATCCAGGGACATCCCCCTCTCCTCGATGATCCCGACAACGCGGACCGTGGTTGTCGCCCCTTCGTCCGAATCCCCGATATCAATCTTGCTCCCAAGCGTCAGGTCGAGGCGTTCTGCAAGAGAAGGTCCGATGATAACCGAACTGGTGCTCTTGGGGTATGCCCCCTCGCTCAGGGTAAGGATCTCCGGAATGACATCTGCATCAAGACCATAGATGGTCGCCCTCCGCTCCTCATCCCCGACCTCGATCGTACTCGGATTCGGAATAGAGGGCATACACCGTCCCGTATTTTGAAGCAATCCTCTCGATATCATCGAACTGGTCCTCGGGGATATACTCGTCATCACTCCCACCGCCCCACCTCCCGGACCTCCCCCGCCGCCCGGCATGCCTCCGCCTCCTCCACCGCTTGATTCTGTGACTACGAGGACATTTCCCATCTCCGAGAGTTGGTCAGTAACAGAGAGCGTCATGTTCGCTCCCATCATCCCCATCGTGGCAATGGCTACGACACCAATAACTATTCCGAGAACCGCAAGGGTGGACCGGAGAAAGTGAAGCCGGATACTTCGGAGTGCAAGCCGGAAGATAATGTCTTTTCCTTTCATGTGATCCTCCCGTCCCTGATGACAATCTTCCTTTTTGCGCATTCTGCAACGGTGGGATCATGGGTGACCATCAGTACGGTCCTTCCCTGTTCATTCAGGGTGCCGATCATATCCATGATCTGTCCTCCCGTCACCGAGTCCAGATTCCCGGTCGGCTCATCGCACAGCAGGATCTGGGGATCGTTTACGAGTGCCCTGGCAATTGCCACCCGCTGTTGCTGGCCTCCCGAGAGTTCCGGGGGTTTATGGGCTGCGAGAGCCGTGTCGATTCCCATCATACCGAGCAGCCTTGAGATATGACCGCTGTCGTCCTCTTTCCGGTGCTTCATAAGGTAAGGATACTCCACGTTCTCGTACGCCGACAGGAGCGGGATTAAGTTGAACTTCTGGAAGATGTAGCCGATGGTGTTCAGGCGGAGCCCCGTCAGTTCGTGGTCATCCATCTCCCGGGTATTTCTCCCGGCAATCAGCAGGTCGCCGGAAGTGGGGCGGTCGAGGCATCCCAGCTGGTTCAGGAGCGTGGATTTCCCGGATCCGGAGGGGCCCATGATGGCCACGAAATCCCCTTCCTGGATCGAGAGCGATACCCTGTCAAGGGCCACCACGTCCCCTGACTTCAGGGGATAGACCTTTGTGACATCCCGCAGCTCGATAAGCGGCTGATTGTTCATCCCCTTCACATCCCCGATCATTTACGGAACCGTTCACGAAGCCTGGCCAGGTATCCCTTTCGCCATGCAATAATGCCTCCGATACAAGCGAAGATGATGACTACGATCGGGATAACGGGTATCTTACCGATACCGCTCCCAAATCCCATCATACCCCCGCCTCCCGGGGGACTCGCTGATCGAAGGAGGTCCCTGCGCTGCCGATGAAGATCCGGCTCCGGTTGAGTTTCCCACGGACCCTGACGATACTTCGAAAGTCTCCTGGTAGGTCTTCCCTTCTTCATCCCGGTACGATACCACGAGGGGGATTTTGGATGCCCCCTGGGCCATGCAGGTTATCTCGAAACTGGAGAAGTCATCCGGTTCAAGTGCCCCGATCACGTAAATCGGGTCCGGGTCGACCGGTCGTGCAGGCTCACCCACCGTAACGGTGACTGATTTCGCATCTTTCAGCCCGGCATTGGTGACATCGCCGGAGATCGTCATGCTCGCACCTCCCCCGGTCACTTCGATGCTGTTCACCACAAGCTCTGCAGCGACCTTCCGATCCCCCATCTTCACCGGGAGGGTCAGCGTGTCGTGGTGCTGGTTCGGGCCGTTCCGGTAGGAGATGTCAAAAACAAGATCGGTAGACCGATCCGGAGTGATCCCGAAGGTCACCTGTTTCTCCTCGTCCGGTTTCAGGGTCCCGATGAAGATTGCACTCTGTGACGAGGTGATTCCCTGTCCACCGGGGATGATGGTCACACTGTTCAATTCATTATCGCGGGGATTGCTCACCGACAGGGTGATCTGATCCTCTTCCCCGGCCGAGAAGGTATCCGGCGATTTGACAACTGATACCATGATCTGGGTGTCATCGACTTTTACCGGGATCGGGTACCGCATGCTCCCCGAATCCGTGAAATCGACATAGAATATGGGGAAGTATGTCCCGTCCTTTCCATCTGCTTCCAGGAGGAAGGTGAATGAGAGTGAATTTCCCGTCCCGAGTGTCCCGACCTTATCATAGGTCTGGTAGTTGACGACCTTGAGTTCATCGGAGAGTAGTTCGATCCGGTCGATAGCCACCGGGGACGTCCCGGAATTGGTAATCCGCACCGTCATGGTTCCCTGATCGTCCTGCATGAATATTGCAGGATCAAGTGAAACATTCGTGATCGCTACCTGTGCTACGGTAGATGTCTCGCTCGTTGTTTCTGCAGCCGTGACAATGGTGCAAATGCTTCCACAAGCGAGGAGGACGGCAAGTGCAGAGAATAGCAAAAATCTGCTGATATTAGTTTTTTTTCCTTCCATCATGGTATTTCCGCCTTATAGGTAAGAGTTCATTTGGAGAGAGGTGATGCAGGAGAGGGGAGAGGCACCCTTGTCATTCCGGAAAACGGAAAGGAAGGTGGAGTCCCTTCCGTTTCACGGTGCCTTGCTCCCACCGTTCTCTGGGATTCCCCTCGTTGGTCTCTCCCGGTCTGGCGGTGAAGGAAACTCGTCTTTGTGCTCCTCCATGAACTGCTGCATCAGCGAGCGTGCAGTTGCCTCATCACCGCTCTCAATGGCGGCCCGGATCGCACTTACGTCATAGCCCTGCTCTTCAAGGCTGGTCAAGGCGGGCGGTCATCCGGTCCCCGTTCTGATCCGGTGAAGGAAACTCGTCTTTGTGCTCCTCCATGAACTGCTGCATCAGTGAGCGTGCAGTTGCCTCATCACCGCTCTCAATGGCGGCCCGGATCGCACTTACGTCATAGCCCTGCTCTTCAAGCTGGTCAAGGCGGGCGGTCATCCGGTCCCCGTTCTGATCCGGTGAAGGAAACTCGTCTTTGTGCTCCTCCATGAACTGCTGCATCAGTGAGCGTGCAGTTGCCTCATCACCGCTCTCAATGGCGGCCCGGATCGCACTTACGTCATAGCCCTGCTCTTCAAGCTGGTCAAGGTGGGCGGTCATAGTACCGCCCCCCATTTTCCCGCCCGGAATCCCGGCATCTTTGCCGGGCATAGCATATGCGGGGATGATCAGGCAGGCAAGCATGATCATCACGATCGGGATGGTAAGGATTGGTCTGATTTTTTTCACGATACTCACCAGCGGATTGCTGTATGCCGGAAGCTGCCGACACGTATAGTATATTTTACATTATGTTATATAATAATTACTAATAGTCTTTTAAAATGAACCATATGTAAAGAATAGTGGATGAAATGGAGTGAATCTGAAGGATCCTGTTCCAGGAGAGCGGACAGGTGTTATCCTGTTGCATCGTAGATGAATATCTGATCGATACTTACCTCGAAGTACCGGGCAATTTTGAATGCAAGGTCAAGTGACGGGTCATACTTTCCTTTCTCGATTGCGAGGATGGTCTGCCGGGTGACCCCGAGTTCGTTTGCCAGGGCCTCCTGGGTGAGGTCGTGCATGGCCCGGAAGACCTTAATTCTGTTCTTCATCGGTTTCCCACTCCCCGTACTTCCGGGCATAGTAGATCCTGAACCCGACGTAAAGGAAGAACATCAGGAAGAGGAGCGCCAGCTGCAGGTAACCGAAATGTCCAAGACGGATAAGCCCGTCATCCGGCACCCTGAGGTTATCGTTCGGCAACCCCAGCCCGTCTCCAAGCGGTCGCATACTCTCGTTCACTGCGCCCAGCCCTTTATCAGGAGGTCGCGGAAGATGGGGAAACGGTGGCGCTCCAAGACCCATCACCGCACTGCCCAGGCTGGTCGCAAAGAAGATCACCCAGAATACCATGAACGTGGCCATTCCTGCCTTCTGGTTGATGAGGGCGGCCCGTTCATCCACCTGCCGGTCGGTAATCTGTCGCCATGCACCATAGAGGAGCACGATCCCTGCGATGAATACGACGGATATCAGGAGCGGCATCAGGTACTGCACCGAAAACCAGAATGCCCCGACTTCTATCAGGCCGACGATACCGGCAAGGATATAAAATGTATTTTGCTTCATAGGATCGCAGATGTGTGTTAATTCGGACATTTAGTAATAAATATTTAACTTCAGGCAGCAGGGGAGGGAACTATTCAAAAAATAATCATTCTCACTATAATCCCGCACCAGAACTCCCTGCCATCCCTGCATTTCTATTATCAGACCGCGCTGGAATTGTTCTCCGTGTAGATTTCAATTTCCAGGAACGGGCTGATCTTCCAGGGTATTGCCTTACGTGAGTCAACCGCAGGAGAGGGCTCAGGGTGATGGTTGTTCAGCTCCTTGATGAGATTTTTTACAAACGATCTTTCTCATTGACATAAAAGATACAAGGGCTGCTCTGCGGGACACCAGGAAAAGGAATCCGGGAGGGATCTTCCCGGGGCATCCTATTTTTCTCGATCGTTCCCTGTTTCTTCAGATTACGCTGGAGCCAGGTGAATTCCTTCAGGAATTGAGTTACTTGAACGGAACCAACTCGTCATAGACTTTGATCTTTCCTACTTCAGGTGAGGTGGTCCAGATCTCAACCCGGTTTTGCCAGGTGCTGCAGGGGAATGAGACATTCTGGCCTGAGTAATGCGGCTGCTTCATTGTCTGCGACTGTGACGTCCCATCCGGTGTTATCAGGATCGCTTCGACATCGGTGACAAAGTTCATACCATTCCCTCCATTGATGGCCACATAGGTGAGCGGATCGGTGGTCCTGCCATTCGTAGTGACCTGGAACGTGAGGGAATACTGGGGCGGAAGGGTCCGGGTGGGCCCGGGGGTTCCCATGCCCACAGGTTGCGTGGGGGTTGCGGTTGCGAGTGTAGTCGGCGGGACTGACGTTGGGGTGGCTGTTGCAGGAGGTGTTTCCGGTGCCTGGGTGCATCCTGCAAAAACCAGGAGCAGGGTGACAACAGACAGGACAAGGATCAGGGAGAGTTTTTTCATACCCTGTAGTATACCCCCCATTACATAAGGGTTAGCAAATGCAATATGCATGGAGAGCCCCCGTAACCTGCAGACTCTCAACAGATAGGGCCTGCCACTGCATCGTCGTTCGTCAACAGAAAAAAGCATTAATGAGAGATAGGCGGGCAGGACTATACTATCTGAATGTTGAGGAGGATCCACGTATGGTTTCCGAATGGGTGACAAAAAACCGGTTTGATCCAGAGTACCTTCCAAAAATGGAGGGGAAGCTTTTCTTTGAGGGTGAGGGACAAAAACGCTCGGTGACGAACTATGTAGTCCTGCTGACGCTGGCAACCATCATCGCCACATACGGGGTAATTTCAGGGTCAACGGCAACGGTAATCGGGGCCATGATTATCGCACCGCTGATGACCCCTATCATGGCGGCAACTCTTGCGATGGTGCTCGGAAGCGGGCACCGTATAAAAAAGTCGATCATGGTTGTCAGCCTGAGTGTCATCTACGTGATCGGGCTTGCTGTCGTGCTCTCCATCTTTATCTCGCCGATTGTCATAGGATTTCACTCAAATCCTGAAATCACCTCGCGGGTCTCCCCTAACCTGATTGCCCTTTTCGTTGCACTCGCTTCCGGAGCAGCCGGTGCATTTGCCATATCGCGCGAGGATATCAGTGACACGCTCCCCGGAGTGGCTATCGCCATCTCGCTCGTACCTCCACTCTCCGTGGTCGGGGTCTCCCTTGCCAAGGTACAGTGGGTGGATGCCGGGGGCGCACTCCTTCTCTTCCTGACAAATTTCCTTGCTATTCTTCTTGCCGGGGGAGGCGTACTCTGGCTCTCCGGTGTAGGTGCTCACCGGGTAACCAAAGAACGGGACATCCACCGCAAACGTGCGTTCCAGGTAGCTATCCTCGCAACGATCATCGTTGCTCTCCTCCTCGGGTTCAATGGGTACCGGACTCTCGAACAGGATAGCGATACCGCACTCGCCCAGAGTACAGTCGGTTCGTGGCTGGAGGGGACGTCGTATACGATATCCCGGGTTACCCTGGAGTATCGCCCTGATGATCTTCTGGTCAGCGGACCGGCCAATGCACTGATCGTGGTTGGAGGTACAGGTGAACTGCCGGAAATTGACCAGCTGGCACAGTCTCTCGAAAAAACCCTGGGATATCCGGTCATAATCGAACTGAGGGTCCGTCCCGAACAGATCGATTACTATCCCAGGATAGCGAGAGTGCCCACTGCCGGACAATAACGGCAAAGCGTTCTTCACCTACAACTCTCCTTTCCCCGTTTCCCTTTTTCCTGAGAATCGCCGGTTTAACAGGATAAAAATGAGGATCATGGCAAGGATTACTACGATGGCAACAGCAACTCCGAGTGCCAGGTTTTCCAGGATGAGCCGCCAGATCAGTTCTGATCCCAGGGCGAACGCAAGACTCTCGACCGCCGCTCCGATCCCGACCGCGAACAATATCTCCCCGGGGGTAAGGCCGGCCATCAGTCCTACTACGGTCGCCCCCACCCCCCCCGTACCCTGGAGTGGCAGCATGACAAAGAACGCCACGCCCGGGATTCTCCACCGGGCCATCCAGGGATGCTCTCCCATAAAATCCCTCCCCGTAGCAGTTGTCTTTTCGATCCAGGGGCCCAGCCGTGGAACCCTGAGCATGATAGCGAAGTTCATGATCATGAAGAGACAGGTGATGACATCGAGAAGGGTCAGGGTCAGCGCCATAAGCCACCACGGGATCCCAAGCCCGATGCCGATCGGGATGATCGATTCCTTACCAGACGGGGGAATAAAATACGCGATCATCAGCCCTCCGAGGATCAGGATCCTGTCCCTGGGAAGGACGAGAAAGCACATGATAAAGAAAATTATCGCAAGAAGGGGGGGGATGAGAAGGCGGAGATACGTAGTACGCCGTGAAGTGTCCTGCTGCTTCCTAAATAGCCACGACAGGTCCCGCGTTCTCATGTTCTCTTCCGGAGTATTAGCCCCCAGGCCCTCATCTCTCTTTCCCAGCAGAAAGAACTGAGAATGCATGGGATCGTGAGGGAAGGTGTTCCGAGATCCCTTCATTATAGGGTCCGGAGAATGAAATGGCTTTATTTCTGCTTATTTTTTTATATTAACCGGCTGTCCTGTCCAATCACGGTTTTTGCCGGAAAAGATATTCCCCATCCCCTTGATCAGGTATGATATGGATGAGAGTGAAAGCAGCCTGTCCTTTCTTAAAAATCAAGATAATGTATAAGTATTAAAAAAAACTGTAACCCTAGATATGGGCAACTATCAAATCACCTTAAAAGATGGAGAAGAAACACACACGTTTGATCTCACATCTGAAGAGATCAAATTATTAAAAGATTTTTTTAAAAGACATGATGCAAGACCAACCCAAAGAAAATCCAAATTAAAGCATTTACAAAGTTATATTTAGGTCCGTGTATTTTTTTAAAAAATAGTATCACCGTATGATTACGCTTGCCTGTTCATCGAAAGGATTGGTCCTGACGGCGAGCGAGAAGAGATAGGGATAATGTTTCTTCTGGTAGCTCATGTACTCGAGCCACTGGAGGATCAGGAAATGGTAAGCCCTGCAGATATCGTGGGTGAGGTGCCGCTGGTCGTTTGCGGGGAGACTCACCAGTGTCTTTCCGGTGCTTGAGTTCATCGGTAAGGTGAAAGACCGACTGGAGCAGTTCGGTAAATGATTCATGCTCAATCAGCAGGGGGTTTTCCAGCAGCCGCACCATGAAATCCTCCTTTGCGGCAAGGAAATTTTTCAGGGCTGCCAGATCGTTCTCTTCGATGGTTACCGTGCAGGAATATCCTGACAGAATGGCACTCACCCGTTTGAAATCCGACTCCTTCCAGCTCTCGGATATCCGGAGGTCTTTGCGAAGATCCTGCATCCGGGGGTCACGGTCAGAGAAGTAGGTGAGGAGATCGGTTCCTACCGTGGAGAAGAAGGTCCCGATCACCATGTTCATCTTCTCGAGTTTCATCTGGCGATCCCGCCTCTCAAGCAGCTGGTGCAGGATAAGGGTCACCAGGAGCACTTCTATCGGCAGGAAGGCAAGGTCCCCAAGAAAGTATATTGCAATATGGTGGGGATCATGGAAGAGAAAGAAGTGCAGGAGGTAAAGAGCGACTGACAGGGCGATGAGTGCAACCGCAAGAGTGAGAGTCCATTTTTTGTCGTTCATGGGAATCACAGCACTGATTTGTCTGAGTACTGATTCTCTGTATGAGGGTAAGAAAATTCTGATAATCACTCACCAGAGACCTCAATCCCTGATCCGCTCTGGGAGGTCGAAACATTAACATCGTTTCTTACAGAAGTTATTGGCACTATGTGGAAGGCAGTGGAGGTTGATGCCTGGATCGCAGGCCGGAAATCAAGCCTGGAGGAAGCACGGGTCACGGTGACCGGGATCATCGACCATGTCCGGAAGGAGGGGGATACTGCGCTCCGCCAGCTCTCCCGGCATGTCGAGCTGAAAGAGATTGCTGTCTCAGACGAAGAGCGGGAAGCGGCATATGACGCCGTGGATGAGAAGATCATCACGAGCCTTGCCGATGCAAAAGATCGGATCGGGCACTTCCATGAGCTCCAGCGGTCGCGGGATCTCTGGCTGGAAGAGGTCGAACCCGGGATCGTTCTTGGGATAAAGACGACACCCCTCCACCGTGTCGGGCTCTACATTCCAGGGGGTCGTGCTGCATATCCCTCTTCCGCCCTCATGTGCGCCATCCCCGCCAGGGTCGCCGGCGTCGCTGAAATATGTGCCTGCTCTCCGCCCCCCATCAGCCCGATGACCCTCGTTGCCCTTGACCTTGCCGGGGTAAGCGAGATCTACCGCTCCGGAGGCGCCCAGGCAATTGCCGCGATGGCGCTTGGAACAGAGAGCATCCCCCCGGTGCAGAAAATCGTCGGTCCGGGGAACATTTACGTCACCCTGGCGAAGATGATGCTCCGGGAGCATGTCGAGATCGACTTCCCTGCCGGCCCGAGCGAGATCGGGATCATCGCAGACCACACCGCCGATCCCCGGATTGTTGCCGCTGATATTCTTGCCCAGGCGGAGCACGACCCGAACGCTGCCTGTATCCTGATCACCACTGATGCGAACCTTCCGGACAAGGTCGGCCGCGAGGTGATGAGAATGACCGAACAAGCTCCGCGAAAAGAGATTATCGAACAGGCACTAAAAAATTCCGGGTACGTGGTGGTCCGGGACCTTGATGAGGCTATTGTCGCATCCGATGCAGTCGCTCCCGAGCACCTCTCTATCCAGGTTGCCGATCCCCTCCCGGTTGTCATGCGGGTGCAGAACGCCGGGGCGATCTTTGTCGGGCGCTACTCTGCAGTTGCCTGCGGGGATTACGCGGTCGGAACCAACCACGTGCTTCCCACAGCAGGATATGCAAAGACCTATTCGGGTCTTGATGTACAGCACTTCTGCAAGACGGCATCAGTCGAGATGATCTCCCGGGAAGGTCTTGAGACGATAGGAGACACGGTCGAGACAATCGCCGATGCCGAAGGCCTGCACGCCCATGCAGAGTCGGTGAGGATCCGGAGACAGACTGAAATAACTGTACCCTTCCTGGCATCCCTGGCCATCCACACCCCATCAATCCGGATAGGCAGGGACGATGTTGAGTGTCCGGTGTTTTTTCTTTCTTGATCCTTGCATCAAATGGATAACCGGTAATGAGGAATTCAAATCACTCATTGATTTTTGTTCCCTGGTTCAGCAGGATTTCCTTTTATTGCATAAAAAAGAGGATTATATCGACATCTCCCATCCCTGGCCCATGTCAACGACAGGGCGGACCTCGATGACCTCGAATGTCACCGCTGCATGGATCATGGCTGCCGCCTTTTCCCCGGCAACATTTGCAAGCCGGCTCTTGAAAGAATCAAGGACCGGGCCTGAAGTCATAATCTCCTTCAGCTTCAGGTACACCCGTACTCCTTTCCAGTCCATGAGGCCCTTGCCAGGCTCCATGATCATATAGACCGCAAAGGGATTCTGCTGGAGGTTCATGAGACTCCTGTTCTTTCCAAGACCCATGAACACCGTTTTCCCATCGGTCATACTGGGAGATCCGAATACTGCAACATCCACCTTGCCGTCTTTACCAGAGGTACTGAGTGTTCCAACCCTTGGCTGCTTGTTGAAATAATCCATCAGTTTTGTTGACACAGGAATCACCTGGGTTTACAGCATCTGCTCTCCTGCTCCCGGCTTAAAGGTTACGGGGATCTCCAAAAGGTGCTTTGAAGCGGCAATCTACCTGCTATTCCCTCCCAGAGGAGAGAGGGAGAAGGGTAAGTATCCCTTACCAATTCAGTGGGGTCGGACCTGCTCGCGTATCATGCCGAAGGAGTATTCACCTGAACCTCCACATTACCCCATTTCCCGGGAACGGAAAACAGGAGGTTGTTTTCACTGTTCCGGCGGGTTGCCCTCTTTATTCTTCAGAACAGGCACATTCTGCTTTTCACCCTTCCTCTTTCTCCACCACCGGTAGATCACGTAGGCGATGATACCAAGGATGACGAGCGGAATGATCGAGATGAGGAGAATGATCAGCCCGGCAGTAACGGCCAGGAATCCTGCAATGCTCTCATTGATAACGGAGACGATGGAGAATCCGTCGCCGCCCCCAACCGGCTCGGGCTCCTCAAGTGTCACGGTGATGGTTCCATAGTCCACCCGGTTATCCAGGTATTTCAAGCGGCCGTCGATCCTGTCCAGCTCGACCTGCACCCGCTCGATCTGGACCTGGACTTCGAGGATCTCGGATACATTCACCGCCCGTTCCATGATACGGTTGTACTGGGCCAACTGGCTGGCAAGGGCTGTCCTCCGGGCCTGAAGGTCGACATATTCCTCGGTCACGTCATCTGCACTGAGCGATTCTGACCGGATGGTGCCAAGCGTTTTTATATCGGAGATGGTTGAATCGAATTCACGTGCGGGAACCCTCATCGTAAGGACGGCATAGAGGCGGTCGCCATACTGCGTGTTCACCGACAGGGAACCTATATACCCTCCATGGGCGGTGGCGATACTCTTCACCGGGTCCAGCGTCGTGGTGACGTTTCCAACCTCAAGATTCACACTGGCGGTCCTGATAATCTTCTGGTCTGTCTCAAGATCCCCGGTATAGCCTGGTGAATAGGTCGGAACTACCGTGGGGACAGGATAAGGGGAATTTTCAGAAAAGATGCCGGTGCCGCCTGATGTGGGAGCAAATGTCCCATCCTGCGTGGCGGTATCCCCATCCCACGGGGTGGTGAGGCATCCTGCAAAGGCCAGCAGCAGTATGAGGAGGCTGCTCGTGAGGACAATGCGACGAATCATAGCAGGACATTTTCCTACGAGGTGATAAGGAATTGGTAAACTGCGATTTTTTTCGGACCTACGGTAGCAAGCAGGCCTCTCTCCCTTCCGTTCCAGGGGCCGGGGTCGAAAAGGAGGAGTGTTTCATCTGCACCGTCCTCACCATGATTTTTTATCTTACGATGAACAGGATATACCCGCACCCTGTGTGACATATCTCTGGAGATTGCCCTCATACTTCACACCCTTTTTCATCAGGGAACATGCGGGAGGAGACGGGGAGTCCCCTTCCCGACTCGCAAGAGCCGCCTTACCCTGGGGGAATGCCGCAGGGGATATCAATCATTGAGGAGGAGCCGTCGTACTTCCTCGATCGTCATTCCCGGATAGATACCGGGATTGTACATCATCCTCATTCCTTCCACATCGATGGGGGTGAGGTCGACATTTGACTGGGTGTTATAGAAGAAGAAGCTGTCAGGAGAAGAATACGTCTGGCCGGGAAATCCCAGGTAATACAGCATCGCCCTCTCGAGGTAATGGTTGCGCTGGGCTCCCTGAAGATCGGAATTCAGGTATATTTTTGTGATCACTTCCTTCCGGCCGTTCGGCTGTTCGATGACGGGCTTGTAGATAATATAGAGAGGTACGCCGCTTTTCTGGTCGAGTTCCTGGCATGCGATGAAGCTCTTCTCCAGGGAATCCAGTGAATTCCGGGGATAGATGATGATGGGATTTCCCTGGCTGCTGAAGGGATCATCAGAAAATGCTTCAACGGACATGAGAAGATTGTAATTTCTCGTCACATTTTTCATAAAGAGAAGATCGTCATTCCTGACCTGACCTTCAGGGGAATAAAACATATGATTGTCCGATGACGGACTGAATTTGTTCACCCGGGTAGTATCGCATCCAAACGCAATGTCGATGAAGAGTTCACTGACCTGGTCTCTCGTGAAGGTGGCAACCGTTGTCGCAGGGAGGGGTGCAGCCGGTCCAGTCGTAGGGAACGGCGTGCTTTGAGGAACAGTCGGAGTAGGCGGAGTCTGTGTCGATATACCAGGGGAACCCTGTGGCGAGAGGCATCCTGCAAAGAGGATCGATCCTATGGCGAGGAACGCAAAAAAAAGGTTCATCTTCAGCGTCATGTATGAAAGTAGCCTTCATCCCGGATAAATAGGTCCCTTGGCCGGATTCACTTTCATGACGGCAAAGGATGATGCCTCACCTCCAGGAGCTGATCTGCAGGGGAAAGAGACCGGAATTGTCGTATCGGTGATGTCCGGGTCCGGGAGTCCCTGACCCAGGCAGAGAAAGGACCCGGTCTTGCCATGGTGAGGCGTCGTTTGCAGGCTCCGGCCGGGAGTCAGGAAAGGGTATCCTCTCCACAGCCCTTATCCCGATTCCCTGCTCACCTGATCCCATGGACCAGGTCATCATCGCTATCCGGGAGGAGCTTGCGAGGAATGCCGACCCTGCCATCCGGGAGTCTTCGAAGCGGTTCTTCAAAGAGGAGATCATCTGCTACGGCATGAAGACCGCAGCGGTGACGGCTATTGCAAAGAAGTACTGGAATGCGGTCCGGTCGCGGGAGAAGGCGGAGATCTTCTCGCTCTGCGAGGAGCTCTATCGTTCAGGCTACCTGGAAGAGTCCTTCATCGTCTCGACGTGGGCCCATGCCCTCTCGGACCGCTTCGAGCCCGGGGACCTTGCGGTTTTCGAGCGCTGGATAGATGCCTGGATCACCAACTGGGCTTCCTGCGACGGGTTCTGCAACCATGCAGTGGGGGACTTCATCACGAGATACCCCGAGCGGGTCCTGGATCTCAAACGCTGGGCTCTATCGCCGAACCGGTGGATGCGGCGGGCGGCCTGTGTCTCGCTGATCGTGCCGGCCAAACACGGGGAGTTTCTCCCGGAGGTTTTCGAACTCGCCAGCCTGGTGCTGGCCGACCCTGACGACATGGTGCAGAAGGGCTACGGCTGGCTCCTGAAGGAGGCAAGCCGGAAGCATACCGACGAGGTATTTTCCTATGTCATGCAGAACAAGGCGGCGATGCCAAGGACGGCGTTGCGGTATGCGATTGAGTTGATGCCAAAGGAGCGGAAGGTGGAGGCGATGAAGAGAGGATGAAGAGCGATGTGGATTCCCGATTATTCCTCTCCCATCCGATCGGATACGAAGTGCAGAGTTGTCAGCATTTGCCATCACCTCATGTTCCCGTACTTCACCACAATAAATGGCGTGCAGGTCCGGTTGGCAAACCTTTATATTCACTCAATAGTATTTCTCGGTCGTACGAAGAAAAATCAAACGAGGTGTCAGACATGCCAAAAAAAACCGAAAGACCCAAGATCTGTATTGACCGAGTCCTGAAGCGCGATTTACATCGTGTACAGCGTACGGTGCGTGGCGCAGACGGCCGTATACGTGCGATAGCACCGATTGAAAGACGTGGATTAACGGTTCGACGCTGCATGTGAAATTCATGGGGGGTACGGCAAAGGAACAGGCGACAGCCCGTGAACAGGCCGGCTGGTGGATGGAAGTGGCAAACCTTTCCTTCGTATTCGACAATGCGAAAGATGCACAGATCCGGATTTCCTTCGATCAAGACGACGGGGCCTGGTCGTATGTCGGCACCGACTGCCTCGACAGGGAAGAGATCCCGCTGAACACGGCCACGATGAACCTTGGTTTTCTCGACGGCGGTACTGCAGCGCATGAATTCGGGCACGCCATCGGGCTCGCTCACGAGCATCAGAACCCTGCCGGGGGCATTCAATGGAACGAGCAGGTTGTCATCAGTGAGTTAGCAAAACCTCCCAACAGCTGGGACGAAGAGATGGTACGTCACAATGTTCTGAATAAATACAGCGTGGACCAGATCAAAGGCACTAAATTCGACCCGGATTCCATAATGCTCTATTTCTTCCCTGCGTCATGGACCTTGAACGGCATCGGTACCAAGGAGAATGATGTACTTTCAAGCATGGACAAGGAGTTCATTGCAGGCGCCCAGATGTACCCGAAACCAAACGGCCCGGTCAACCCGTGCCGGGCCCAGTGAAACTGGACGTCAATGCCAAAAAAACGGACGCAGGCCTCTATCGGCATGTTCGGGGAGGAAGACCTCTACGTGTTTACTGCCGATTCGAAAGGAAAATACGTGATCGATACCCGGGGTCCCACCGACATCGTCATGAAATTGTTCGGCCCTGACAGCAAAACGGCTCTTATGGCAGAGGACGATGATTCCGGCTATGCCAGTAATGCCCGGATAGCGGCTGACCTGAACGCCGGCGACTATTTCGTACAGATACGGCACTATAACATTAAAAGCGGAACGGGGGAATATTCGATCAAAGTCAGCCGGAAGTGAGGAACTGCGGTTGTGGATTCTGCCGATTCGACGGGGGATGACATCCGGAGGGATTGGACCTACCGGTTCAATCCCACCCACATAGGGAACACGAATTATTCCTTTGCCAGTGCAGGGGAGATTCATCAGGCCGGAGAATGGATCCAACAGAGCATGGAGCCCCTGATATGACGATTCAGAGGATCCGATCCCATCTACCATGAATATGACAAGGGGGTGTTACGGCGTTTTCAGAAAAGATTGCACCTGAACTGCTGATCGCATTGCGGAACTTCCAGGAGAAGGGTCGTCCCGGACTGCAAAAGCATACCAGCTCGATGGGAATTGTTGCAAAGGAGAACAATCCGAAACCCGCCCGTGCAGTGGTATTCGTTCATTGCGACGAAGACGCCACGTTAGACCATCTGACACGGGAGGGCGTGACCATCAACCAGAACAGGGGAAGGGTGCGGACAGGAATAATTCCATTTAAAAGCCTGGAAGTGTTTTCGAAAGAGCACGAAGTGAAGAAGATCATTCCGTCGCATTATGTAAAACCCCAGATGGAGGTTGCCCGGGGGAGCGTGGGCTTCCCACTCTTTCAGAACAGAACGAACCTGAGGGGAAAAGGAGTCGTAATCGGCATTATTGACACGGGGATCGATCCGAAGCACAAGGCATTTTCCGGTCGCTTGCTTCGCATATGGGACCAGGTTCTGCCGGGTGCGGGTGTTCCTGAAGGAGAATATGGTGTTGAACTGACCGGGAACCTGATCTTGACGTCCCGGGACTATCACGGACATGGAACACATGTTGCGGGCATTGCTGCGGGAAATGACGATACATACGGGGGACTGGCGCCTGAAGGCCTGATCGTGGCGGTCAAAACCGATTTCATGGATGCCCATATCGCTGATGGAATCCGGTACATTTTCAGGGTTGCAGATGAGTTACATTGTGCGGCAGTCGTCAACCTGAGTCTTGGGGGTCATTTCGATGCCCATGACGGCACCGATTCTCTTTCTCTTACGATTGACGATGAATCAGGTCCAGGAAAAATCGTGTGCTGTGCAGCAGGCAATGAGGGGAATGCCAATATTCATGCCCATGCCTATGTAAAACAGCAGAGAACGAAAACAATCCGGTTCACTATCCCTGCAGCCACCTATTGGGATGACTGTTCTGTTGGCCTGAATATCTGGTACCCGGGTCGCGATCGAATGGCGATCGCAATCAGATCCCCGGATGGATCGCGGACCGAGTACCAGGGAGTTATTCCTTCTGGCGATCCGGAAAGGATATATCTCCTTGATGAGGGAAAGGTGACCGTTGTCACCCCGGGTCCGGATCCCATCAACGGAGATCATAATATCTTCGTGTTCGTTGAAAATCCGGTTCGGCCGACATTACCCGTGAAACCCGGCGTGTGGCGTATTCAGATTCGCGGTGATGCCATCGAAGATGGGACCGTGGATGCCTGGACGCTGACAAGCATGGACTCCGAGGTGATCTTCACCGGTACGAGCGTTACGGATTCCATCAAGATTGGATCGCCAGGTGCAGCAAAGAGAGCAATTACCGTCGGTTCGTATACTACCAAAGTCCGATGGGTGGATATCGAAGGTAAAAACCAGAATGTGGACTGGGATCTCCATGATATATCAGATTTCAGCAGTGAAGGTCCGCTCAGGGACGGCACACTGAAACCTGATGTAACTGCCCCCGGTGCAATGATTACCTCGGCGTTGTCATCCGATTCAGAACTGACGCCACGAAACCAGGTGAGCGATTCATTTCGTGTAATGGCCGGAACGAGCATGTCGACGCCATTCGTCACAGGAATCATCGCTTTATTGCTCGAAAGGGATCCAACACTCGATCCTGAGGGAATTAAATCTCTGCTGAAAGCCAACAGCGAGATTCCCCATAAAAGTGCAGGAACATTTCATAAAAAATGGGGATATGGCCTGATACATCTGGATGCCATCTGACCACCCATTTTTTCATGGGAAACACCCATGACCGCAGTGCGGTCGAGAATAAAGGATGAAAATGGCGGAGCCATTTTGGCATGAAAACAGTCACGATGCCGCAGGGCCACAAGCATACAAAATGAAAATGCCGGAGGCATTTTCATATTAAACCGCGTCCGCGGTTTTCACAAGGGGGGCATGTGACGATGGGTCTCATGTGCGTTTCATTGGAAAGATGAACAAGGTGATAACTATGGAGTATGCGAAACTTGATGCAGGCCTTCGGGTAGCGTTATGCAGCAAGGAAAATGATCCCGGATACCAGTTTACGGTATTTATCCACACCGCATATCCTGTGGGGGAAGAAGAGATGCAATTCCTGCAGGATTTAGACATCCCTGGTATCAGACCTCATAAAAAAATTTTCACAGCCACTCTCACTGCTGCAGCAATAGCATTGGTATCGGAACAGTCCTTTGTAGCAGCTATCCGGCTTTCCAGAACATTAAAACCGACCGGTGCATATCCTGGATGACACCGGAAATTCGGTCCAGGTGATGGCAAGGGGAAATGAAGACCCGAAATGGTGTGAGAGCAGTGACCGGAGGCAATTAATCTTACCCCGATGATACCTTCTGAAGGAGGATACCATGCACGAAGGCCACTATATATGGAACGCCGAAGACTATGCCGATCATTCCACCGCCCAGTTCACCTGGGCCCGTGAGATGATCGGGAAACTCAATCTTCGCGGTTCGGAATCGGTACTTGACATCGGCTGCGGCGACGGGAAGGTCACCGCACTGATCGCATCCTTTCTTGCTCGCGGGAACGGTGACTGGGATCGACAGTTCGGCATCGATGATTGCCCTTGCACAGAGGAAGTTCCCCTCTTTGATGTATCCCAACCATTTCATTTGTCCAGGCTGATGCGTCGATGCTCTCTTTTAGCAGACCAGTTCGAACTCGCCTTCTCCAATGCCGCCCTCCACTGGATCCCGGACCAGGGCCCGGTCTTACGGGGAGTCAGAGCAGCCCTGAAGCCTTCCGGCAGGATCTTCTTCCAGATGGGGGGCAGGGGAAATGCCAGAGACATCCTCGCTATTGCCAACCGACACATCAGGGAGAAGAGATGGCGATCCTATTTTTCCGGATTTTCGTTTCCCTACCGTTTCTTTTCCCCGGAAGAATACGAAGTCCTGCTCCGGGAGGCCGGGTTCATCCCAAAGCGCCTGGAGCTGATCCCAAAGGATATGACACAGAAGGGACGGGAGGGTTTTGCCGGCTGGATCCGGACCACCTGGCTGCCGTATATGGAACGAATCCCGGAGCAGAAAAGGGATCTCTTTGTCTCGGACCTGATCGATGCCTACCTTGGGGAATTTCCGATGGATAAGGAGGGGCTGGTGCATACGAGGATGGTACGACTGGAGGTCGAGGCGGTGAAGGAGTGAGATGATGAGAAGGATATCAGAACAATCTGAAGGATTCACATTTGTTTATCCTTGCCGAAATACCGAAGAATACCACGGGCAGGTTCTGACCCGGTGAACTGCATTCTTTCACCTTAAAAAAATAACGGAACTTCTTCATTCTTCCTGTTTGTACTTCTTCCCTGCAAAAAAGGCCTTTTCAACCTGTTTCCCGACATCAAAATAGGCGTACTGGGCATACACGATTGGGTTGATCATTCCAATGTCCAGTTTCCCGTCGGTGACACACGACTTGTCGGCATGGATCTCAACGACTTCCCCGATATACAGGGTATGGCTTCCGCAGTCAACGGATTTGAACAACCTGCACTCGATGTTCACCGGGCACTCAAGAGCAAGGGGAGCGTTCTTCAGTTTCCCAAAAAAAGACCGGAAGACCGTGGACTTGTCCTCATTGGTACCAGAGACGAGTCCGCAGTGATCGGTTTCAATGACCTGTTTCACTGACGGTACGTTCAGGCTGAATGTCTTGTTCTCCAGAATTCCCTTTGCCGTATAACGCCCATTGTTGACAGCGACGCAGACCATGGGAGGTGCCATACAGGCAACCGTGGCCCAGGCGGCGGTCATGTAGTTTGGCTTCCCTTTCACATTCGCCCCCACGATAAGCGTGGGCATGACACTCATGTAGGGCATCGGGCCGAGCGTAATCTTTTCCATGGTTCCTCTCCAGGAGATACAGTTTGTAAGAAGAACTGCTTAAAGGTATTTTTGCGGTGCGAAAGGAGCATCCTGAACGATAGACATACCCCTCATTTCCACATCCACTGAAGCAACCGTCTCGTCCTGAGCTGAGCCGCTGCTGTTACCGGCTTCCCTCCCCCCACGGCAATCTTCGGGGGCCCTGTTCCATCGCCGCTGTAGCACGAATACAAGCTACATGACACCGATAAAACGCTGATACTGTCGCCGGATCATCCCAATAAAAGATCCTTCATTGGACAGTCAATTTTTTATAGGGGATGAGGTAAGGTGTTAGTAGTACCCGGCCATCCTCTCCTGTGTGACCAGGCATCGATGTCCAGGTGAAAAGAGTAGAGTGAAAGAAGGAATATTGGAAAGGAGGTAGTAAAAATGGCAGTATTAGTGAATTGGGCGGCCCTGGGCATCGTCTCGGTAATAGCATTCCTGATCGGTTGGTATCTCTTCGGTCTGTTAGGTGCGGTGATTATCGCCATCCTTGTGATGGTGATCATGGGGATCATAACATTCAGGTAAATATCGGCTGGCCATGGTAATTGTCTAAAAAATTAGGGATTTTTTACTCATTCGAAATTTTATTTTTTTGGGTTCCCTCAGAGAGTTCAGGCCGTATAAGGGGAGATCTCGATCAGAGACTCGAGAGATACTTGAATCGCTGCACTTGGGATCAGGAGAGGTGAATCTCAGTATCTCGTTATTTCTGAGAAAATAACGATAACCGTTGTTTTAATCGATTGCCTGCAAAAAGAAGTCTCTGCGGCAGATAATTCCCAGAAAGGCTGCCAGGAAATAGTTCGTCTGTGGGGAATATCTGATACCCGGATCCGATGTCTGGCGCGACTTCCTGATCCTACTTCATCCCTGCCGGACTTATCAGGTACTGCATCACCCGGTCAATAACCAGGGGATTTTTGGGGAGGTGGAGATGACAGTACTGGTCCGGGGACGGCAGATGCTCTTCCTGCTCGCGGGACGCCGAAATGACGTCAAGGGAGATCCCCGGGAGAACAGACTCCCGGTGAGCCACTACCCCGTCGCCGGAAAGCGTTGTCCGGTACCTTCCATCCCCGGTAATCTCCCAGGTCTTTCCCTCGAACCATGGGAAAAATCCGGGAACATCCTCCGGGTTCGTGGTCACGATCACCCGGTAGGTGATATCAGGGCGGAGGCCGGCTGTACGAAGACTCCGTATCACGGAGCTTCCCGGCCGGACATCCTGCACCATCAGGTCAGAGGACGGATCAAATCCTTCCGGAACAAAGACCCCGGTGAGCCGGTTGATGATCGCTTCACCGCGTTCGGGGTCATTGAAAAGTTCTGCAAGCGCCGAGCCGTTGTTCGGCGGGCCAAGTCCGATCAGTTGCCTGACCGCGTGAGTGCGTGCTTCCCCGTCAATCACTTCAAACAGATACCGGACAATGCAGGTCCCCATCGAATGGCATACGATATCAACAGGTCCGGACCAGCCACATTCATGCCGTACCTTTTTCAGATATTCATCGAGTGCCACCGAGATCTCCGGCAATCCCCGGTCCCTCATTCCCGTATGGTCGAATCTCCTGTACGGGATTCCTTCTTCATCGAGCCGAACAACCAGCTTCTTCCAGACCCCGGGGTGGCTGTTCCACCCATGCACGAGTATTACCGGAAACCGGTCACTCATTATAGCCTATTATTCGATGCCGATCACGAAAAGAGTATGGAATCCAGCCGGAGATTTGTGTGAACACTGGATTGTTGACCATTCGTGGGAGGGATGTCCCTATCGAAAACGGACCTATCTATAAAAGATATGTATGAGAGGAATTATTGAAGTTGTAAACGATGCCCACCACGATTGCGGTCTTACCGGAAACAAAAGAGCTCCTGCGGCAAACGGGTGAGAAGGGAGAATCATACGACACCATTATCCGGTATCTGTTGCATGAAGCAGCCTGGAAGAGGCTGGATGCCCACGGGAATTCTATGCTTGAACAGGACGAGTTCATCCCGCTGGATGTCCTCTGATGTACCGCGGGAGTTATTTAATCGGGTCTGTTTCTTAATAATTACCAAAAAAAATCCTTGAGAGAGATCCCAAGGGATGATCTTACACTCTTCTGGTACCGGACTCCCAGTGCATAGCCTTATCGAAGAGCGTTATCTGCCCATCGACTGAGGTTCTCTCACTGAATTCAACTTGCTCGCTTGCTTGCTGGCTGAAGCCTTTCATGAAGGCTGATACCTTACCCACGGAGGGGGTATTGCCAAGTGCGTCAAGACGGATGAAGTGGTTGACATTTGACGGTGTGTTTACAGCCCCCACAACAAACCCGTTGTTCGTTTCGGTCCTTGCATTCACGACATTCATCGTGAAGGAGCTCCCGGTCTCAACCATATTGGAGAACGCCGGGCTATACCCACTTCTGGACGTAGAATCAGTCGAAGTGATCCCAGCACCATTTGCTCCAAGGAAGCTGATCTGGGTGGTTGCTTCGATCCCCGAGTCTGCCATTGCAATGCCTGCAATGAACAATGCCAGGGCGATCACTAGTATCCCAACTTTCTTCAAACTATTCCTCCTATGTTTCATGCTGATTATTTCAGCATCACTTCAAACAGGAATTGAGACTATTATAAATTCTTTCAACCTGTTGTTACCATCAATGGTAGATCAGTTTACATCATGTACCTTTCGATAGGGAGGGAGAGACGGCTTAACCCCACCAATCGGGACGAACAGCCAGCTTCTTCCAGATCCCTGGATGGCGGTTCCATCCATGCACGAGTATGACCGGATAACCGGTCACTCATTACAGCCTATTATTCGATGCCGATCACAAAAAGAGTATGGAATCCGGCCGGGAATTCCGGTTCTTTGACGGTTTATTGTTGGGATTTCCACCGACCTCACGGCTGGTCTTCATCCGGAAACGCTTTCAATGAACCCTGATGACAGCCCAGAGAAGGGCAGAGTGGATGATCCGGTTGTTGAGCCCGTCGATCCTCCCACTCTCTCTGGATTGGTGGGATGAAAAAGGTACGGGTCCTTGTTTCAGCACCCTTTTTACGGGTTGGAGCGTGAATGAGACCGAAGAGCTCACCTCCCAAAGGATGATCTTACCCTCTTCCGACACCGGACTCCCAGTGCATATTCATTTCGAAGAGTGTTATCTGTCCATCTACTGTGGTTCTCTGACTGAATTCTACTTGCTCAACCAGCCCTGAAGTGCCGCTTGCTTCCTGGGTAAGGACATTCATGAAGGCTGATACCTTACCGACGGTGGGGGTATTGGCAAGTGCGGCAAGACGGAGGAAGTGGTCGGTGCTTGACGGCATGGTTACAGCCCCCACCGCAAACCTGTTGTTCGTCCCGGTCATGGGATTCACGACATTCATCGTGTATGAGCTCCCTGTCTCAACCATATTGGAGAACGCGAGGCTATCCCCACTTCCGGAAATAGTATCAGTCAAAGTGATCCCAGCACTCTCTGCTCCCATGGAGCTGATCTGCGGGGTTGCTTCGATTCCCGAATCGGCCATTGCAATGCCTGCAATGAACAATGCCAGGGCGATTACGAGTATCCCAACTCTCTTCAAACTATTCCTCCTCTATTTTATACTGATTATTTCAGCACTCACCTCAAATAGGAAGTGAGTCTGTTATAAATTCTTTCAACCTGTTGTTCCTAGTAATGATAGATCAGTTTACATCATGTATCTTTAGATAAGGAGGGGGAGACAGTTCACCGATCGAGAAAAAACGCCAGCTTCTTCCAGACCCATGGGATGACTATTCCATCCGTGCAGAGGATTCCCAAAAACCAATCACTCATCGTTGCCTGATACTCGATGTGGATCACTCAAAGGGTTTGCAGTGCAGCCGGGGATTTGTCTGAACACAATAACCACCCGTAAGTATCCGGTTGTCGACCGCCCCGGCATTATAAGAGATATATTTATTATAGAATGTATATGAGATATAAACGATGCCTACCACGATTGCGGTCTCATCGGAGACAAAAGAACTCCTGCGGCAACTGGGTGAAAAAGGAGAATCATATGATACCATTATCCGGCGCCTCCTGCATGAAGCCGCCTGGAAGAGGCTTGATGCACACTGGAATACTATTCTTGAACATGACGAGTTCATCCCGCTGGATGCCCTCTGATGTACCGTGTCCTGGTATCATCGACGTTCCAGAAAGAATACGGTCACCTTGACCCGGAATCCCAGAGTCGTATCAGGAATGCCCTGGAGCAGCTTGCAGAAGATCCATTCACCTCCCGTACCCATGCCGATATCAAAGCACTAAAAGACACAGAACCTAAAAAATATCGATTGAGAATCGGGCAGTTCAGGGTTGTGTATGCGGTGTTTGAGAACGAAATACGGGTGATCGAACTATTTTCCAGGAAAAGAGGATACCGGCTTTGATGCCCGCTTGCAGACTATCAGAGGTCGAATGTTCATGAGAGAGATCACGACCGGCGAGTACTGCCGGGCATTCAGCAGAGTCACTCCCCTTTCCCATATACCAGAGCCCCAGGCACCGGGCAGGCAGCAGTGCACCGGGCGCAGAGATAACATTCCCGTTTTGATGCGTCCCTGCCGGCAACATGGGCAGGGCAGGCCTTCTCGCATTTCCTGCAGGAGATACAGGCACCGGTCCGTCGCAGGCGGTAGAGACTGAAATGGGCCGGAATGGAGAAGAGAAGGCCGAACGGGCATATTCCGCGGCAGACCGGCCGGTAGAGGAACACCGACAATGCGAGGAACAGGATGAAGACCACGAGGCCGATCGAAAGAGTCAGCGAGAAGAATTCGTAGATCCCGGTGTAGTCCATCAGGTTGATATAATAAAGGGCTCCGATAACCGTCGCTGCGAAGAGACCGAGGCGCAGCCCTTCGAGGTACCGGGTCTTTTTTATGTCGATCTTTCTCCCCGGCACATTCCATGCGAGCTCCTGCACCGACCCGACCGGGCAGAGATGGCCGCAGAACGTCCTTCCGACGAACGACCACAAGCCCGATCCCTGCAAGAATCCCGATGATACCCGGGAGCCAGGGTCTGGCTCGGAGGTCACGATGCTGACCAGCCCGACAAATTCCATCGGCATGAGCGGGGCGAGGATCACAAAGCCGAACAGGGCACTCATGGCGACCGTCGCAACCGCGATCTTCCGTGACATATACCCGCTCTTCCACACGCAGGCAGCAAGAACGGTCCCGGCAAGCAGGTACACGACGGCAAACGCTGAAGCCATTGTCTCTTCTCCCACCAGGAGAAAGGTGGTCATCTCACCGATTCCAAGGGCGAATAGTGCGGCTGCACCAAGGGCAGGGCCGGCCCTGGGAATTTTTACGCCAAGAATCCCTGACCTGAAGACGAAGAACAACAGGAGAGCAATAAGAACCCCTGCAAGGATCCCGATGATCAATGCATCGGGCATGAAGAAATCCGGTATCCGGGGGGAGAGGGAGGGAGGCGTTGGATGTTGCGGTTGCAACCGGAGAGACCACTGCATCCGGAGAAACAGGAAGCGGGGATGAGCCAATGCCTCGTAGCAGAGGGGATTGTGGTGGGTACGGACAGAGAGGTAGCATCAGGAACCGGAGTGATAGCGGAAGTTACTGGAGGGGTGGTTTGTGCAACCGGGGTTGCCGAAGTGGCAGACCGTGCGGTATAATCACAGATGGAATTTGTATCGACGTCAGTATAAAGGAAACACCTGCCCGGGTAGGGGCAATATCCCCTCCCCTTCGGGCAGATGGCTGCGCAGACCGGGTAGGCAAGGCCTGCAGCTCCGATGACGCCTGCAAGGCCACGTCGCAACCAGCTGGGTAGTTTCATGAATCTTCCAGAAAGTATGGGATGTATATGTAATATAAACTTTACAATTAGGGAAATATATTTTACAATATTCCTGGAGAACAACTCCTTGTCCCGGACCTGGAGACCCTGCCTATTATTAGATGCTGTTCACGAATAAGGTATGGAATCCGGGCAGGTGTCCGTGAGAACATGGCAAAAATAAACGAAATTGAGTATGTTCGGCAAGTAGCAAGAATCGAGGGCGTTCCGGAAGAACAGTTCCGCCAATACCTTGCGAACAAACCCTTTTCAGACCCACGTTGCGGAGTGTATCTGATTGATATCGCCCAGATACTCAATCTGCTGCCTCCACCACCCGCAAAGTTGCTGGATTTGGGTGTCGGAAGCGGGTGGACCAGCGAATTATTCGCCATGCGAGGGTACGAGGTCCTGGGGCTGGATATTAGCCCGGACATGATCAATTTGGCCATAATGCGTTCTGGCAAGGCCAGATTCTCGGTGTGCGACTATGAAACCGAACCGATCCCCAATGGCTTTGATATCGCCGTTATCTATGATGCTCTGCATCATGCCGAAGACGAGTTATCGGTACTCCAGAACGTTTTTAATGCATTGTCCGATAGCGGAATTTTGGTGACAATCGAACCGGGAGCAGGACATTCATCAACTGAAGATAGCCTTGCGGTGATGCGAAAGTATGGAACCACAGAAAAGGACATGCCATTTTCCCATCAGAAAGACCTGATGAAAAAAGTCGGTTTCGGTGTGGTCGAGCAATACATCAGATTAAGCCAGATCCCCGTAAAAAATATCGCATCAGTGGATGGATTAATCATGCAGCTCTGGCATGCGTTTACGCACGAGTACAGCACGACAAGAGGGTTTACAAGTGTCATCCTGGCGAGGAAAACCAACGTTGCCAGCCTTTAAGTTGAAAACTCGAGGATAGCA
>CAWHEC010000016.1:0-15364 GCA_963828315.1 uncultured Methanoregulaceae archaeon | reverse complement strand
CTGGTAGCCCCGGTGGTCGAAGAATTGGGGAAGTATCTCGTGGTGCGAAAGACAGTCTACGAGTCAACCGAGTTTGATGAGCCTGTTGACGGGATCGTCTATGCTTCTGCGGCAGGGCTCGGGTTTGCCACGCTCGAGAACGTGGTGTATGTCTTTTCAGCCCTCGAGACGTCGATGGTCCTTGCGCTTGAAACCGGTCTTGTCCGGGCAGTCCTGTCGGTCCCGGGACATGTCCTCTTCTCTGCGATGTGGGGCTATTCACTCGGGAAAGCCCGGTTCATCCCCAAAGAAAAACGTCCCGTGGTCATTGCAGCGGGGCTCATACTTTCCATGGCTTCCCATGCGCTGTTCAATCTCCTTTTATTCGATGCTATCGGGTTTGCCGTCCTGGTGCTCGTCGTCGTCCCGGTATTATGGTTTACTGTGCAAAAGAGGATCGATCAGGCGCTCCTTTCGTCCATCTATCGCCCGCGATAAGTATCAGTGCCTGGTACGGCCGAGGATTTTCCACGGGTATCTGACGGTCAGCATCAGCGCTGCCGCAGCGGCAATGAGTACCGGTATGGTGAGAGAGCGCTGCGGGAAGTGAATAGATATCGGCAATCATCCCGTTGATCGCCACCCCGATCCCGCCTGCCCCGATAGCCACGCCGAGCATCAGGCCTGATGCCATGCCCACCCTTGACGGCAGGATCTCGTGCGACATCGCAACCGTCACCGCGAAACTGGACCAGAGGAAGAACCCGAACACGATAAGGGCGAGGTAGGAGACCGTGCCGGTCGATCCAAGGAAGAGGAAGAGGAACGGTATCGAGCAGAGGAGACTCGCGATGGTTACCTCCTTTTTCCCGTATGCATCAGCGATGATCCCGCCGCTGATCTGCCCGGCCACCCCGCCAAAGAGCATCAGGGTGATCATCAGGTTTGCAGAGAAGAGGTCAAACCCTCTCCCAATGAGGAGTGCCGGGAAGAACGCAACTGCGGAAAAGACGGCGCAGGCACGGAGGGTGGACACGGCAAAGAGGGATGCCAGGGGGGAGAACGAGACCCGGGGCCGATCGGTCCCCGGGTCAGCAGCCGGGGTATGCGTCATGGAACGGGGAAGGACCTTGCGGAGTATCACTGCCATGATCACGGCTGGGATGACGAGATACATGAGCCCCGGCAGGCCGAAGAGGGCGACCACCCCGCCGGCAAGGAGCGGTCCGATCGCATAGCCGATATTTCCCCCGACAACAAAGAGGGAGGTGACCCTCCCCCGGTTCTCAGCAGTCGCAATCCGGCTCACCATGGAGAGAGCGTTCGGGTGGAAGCAGGCATGCCCGATCGCAGCGAGGCCGGCGCAGGCGAGCAGAAGGGGGTAACTGCTCACCACGCCGATAAGTCCGATGAAGACCGCCGAGATGAGAAGACTTGTGGAGACATGGACCTGTTTTCCATACCTGTCCGAGAGCCAGCCGAAGACGGGCTGGGTGGCCGAGGAGGTGAGGTTGTAGGACGTCACCATCAGCCCGGCGAGAAAGAAGGTAAGCCCATGGTCAGCGATCAGCAAAGGGAGGACTGCAGGTATCACCGGCATGTAAATATCGGTGACAAGATGTGCAGATGAGAGCGGGAAAATCGAAGCAGGTCCGGGGTCTGTTTTCACTTCGGGCACGGTATTCTCAACCATTACGACTTTTTGATATTTAATGCACCTGTCCGGAGTATCTGAAGCATTGGCTGACAACCGGTAAGAGAACCCCATAACCGTTTCCAGACAAGGCTGATACCTGGCCAGCCTATTTTACCAGGAAACACAATAGAACACTACGTGAGTCGCCGATGATAGGCAGGTTGTCGAAGCAACAATCCGTTATCCTTTGTGTGCTTATCGGAGCCCTCGTTATCTCCCTTATTCTTCGCATTCTTCCCTTTTTCCAGATGGATTTTGCCGCCTTCGCGGTGCACGGCGATCCTGATGTCTGGTATAATTTCCGGCAGATAGAGGTGATGGTCTCCGATTTTCCCCGGTATAACTGGTTTGATCCATTGACTGCCTATCCCACGGGAAAGTCTGTCAACTGGGGCCCCCTGTTTCCGATGATTGTATCTGCCCTCTGCATCGTGACGGGTGCCGTGTCGCGGGTGGATTTCATCGCGGTCTCTTCATGGGTGCCGGTCATTTTCGGTATCCTGATGGTGCCGGTAGTATTCTTCCTGGGCAGGCTTGTCGCGGGATGGAAGGCCGGGATTATTGCTGCGATCTTCATCGCATTGGTATCAGGAGAATATTTTTACAGGACCATGGCGGGGGTTGTCGACCACCATTGTGCCGAGGTTTTTTTCACGACGGTATTCTGCCTGTTCTATATCTACACCCTCAGAAAAGCCTCGGAGAAAGAGGCGGATCTTGCGAACCCGGCGTCATTGAAGCACCTGCTCATCCCCTCTGCCATCTCCGGCGTGGCATTGGCTGCGGGACTGGCCGTCATGCCGACGGTCCTGCTTTTTGCCATGATTGTCGCTCTCTTTACCCTTTTCATGTATACCTGGAATGCATTTCATGGAAAGCGTACCGACTACCTTCTCGTCTCAAACGGCATAGTATCCGCCTTTGCCATTGCAGGCCTGGCGATTATTGGTATCCATTCCCCCCTCTATTCCCTTGCCACCTATTCAGCTGCCCCCATCCATGCAATTGTCCTCCTGTTCTTCGGAACGGCGCTCCTCCAGTTTTTTTCGATGGTCTTTCTGGGAAAACCATGGATATTCATCGGAGTGACCGTGGTCTGTGCGATCGGGTGCATCGGTGCAGCAGCGCTTGTGAACCACTCGCTCGTCGATTCGGGGTTCAGTGCGATCTCATCAGTTTTCGGGCAGAGTTTCCAGGATTTTCCCATCAGCGAAGAGAAACCATGGTCCCTCTCACAGATGTGGAGCAGTTACAATATCGGCATCATCCTGGCCTTTATCGGGCTTTCACTGCTCGCCCACCGGTTTTGGAAAAGGGAATGTCCGGCACACCTGTTCGTCCTGGTCTGGGGGGTGATCATACTCATATCGACGATCATGCATTCAAGGTATGAATATTATTGTGCCGTCATTGTCGTCATATCCGCAGCCACTGCCCTCTCGTATGCCCTTGTTCTCGATACACCCGGGGCAGGGAAAAAGAAGGGTGCCAGGCCTTCCCATGAACGGGAAGGGAAAAAAGAGAAGAGAAAGAGGGAAGGTTCTTCCCCCCGGAAGGCCGGCAACGGTCTGCTTTCCGGGCTGGAAGGGACCGGCACCTCGCTCGTGCTGGCCTGCATGGTGGTGTTCTGCGGGGTGTCCCTGATAACCGATTATTCGGTTGCCACCAGCACAAAAAATACCCTGATCCCGCCCCAATGGACAGAGACCCTGGAATGGCTGGATGGGGTGGCGGCTGACACGGGTGTTTCCTACCTTGGCCCCTATGATGGCGACAATTGGACGTATCCTGCAGGCTCCTATAGTATCCTCTCCTGGTGGGACTACGGCCACTGGATAACGTTCCTTTCGAAAAGGATACCGGTCACCAATCCGTTCCAGGATAATGTCGGCCTCTCGTCCCTCTATTTCTTCGCGGAATCTGAAGCCATTGCAAACCTCCGGGCGGACAGACTGGGGGCACGCTATATCATCACCGACTGGAAGATGGCTGACTCGAAATTCCCTGCCATGGTCACCTGGTATCAGAGCTCATATCCGAACAGTTCGCATGCTCCGGACAATTATTATTACCAGGTGTTCCGCATTGCCCCGCAGAATGGAGCGACCAATCAGACCCTGGTATCACTCAAATTCCAGCCCTATTATCGGACCATGGTGAGCAGGCTGCAGAATTTTGACGGGACCATGGTCGAGCCGGGAGAAGTGGTGTATATCGAGTATGATGAACCGCAAAGCCGGAGCGTGACACCGCTGGTGTATCGGTATGAAGTCCTTGGCATCGGGAAAGCCCGGGAGAACCTGGCATCGTTCGAGTCCAATCCCCCGGAAGGGAAGGGAGCAGCCATCGGGAATACGAAACCCGGTGCTCCGGTTGAAACGATCGATGCCCTGAAGCATTACCGGCTCATCTATGAGCAGGTAGACGATTCTGCAAACTGCCAGCCCCGATGATACCCACACCGTGAAAGCGTTTGAGTATGTCAGGGGTGCGAGGCTGGAAGGAGAAGGCCGTATCGAAGTGACAATCCGGACGAACATCGGGCGGACCTTCGTCTATCGCCAGGAGAGCGAAAACGGTCTCTTTATCCTCCCGTATCCGACAAAAAATTCTCCCTACCCTGTAAAAACGACGGGCCCCTACCGGCTGGTCTCATCGGGAAGGACCATCGAGGTCTCTGAACAGGATGATCATGGATGGCGCCACGATCACGGGGTGAACCCCTGGGATCCTGATTGGGGATTCATCGTGGGACATGTGCCGGATCTCCGAGAAATATGTCCGATCATACTTATATAAAATGACACTTTTGATTGTCTAATAGTTCAAAAAAATAGTTGTATCTTGAATTTCTAGAGCGCCAAATCTCACGTCTGGTCTTGTTTTTTAACCTGTTCAGTATCATCACTTTTTGGACGACTCACCGTGAAAGCATTTTCAAGTTTATCTTTTTCTTTATCAGAATTTGTGACAACTACCGTCCATTCACCGTCAGGATGTGTATCAGGTTCTTTGTCAATTTTTAATGTGCCTTTAATTGTCGTGGGACTTGAGGTGATATCTTCCCCTTCTATTTCTTTTGAATCGTGAATGAGTTTGACTTTTGGCGACTCAAAGTTCTTGCCTGAAATCGTGAATGGAATAGCTTCGGCTATCTTGCCGGAGTTACTGTCGGGATTGATACTGCGAATAACAGGTTCAGATGTCGCAACAGCACCCTTTGCTGTTGTAACAGCCTTGGTCCCGAAGTAGAAAGCAGCTATGGCAACGACCAGAGTACTCACCGTAGTGATGATCTGTTTTGCGATGTCTGTGCTTGCCGAACTGTCAACTATCCGCGTTACATTAAATAATGTCTCATTATCAACAGTTGTCGCATTATCTACACCTCCAACTACCGAAATTGCTACAATCCCTTCCTTTGGTAAATCGTCGATCATATCCTGTGTAATGCCTGTAGATGTCATTTTCACCGGATTTCTCACTTCCTCATACAGGAACACAGCACTTATCATAAAGATAAGGATGAGGCTCAATGCAATCACGGCTCGGACACTTCCTTCGGGGAGACCAAGTGACTGGGTAGGATCAGACAGACCGAGAGAATTAAAAATAGCAGACGTAAAAACAAGAGTGATAACAAGTGCGATCACACCGAGAATCAAGATGACTGAAAGAATAATTTCAGGTCTTGTCCAGCTGTGAGGTAAGTCCCCTTTCACCATGAGATCATAAGCATACCAGAGAAGGGCACCTATTATAATAATTAATAAAAGGAAAATCAGCCCCCAACTTTTCCAATTAACATCATTACTTGTCGAAGCCATCTTTTTTACCCCCATTGCATTGAATACCAATTCTATTATTTAAAAATATTGCAAGACATACATTTGATTTTATAAGAGCAGTAACCTTATTTCCTCGGTATCATGGCGACCCTTTGGTAAGAAACGGCAGAAACGATAAACCATTCGTATAGGAATGATTATGCAGTTTCCTGCAGAAACGTCAGATACTACCGGGACACCAGATGGTCATTTCCAGGGGGATAGACGATACGGAATGAATACTGCGGGAACCACCAGCCAGCCGTACCTATCGGTCATTCTCCCGACGCTCAATGAAGAGGCTACCATCGGCATCTGCATCCAGAAAATCCAGAAGGTATTGGACGATCTCGGGGTCAGCGGAGAGATCATCGTCTCCGATTCATCGACCGACCGCACACCGGATATTGCCCGGAAGCTCGGGGCGGTTGTGGTGCATCCCTCTCACCGGGGCTATGGGTTTGCATACCTGGAGGCATTCACCCATGCCCGGGGAGCGTATATCGTGATGGGCGATGCGGACAACACGTATGACTTCCTCGAACTCCCCCTTCTGATCCGGGAGCTTGACCTCGGTGCTGACCTTGTTACCGGTTCGCGTTTTGCAGGGGAGATAAAGAAAGGAGCAATGACCCCGCTCCACCAGTACATAGGAAATCCGCTGCTGACCTGGGTCCTGAACACGGTGTCCCATACACGATTTTCCGATGCACACACCGGATTTCGTGCAATCCGGGCCGATGCACTGAAAACACTGAACCTGCAGAGCTGGGGGATGGAATTAGCCTCGGAGATGCTGATTAAAGCGTCCCGGGACGGGCTGAAGATTGTGGAAGTCCCCATCACCTATTACCCGAGAGAGACCCCCTCCAACCTGAACAGTTTTTCTGACGGATGGAGGCATGTCAGGTTCATCCTCCTCTTAAAACCTATGCCCTTTCTTACGATCCCGGGTATCTTCTTCGCCCTTTTTGGTTTTTTGATGATGGCAGCGTTCTATGCATCCTCGGAAGGCCCAGCCGGGCGGACCCATTCATTTATCCTCGGCGCAATCCTCTTCACGGGGGGGTTCCAGCTCCTCGTATCCGGTCTTATGATCAAGGTCTATTCTGTCGTGCATGGATTTGAACGACCTGAGGGGTTTGTCAGGGACACTCCTCAACTACCAGAACCTTGAGATATTCCTGGCAGCAGGAATAGTGGTGATTCTTGCAGGGCTGGTCATCGGGGGTTTTATCCTTGAGAACTGGATACAGTCAGGATTCGGGCCGCTCTCCCAGATCACCAATGCCGTGCTCTCCCTCTCACTGGTTATTATCGGACTGGAGATCTCCTTCATCGCGGTGTTCATCAGCATGATGTGCCTCAACAGCGACGTATCGTCCTAGGAAGAGGCCCCATGCGGATTGCCTTTGTGTATGATGCGGTGTACCCCTACCTCCTTGGCGGGGGTGAGAAAAGGGTCTCTGAGATGGCACGACGGCTGGTTGCGAGGGGGCATGAGGTCCACCTGTTCGGGATGCAGTTCTGGGAAGGGGAGCAGACGATCACCAGGGAGGGGGTGGTCCTCCACGGGGTCTGCAGGCCTTATTCCTTCTACCGGAACGGAAGACGCAGGATCCTGCCGGCATTCATCTTCGGGGTCATGGTTTTTTTAGCCCTTTTCAGGGAGAGGTTTGATGTGGTGGACTGCCAGCAGTTTCCCTATACCCCGGTGTTCGGGTCTGCCGCAGCCTGCAGGATCTCACGGTCTCCGCTCGTCATCACCTGGTACGAGGTGTGGGGGGACTCCTGGTATGACTACCTGGGACGAATCGGTGCAGGAGGCAAAGTGCTCGAACGGCTTGCCGCCCGGGTCACTGCCCATACCGTCGCAATCTCTGAAACCACGAAGGCCGATTTGATCCGCCTGGTCGGTGACAGGGAGATTACGGTTCTTCCGATTGGTATCGATACCGACGAGATTGATTCCGTACTTCCTGCAAAAACCAGATCGGATGTCCTGTTCGCGGGGAGGCTGATCCGGGAGAAACATGTCGATGTGCTGGTCGATGCGGTCGGGATACTCAGGCTGGCCGATCCCGGGATACGGTGCCTGATCATCGGCGACGGCCCGGAACGGATCAACCTCGAAGAAAAAGTGAGATCAATGGACCTTTCTGACACTATCCTGTTCACAGGATTCCTCCCACGATCCGAGGATGTGATCGCACATATGAAATCATCCCGGGTGTTTGTCCTCCCCTCGACAAGGGAAGGATTCGGCATCTCGGTGCTTGAAGCGCTTGCTGCCGGTCTCCCGGTCGTCACGATCGATCATCCGAAGAATGCGAGCAGGGTCTTTGCCAGGGATGGATGCGGGTTGGAAGACTCGCTTGATGCGGCTGACCTTGCAGAAAAAATCAGGGTGATGCTGTACCGCAGGGGAGGATACAAGGCAGAGATGCCGGATGAAGGCGAGGGAGTATGACTGGGAGGCGATTATGGGGAGGATTGAGGGGTACTATCGGGAGGTATGGGGATACCTCAAGTCCGGAGGAGTGATATGACGGGGGATTGCAGCAATGATACTGCTTTTCAGATCGTCTGGAGATCCGATTCTGCCATTATTCCCGATTTTTTTTATCATTTGCCGTTCTGGTGCGCTTCTATATCCTCTCCCGGTATGTTTCAACAACCCCTGGAGTATCCCCGATCTGGATAATTTTTCCTTTTTCGAGAAGCATGCACCTGCTGGTAAGGTTCTTCACTGTTTCCAGGTCATGTGAGACATACACGATCGTTTTATTGTCTTTTCTCAACTGGGCGATCTTCTCATTACATTTCTGTTTAAATTCTTTATCGCCGACAGCGAGGATCTCGTCAACGAGAAGGATATCGGGATCGGTCTGGATCGCGGTCGAAAAAGCAAGCCGTAACATCATGCCCGTTGAAAAATATTTGAGGCGTGTATCTTCGAATTTTTTCAGGTCGGCGAATTCGATGATCTCATCGTATCGTTCGCTTAATTCCTTTTTGCTGACTCCCATGATCGCCCCATAGAGGAATACATTGTCCCTCCCGGTCAGGTCAGGCTGGAACCCGACACCAAGTTCGATGAAAGGAGCAATCTTTCCGTGAATGTTCACCTCTCCGCTATCCTGGTAGATGACCCCGGCAAGGATCTTGAGAAGAGTGCTCTTGCCGCTTCCGTTCCGGCCGATAATCCCGAATGTCTCTCCCTTCGCAATGGTGAATGAGACATTGTCGAGAGCAACAAGTTCTTCGTATGAATAGGATCCCCCCCGGACCAAACCAAAAACATGATCGAATATGGTCTTTTTCTGCTCATGCGGTATCTTGAATTTCTTTACAAGATCATGAACCTCCGACTGCCATCTCCAGGAAGATCCGGGTCAGACCCGGACTTCATCTCACACCACCTCGGCGAATCTTCTCTCGAGCTTCTTGAAGAGGAGCTGCCCGGCCGCGAGCAGGATGACTGCAATGACTACCGTATATGCAAGGTACATGGGGAGGAGGCACCTTTCCGTATATCAGAATATCGCGGAAGATCTCGATAATAACGGTAATCGGGTTCAACAGGTAGATGTGTAAGATACTGCTCCGGAATAACGCTGATTGGGTATACAATCGGTACGAGAAAGAAACCTGCCTGGAGAAGGACCTCCCAGACCTGGTTCAGATCGCGGTAATACACATACAGGGAGGCGAGGGCAAGGGAGAGAGCATAGACAATGATGAAAAAGAGAAGGAACACGAGGGGAAAAAGCAACATTGTGAGAGATAATTGGACTTTTACCACCAGGAGAATGCAGAACAACACAACAAATTCAAGGATCGAACTGATTGAGCTCGAGAGTACGGAACTGAACACCAGGACATGGCGGGGGATATAAATATTTTTGACAAGACCGGGATTGGTAACTATTGACGCCATTCCACGGGTGGTGCCATTTGAGAGGAACCTCCAGGTCACAATACCTACGAAAAGGAAAAGGACAAACTGGCTCTCTGACATCTGGTAAATCCTGCTGAATACCACATACAAAATGAGCAGGGTAATTAACGGGTTGATAAGCGACCACGCAAATCCAAGTACCGAGCTCTGGTATTTTACCCGGAGATCACTGATGGTCAGTATCTCTATCAGGTCCCGGTATTCAGTGATCCACATGCAATCGATTATTGGTTGCATTGCATACTTTTAAAAACCTGTCAATTTCAGATACCGGTGCGGTCCTCCTGATCTGAAAGACTGCACCTGGTCATAAAAATAAGGGCATCGTTGCTTTTCATTCGCCATAATTTTTTAACCGTTATGAAATTTCATATTTTTAAGACGTTCCCGGGATTCTCGCCGTCGGCTTTCCCCAGCCGCTGTGGCGTCTCCCATGATGTGATAGGCCGCAAAGATGGGCATTCGCGGTTATTTTCTCCATTCTTACCCATTTTAACATCGCATTTTGCTATGAGTTCGGTACAGTTCAGGACCAGGCTCATCCTGCCGGTTTCACCGCGAAGATCAGGATTGGTCGCAAGGAGGCGGATCAGGACCCCATATCCGGTTCGTCTGCATGGTCACTGGACCTCGTGCACCACATTCCATAGCTTCTCATCGAAGACAGAACGGTCGAACTCCCTGGCTCTTGCGAGACAGGCATCATGGTAGCGGGCGGGATCGTCCGATACCGCCTTTAACGCCGGGACGATACTCCCGATATCCGCACGAACAAGCATCCCGGTCTCTTCTGTCACGGTCTCACGAAAACCGCCCTCATCCACTGCAACGACAGGTTTTCCGGCAGCCATTGCCTCGATGGGGGTCATGCCGAAGTCCTCGTCAAGCGCCGTGCAGATGAGTCCGCGGCAACGGGAGTAGAGATCGAGGAGCCGGGCTTCCGTTACCTCTCCGAGTATAGTAACGTTGGGAGGGAGATCTTCCATGAGCCGCCCGGCATATCCTCCTGCATGGTCTCCTTCCGCGTATCCCCCCACGATACAGAGGTTTTCGTCGGGAAGGCACCTGAAGCTCTCTATCTGGAGTTCTATCCTCTTCTCCGGGTAGAGCCGGTTCACCGAGAGCCAGAAATCCCCATACTCCCTGCATGAATAGACCGACGTGTCGACAGGAGGATGGATGATGTCTGCCTCCCGCCGGTAGTATGTCCGGATTCTCCCGAGCGTGTTGTTCGAATTGGTCACGATCCGGTCGACATGGGAGACCGCACGCTGGTCCAGGCGTCGATAAAGTGACGCCCACAGGGTAAAAGCCTGTCGCCGGAGAAAGGGCTGACGATGGAGGAACGTAGCATACAGATCATAAAACGCCCGTACCGGGGTGTGGCAGTACCAGATGTTTGGATGATGCGTTCCGGCCGCATGGTGTGCCCAGTTCCCACTGAATATGAAGAGATCATACTCCTCGGTGAAATCACAGGACGAGAATTTATGGACAGCCGAGATCTGCTTGAGCGGTGGCACTTTTGGCGTCTTCCCAAGGCTCTTTACAACGAGGCCGGAGCCGATCCTTTCAAGACTATCGGTGTCGGTGGTGATGATATCGGCACCGAGTGTCTCTGCGATAGCGACCGCTACCTTCTCTCCGCCGCCGATTGCCCCGAAATAGTCATGAAATACTGCACATTTCATTTGCATCATACTACCGGCCAACAAGGCTTCGGTTTGAATGGTTCCCTCTTCACCCTTTCTTCCGTATCACCATTATCTCTACCGGGATCTCCCTGACCTCGTCCCGGTGGAAGGAGAACGTCCGTTTTACCGGGAGGAGACCCCCGATCACTTCGTCGATCTCCCCCCTTCCGGCCAGGTATGCAGTGACAAAGGACCTGCTCCCTGCATTGAATATCCCGTAGATTACCGGGGCTATTGCCAGGGATGCATCGATGAACGGCCGGTCGGCATGGATCTGCTGGGCACCAAAGGGAGGATTCATCACGACGGTATCGCAGTCACCTATCTGCCCTGGAGTAGCCGGGTCCCGGCAGTCAGCGTGCAGGAATTGGATATCTGCCCCGGCACGCTCCGTATTCCGGCGGGCGATCGCAAGTGCGGACAGGTCGATGTCCACCGCAACCACTTCACGGGCCCCGAGAAGTGCCGCCCCGATCGCGAGGATCCCGGTACCGCAGCCGAGGTCGCAGACCCGCTTTCCTTCGATATCACCTTTCAGTGCTGCATGGTAGAGGAGCCGGGCGGCAAGGGGTGCAGGGGTCCGGTATTGCTCGAGGAGTGCCGATGGGTCGGAGAATCCCTCCAGGGTTTCGAGCAACCGCTCGAGCCGGTTCAGTTTCATCGTCAGGGCATCTCGTCGACCACGTAGTCTTCCCAGCGCCGGGTGCCGCAGAGGATCTCAAACTCTCCCGGGGTGAGGACCGGGGCAGGGAAACGGACCTGGTCGTCGTAGGCGAGTCGCGGGCATGCCGTGTTCACGTATGCCCCAAAGCCAAGGTTCAGGAGCTCGTCGGGACTCACTTCGTTCATGAAGATAAGGTATGCCCGGTCACAGAGGGAGAGGAGGCGGGTTCCAAGGGAATAGCGGTTCTGCCCGGGCTTTGTGCTGACGATAATCCCGATATGCCGTGCAGACCGGGCTTTCTCGATGAGAGCATGCCTTTTTCGGAGAAACTTCCCGGCATCCACCTCGACTGCCTGACCGGAGAGCGGGTCGAGCGCCACGACATGTGCGCCCGTGGCAAGCTGCACTCCCAGGGGATGAAAGAGACCGGTCCCGACAAAAAGGATCTCCGATACTCCCGGTATCCGGGCAGCTTCAAACGAGCAGCCGAGCACCTGGCCCGGCTCCGGGGTTCTCCCTCCTCCTGTCCTGAAGACCGGCTCGTATCCTTCCGCCCTGAGCACCTCCACGATGCCCGGGAGCATGTGCGTGTGCTGGGCGGTGGTGATGATGCCGACAGCTCTTCCTTTGAGGAGGGGGAGTGCCGATCGCACCACGGACGGGTCGATGTCCACCCGGAAGGGCACATGAATGACGGAAGGGTGGGAGATGAGGGGCGTATGGCCGAAGTGAACGAGCACGTCGGCATAATCGAGCAGGTCCAGAGCAAGGTCGCAGGCACCGTAGCAGGGATCCCCGCTGATAATGACGGAGAACCCCTGGCTTTTCAGGGCATCCGCGACCTCGGCAGCCTTCCGCTTCAGGCCGGCAGGGAACTGGAGGGCGAGCGATCGTGCCCCTCTCTCCCGGAGCCGGACAACAAGGTCAGAAATACCGTTCAACCACATGCACCCTGTCGGTAACCTCGATAGTCACCAGTGCCTTGTACGGCCTCCCGATATCGGCATCCCCTCGCTTGATCGCAAAACAGATGTCTGCAACGTCCGCCCCGGTTTTGCCGAGGGCAGAGAGGAGCGCCTTTGTCGTACCTCCGGTGCTGATCACATCGTCGACAATCACGACCCGTTCTCCCGGATTCACCCCGTTCAGGTAGAGTTTGCCCTTCGAATAGCCGGTTACCTGGTGGAGTGGGATCTCCCCGGGGAGGAGGTATTCCCGTTTCCTTACGATGTTGAGTGGGAGATCGGTCATGGATGATATGATCGATCCGACAGGAATTCCCATCGCCTCCGCAGCGATGATCCGGTCAACCCTGTCCAGGTCCATGACCTTGATCATGGCGGTCGCCACTTCCCGGAGCAGGGCCGGGTCAAGGGAGGGGACCCCATCGGAAATGGGATGAATGAAGTAATTGTAGTCGCCACGTTTGACGATCGGGCACGTTTCAAGTGATGTTATCAGCCGATGTAACATTTTGCTCACCAATATCTTCTAAAAATGCTTCAATGATACCTGCGTGCACATGGGGCATGCAGACAATCCTGAGGTGGTTATTCCGGGTGAAGGAGACCTGCCAAGGCGCTGGGATCGGGAACTCCGGTCTCTCGAACGTGGCCACGTTCACATCGGGGGTAACGACAGGGAGGATCCCATAGCTCTCCATCCCGTCGATCAGGCGCCTGGTGTTCTTCATGCACCCGTGGACCACCGCTTCCATCCCGTCGTATCCGAGGTATTCGAGCACTGCGAGCGCCCCTGCCACGGATCCTCCCGTGCGGGTGCCGGAGAGCGTGAACTCCTGCTTTACCGTGAGATAGGGGGTGTCGACCGAGAGGGAACAGAGATCCTTTTCATTCCGAAGCAGGAGACACCCTGCCGGGATCGTGCTCATACCCATCTTGTGGGGATCAACGGCTACCGACATCACTCCCGGGAGTGAAAAATCAAATTCCGGGGCCCCTTTCAGGAACGGGAGGACCATTCCACCGAATGCCGCATCGACATGGAAGAAGATCCCCTCCTTGTGGGCAAACGCCGCAAGTTTCCTGATAGGGTCCACCATTCCATACTCGGTCGTCCCTGCAATCCCGACCATACAGCAGGTGCGGGAATCGACTGCCTCCATGAACAGGTCGGGGTCTGCCCGGTACTGCCTGTCAAGGGGGACAGACCGCAACTCCACCCCGGTCAGATCGCAGGCCTTTTTAAACGAAAAATGGGCAGATTCAGGTATGACCACGTTGGGAGACTCGATCCCTGCCGTCGCCCTGGCAATCCGGAGCGCCTGGATGTTTGATTCCGTCCCTCCTGTCGTGGCATACCCGCAGGCATCCGGATTATGGAAGAGGCTCCCGAGGCGGTTGACAAGGAGCCGCTCCAGGGAGGCTGTTCCGGGAAAAAGCCCCGGGTCGCCGAGGTTTGTCTCCAAAAAAAGGGTATGGGCCCGGACCGCTACGGGGTGCGGAAGAGTGCACATCGAGCTGAGGATATGCCGGTGGAGTTTATCCTCCCGCTTTGTTGCCTCCAAAAATGAGAAGAGTTCTTCTTCGGGTATTCCTTTACTCCGCATGGGGCCTTCTCGCACTCTCGAGGATGATCCGCTTCTCGGTCCGTGCGACGGTCTCCCGTATCTTTCCGATGGCGTCGATATTTGCCGAGACGCTGGAGATCCCGTGCTCCACGAGCCATGCGACCATCGGCGGTTCCGAACCGGCCTGGCCGCAGATGGAGCACTCCACCCCGTGCTCGCGGCAGACCTGGATCGCCTGGTCGATAAGGGCGAGCACCGCAGGGTGCTTTGGCTGGTACATGCTGGCAACATTCTCGTTGTTCCGGTCAATGGCAAGGGTATACTGGATCAGGTCGTTTGTCCCAAACGAGGCGAAATCGATCCCGGCATGAATGAAATCCTCGATCATGATGGCGCTCGAGGGAATCTCGATCATAATCCCGAGCGTTACGGAATCGACATCCACGCCCCATTCTGCCATCATCTCCCGTGCGGCGAGAAACTCGTTTGGGTGCGACACCATGGGGAACATCACGCCGAGGTTGTCGTATCCCTGCTCCCAGAGCTTCTTGAACGCTTCTACCTGGAGACGGAACTGGTCCGGGCTCTGGAGGTCCCGCCGGATACCCCGCCATCCCAGCATGGGGTTATGCTCAAGGGGCTCACTCTCGCCGCCGGCCATGTTCCGGAACTCATCCGTCGGGGCGTCAAGGGTCCGCACCCAGACGGGCTTTCCATAGAACGCATCGAGGACGATTTTGATCCCCTTGTACAGCTCATCGATGAACTCGTCCTCTTTTCCATTCGTGATGAACCAGCCCGGCGTCTTGTTCAGCCCGAGGATGAGGTGCTCGATCCGAAGCAGACCGACCCCGTCGGCACCGGTCGCAGCAGCACGGGCCGCTGCAGCCGGGATCGAGACATTCACCTTCACGCTGGTCGCCGTGATCAAGGGTGATGCAGCAGTGGCGGCCTCGGAAACCTGTGCCCTGACGGGTTTTTCGAGTGCCCCTTCGTAGATGAACCCCTTCTCG
>CAWHEC010000015.1:0-33464 GCA_963828315.1 uncultured Methanoregulaceae archaeon | reverse complement strand
TGTCTCCTGACCTTGCACGCATCTCAAGTTTATTATTAGGGAAACCCTAACTAATTACAGGCAGAGGTCATGGTGGCGATGGAGGAGCGAATTGTGATCGCGGTGGAACACCTGATCAGGATCAGGAACGAGAGCTCCTGCGCCATCCTCTACGAATGCGGGGTCCCGGACATCACGGTGAAACAGGTCAGCTACCTGAAGGCTATCGACGAACAGGGCGATGTGACCTTCAGCCGCCTGGCAGAGATAACCAGGAACTCGAAACCCACCATCACCGAGATGATCAACAGGTTCGAAACCATGGACTGCGTGTATCGGGAACGATCCCGCAACGACAGGAGAGTGTTGTATATCCGCCTGACCGAAAAGGGCCGGAGGATCGCCCGGGCTGAAGAGAACGCGCTGTCCCTGCTGATTGAACGGATGAGAGACTCACTCGATGAAGAAGATATGGATCTCCTTGTCCGCATACTCAGAAAGGTCAGGTAACCCCGGCCGAGTTCGGAATTTCCAGTAACTATCAATTTCACCACATCAGGACCAAGACAATGTTTGGAACCAAAACCGAGAGGAACCGCGAGTTCCTTGTGCTACCCCTCTCCGAGATCGTGGTCTTTCCACAGACCCGGACGAAGCTGAAAGTCGATAAAAAAACCGGCGAACTGCTGGCAGCCGATCTGAAACAGGGCGGGTCTGCCCATGCCATCGCCCTGGCCACGAGAAGCGAAACCGAGCTCACCCGGGAATCGCTGTACACTGTCGGGTGCCACATGAAGGTCACGGCGGCAGAACCTGCTGATGACGGATATCTGATCGATGCGATCGCATTCGAGAAGGCAGAGGCCACCGATCTCCACGAGGTAGCCGGCCAGTTCTATGCCACCTGTACACCGGTCCCGGACCTGCCCGATCTCGACGAAGCGATGCGGCTGGCACTTATTGCCGAGATACGACAGACCCTCCACGAGATCAGCAGTCATTTCCAGGGATCCGAACGATTCACCCTCCCTGTCGACAAGATGGACTCCATCGACCAGATCATCGGGTATGTCATGCCATTTACCCCGTTACCGATCGCCGAGAAGCAGACCATTCTCGAGACGGTATCGGCACGGCAGCGTGGCCAGGGGTTCCTTGAGCTCATGGTGAAACTCAGGGAGGACATCAGTTTCCGAATCGAGATGGCCCGGAAAGTCTCCGAGAAGGTGAACAAGTCGAACCGGGAGGCGATGCTCCGGGAACAGCTGAAGATGATCCAGGATGAACTCAACGAGAGCGAGGGTCTGGGGTCGGGGGACAGCGGGTACCGGGAACGGATCGAGCAGTCCGGGATGCCCGAAGAGGTCCGGAAGAAAGCCCTGGCAGAGGCCAGGAAACTTGAAGCCGGCGGCAGCCAGAACCATGAGAGCCATATCATCAGGAATTACCTGGACCTGCTGCTCGAACTTCCCTGGGTGACCGGGGAGAAGACCAGCGTTGACATTGCCGGGGCCCGTACAGGTACTTGACGCCAATCATACCGGGCTTGAAAAGGTCAAGGAGCGGATCATCCAGCACCTGGCTGTCATGAAACTGAAACATGAGAAGCAGGGCTCGATCCTCCTCTTCACCGGCCCACCCGGCACCGGCAAGACGAGCCTTGGCAAGAGCATCGCCGATGCCCTGGGCCGGAAGTACGTCACGGGTCAGCCTTGGGGGTGTCAGGGACGAGGCCGAGATCAGGGGTCACCGGCGGACCTACATCGGGGCCCTTCCCGGGAGGATCATTCAGGGCATCAGGAGGGCAGGGGTCAAGAACCCGGTCTTCATCCTGGACGAGGTCGACAAGCTCGGATACTCCCACATGGGCGACCCGGCGAGCGCCCTCCTTGAAGTCCTGGATCCCGAGCAGAACAGCACGTTCTCGGACCACTACCTGGAGGTTCCCTACGACCTCTCCGAGGTGCTGTTCATCGCCACGGCCAACACGCTCGCCACCATCCCGGCGCCCCTCCTTGACCGGATGGAGCTGATCGAGATCTCGGGATACACGAAGAACGAGAAGTTCTCCATCGCCAGGAATCACCTCCTGCCGGCGACGCTCGAAGAGCATGGCCTGGAAGCCGGCAGCCTGGTGATCGAAGACGACGCGCTCAGTGCGGTCATCGAACGATACACCCGCGAATCCGGCGTCAGGTGGTTGAAGAAACAGCTGGCACGGATTGCCCGGCACGTGTCCGAGAAGATCGTATCAGGGACGGCCGACCTGCCGTATGTGGTGAAGGCGGACATGCTTGACGGGATCCTTGGAAAAGAGGTGGTCCGGCAGGAAAAGGCGAGGAAGGAGGCAGTGCCCGGCGTGGTCACAGGGCTTGCCTGGACGCCTGCCGGGGGAGACATCCTCTTTATCGAGGGCACCTTCATGCCTGGAAAAGGAAATCTCACCCTGACCGGCCAGCTCGGGGACGTGATGAAGGAGTCGGCAACCATATCCATGAGCCTGGCAAGGTCACGGCTGGCGCACGCTGCAGCCAGCTTCGACTTTATCGCAAGCGATGTCCACATCCACGTGCCGTCAGGGGCTACCCCGAAGGATGGCCCGTCTGCCGGTGTAACGCTGTTCACGGCGCTGGCATCCCTGATCACCGGCAGGACCGTGGACCCGAACACGGCCATGACAGGTGAGATCACGCTCTCCGGCACCGTTCTACCGGTCGGCGGCATCAAGGAGAAGGTCCTGGCTGCTCACCGGGCAGGGATACGAAAGGTCATCCTTCCTCGTGAGAACGAGCGGGACCTTGAGGATGTGCCCGCTGATGTCCGGAGCGAACTTGTCTTCGTGACGGTGGAGACCGTCGAAGAGGTTCTCAGGGAGGCACTGGGGATCGACCTGCCCCGTACCGCTATCGCCCTGCATACAAGGAACGGGGTAATCCCGTGCAAAATGTCTGAAGGCACTCACCCCGCATCCCTTTTTCGCGCTCTCTCCTTCCTGCACTTCTTTCCTTCCAGGAATGCATTGCCGATAGGTTTCCCCACGCCGAAATACGCGAGCTGGCCGAATATGATGGGGTTGGCTTTCGGGACTACACGGTTCCCTTCCGTCGTTTACTCCTTGTCGGCATGGATTGCCACGACCATCCCGATTCGGGAGAATGCGCTTCCGGCAGTCGATGGGCTGATACAGCCTGCATTCGATATTGGCCGGCCCTCCGCCGAATGATATGCTTTTAGCGGTAGCAGGCTCTCTTTAGATGAGGGTACTGGAACAATGCTGGATCTTGGACTACTTGGTGTAATTCTCGGAAAAGAACTCTCGTCTCCCGAGGGTAAGAAAGAGGTGATCAGATTCCTCACCTCCCCTGAAGGAATGGCAATCGTAGAAGAGTTCTTCAAGAGTCCTGACGCCAGGCCCCTTGCAGGGAACCTTCTGATGCCAATACTCGGGAGTCTTGGGGTTCCTGATCCTGTCAGGCAATCGATGCAGCAGTATATTCCGAAATAACCCTGTTCTCCATTCTCATCAGCCTTCTCATTTTTCAGGGCTCACCATTACCTTTATATCCCCCTATAGCGATCCCGCTCATTATGCCACTGTTCATTATCTTGGGAAAATTGACCGATCAGGCCATCGCGAACATGAAGGGAGCGAAGGAACGGGATGACAAGGCAGAACAAATCATCACATCAGCGGGGGGGAAATTTCTCAGCCATTACTATACCTTCGGTCGTTACGATTTCGTAGCAATCGTTGAATTGCCTTCCGCGGAAATCCTTGCCAGGGTAATCATCGAGATTGCCAAGTGGGGTACGGTCAGCACTGAAACCATGACCGCTCTCCTGCCGGAACAGATGTATGCCATGGCAAAAGCAACATAGGAGTGGACCAAAGGAATTCTATACCCTGGGTTAGCCCGTCATTATGGGTAGATTTACAAAAAAGAAGGGAGAGGTCCATCAGCATTGATGCAGATAGTCCACCTGATCCGGTAGATGAAGTGTCAAAATGAAGGTGGAGCGGTTTTTGAGGAAATAAAAAAGCAGAGGGCGTGAAGATACGATATGTGCCGCGAAAGCGAGCGATAGTGGTTGCTCCCCTGTCAGTTTTATCATGGGGGGAGACCCGCGGAGGTTGGAGGTGTATTTCCCTTGAAGACCGGATTTGGCTGGATAGAAGTGGGAGGCAGGAGGTATGATCATGACATTATCATCCATACCGATGGATCGGTATCCCGGCGGAAAAAGAAAGCATCGAAGGAGATGAAGGGAGACTACGGGCACACGCCGCTCTCCGAGCATGAACTGGTGTTTCTCCGCGACGAAAATCCTGATGTAGTGTATATCGGCACGGGACAGTACGGGAGTTTACCCCTCACTCCTGGTGCAGAAGAGATACTGTCAGCCTTTTCTGCCGTAATCATGCCGACCGGGGAGATCCTGTCATCGCTTGACAAGGAAGAGCGATCCCACGTGGCGATCCTTCATATCACCTGCTGAAATTGGGATCATCAATAGCCCCGACACTGAGGTAATCATGAGAACTTCCCGAGTGTTTTGGATATTTGATGATGGAAGCGAAGTATCCCTGTTGTTCAGATATCCGGTCCGAGGCATGTTTTCCCGGGATGTTCCGATTGGCTGAAGGTACGGTCCAGAAAAATAATTCGCGCTGCTTTCAGCTCGGGACATCACCCATGGCCATAAAGTGCCAAAATGAAGATGCCCCAGGAGTGATTCACCGGAACGCATGGTCGGCCCCCTGGTGCCGTGTCTTGTATTCGCGCACCGGTCTTCCGCCGTTTTGACCGGATTGCTCACGGTAACAGAGCATCATGTTCCCCGAGACTTCCGTGCAGCCTGATTCTCTTTTCCATTCTTTGTCACCCGTCCATCATCAATGCCATTCCGATGGGACGGATTTCTTTTTTGCTGCACCGGGTCTGCCTGAACATTTGTTCGGCCCAATGATCTGACCTCTTATTCGCCGGAAGATCTTCAAGCCGTTTGGATCTCCCCGCTGGTCATATCCTTGCACGTATCCCCAGCTTTTCCCCTCTGAGGCATACCCCACTACTCATTAATACTATAAATAATTTTCTTAATTGCCTGGATACCACGAATCGTTACCCGGGTACGGGAGACCGGCAGATGTGGTGTGTTGACCATTGATTATGTCCCGAACCGGATCTTCTCCTTTGGACAGGTATAGACCTCTCCCCTGGAAATACGGAAAAGAACCAGGTCGGGGCTCTCCGGTTTCAGGCCAAGTCTGGCGAGGAACGGGCGCTCTTCAAAGGATCGGTATTTCAGAGCCGGGTCGTCAACCCATTCGACCTGGCCGGCGACCCGAAGCACGGTTCCGCCATGTTCCTGCGGTATCCAAAAACCCAGCTCGACACGGGGATTCTTCATAATTTCCCGGTAAATGTTTTTGACTCTCCAGGTATGAAAATAGAACCCGGTCGCATCAGCAAACCACATCTGGAGCGGCCGAACGCGAGGCTGATCATCCTCGGTTGTCGCCAACCACGCAACGGGATGTTCATTCGCTAATCGGATGCATTCGTTGATGTCCATTGTTCATCACCATTTCATCACAGCTCCATTGTGCATAATTCTTTAGAATAGATGAGATTCGTGGGGTATGTGGTTGCGGTCCACCCCCTGCTATCGAATCGTGCCCATCCGGACACCTTCCCTGAAGGGAAAAGGCACTCCCGGTGCATTCGATGACGTTTCCGATAGTTCCCGCGTTCACTCAACCCTGTCGGGATTGTATCGGACAGGTACCCCTCTCTCCAATGGCGAGACTTAATATAGAGCCCTTATGCATAGTGTTCTTCCCTGAAAGGGGGAGGTATGTGTGATGTATTTCGTTGCACTGGTAAAATTCAGGAAAAAGGTGACAAGGGAAAGTGTTGTTGAAAGCTTAAGGAAACAGGCAATGGAAGCCAAAGAAGGGATTCGATACCGTGGCATCTACTGGACGCTCGGAAGGTACGATGTTGTTGCCGTGTTTGAAGCCGAGAATGAGACAGCAGCAATGAACATGTCCCTCCGCAGGGGAGATGACTTTGACATGGAGACCCTCGTTGCTCTGCCAGCGGAAGAAGCGAGGAAGCTCGTAGGTTAGATATCAGGAAAGATTTTTTTCATGTGAAATGCCGCTGGCATTTTCATTTTGTAAACACGTGTCACTAAAGGTATCCTATACTCGTTTTCTGGAAAAAGAGCAGTTCACGATATGACACGTTCAGGGAAACCTATTTATCCAACCAATTGCCCGGCAATTATGCCTTCAGATCTATTGTGCAAATTATAATTTATAATCAATAATTATTCGGTATCAGTCACAGAAGTGATTTGGAGGAGAAAAAAATGAAAATGGCTGAGTTACAGCGTGAACATGATTGCGTGGAACATGGAAATCTTCGCGACAGCCAGGGTCTGTATGAAAAGGCAGTGACTGCCTATGACTATGCCCTGAAGATTGATCCTGAAGACGCGGATGCATGGTTCAACAAGGGAGATACCTTGCAAAAAATGGGAAAACTCGCAGAAGCACAGAAATGCTTTGAACTGGCAATCAAAATGTACGTTGGCGATTAAGAACACACCTCCTTTTTTTGCTTCAATTCAATCGGTGATGAGGTAGTATATCCAAAATTGACGCATCGTTATTTTATCTGGCAATTGAAATCCAAAGATGCCCCATGGGAAAGGTTGTTCAGGGGCTCTCCATCCTCCTTTTCAGCCTGATACCGTTTACGAGCAGCATGACCCCGAGCACGAGAGCAACAACTCCCATGATCATCATCAGCAACGCCAAAACGTCTTGCGGGTTGACGATGATCAGCCCTGCCAGGACGAGGGAGATAACGGCGATTCCCACCCGGCTCGCAAACCCTTCGGGAATTGCGGCACGACCTTTCAGGGCACGGATGAGCAGAATGATCCCACTGGTAAAAGGGAATTTTCATTCGCTCTGCAAAGCGGTTATGGCGGTCAGTTTTTCGGAATATACTCTTATTATTTTTTAAAAAATGAGAGATCAGGTCCGCTGATACACCAGGGTGCTTCCCAGGGGATCCCGCATGGACAGTGTGTGTGTTGTTGTCGATTCCATACGAAGTAACGTTCGAGAGGATTTGGAAATACGAATTCTCAATGTCACTGGAATCAACGCAATACTTCATGTTTGATGCAATAGGGCCCATGATGATTGTCTTGCCAAACGGTCCGCTTGCCCCGGTCAGGGTATAGGTTCCCCCATAATTGTTGCATCCACCGTTTCCGGCCAGGATTCCCGGTTCAGAGATAGTGATGGTGATGGTTATTGGCTGTGGGAAGACGGTGAGAGGCGCCTTTCCTCCCTGGAGTCCCATCTCTCCAAGGGTCCAGGTGCCGGCCAGTGCAGGATCGGTAACCGGGGTTGTCGCGGTCGGTTGAGGGGTTGCGGTTGTCGTTGGAGTAGGAGTCACTGTCACCGGGGTTGTACATCCTGCAACGAGCAGGCCGACTGCTACACAGAGCATTAAAACGGCAATCAGGGCTTTCATACTAGGACCTGTGCAACCAATTTCTTTAATAATTTTCCTTGAAATTCCGAGAGAACAGGAATTTGATCGTGAATACCAGGTAATAGTCAAAAAAAGGTTAGATTGTCAATGAATGATTTGCAGGGGTTAACCTCCAATAAGGTAATGACAATGTCTCTGAAGAATTAAAGAGCAGGGGGGATCTCCTCTGTTTCTACTTCTCCCTATCAAAGAACACGTTCTTGCCACTGACGCTGACCGGTATCCCGTAGGCGACACTGCATCCCTCCATCCAGCCAAGGGACAGGCTGGCAACACCGGCAGTATACATGACCCGGTTATCCAGGTTGAGGAGGGAAGCGGTTTTCACGGCAGAGCCGACAGCGATGCCGAGATCAGCCATCTTGATCACGCAGTTTGGTCCGAGAAAGGGTGATCCCTCAACCACGGTATCCCTGCAGGCCGCCTCCATGTCGGCACAGGACTGGTACCCGCACCCCATACAATTGAGACCGAGCGGCTCCTGCCCCCGGATCCCAATGATAAGGCAGGCTTCCGATGCGGCGATATTTTTGCCGTCCCTGATAAAAAAGGACTGGGTATGGGCCTCCCCGAACCGGGTCATCTCGCGGGCAAGCAGCGGGAGATCAGGTTTCTGGACCGTCCGGGTCACAAGAGAATCTTTCCCTTTGCCTTTCGGTGCAGTCCTCGCAGAAATTGCCATCAGTGAGACTGCAAGGCGGACTGCTTCATCGCTCTCATTCATGATCGTAACTTTGGTAGCGGAACGGAGAAAAAGACAGCCGGTTGCACCAGTGCCGATGATAACTTCCCGGTACTCACACGGGATACTGAGGTTAACGTGATATCCTGTCTTCCCGATGGCTTATCGAAACCGTTATGCCGGCCCGTGAATCAAGTCCTATGAGAAAGAAGCCAAAGGCCTGCGATCCTGCCACCTTTGGGTGCGACAGAAGGGGCAGGGGATGAAACGGCACACCCTTGAGATCATCCTGCATGCATAGAGGAAGATCGGAGGAGAACTGCGGCCATGAGAGGAGACTGATACGATGACTGTGAGAGAAGTGCTCCCCGATATCTACTGGATCGGGGCGATTGACTGGAACCGGAGACTGTTCGACTCCCTGATCCCTTTACCCGATGGTACGAGTTATAATGCGTATCTCGTGAAAGGAAGCGAGAAGACCGCCCTTATCGATACCGTTGATCCGGCAAAGGAATTCGAATACGTATGCAACCTCATCAAGCTCGGGGTCGAAAAGATTGATTATATCATTGTGAATCACGCAGAGCAGGACCACTCGGGATCACTTCCCATGGCTGCCGAGCTCTTTCCGGGAGCCACGGTGGTGACCAGCGAGAAATGCAAAGACCTCGTCGTGCACCTCCTGGATATCCCGCCCGAACGGTGCCTCGTGGTAAAGGACCGTGATACCATCTCCCTCGGCAATAAAACCCTTGAATTCATCATGGCGCCGTGGGTCCACTGGCCGGAGACGATGATGACGTACGTAAAAGAGGATAACGTTCTCTTCTCCTGCGACCTTTTCGGCTCTCATCTGGCTACGAGCGATCTTTTTGCCAGGGACATCGCTGAGGTATATCATCCGGCGAAACGGTATTATGCCGAGCTCATGATGCCGTTCCGGTTGCAGATACGGGAGCATATGAAGAAGATCTCGGAACTCGAGGTCCGGATCATCGCACCAAGCCATGGCCCCCTGCACCGTCCTCCCGATCCAATCCTCCAGGCCTATGCAGGATGGATCTCCGATGAAGTGAAGAACGAAGTGGTGATCCCGTATGTCAGCATGCACGGGAGTACCGAAAAAATGGTCATGCACCTTGCCGGGGCACTGACCGATCGCGGCATCAGTGTGAAACCATTCGACCTGGCAACCACGGATATTGGCGAGCTCGCTGCATCCCTTGTCGACGCGGCAACGATCGTCATCGGTACCCCGACCTTTCTCTTCGGACCCCACCCGGTCGTTGCAAACGCAGCATTCATCACAAACCTCATCAGGCCAAAAGCAAAATTCGCGACAGTGATCGGTTCATATGGATGGGGTGGAAAAACGGTTGAAGCACTGAAAGGGATGCTGAACCACCTCTCCATCGAGGTTCTCGATCCGGTCTATGTCAAAGGAGCCCCCGACTCCGCGTGCCTGCGCGAACTCGAAGCCCTCGCTGAACGGATCGCCGTAAAACACCGGGAAGCCGGTATTATGGCAAATTAAACCCTGTACGGCCATGTATCCTCAAGGTCCACGGAAGCCCTCCACTCGCCCCGCCCGCATCACCAGGAGCAATCCATGCCGGGGTGCCGTCACATGAACGGTCATCCCTCGTTCCGGGAAGCGGTATTTGAAAGGGAAGGGGTGTACATTATCGGCGTTGCCGGTGATTCCGGGTCAGGAAAGACCAGTTTTACCCGTTCTATCCGGCACCTGTTTGGCGATGAACTCGTATCGACAATAACCCTCGATGATTATCATCTCCTTGACCGGGAACAGCGGAAGGCACGGAATATTACCCCTCTGGTGCCCGAGGCAAATAACCTTGCGGGACTCGAAAAGGACCTGTCAGCCATCAGGCAGGGAACGCCGGTTGAGAAGATGGTCTACAACCATTCACTTGGAATCCTCGAGGGGCCTGTTGTATTCCGCCCCTCAAAAATTGTGATCCTGGAAGGCCTGCATACCCTGTATTCCGATGCATTGCGTAAGTCGATTGATTTCTCCCTCTATGTCGATCCTGCCGACGATGTCAAAAAGGAGTGGAAGCTGAAACGTGACATGGAGAAGCGTGGCTATACCGAGCGTGAAGTGATGGAGGAGATCGAAAAGAGGCAGGAAGACTATGCACGATACATTGCACCCCAGAAGGAATACGCGGATGCCGTGGTCCATATCGCGTTTTCCCGGTATGGAAGGGATCTCGGATGGCTGAAAAACATCTACCGGACTACCCTCTCCCAGATCCCGATCCGGGATAATTTTCCAGGGGCTGACCTTGCGCTGAGCCTCCCTGCGCTCATGACACTCGTACCGGTGCAGTTCTCCCTCGTGTATTCCCGGGAGATCCTTGGCGGCCGGACCCTTTCCTCCCTCACCTTTGACGGTGAGTTTGATTGCCACTTTATATCGGGCCTTTCGGATCTCTTCTCTGGTGAAGCCGGCGTGAGCCCGTGCGAGATTCTTGGAGAACGGAAGATGCTTACCCCCCCTGATATCGTGAGGGCATTCCTGGCCTGGCGAATCATCCAGGAGATAATCCTGACCGGGTGATCCGGGAATACCGGGAAAAAGCCGCGTGAAAAAGATAATCTCTTGAAAAACAACATTTTGTAATAATGGGCCGCATCCAGTATTTTTCAACCGTTCTTGCGGAACTTGGCGGAATGCTTGAATATATCAGCCCTCTGACCGCCGTGCCTCTTCTTATCGCAGTGGTATTTCGGGAGTATTCCGTGATCCTTCCCATGGCTGCGGTACCGGTCACCCTTTTCCTTCTCGGGTTCCTCTTACACCACCTGCCCCGGAGAAAACAGGATATCAGGCTCTCCTCGGCCTTCTGTTCGGTGGCTCTTGTCTGGCTGGCCTTTGCGCTTGTAAGCACGATCCCTTTCATGCTCGTCCTTGATCTTTCGCTTACCGATGCACTGTTCGAGACCATGGCGGGCTGGACCGGCACCGGTTTTTCGCTCATGGGGCCATCCCTGTATATCCCCGAAACCCTGCTTTTCTGGAGGACTTTTATGCAGTGGATAGGAGGGATGGGAGTTATTGCCCTCTCCATAACGGTGGCAAGCCGGGGAGGTCTCATACAGTCTCCGCTCTTTCGCTCCGACAGCAGGAGCGAGCGGATCCTCCCTGGAGTGATTGCAACGGGAAAAGAGCTCTGGGCAGTCTATACCTTCCTCACGATCATCGGTGCAGGGGTGATACTGGTGGCCGGGATCCCCCTTTACGAGGCAATCAACCTTTCCCTTACCACCATCTCTACTGGCGGCTATGTGCCGGTAGAAGGAGGGCTTGCGGTATACAACAGCCACCTCCTCGAATATCTCCTTATCCCGGTCATGATCGTAGGGTCAACCCCGTTCACCCTGTATTACATCTCCTACCGGAAACGGAAACTCTCCCTCCTTGGAAACGAACAGGTCAAACTGCTCCTCCTCTTTCTTGCCGCAGGGACCCTGGTCGTGGTTGCCGATCTGTATTACCTGAACAGTCTCCCGATAGAAGACGCGTTCCGGCATGGCCTGTTTGTCACGGCTTCCGCGATCAGCACGACAGGATACCCGGGCCAGAACCTCCAGTATTTTCCGAGCGTCACCATCGTATTCCTCACCCTGCTGATGTTTATCGGCGGTTCATCGGAAAGCAGTGCCGGGGGGATCAAGCTCTCCCGGATAGCGATAGGGTACCGGGGAATCATCTGGTGGTTAAAAAGGGTCTTTGTCCGGGCCAAAGTCCTTGTTCCCTTCATCTATGCGGGAAGGAAGATACCCGACAGTGTTGCCGAACCGGAGTTGTCCAAGAATATGCTTGTCATCATCCTGTCGGTGCTCACGGTATGCGTGGCATCGATGGTTATCCTCCAGTTTCACCTTATCTCACTCCCCGTGAGCAATCTGGTCTTTGACATAGTTTCAGCCCTGAGTTCCTGCGGCCTTTCAGCAGGATATGTCTCTCCCCACATGCCCTTCATCTCAAAATGGGTGTTCATCCTGGTCATGTGGATAGGGAGGCTCGAGGTAATCCCGGTCATTGTGCTCTTCATGGGGATCTTCCGGAGTCATGAATAGCCGGACACAAGTAAACTGGTGTAAACATCAGTATATCTAATATAAATCCCGACCAAGATCTGCACAATGAAACAGATCGCCCTGTATGGAAAAGGCGGCATAGGCAAATCCACCACCTCCACCAATATCTCTGCAGCCCTTTCCGGCATGGGGCTCGATATTCTCCAGATCGGGTGTGACCCGAAACGTGACAGCACCCGCATGCTGATGCATGGCAGGCTGATCCCCACGGTCATGGACCAGGTCCGGGAGCAGGGCGACAAGGAGATCACCTTAAACGACGTGGTCTTTACAGGCTACGGGGGTGTCCGGTGCGTTGAAGCCGGGGGTCCGGAACCCGGTGTGGGCTGTGCCGGGCGCGGGATTATTGCCACGTTCCAGGTCCTTGAAAGACTGGGGGCACTCCATGCCGATGTGGTGTTGTACGATGTGCTCGGAGATGTCGTATGCGGGGGATTTGCCATGCCTATGAGGGAAGGGTACGCACAGGAAGTCTACCTGGTCACCTCCGGGGAATTGATGTCCCTGTATGCTGCAAACAATATCTGTAAAGCGATAAAGCGGCTTTCGGGACGCTCGCGTGGCCAGTGCCGTCTTGGCGGAGTGATCTGCAATGCAAAGAATCTCCCCGACGAAGAGGAGCTGGTGGCCACATTTGCCGACAGAATCGGGAGTACGCTTATCCAGTTCATTCCCCGGGACCCGATCGTGCAGCGTGCCGAGCTCAACCGGATGACGGTCATAGAGTTTGCTCCCGACACAGAGCAGGCGGAAGTATACCGTATCCTTGCCGGAAAAATTCTTCGGAACAAGCGGCTCGATATTCCCGAGCCTCTCGAGATCGGGGATCTTGAGGCCCTGGCGTATGATTTCATCGCGGACTGAGGGATGCACGCTCACCGGGGCGCTCTCGGTAACCACGTCCGTTACGGATGCAGTCTCGGTAATCCACGGACCAGACGGTTGTGCCCACCATAACTTCTCACTCCTTCATGCCCTTCATTCCGATAACGATCAGCTTGTCCTGCCTGCAATCCTCTCCACATCATTAAAAGAGCAGGAGATTATTTTTGGCGGCGAGAGGGCACTGGAAGACACGATCGCCGGGGCTCTCTCTGGGAACCCGGGTGCCATTTTTGTACTCACGTCCTGTGTTGCTGCAGCGATCGGTGACGATGTCCGGGCAGTCTGCAGCGAGGCGTACGGGTGCCCTGTCATCGTTGTTCCGACCGGAGGATTTCTTGGAGGGGGGTTTTCCGATGGCATGAGATCGGCGCTTGTCGCGCTATCCTGTCTCTGCCACGGGGGAGATCAGTCCGGGACGGTGAACCTGGTGGGTGAGAAGAACCTCGAGTTTGAGGCCGAGGCAAATTACCGCGAAGTGGCCCGCCTTCTCTCCTTGCTCGGGGTGAAGATCCAGCTCCGCTTTGTCAGGAATATTCCGGTTTCCGCGATCGGGTCACTTGGATCTGCATCGCTCAATATTCTTCGGGACGAATCGCTTGCCGATGTCGGCTCTGCCCTCGAGGATCGTTTTGGCACTCCGTTCCTGCCATCCTTCCCGGTCGGTTTTGAGGGGACGCTCTCGTTCCTGTCACGCGTCGGGGAAGAACTGGACATCGGGAGTGACGGGGCGATCTCCGCTGAGATGGCGTACCAGAGCGAGATCATCGGACATTTTTCCGATTTGAGGGGAAAGGCGGTCATGGTCAACCATTGCGGTCAGGCACCAGGCCCGGTTCTTACCGAGTTGCTGGAGATTTTTGACCTTGAACTGACGGATCGCGGGCGGCTTCTCTCCGTTCCTGATCCGGTCCCGGTTGGCTCTTCCGGGATTTCCCGGATGCTCAGAAGATGGCGGAGGGTAATGCATGCGTGACTGCATGAATGCCCTTGGGCCCTGTGCAATGACAGGAGCAGTCACCTGTTTTGCAGGGATCAGTGGAATCGGTACGGTCATCCATGGGCCGAGCGGATGCTATTTTTTTCCTGCGACAATACTCCGCCGTGACCTGCACTGTACGTTCCTCGTTGAGGAAGACATCATATTCGGTGCAGAAGAGCGCCTTCTTGACCTTGTCCGGACCCTCCGGGAACGGTACAGGACCGTAGCCGTCGTAAATACCTGCACCCCGGCAATAACAGGCGAGGAGATACGCCACTGTCTTCCCGGGGAGATCCTCATGGTTGACAGCCCGGGATTTATCGGAAATTTCGATGAGGGATACCTCGCTGCCTGCAGGGCCCTGCCTGTCAGGACCGATCCCGATGCCTGCGGGGTGAATCTTGACGGGATACAGCTCCTCGACCCGTTCTGCCCGGGAAACGCACTTGAGGCGCAGCGAATCCTTGCGGCAGCCGGGGTCGGGGTTGCAGCCCGGTTTTGTGACTCGACCCTTGACGAGATCACGCATGCCTCTGATTTTTGTGTCCAGACAAACCCGGACCTCGCATCCGGACACGGGCAGGCGCTGGGGACATTGCTTGGGCTTGACGAGACAGAAAAAACGCTCGGATGCCTGGAAAAACAGTATGACGGGGTGAATGTGGATGCGTTCGAACGGGAGAGGGCTTGTGCAGAACGTGCGATCGAGGCATCCTGCGAAAAATTCCTGCTGCGGCACGATCCCCCGGTGGCTGCCCTGTTCTCGGACTTTTCCTATGGTGATTTTGCTGCACGAATGCTGAAAAAATATCTCGATGCCTCGATTACGGTGATTGGTTGCCGGAATACGGCCAGGCATTCACCGTTCAGGACTGCAGAGGCATGCTCCCTTTCTGCAGTGCAGGACCTGATTGCCGGTGACCCTCCCGATCTCATTCTCGGTTCTTCGTTTGAACGCCTGGCCTGCCCGTCTGCAGCCTTTGTGCCGTTCACGTACCCGCTGAGGGGCATGGTGCGACTGAGAGCCCGTCCTCTTGTCGGTATCCAGGGACTCTCCGGGTTGATGGAGGATGTCCTCAATGCCTGCCTGGATCATCAGCACGCACGGTAACTCCAAAACCTCTGGCGTGGGATCCGGGCAGAAGATGATCCTGCCGGCATCCCTCTTTTTCGTCACTTTCGCTCCGCGCAGATTGAATGTTTATATAGCCCCAGTTTCGACGTTGTATAAGGAAGAGAAGAGAATCATGATGAAAAATGCAGGGTATCTCCAGCTGAATCGTCGCCCTGTTCTTGATGAAGACGGAATCCCGCGGGATATCCTTGAACTGTATCTCTATGGCACACGACTCTGTATCCGGGTACATGAACTCCGGAATGCTCTCCGTTCCGGTGTATCAGCACGGGTGGAAAAGATACAGCGGAACTGGATGGCATATATCGGTGGAGATGCAGGCCATGCACAGGTCTCAAAATCCGGAAAAGCCCTGAATATCGAACTCAGGAATGGAGAGCGGTTCACCGTGGCACTCGACTCTCTCCACGCGGTGCTCTGCTCGCGGGAGCGGTATGCCTCGGTGGCAGCGCTCCCCTCCGTCATGACGGGGCCGGATGCCAGGAACCGGCTGATCACCGATTACTGCCCGGTTCCTGGAAGGGAGGGTCCTGCTGCAGGTGCCCTTCCCGCCTGAGACGGCTCATCCTTTCAGGATGCTCCTTGAGATATAATCCCCGACATCGGAGGTCTTGGCATGTCCTCCCATATCCTTTGTCACAACCCCCTCCGCTATCGATCGTTCTATTGCCTGCAACACCGCCGATGCTGCCTCTTTTTCACCGAGATGATCGAGGAGCATTGAGCCAGCCCAGATCGTTGCGACAGGATTCGCAACATTCAGCCCCTTGTATTTTGGTGCCGATCCATGGATCGGTTCGAACATCGAAGTGCCGCCCGGGTTTATATTTGCCCCGGGGGCCAGTCCCAGGCCTCCCTGTATCATGGCACCAAGGTCGGTGATGATATCCCCGAACATGTTCGGGGTGACCACCACATCGAACCATTCAGGATTCTTCACAAACCACATGGTGATGGCATCTACAAAGGTGAACTCGGTAGAAATCCCCGGGTTTCTGGCCGCAACCTCCGTGAATACTTCCCGCCAGAGGCCATAGATATCAGAGAGGACATTGGCCTTGTCGACGGACGTCAGTCTCTTCTTTCTCTCCCCTGCCAGGTTGAAGGCATACGATATCACCCGTTCTGCTCCTTCCCTGGTTATGACTCCTACCTGGTAGGCCAGTTCTTCTGCATCGGACTCGATATCAAGATTGAACCTGGCATGGTAGAGTTCCCGTTCTATCGTAAGGGTCTTTTTCTGGGCTCCACGGAACCGGGAACCGATACCGACATAAAAGTCTTCGGTATTCTCCCTGACCACTATGAAATTGATATCGGAGGGGCCCTTGCCAGCCAGTGGCGTCGGTACACCTTCAAGAAGCCTGATCGGCCTCAGATTGACGAACATGTCAAAATGAAACCGCAGCCGGAGAAGGATACCTTTTTCAAGGATCCCGGGAGTGACCCGTTCGTCCCCGATCGCACCAAAGTAGATGGCACGGTACCGGGCAAGGTCCTCCAGTTCGTCTTCTGTGACCAACTCGCCTGTCTTCAGGTATCGATCCGCACCGATCCCAAAGTCGTCCCATGCAAGGTCAAAACCGTACCGCTCTCCGGCTGCATCAAGGACTTTTTGCCCTTCCCTGATGATCTCCGGCCCGATGCCATCCCCGCCTATTGCTGCGACCCTGTACATGTCTCGACCTCCTCCAGGTTCCTTGCATATGCGATAAGACCCCCGGCCTTCACGATCCGGAGCAGGAAGTCGGGAACCGGCTCGACCACGTACGATCTGCCCCCGCAGGTGATCTGCATTGTCGCAAGGTCCACCCTGCATTCCTCACCATCGGGGATCGAACCGGTATCAGGGCAGACCAGGGGGAGCAGCCCGACATTCACGGCATTCCGGTAAAATATCCGGGCAAATGATTCCGCGACCACGTACCTGATCCCGGCTCCGAGAAGTGCAATGGGGGCATGCTCCCGCGAGGATCCGCACCCAAAATTCCTCCCGGCGATGATAATGTCACCTGGAGAGACCTCCCCGGCAAATTCGTTCCGTGTCCCTTCGAAGGCATGGGAGGCAAGTTTCCGGGGATCATAATGGACCAGGTATCTCCCCGGGATGATTGCATCGGTATCGATATTGTCACCGAATTTCCAGGTTCTCATCGATCACACCTCCCTCGGGTCGGTGATCTCGCCATAGAGAGCACTGGCTGCAGCCGTTGCCGGGGAGCAGAGATAGACGGATGCCTCAGCACTCCCCTGCCTTCCCCGGAAGTTCCTGTTTGAAGTCGACAATGAAACCTCCCCTGGAGCGAGCAGGCCAAACGCGCCACCCATGCAGGGACCGCAGCAGGGGGCCTCAACCAGGGCTCCTGCCTTCACAAACTGTTCGATCAGACCGGCCTGCAGCGATTTCAGGTACTCTTCCCGTGATGCAGGGATGATGATGACACGGGTTGATTCGTCGAATTGTTTGTCCCCAAGCACCTGAGCCGCCTCTGCGAGATCTTCAAACCTGCCGTTGGTGCAGGACCCGATAAAGACCTGATCCACCGGCGTTCCGGCAACTTTTTGGACATCCATTGCGAGATCGACATTATGGGGGACCGCGACCTGGGGCGAGAGATCCTTTACGTCATACGTTCTCTGGTCGGCATACCGGGCATCAGGATCGCTGGCTATCGCGACCGGATGCGACCGTCCCCGTTTCTGCAGGTACTCATAGGTGATGTCATCAGGGGGTACAATCCCGGTCTTCGCACCCATCTCGATCGCCATGTTGCAGCAGGTCATCCTCCCGGGAATCGGCATCGATGAAAACGTCTCTCCCGTAAATTCAATGGCCTGGTAGGTTGCCCCGTCTGCCCCGATATCCTTTGCAATCGAAAGGATGAGATCTTTTGGACCGACACGCCACGGAAATGCCCCGGTAACCTCGGTACGTATGGTGTTTGGTACCCTGAAATAAAGAGCCCCGAACTTGAGTACAAAACCCATGTCCGTGGATCCTATCCCGGTCGCGAACGCACCGACTGCACCGTACATGCAGGTATGGGAGTCGGCTCCGACAACAATCTCGCCCGGGCCTGCCCGCCCTTTCTCAAGAACGACCTGGTGGCAGATGCCTTCACGAATATCGTAATTATGGATCCCCTGGTCCCTCGCAAACGTTCTCATGAATACATGATGTTCCGCAGCGGCGATGGAGTCTGCAGGGATCTGGTGGTCAAAGAGGAGGATGATCTTCTGCGGGTCAAAGACCCTCGTCCCTCCCATCTCGAAGAAATTCCGTATCGCGAGAGGTCCCGTGATATCGTGGATCATCGCACCATCCACGGGCGCCATCACTACCTCGCCTGCCCTGACCGGATGGCCGCATCTTTGACGAAAATATTTTCTCTACGATGGTTGATCCCATGAGAGTTCCCAGTATCAGTGGTGCATGAAACGATAAGGAGATTGTGGCCCGGAATGATTGAGCTGCCCGGGGTCTGTTCCCGGGGTGACTGCGAAATATTTCGCAATAAAAGATACTTATTTGAATTCTCACCATGAATTTCTGGAGTGATGACAACAATGGAAAAGACAACATGGCTCCTCCTCCCGGCACTCCTCCTCCTCTCGCTGGTGCTGCTGCCGATGGCCGCAACGGCGGCTGATCCTGCAGCGTGCCCGGAAAACCTCATCTCTGTTTCAGGGAACGGAGAGGTCCTGACAACCCCGGATATAGGTCTTGCGACGTTCGGAATCCGGACAGAGAATGCGGATGTCAAAACTGCCCAGCAGGAGAATGCCAGGGTCATGGACCAGATTATCTCCGCCCTTCTCACGGCAGGCATCCCCCGCGAGGATATTCAGACGGTAAGTTACACCATATACCCGGTATACGATGACACCACACGGCTGTTCGGGCAAAAAGTCAAGTACTACCAGGTGACAAGCATGGTCCAGGTCACGGTCAGGGACATTGCCAGGACGGGTGAGATCATTGATATCGCCGTAAACAACGGTGCAAACCAGGTCAGTTCAGTCGGCTTCTCCCTCTCCCCTGCAAAGGAGAAGGCGCTCAGGGCGCAGGCCCTGACACAGGCAGTAGCAAATGCCCGTTCTGATGCTGACGTGACCGCCGCGGCGACCGGTGTTGCAATAGCAGGGGTAAAATCGGTGAATGTCGGATCGGTCTATGTCCCCGTATATTACGATAACCGTTATGCCAGTGGAGCAGAAATGAAAACCGCTGCAGTCCCGACTCCGATAGAAGCCGGGCAGATCACGGTTACTGCACAGGTATCCATATCCTACCTGATCAGGTAGAGATTCATCTCCTGTTTTTCCCCGGGCCTGGCACGGCAGTAAGATTTTTTCCAACTATCGTATCAGTTTTACCCACAGATGATGGGTATCCAAAGGCATATCAGACCTCAATGTACTAAAATCAAATAAAAAGAGCGATACTGCCGATAGAAGAGACAGGGAAAAGAGGGGGCAGGCAATACTTCCCCTTTCGCATTATGCGGAATCTTGCAGCGGCCGGGGAGAGACGTACATGTTCAACCACTCCGCTATGTCTCATGCTGACCGTGGACGAAATCAGTTGAAAGATTTTGCCGGTCAATGCAACTGCACCTCATATGCTCGCAGCAAGAAGCGGAAATACCTTTAATCATGCCCCCTGAATACACTATGAAGGATTCTGATGATGGAACGGAATATCGGCTTCAAAGAGCGAAGATACATTGAAGAACTCCGAATCCTGACGAAAGCGACCGCTCTGGACTGCATCATCGATGAACGGTTTGAACGTATCATTTATATTATTCAAAAAGGCGACATGGGGCTTGCAATAGGAAAAAAAGGGGAGAATATACGGAGGATGCAGAACGTGCTCGGAAAGCGGATCGAGATGGTGGAATATGCCGAAGAGCAGAATGCGTTCATCGCAAACATCTTCCGCCCTGTGGAAATCAGTACCATTGAGATGGACCCGCTTTCAGGGACGCTGATCGTTTCACTACAGAAAAAGAGCGATCTTGGAACTGCAATAGGAAAAAAAGGCGCAAATATCGAGAAAGCACGCCTGCTCATGCGGAAGTTCTGGAATGTTGAACTGGGGGATCTCAGAATCAGTGAGGGTGCGACATGACCACACCTGATATTCTTGAAGAGCTCTGGCAGGTTATCAACGATCGCTTTGATAACCCATCTTCAAAATCGTATATATCGCAGATCGTGTACGGTGAGAAGGGATCTGACAGGGTCCTTGAAAAGATAGGGGAGGAAGCAACAGAATTTATCATCGCAGCGAAAAACGAGGATCCCTCACGGGTCATTTCAGAAGCGGCAGATCTCCAGTTTCACCTCATGATAGCGCTGAGAGCATCCGGCGTCACATTCCAGGACGTTCTGGACGAACTCTCCGTACGCAGAAAATAATTGTTACCCTGCCAGATAGGAACTGATATCGACCAGTTCCGGCAGCTCGTTCGGATTGACTGCTGACTGCAGGATAACCTCTTCCTCAACCATGATGCCGGCCTGGCATCGAATCCCGATCGCAATGCCATCACTTGGCCTGCAGTCAATCGTCATCTCATGGTGATCCTGGAGAAGGATCATACTGGCATAGTACACCCCGTCTTCGATGGAGTCGATGACAAGGGATTTCAGGGAAATCCCAAACTGCCTGCAAAAATTCCACAAAGAGGTCATGGGTGAGCGGACGCGGAGGGATCTCATTGTTCAGGGCGGAATGGATAGACATCGCTTCAAAAAGACCGATGTAAATCGGCAGACAGGTGTCATTCCCGATCGACAGGATGACCGCAGGAGCTGCCCCCAGGGCATTTTTGGCGACATAGACCCCTTTCACCCTGCAGGGAACCGGTGGCATGACTGCAGGATGATTGTCGCAGATATTAAAAAAGGTTTGTTCAGTCCGGCTCCCGTGCTTCCCGCTGGACTATCAGGAGGCTCGCAATCAGCCCGAGGAGAATATTGAAATAAAAGAGGATCGATCGCCAGAGCACCACCAGGATTCCAAGGACCGATGAGTTCACAAAGAGACCGTAAAGGGAGGAAAACGAGATCTCGGCGATGCCGGATGCGCCCGGAGTGAGCGGGATCATCATTATCACGGCGATAACGAGCTGCATAACAAGCGATTCGACAAATATAGGTGGCTGGGAGAGTCCGATCAGGAGGAGTGAAACAATGATGAACTCACAGACCCAGAAGAGAGCGGTGAATACAAGGCCGTATATCAGCCCTGCTTTTCCATGGCTGAGGAAATCGGCAATTGTGGTATGGAAATTATCGACCTCACGGTCGATGGACCCGGCAAGGCGTTCGATCTTTCTGCTCTCCCATTTCCGCGTAAACCATCGCGAGGTATAATGGATGATTCTCTTCAGAAAGTCGGGATTTTTCATCGAATAGATAAAGAGGATGACAAGGACGGTGATGACGATCCAGGAGATATACATCAGGTAGCTGAAGACAGAACCAATCTGCTGCCACACGTTCCCAAGCACAAACATAAAAAATGCGCCGCCGATTCCAAGCACAATCCCGTCAAGGATCCTCTCGGTAATCACGATAGCGGTTGAGTCTCCCAGTTTCACGCCAGCCTTATACAGCTCGTGAATCCTCACCGGCTCGCCACCGGCCTGGGAAGGGGTTACTGCAGCAAGAAGCATATTGGCGCACACGAGGTTGAGGGAATAGAAGAATCCTACCTTGTACCCAAGCGACCTGCTCATGAACTTGATCCGGAGAGCCCAGAAGCAGAGGGCGAGAAGATGAATGCAAAGGGCAAGGACGAGCCAGAAAGGATTGAGTTGCCTGAGATATGCAATGGTGGAGGCATCAACGGTAAAATACAGAACCCCGACCAGGACCACCGCAGAGAATCCGATCGAGACCCATAACCATCTCTTCTGCGTCCTGTCCATGGATGCCGAGCCTTCTCCTGAATGAATGGCAGGTTCATAGATGGTTACTGCGCATAGTATAAACTCTTTAAGGAAACAAATCCCGTCCGTTTCATCATATCGTGAATAGTTCCCTGTTTTTCATGATCCTGAAAAGCCCGAACCTGACCCCGGCATCAAGCCACGCAAACCCGTAACTGTACGCCCCGAGGGCACCCGCCATCGTCCCGCATCCTTCAAGGACAATGCCCTGGTTGCACCACGATCTGGCAACTCCCTGCATCGCCTCTGCCGCAGAGAAGAGGGATGACCCCACTTCCGGTGCTGCATCGATGCTTTCAAGTGCCTGCCCGAGAAGAGAGCGATACCGTGTCGTTTTTTCGTGCAAAATCCCGATCTCCGGGCCAGTCATGGTGCTCCCTGTCAAATCCGGTTGTATGCCGGAGGAAGGTCCCGAGATCAGGCCTAGAAATATCCCCGCATCCATCCAGCCGAGTGCATACCAGTAGCTTGCATACGCATTCACCGTATCGTTCCTGGCCAGGAATCCGTTGCCGTCCGCAAGATAGGCATCGATCATCCCGCGGAATGCAGCTGCAGACGAGTACAGGATGGTTCCTTCTTCAGGGATGGTCCTGATCCCTTTATTCCGCCGGGTAAGATCATCCCTGCACTCAGAGGGGCTCATAGATCAGCAAACAACTCAAGATATTCACGTTCCATTACATGAAGGGAAGCAGGGATAGCGAGGATATGCAGGGGAGGCCCGAAATCGGTTGATTGCATGATGCGGGCATCTCCGGCCCTGATGACCGGGCTGTCAGACCCTGCACGGGCAACACCGACATATACCGGGATTGCCACCCCGGTCCGCCCGGCCATCTCTTCAAGAAGGGCAACTGCTTCGGGGATGGTCATACAGCGGTCATCCTGGATGTCCAGGTATACGAGGGTATGGAGATCGCGCTCACTATTTTCCGCTATGACGTTGACAGGTGTCAATGGAAACCAGGAACCATGAGGGAACGGGACCGAGCATGATTTTCCGAACCGGTAATTCTGGAGGCCGGTCAGACCACAGACTGCTGAGGATATCGATGACCCGTGGATCACCTTCGTCGCGATCCCCTTCCGGTGAGCCCTGATGCGAAGGTCGATATGGGTTGTCGATACCATGGGGTCTCCCCCTATAAGAAGGACGACCTCATTTGTTCCTGCACATTCCAGGAGGGGACCGGGATCTCCTTCGATATCATGCCTGGAAAGGACCCGGATCTCTTTTCCATACAATTCCTGCATCTCGTTGTGCGTGCAACCAAAAAGACGTGAGGTATACGACTCGAGATAGACTGCGTCGGCGTTTTGTATACACTCCAGCCCTTTGACTGAAACATCCTGCAGATCATAGAGCCCGAGCCCTACAAAAGTGAGCACATGTACCCCCGGTTACCAGATGAATGCAGCCGTGGGGGACGAGACCGTTTCCCTGCATGGGCATTCTCTCCTGGTATCAGAAAGAGATCGGCTCCCCGGGTAATGAAACTGGTGGATCTACATCCGGTGAATCATACCGTTGCCAGGTATCACGGTATCCATCACCCTCTCATTATCCCAAAAAAAGGTTGAGAAGAGCCCCGATAAGAATCCCGAAACAGAAGGTAAAGACAGATATCAGGAGTGCCATCTTCGCACCGACCTCCCGGTAAAGGACCGCTATCGTTGAAATGCAGGGGATAAACAGCACACTCACCACCGCAAAGATGTAGATCTGGGCCATGGTCATGACCGAACCGATATCCGCGGTCCCGGCAAGGATCACGAGGGTTTCAAGGGCCAGCTCTTTTCTGAGGATACCAAAGATGAGAGCGGTGGTAGCATAGGAAGGGAGACCGAGTACAACCTCGGAGAAAGGTTCGATCAGATCCATGAAGTAGTCTATCAACCCTGCATACTGGAAGAGGCCGAGCACAATACTTGCTGCGATCAGAAGGGGCATTGCAAGCAGCAGGAATTCCCTGATTCTCATCCAGGACTTGGCGAGTACATTCCGGATCCGGGGCATTCGGAGCGGACTCATCTCCAGGATCATGCCATATTGCTCACCCGGCATAAACCTCGAGAGGACAAAACCAGTGAGGAGGACAACACCGAAGATGATCAGGTACACACTCAGTGCGGCACCGATCCCGATAAATGCTGCAACCAAACCGGCAATGATCACGGTCCTGGCCGAGCAGGGTACCAGGGCCACAAGGAATGATGCGATCGTTCGTTCACGTTTTGTCCGCAACAGACGGATACTCATGATGGCGGGCACATTGCATCCAAACCCGAGCACAATCGGGATGATCCCCTGCCCGTGCATTCCGAAGCGGTGGAGGGAGCGGTCGGCAAGGAACGCTGCACGGGTGAGATATCCCGAGTCCTCAAGAACAGAGATGAACAGGTAGAACGTGAAGATGAAAGGGAACGCAATCCCGAGACCAGCCTGGACCGCAAGGATGACAGAAAGGCCAATCTGTTCGGCAAGGGGCGGAAATCCTGCCTGAAGGAACGGCTGGAGGACCAGGACATTGATACCTTCAACGATCAGGTGTTCCAGCCATGACCCGATGAAGAATACAAGCATCAGGATCAGGATGAGGATCGCTGCGAGGATGGGGATTCCGGGCATCCGGGTTGTCAGGAAACGATCGATATCGGGCTCGTTCTGGAAAATCCTCTCTTTTATTACCTCAGATTTGATTTGTTCAGCGCGGTGGTGCCGGTTGCCGGCAATGATCTGGGCGACCGTCATGGAATGGATCTTCTCAAGTTCGCCGGAAAGGACTGAGACCGCATCCCTGATCTCCTGATCGTTTCCTCGTCCGATCAACGCCTGGATGGCTTCAGGCCGGGAAACGTGATACACCTCCACGAGGCTTTTTATGGCAGCCTCGATATGCTGATCATAGAATACCTGCACGGACGGGATTTTTGCCGATGTCAGGACGGCCGGAATGATCCTGCCGGTATTCTTCCCCTGGATCGCTGTTGTAGGGAGGACTTCCGTCCCGATCAGTGCGGAGAGTCTTGGAATATCGATAGCAATACCTGCCTTTTCCGCTTCGTCCATCATATTAAGGACAACAAGCAGCGGCAGCCTGTATTCTGCGAGCTGGAGGAGGAGATAGAGATTCCGTTCGAGATGGGACGCATCAAGAACAGCAACCAGCGCTTCTGCCTGTGAAGAGAGAACAAACGACCGGACGGTCTTCTCCTCCCCGGAATCTCCATCGAGCGAGTAAATGCCGGGAAGATCGACAATCTCGACAATCTCTTCCTGGAAACAGGTGTTGCCGGAATGGATGTCGATGGTTGTGCCGGGATAGTTGCTCACTTCTACGCCAAGCCCGGTGAGCTGATTAAAGATGAGAGATTTTCCGACATTCGGATTTCCGACAAGCCCGATCTTCATGACATCCGCTCGACAAGGATGGATGACGCAATTTCATTGCTCAGGGCAATATCGCACCCCTTGACCCGTATCACGACTCCGTTGTCCGGAATGTGCCGGATGAGCCTGATACGCTCTCCCGGGAGAATACCGAGATCCATGAGGCGGGCATCCGGACCGTCGCAACGGATGCAGGAGACGACAAGCTCATCACCTTCGGAGGATTCAGGCAATGTACTTCCCTTCCATCGCTTTCTCTTGTGCAGACCTCCCTGATTCCTGCATAACCCCGGAGACTGGAGATAACGCCCGAGCCTCTCGATAGTGTCATCGGATACTCCATGTTCAAGCGTACATGCCTCTTCTGAAGCGGTATCCGGCGACATACCGAGCATCTCTGAAAAAAAACATTCGAGAATCCTGTGTTTCCGCATGACCCTTCCCCCTCTCTCCTTCCCTGACGGGGTCAGGATAAGAGATCCATCGGGATCGAATATCAGGGCGCCCTCCTGCTCAAGCTCTCTCAATTGCGCATGTATCTCGGCCGGACTACGACCAAGCATCGAGGCGATATCTTCGGGTACAGGGTTCCTGCTCCCGGAGGTCTGGACCTTGAACAGGGCTTCCAGAATATCTTCCCTGAGAGGGGAGGGTTCCATTAAAGAAGAATCGTTATGAATGCACTTATGAATTTGGATAATACCCCTCCGGAACCGCGATACTATCCTTACGGTCAATACTGCATCTTCCCACAGAGACCCTTGTTAAGAAACGCATATCATGGAACCAGTCAACAGAAAACAGTGATAGAACATACAGGAGCGTTTCAGGTCAGATGGAGGGTACTAACCGGAAGGTTGCGGCGCTTCTGAACCTCATGGGGCAGATCCTCGAGATACAAGGCGATAATGCCTTTAAAATCAGGGCGTATTACCGGGCTTCCGAGATCATCGACCGGCTCGCAGCCCCGGTTGCCGGAATGGATGAGGATGCTCTCTCCGGTATTGACGGAATAGGAAAAAATATCGCGCGAAAGGTACGCGAAATTGTCGAAAAAGGGACTTTTCATGAACTTGAAGAGGTAAAATCCGGAATACCCGGAACCATCATCGAGCTCCTGAACCTCGAAGGTGTCGGCCCGAAAACCGTTTCCACCCTCTGGAAAAAGCTGAACATCCAGAGTGTGGATGACCTGGAACGGGAAGCAAGGGGACATCGTATCAGAGCAGTCAGGGGATTCGGAGAGAAAAAAGAGGAGGGATTTCTGAAGGCTATTGCGATGTACCGTGACCGGTCCGGACGCATGAACCGGTTGGAGGCGGATGCGGTAGTCGGGAACATCCGACCGGTCCTTGATCCCGGGACCTTCGAATTTGCGGGCAGTTACCGGAGAGGGAAGAGCAGTATCGGGGATATTGATGTGGTTTCCACGGAACCTCCCGGCCGGCTCAACCCCAAGCTGCGGGCCATTGGAGGGGAGGTCATTGACGCAGGTGACCGGAAGACATCCCTTCGTATCCTTGGAAAGCGGGTGGATTTCCGCTTTACAGGGTCCCGGCAGTTCGGTTCCATGCTTCTCTACCTCACCGGCTCAAAAGCATTCAATATAAAACTGAGGGAGATTGCAATTGCCCGCGGATACAAGCTGAACGAGTATGGTATCGAAGATCGTTCTACCGGCGTCCGCACAGAATTTTCCGGAGAAGGAGAGATGCTATCGTTTCTGGGACTCGATTATATTGTCCCGGAACTGAGGGAGGACTGGGGTGAAGTGGAACGGGCGGTGTCCCATTCCCTGCCTGCACTGGTAGAATCCCGGGATATCCGTGGTGACCTCCATGTCCACAGCAGCTGGAGCGATGGCCTCCTCTCTCTCGGGGAACTTGGAAAGGCCGGGGAGGAACTCGGATACGAGTATCTCGTCTGCTCCGATCACTCGGCAACGCTGGGAATAGCCCATGGTCTTGATGAGGAGAATCTCAGGAAACAGTCCCATGAGATAGAGCTGATAAACCGCTCCTCGTCGTGCAGGATCCTGCATGGGATTGAGGTCGATATCCTCGCCGACGGCACGCTCGGTCTCCCGAATCGGGCCCTTGAAGATCTGGAGATCGTTATTGCCTCGGTTCATTCAGGTTTTTCACAGCCCCAGGATATCATCACACGACGCATCCTCGCGGCGGTTGAGCATGAACACGTGGACATCATTGGTCATCCGACCGGCAGGCTTATCGGGAAGAGGCAGGGGTATGCGGTGGATATGGCACGGGTGATAGAAAGGGCGAAGGAGACCGGTACTGCCCTTGAATGCAATGCATCCCCCTACAGGCTCGACCTCGATGATACCTATATCAGGGAGGCAGTGGGGAGCGGGGTAAGGATCGCTCTTGGCACTGATGCCCATGAGCGTTCTGAATTTCCCCACATGCAGTACGGGGTTATGACCTGCCGGAGAGGATGGGCATCGCGCGGGGATCTCCTCAATACGTTCAGCACCCGTGAGCTTCTGGACTGGGCTTCATGATTCACTGGCTTTACGAACGGGCCCTCCTTCGTGGAATTGAGATCCTCCCGGCTCACCTCTGTTTTATGATCACGGAGAGTGATATGGCAGCATCTCCCTGGAAACTATGCGAGGTGACCGGATGGTGCCTCCTCGTAAATGATCATCTCGCAGGAAAGGAGAACAGGCAGGGCGGCGGGGAAAATACGTTCCCTTCTGCAATCCGGGGTCTCACATTCCATATCAGCACCCCGGACCCGGCACGCATGCACCCCTATCTCGGGATGATACGCAAGAGCGGTGATCATGCCCGATTGCATCTCCATATGGGGGATACAACAGAAATCAGGGGAGAAGGGATGGAGGTGCACGTGGCAGTGGGAAAAAGCGGCAGGGAAGAGATTGTCAGTTGTATCCGGAGGATGGCGGAAGATGGGAAAACCCCTGAAACGCTTTGTGAGCAGACGTTTGAAGAATATCTTACCTTTCCCTATTCTCCAGACCTTGTGATAAAAACCGGAGGATCGCACCTTACTGACTTTCTTATCTGGCAGTCAGTGTATTCCGAATTGTTCTTTTCAGATGTGAACTGGAAGTGGTTCAGGAAGACCGATTTTCTCAGGGCTCTCCGTGATTATCAGGCAAGGGTCAGGCGCTTTGGAAAATAGAGGAGATGGTTCCTTCAGACGGTCGTTGCTTCCCGGCGCTGGGAGTATACCCTGATTGCCCGTAACAGGTCGATTTTCCGGAACATTGGCCAGAAAGGAGCGCAGAAATATACTGCCGACTCATGACCGTTTGCAAGCCAGGGGAGAAAGTTCGAAGTCCGGCATTCATTTCCTGTCCGGATCACGAGATCGACAGGAGGAAGGTTATGGTCGGCACAAAGGTGCTGCTCCACCAGCGCTGAGTCGATGCTGCCGGCTCTGTATTCGCCGCGATTTACCTTTCCAAGTATCTCTTTTGCCGCACGTAGAATCTCGTTCCGGCCTCCATAGGCGAGGGCAACATTGAGGAAGTAGGTGTCATATGCGCTGGTTGCCTCTTCTGCACGCTCGATTACGGAAATAAGATCGTCAGGCAGCAGGGACCTGTCCCCCACCATCCTGACCCTGATCCGGTCCCTGTGGACCCGTTCATCCCGGGCCACTTTGCTGAACCGATCTTTAAAGAGTTCAAACAGGTACTGCACCTCCTCTTTATCCCGTAAAAGATTCTCGGTCGAGAACGAGTACAGGGTAATATGCCTGATGCCCAGTTCATGAGACCAGTCAAGGACCTGTTCTGTGCGATCCGCCCCGGCACGGTGTCCTTCCTGACGGACAAGACCGCGAACCGTGGCAAACCTCCTGTTCCCGTCCTGGATTATTGCCACATGACCGGGGATATGCCTGATCTGTGCCATCAGGGACCGTTCATATACATGTTCCAGAACATTCCGAAGCGTCAGAGCGGTGTCACCTCTACTATGATCCCCCGGTTCGGGTATCGCTCGATAATTGTCTTTTTCCCTTTGATCTCGTCACCTTTTTCTACAAGAATCCACCATGCCGTCTCGAGAGCCCCATCTCTCTCTTCAAACATATCAGGACCAAGCTGCCGGACTGCATCGGGGACAGAGGGGGCATTTTCGATCCTGCCATAGATGACAGTTCCGTCATCACCGATCTCATCAAAAGCCCGTGCAGTAGTTTCCGCTATCCTGATGAGCCGCATCCTGAGTTGCACAGAGTCTTTGAAGGCAGAGCTGCAGAAATGAACCTTTTCATGCCTGCCAATGTTCCGGGACCAGGCGCGAGACCCTTCCACCGCATTGTGAACCGAGTCCTCGGGGACCAGCATCCGCCGCCGCATCTCAGGAGCATTGGTCTCTCCCCATTCCAGCTCGTTGATGTTCAGGAAGTCAAGGTGAGGGAGTGCCGGGATAAGCAGGTCAATTTCCGGGAGAGAGGGGACTTCGAATCCTGCTTCAAATCCCATGGCTGCCGCCCTCTTTGCTGCCATGAGGTAGTCACTCATCTCGATCTCTTTCCAGTACTCTACCGGGGGGTGCATCCGGATCTCGTCGATGATCCCGGAAAGTCCCGATAATTCTTTTTCTGTCGGGGCGCACGAAGTATAGAGGTGGATGTGGTGTTCCTGCCCGAACTCTTTTTTCAGCCGGGTTGCATATCTGATGACACGGTCCAGCCTGACAAAAGGTTCCCCCCCGGTAATGCCGGTGCCGAGCGCCCGCATATTCTTCGCTTCTGCGATCGCTTCTTTGGGAGAGGAGACCTTGTGTTCATTGGCATAGGCCTGGTCCTTTCCCTTCCTTTCACGGGAGAGGGGGCAGTACCAGCATCCGCGTCTGCATACTCCGGTTATGAAGAGCACCATCTTGGCACCTTCATGGCAGAAGGTGCAGCCGGTGGCGGGAAGCGTTCTCATGGCCTGGGAGTACATTGGTGCCCTGTCAGATTGAACCTTTCATTGCAGGAACCATGATGAGAACCAGGGTTCATGGAAAGGACCTCTCACTTCATGAGAACAGACAAGTGTGATCGCGGTCCCGCTGTTGACCGATCTGGCCGTGTGTCATGTGCCTTCCGAAATCATGGAACCTGGACGGGAAAAGGATAGGATGGATTAGTAAATGTATCATGATGATTTGTTGTCGATACGAGAAATCGTAGTAAAGGAGATGGGTGTCGAAATTGGGATTGGAACAGGGGTGGTCATCGTCCGGACAGGTGCTATAGAGCGGTATGAACCAGGAGATTCCGTTGATACAACGGGTAGCTTGGTGTCTGCTGATTGGGACGTTCCCTGTGTGAAGGTGGGGGGAAATCGAACCACAGGCAGCCTTGCTGAAGTTCTCCCTGATACAACTCTCCCTTGAGAGGATGATGTGACAGTACACGTCCTGGTTGATGAGCCTTCATTTCCGGCACTGTCCTTCGCTATCACCCGGATCATGAACGTTCCGGATGCATCGGAGGGAATAGTTAGTACATAGGTCCCTGCCTTTGCAAGATTACTTGCAGCAGGTATCCAGGTTTTCCCTTGATCCTTTGAATAACTGATATCGACACCGGCAACATCTATGTTATCGTTTGCGCTCCATGTTACCTGAATCGATGATCCCGGAACGAAGGAACCGGAAGAGCTCGGAGCGGTGATAGTAACGCTAGGCGCCGTGATATCCGGTTCTGCGAGAGGTATGTCGGGGGTAGGTGTCAAGGCCGGATAAACGGAACCCTGGATAGTGAATGCTTTCAGGCAGACATTTGTGTTCGGGTATACCGAATTGAGATCGGTCCAGGTGGTCCCGCTGCTGCTCACATAACTTTGTCCGTTTGTGGCTCGTGCCCCGCTGGAGAAGCCGCTTAAGGGGTATTCTACCGCTACCGGGTATTTATATCCCGGGGCGGTGAGTTTTACCACGACAGAGAACCGCTCGCCTTTCTGCAACGGAACTGGTGATGAGAGCGGAATTGTATGATATCCTGGAACCCCTATGGTACCGGATTGCGAAATCTCTGCATTGCTTGTGACGGGACTGTTCTTGACCCCTTTATAGACAGAGAGCTGATACCTGGAGTCGGTCGCCGGAGTGTAAAAACTCACTGCGGTTACCTCTTCTGCTGACTGGGCGGTAAAAACATTTGCAAAATATGCAGTTTCGCTGTTTTCACCATATGATACAACCCATCCGAGAGGGTCGTACTGGTAGATATGGTCATAATTCCCTGCTCCCTCGGCGCTGAAAAATGCATTGTCCCTGCCAATCCAGGTATCGTAGTAGGATACATAGAAGTAACCGTTCTCTCCCCAGCTGCTTCCCCAGGAATTCTTCACGATGAATGCGCCATTTCCCTGGGGCTTTGTGGCGAACCGGTTGCGGTCATAGGAATCGTCCCATCCCACAATGGTAATTGCGTGATTGGCCGGGGAGCTGCCTGAATAGTAATAACTTGCAGTTGATGAGCGATACGATGATTCCTCCCATCGTATGGTAGAGAATATCGCTCCTTTCTCCGTGAGAGTCCTCTTTATATTTTCATTATCGGATGCGCTGCTCCGATCCGGGATGAACAGGACTTCCTGGACGTGTTTGACTGCACCGGTATTGGGGGAGGTGACCGATGATGCACTTTTTGAAACCGTGGAATATGGATCGCTTGATTCCGTGAGTGCTCCACTCCATCGTGCGAGATATGCAGTAGCCATCATCGCATTCCCTCCCTGGCAGGAGAGGAGATCATACCCATGCGAATTTCGCAAATTATTCTCAGAAAAATCCCATGATTCGGAACCAAGAAGACCGGATTCAAGTGAAGCATATGTTGAAAAAGCCCAGCAGCTCCCGCACTGCCCTTGATTCTTCACTTCTGTCACCCTGCCAAGCGTTCTCAGATCAAACCTGCCCGGAAGTGTGGCGGTGGTCACGTCAGTCGCTGACGATGCATCATCCAATGAGGCGGAAAGGGGGGAATATCTGGTTATTGTTGAAGAACGAGTTCCGAAATTTGTAATCCTTGCCCCTTCCGAAAAAGAAAGGTCAACAGTCGTCGGAACAAGCCCTAGTGCACCGATGGAATCAGGGTTATAATCCAGTTGGGAAGTCGTTGCATCGTGTAAAAAGCGATCATACCTCGGATTAATGGGTGAAAGGGAAGAGAACGGTGGGATTTCCTGTCCGGAATACGTTACGGCTCCCATCACCGGGATGATGATAAGGAGCACAATCAGGAGCAGTAATCCATATATTCGATATCGGTTTTTCATCGTGTCCCCTGTATCTATGTAAAGCAGTCCTTACATTTAGTTCTTTATTTTTACTCGCTCGTTTAATATCATTAACATTCAGGAAAACCAGGGATCCTGACCAATCGCATCTTTTTTATATGAAAATGGCTTCGCCATTTTCATGCTTTATGCACGACCGAACGGCGGTCATTGGTGTTTGTATGAAAATGCCTCCGCCATATGGCATGAAAACCGCATCCGCGGTTTTCATAAGGGGGGCATGTGACGATGGGTCTCATGTGCGTTTCATTTTGTATGCGTGTGTCCTGATACGGAATCATGTGGTTTTTGTGTTCAGCCGCAGGGTACTGATATTCCGATTCGGTAAGAACCGGAACAGTATCCGGTCAGACCATGATCCCCGGTGAAATCCCTATTAATGCAAAAGTATCCAGGATATACGTATTAAAATGATAGGATAGTGCAGGTATGATAAAAAAATA
>CAWHEC010000014.1:0-20515 GCA_963828315.1 uncultured Methanoregulaceae archaeon | reverse complement strand
AAAAGATCTATTCTTCCTTCTTCCCGGTTTCTTCCTTTGATTCAGTCTCGCTCTTCTTTTGCTGTGTGTAATAATAGGCTCCGCCACCGATTACCAGGAGCAGGAGTATTGCACCGACAATATACAGTGTCATATTCCCGGATGCGGGAAGTGGAACCGGGGCAGCGGTTTGGTTTTCCTGTCCTCCGGATTGTTGGCTCGCACCCTGAGCACCGCTTACCTGTCCTGTGGTTCCTGGCTGTGCAGTGCCGGCAGAAGAGCCCCCAGAGGATTGCTGAGTAACTTCTGCAGTTGGCTGCAGACCTGGTGAATCCGGAACCTGTGGGAGTACCGAACCTCCCGAAGCAGTAGTTGAAGATCCTGCGGAAGTTGAAGATGCTGCAATGGAAGATGTGAGGAGATGCTGCAACGGTAGATGATGCGACAATTGTCTGGACTGGAGTCGGTTCCCGGGTCTGGCCTGCTGCAGGCATCGAAGCGATACGGAGGTTCAGTTCGGTAATCTCACCGGGTTGGAAAGAATAGGTCGTGTTCCAGGGACCGCCGGCCGCAACATCGTATACTTCAGCCTGTGTCGCACCGACATAGAATGTCAGAGGAGTACCTGCCTCAATATCGCCCTGGACTATGAGTTTCTGGGAGGTAAAATCTAACACACCATAGGAACCATCAGCCAGTGTCGTTACCGGGTTTCCGTCCATTTTTGAACTGACACCAGGTCCTACCGCTTCAACAATCAATCCCGGTCCTACAGGACTGCTCCCCGCTTCAACCTTCCCGTAAAATCCCTGGGGGAGCTGGGGTGCGGCTTCATCAGCAGTGACCGCTGGAATGCCAAGAAGAACAATCAATGACAGTGCAAGCACGACAAGTGCCGGACATATTTTATTTGGTTTCATTACATCACCACAAACTGCTGAAAAAGGGGAATATCCCTTTTCTTATACTCTTTTGTCACGCGAAAATCATGAGATTGGGGTGGTAGAGAACCCCTGGAGACTGTTTGGATTGTTCATATACACCCAGTATCCCTTGTAAGGGAGGAGATCCGGTATCGTGGCATCGCCCGCCACATAGGACCAGCCGGGCTGATTCAGGCCCGGGCTGACGACGATACTATAATCCCCATCGATAGAAATCAGCGATCCTTCAACCGATCGTGGAGAGAATCCGCCATTCTGATAATCCTTTGCAAGGCTGATAAGGTTCCATCCCACTGGCAGGGATCGGCCAGGGGGATTGGAGACATCCTGCGAGGGGTACAGGTAGGCTGTGGCTGAACCCTGTACTTTCACATACACGGCATAGATGGGCTTCAACTCATATCCTTCGCCAGGGATGAACCATTTGGAGCCGTCCCAGGCGAGGATGACATCGATATGCTCAAGGGAGCCCGATGGGAAGATATCCACGAGGTGCTGATGGCCTGAGGCAAGCTTGATCGGGGTGGAGAGGAGATTCCACCCATTGTTGAGTCCAACTGCAAAATATTCGGATGCCCCTCCTTCCTTGAAAGAAACTTCGATAGTATGAGCCGCTACGACGTTGTCGAAGGTATAGACCGGTGTTATGGTGACCAGACTTCCATCCACGCGGATCGTGTCTATCGAATAACCTGTGTCAGGGGTTATCGTGAAGGTCTGATCTTCTCCATGATACACATTAATATCGCCGGACGGGGTTATCGTGCCATGCGATCCTGCGGTGGCACTAATGGTGTAGGGCCAAAACGGAATATCCGTGGTAGGAACTGTAGTGGGTTGTGTAGTCGGTGTTGCGGTTGTCGCTGTTGGCGTTGGGGTCGCAGTTGTCGTGGTCGGCGTCGGTGTTGCGGTTGTCGCTGTTGGTGTTGGGGTCGCAGTTGTCTGGGTCGGCGTCGGTGTTGCGGTTGTCGCTGTTGGCGTTGGGGTCACCGTTGTTGGGGTCGGCGTCGGTGTTGCGGTTGTCGCTGTCGGTATTGGTCCTACTCTGATGTTGAGGTTTGTTTCACCACCGGGTATGAATGGATAACTTCCCATCCATGGGCCTTTACCAACTTCATACACTTCTGCGGCATGGCCATTGATGAAGAATGTGACAGGAGCTCCGCTCTCAATGGTAGAGACTCCATCCGAATCAACCCAGAACAATGGGACCAGGATACCGGTGCCATATACTCCGCTCACCGTGGTCGTGTAATCCCCACTGCCCCCTCCTGTCACAATGGCGGTGATATGTGTCCCAACAGGCGCCGGGTTACCATTGATTGCGACATTCCCGTAAAATTGATGAGGGATAATGGGATCTGCTGCCCCCACAGGTGCACTCGCACAGATCGACAGGATCATAAGTAGTCCGATTAGAGAGAACCACCCCGTTTTTTTAAGAGATCTCATCCTTGAATCCTCCAGCCTGGAAAAGGGGTTTTATCCCCTTCCCCGATGGGCATTAACAATCCTCTTCCCGTCCTGTTTTTACGTTTCGTAGTAGAACGGGGTAATCTCATAGCCGGCATAGGTGCTCGGGTTCACCATGAAGACCCAGTACGCTTCACCGGTGGCCATCGTTTCCCGGTTCTTGACGGGGTCCCAGAATCCGGTGGTTACCGGGGCACTCCATGCCTTGAACTGGCCGGACACTGAGGGACTTACAATGATTGCAACTCCCCTGTCCCCATTACTTCCGTCCTTGATCGATTCGAGTGCGTCTGTCACGAGCATGAATGCTTCATCGTCCCCGAGGTCCGGGCTGGCGATTGCCCACCGGCCTTCGTCCCCATAGGGCGGATCCGTTCACGCGGTCGATACCCCATGTCGTACCGATCAGGTTCCATCCTGATTCAAGGGGAACAGAGCTGAGTCCGGGAGATGGTCCTGCGTTGTAGAGAACCGGGAATTTGGAGTCAGCTTTCATCTTGATGTAATACCCGGAGCCGGGCGTGATCTGCTCGCCGCTGGCACCTGCATCCACCCATTTGTCAGTCTTGGCATCCCACCGGAGTACCCAGACAAAGTTGTCCTGGGTGATGAACTTGCCAAGGCCTGCAACCTCTCTGAACGTGTCACCTTCGGGTGCAAGTTTTATCGGGACCGACAGGGTGTTCCATCCGCACTGGAGCGTGAGGGTATCCGAGCCAAACATCATCGCCGGACCACAGGATCCATCGAGACAAGTCCAGGGACTGTATAACCACGGGTTGTAGTGGACCCGGTGGCTGACCTCATCACCATTGCCAAGGGCATCACTCCGCTGATCTACTTCATGGCAGCGGCAGTCGATGCACTCTACAATCGGTGCCGGCCCGGCACTTGGCCCTCCAGGCATGCCCCAGTAATTCTCTTTGGCGATCAGGTCGCAGGGTGCAAGGTTTTTCACACCCCAGTACTTGTTGCACCAGATATCGTTCCACTTGAAGTCAATCCTGCTGGGGATTGCTGCTTCCGTCAGGAGACCGAAGATGCTGATGTCTTTTCCTTCAATCCTGTTTGAACGAATGATAATGTTTCCACCCTGGGTGGCGTTCTCCATGAGATAGATATTTGCGTGGTAATTTGCACTCACGTTGTTGTACTCGATGTAGAGGGTCTGGTTGCATCCTCCGCATACCATCCTCGTCTCTCCATCACCGACGACAGCCCCACCGCATGTACCTCCTGTACACGACCCGGAGGTGCTTCCATCGCATACTCCACCGGGACATGTTTGCCCGGTGCCCTGGCCACTCCCGCCAGTGCAGGAAATACATTCCAGAGGTGGTGTACCTTCACAGGGCACTCCACACGGTATACCGTTATAGGATGCTGGTCCAACGCAACGGATCTGGATACCTGCATCAGTCCATCCTTTTAATGTACCGCACGCGGTAGGATCGCTGGTGAAGTATTTTTTCCCGTCTTTTTCGACTTCCCACTCACCGTTGTTGCCCTTGCCGTTCTTGTAGATCTCGTTGTAGATGATCTCACTGCAGGCCGGGCTGTGGGTGATCGCTTCGGGGTCGATGCATTCAACACCGCAGAAGAGGCAGCCTGCATCGATACCATCGTCAATGTTCTCGTGGATCTTGTTGTTCAGGATCAGGATTACGGCATCGTTGACGTAGATACCGTTCTCACAATTGTTGAATATATCGTTGTTGACGATATTGATCCTGCCACAAGAGCAGGGAACCAGTATATCACAATTCAAACCCTTTCCACTATCACACACCTGGCAATCGTGGATGAGGGCTGCTTTGCATTTATCGCTTGAGGGCCAGACCAGCACTCCGTTTGTTTTGGAGTTCTTGATGGTGAACCCTTCAATACCCGTACAGCCCGCCGAAATGAATACTGCTCCGGACTTGCCATTGATTCCCTTCGGGGTCAGGCCTTTTGCATCGATGACCGGTTTTGCCCCGTCCTTGTTCTTCAGGAGGACACCCGGAGTATCGATCTCGATAGTTTCTGTGTAGATACCATCATCGACCTCTACAACCATCCCGATAAGCCCTTCAAATTCGGGATTACAGTCAAGATAATCCTGGGTGACCATCTGCCAGGCCGGTGCTTGAGCCGCAATGCTGACAATGTCCTTTACATTATTGGGCATGTAGGGTGCCCAGATCCATTGTCCGTTTGTCAGGATAGTGACCGAGGCATACTGGGTTTTCCCATCAGTGTCGATATAGTTAACATTGTAGGTTTCCGGATTGCGTGGTTGGATTTGATGTAACCGTAACCACTAAGGTTCCCCGATTTGCTGCTGGAGTGACATTGTCTGTATATGTCCCGTCAATTACAGATCCATACAGCACAATCCTGAATTCCATCCCTCCACATCAAATTTCGCAGAATTGCCTCCTCTGTAGAGATCATCCGTGAAGTTGAGCATCGGCTGGATAGTACCAGATCCCCATACCTTGACCTTGACGATAGCCCCGCATTCACTCTGTGGAAGCTGATATTTCAGATACCCATAGACGGGTTTCTTTGTAAATGTTGCCGTAATCTTGTATGGGCAGGTCAGCGGATCAAAGGTATAGGTTGCATTCACCGTGCCGTTGTTGTAGACAATCGGAGCGGGATCAAACACACCTTCACACAGCGGGTCGATATCAATCGTGTTGATTATGTAGCTGTTTCCCGTTATCAGGTAGGTCGGAGTAGATCCATACTTGAAGTACGTGTCGAAATCAGGTGCCGCACTCTGCCCGGTAGGTGGATAGCTCACGTATCCTCCAGTCCCGGATGATGCAGTAACTTTCACAAACTGGGTACTTATTACCGGGCATCGTGTTACATCGTTCGCCACCCAGACAACGAAGTTCTGGCACGGCTCACAGGGAATGCAATCCTGGTATTCACACGGTTCTTCTTGTGGACAAGAGAGACCACAATTGAAACAGATCGTGACATCGCTATTGCTCGGGATGTCCTGTGATACCCAAATCTTTACTGCTCCATTAGCACACTCGGGTGCAAAGGCGGGTAAGTTGGATTTCGTGTAAACTTCTACTTTTGCAGGTGTAGAGGTCCTGCTATCCCAACTGATCGCTATACATTCTTTGGCAAGAGCTGGATCGATTTTTACCTTATCGTCAAAGAATACATAGAAGGCGTTAACCCCGCCCCCGCTCATTCCTGGCTGCGTATAAAAGTCGATGCAGAATTCATAATTGCAACCGACATACAGTTCGACATTTTTTATGTCGGGATCTAATGCTGTACATGTCCCTGTACATGGTTCTTCGGCTGAAACAGCCTGGAACAGAAGCATGCAGCCGAGCACGAGCAATATGGCCATTGCTGTTCGTGATTTTCCAATAATCTGCCACCTTGACATAGATATCCTCCCTTTTCATGACACATTGATGTGCCAGCCCTTCAGCCACCACGCCACCATCAGCATCTTCATCATCTCTGCTGACAGTTGTAGAGACTGGCTCATCGCCGTGTCATGGGTAATCTACAGTTCATTTTGATTTTCTCGCCAGTTCTGGTGAGAAACCCGGACATTTTTTCTCTGCAGGGCCCTTTTCTCGATCACAGGGTCTGCAGTGCTCCCTTGCCCGAACGGGAATAGATGACCGTATGAAATGATACTATATAAATGTGACTCAAAATTTACCGCAAAAGGTCCGGAAATTGTGCTGGAATAAAGATATGGAGTGATAATTTATGCGTTTCCCGTTTTGTATAATATGCCATTTCAATAATAGAACCTTTCGGATAAAAGATATAACTCTCCGGTATAATCTCGATAAATATCGATTATTTTTCGAAATAAATTGAAATTTAAAGGATTTATTCACGGCTGTTTTTTTGCACTTTGAGCGAAGCGAGCCGTTCTATTGCGGCAATGTCTGCTTCCGGCCCGAATATAAGTTTTTTGTTCTTCACCGCGCTCTCCATAAACAGGTTCCCTACGTCGTTCCTTATTATGAGCGAAGTATAGCCCGGGCCGGATCCCACAGACCCGGCAGAGATATCAGAATATACTGCGGTAAGATCCAGGCAGTGATGGCAGCCCGGTCTGACCGTTGTCTCCAGTTCGGACATGGGCAGGAGCAATGACGATCCATCTTTCATTTTCACCTCTAATTTGCCTCTTACATCCAGCCTTTCGACCTTCCAGGTGTCGACCTGGTATTCCTTTTTCAGTTTTCCTTCCACAAGGGCCGCATAATCGAAGGACTCTGTGCAGAATAAGCCCACAATAAAGCGGATGGAGGTGCCATAGGGCTTGAGCAGGTCATGATCGCTGGTCCGGATTGAATGAAGGGCCTGGACTACGCAGGGCACACCCACCACTGCAATCTTCCGGAACTTTCTTTCAATCACCGCGGTCTTCAGTGCCGCAACAAGGGGCACCCACCAGTTATAACGGCTTCCCGCCTGGTGGACAAGTCCTTCAGAAGAGGTGATAACAACCGATGAGGGCTTGAGTGTCCACCGGTCCTCGCTGACAGTGACAATGGCATCGATCATACCTTCTTCCAGGGCATTGGCAAGAAGAGCCGTGACAGCTCCGCCGCTCTGTCGTTTTGGCACATCAAATCCCGCTTTTGCCGTGATGATGGTCTGGTAAGGCCCGAGTATCTCTTCCTTCGATCCACCGGTCCTGGGGCAGGCATAATAACAGGCTCCACAGGGAACCTCGTCATTCGCGTCTTTGCAGTACCCGATGTTGGAAGGGCATAGTGTTCCGCCAGTGTCTCCGAAACAGATTGCATCTGCCGGGCAGACGGCAACACACGCGCCGCAGCCAGCACAGATCCCGCGGTCCCAGACCTCTGCTTTGAGGTCCTTGTAACTCTTTCTTATCCCCATCTTCATCACATCTCCCAGGTATATTTGCCGGCAAATGGACGAGCGCTCGCGGGGGTGATAACATAATATCTGTCCTGTATGAGCGGAATGGGATCGATGCCAAAGAAGCCGGCGAATTTTTCAATGATAGGGATAATCTCATCTCTCTCATCTTTTTCCAGGTCATCTTTCTTTGCACCGACACCCAGGTTCTGATCGGTAACGTTTCCCCTGACAATTATCTTGCCCCCATGGATGCCTGAACCGATACCCCTCTCGAGATCAGGATGTGTTCCTTTCCAGCCAAGGACGAGGATGAGTCCCCCGGCCATGTACTCGCCGAGATATGCCCTGGCAGAACCCCCGATTACGAGGATGGGGCGTTTCTCTTTATACTGCTTCATATGAATTCCCCCCCGGTACCCGATATCGTCCCGGACAAAGATCATCCCTCCCCTCATCGAATGCGCCACGGCATCCCCTGCATTCCCGTGAATGACTATCGTTCCTGCATCCATCGTGTTCCCTGGTGCATGTTCGCAGTTGCCATGAACGATACAGGTAGGTCCGCTCATGAACATCCCAAGGTCTCCTCCGGGCACTCCATTGATGACTATCTCAACATCTCCGCGGAGTCCGTCAGCGATAAATCTCTGCCCCATCACATGATCCAGCTCGATCTTCCGGGCGCCGGATGCAACCGCTGCTCTGATGGCCTTGTTCAGTGGTGTATAGTGCATTCCCTTTGCATCAATTCGGATCGTATCAGCCAACGGTTATGCCCCCACGGTCTTGATATCGAGGACTTTCATGATACTCTCATCAAGCAGGTATCCTCTCAAACGGTCTCGATTACCTCGTAACGATTCAATGCTGTTGATACCGGCAGCTCCCATCAGTTCAGAGAGTTCAAGTGTCCAGGCATGAATGAGGTTTGCCACATTTGCTGATGCGACATCAGGATCGAGCCGTGCAACAAGGTCCGGCCGCTGGGTAGCAATTCCCCAGGGACAGAGCCCCTTATAACAGGTCCCGCAGACCCTGCAACCCATGGCAACGAGTGCTGCAGTTCCTATATAGACAGCATCGGCTCCGAGGGCAATCACCTTGGCCACATCGGCACTCTCACGGATTCCTCCGCTGGCAATGATGGAGACCTCGTTCCGGATCCCCTGGGAACGGAGTTTTGCATCGACACTGGCAATTGCTGCTTCGATCGGTATGCCCACATGGTCCCGGAAAACCCGCGGGGCAGCACCCGTCCCCCCACGAAAACCGTCAATGACAACGGCATCTGCTGAGGATCGTGCTATTCCCGCCGCAATTGCTGCAGAGTTATGGACCGCAGCAATCTTCACGAATACCGGTTTTTTCCACTCGGTCGCTTCTTTCAGGCTCCGGACCAGTTGTTTCAGGTCTTCGATACTATAGATGTCGTGGTGCGGGGCCGGGCTGATCGCATCACTCCCTTCAGGAATCATACGGGTACATGATACATCAGCGCAGACTTTCTCGCCGGGAAGATGCCCCCCGATTCCCGGTTTTGCCCCCTGCCCGATCTTGATCTCGATAGCTGCACCCCTTTCGAGATAATTAATATCGACACCAAAGCGGCCGGATGCGACCTGGACGATAATGTGGTTCTGGTACGGGTAGAGCGATTCATGCAGCCCCCCTTCCCCGGTCCCCATGAATGTCCCGCATTCCGTGACTGCACGTGCGATTGATTGCTGCGCATTGAGGCTGATAGCCCCGTAACTCATATGGCCGATCATGATCGGAGTTTCGATCATAAGGTTGGGAGATAACTTTGTTTCAAGAACGGTGTCTCCGTCCACCTTCCGGAATTCGAGATGTGAAGGTTTCTTACCGAGATATGTCCGGAGTTCCATGGGTTCCCTGAGCGGATCAATGCTGGGATTCGTCACCTGGCAGGCATCAAGGACAAGGCGGTCGAAGATAACCGGGTAATCCTTCGCATTTCCCATCCCGGAAAGGATAATCTTCCCGCTCCGGGCCTGGTTGTAAATCGTTTCCCGGACCTCGGGAGTCCAGAGCGGATGGCTGCGATAATCGATCGGCCTTTCGACAAGGCTGATTGCATCTCTCGGGCACATCGAGATGCACCGGTGACAGGCGACACACACTCTGGAATTCACATGGATACGTTCACCGTCTTTCCGGAACACTCCGTAAGGACAACTCTCAACACAGCGGCTGCAGAGCATGCACTGGTCGTGATCGATGCTGATGCGATAGCGGAGGGGGACGCTTCCGATACTCATTGCAGCACCCTCCCAATGATGGGTTCACCAGCCTTTGGCATGATAATCTCCCCGATATCGGGCTCCATGGTCCGTATGGCTGCCTCCTCGCTTGAGATGTAGAGCCGGTTTCCAAGTTCTCCGGAAACAAGCGGCCGGAGCTTGATCCGGTCAGTAAAACCAACCATGCTGTCGTGATTTGCCACCACAATTGCGAATGGGCCGTTCATGAGTGCAGGTCCGTAGGTAAGCCGGATCGCACGCATGATCTCCTGCTCCCTTTCTGGCATCTGATCGATCTCGTCCCAGAATGGTGGAGCAAGCGCTTTCACTGCAGTCTCGATGGAAAGGCCATGCCGCCGTATGAGGAGATCGAAGAGATATGCGACGACTTCAGTATCGGTATACATGGAACAGCGGTATCCGTAACTTTCAATATAGCGCCTGTTTGTTCCATAGGAGGTAATTTCACCGTTATGCACGACACTCCAGTGAAGGAGATTGAATGGGTGCGCCCCGCCCCACCAGCCCGGTGTATTCGTAGGGTAACGGTTGTGCCCGAGCCAGAGATATCCCTTATAGTCCTGTATCCGGTAAAAGTCGGCTACCTCTTCCGGCCATCCCGAAGCTTTGAACACAGCAACATTCTTACCCGAAGCATAGACAAGTGCTCCCGGAATGCTGGAATTTATTTTCATAACCACGTGTGTGACAATATCATCTGCGGGGGTAGTACTCCTGGGCATCAGGTGTGGGTCCGGTTTGAAAGAAAAAACGCCAGGGGATGTGTACTTTCCTGATATTTGCCTGTTCATAGGTGGGGATCGCTTCCTGGTGTTCAATGATTCCCCATTTGGCGAGTTCTTCTTCTACAAGCGGTTTTGTCTCATGCGGAGTATCAAAAAAGACATGGAGGGCATAATAGTCCTTGAAATCAGGGAAAGCGCCATATGCTGCATACCCTGCCCCCTCCCCGCTGCCGCGTTCATCCATCTCTGAGAGGGCTGCCCGAATCCCTGTCCCGTCCATCTGCTGGCGGGTGCGATCAATTACACCGATGATTCCACACATATTATCACAGACACTGACCAAATGTCAGGTGATGCTCTCATAAAGTATGCTTAATTAAGTATAAATATAATTGGGTAGAAGCTATTTTCCATATGACCACAGATGTCGTGTCCGGGATGCTGGAGCGCATCGACGCAGATCTCGTTAAATTTTTGCGTCTCCAGTTTACCGATATCCAGGGGCAGCCGAAAAATGTTGCCATTCCTGCTGAGCAGGCTGAAAAAGCTCTTACCGAGGGAATCTGGTTTGACGGTTCTTCCATTGAAGGTTTTGCACGGATTGAAGAGTCAGATATGCTCCTCAAGCCGGATCTCTCAACCTACTCGATTCTTCCCTGGAGACCTGTCGATACAAGGGTTGCCCGGTTCATCTGTGACATCTATACCTATGGTAATAAGCCTTTTGAGGGAGATCCCAGGTATGTGTTGAAAAAGGCCATCGCTAATGGCAAAAAAATGGGTTTTACGTTCAATACCGGCCCTGAACTGGAATTTTTCCTTTTCAAGATGATTGATGGAAGGCCATCAACTGCCTTTCAGGATTATGGGGGATACTTTGATCTCGCACCAACCGATCTTGCTGAAGATGTCAGGAAGGATATCGTCCTGGCCCTGACTCAGATGGGTTTTGAGATCGAAGCCTCGCATCATGAAGTGGCCGAGAGCCAGCATGAGATCGATTTCAAGTACAGTGAAGCACTTAATACGGCAGACAAGGTCATTACATTCAAATTTGCCACAAAATCCCTTGCGTTAATGAAGAATCTTAATGCAACCTTCATGGCAAAGCCGATTGCCGGAATTAACGGGAGCGGGATGCACACCCATGGATCCCTGGCAAAAGATGGCAGGAATGCATTCCATGACCCGGATGCCCCAATGGAACTTTCAAATACTGCCCTCTATTATATTGGCGGGATCCTTAAGCATGCAAAAGCGATAACCCGGATAGCCAATCCCACCATCAACTCGTACAAACGGCTGGTTCCCGGCTATGAAGTCTCCGGTGTATATTTCATGGAGTGCAACCAACCGGTCGGCTCTGGTGAGAGTACCTGCAGCTCGTGGAAACAGCACGAGGGCGGAGTTCCGGAGTCCGGACCCGATGTGTAACCCGTATCTTACTTTTGCGGCAATGCTTACTGCCGGCCTTGATGGAATCAAAAATAAGATTGAGCCCCCGGAAAGCACGAATACGAATATCTATCATATGAGTGAAGATGAGAGAAAGAAACTGGGAATAGAGATGCTTCCCGGCAGCCTGACCGAGTCCCAGAATGAGCTGAACAACGATACCGTCATTGCAAAAGCAATGGGGTCTCACATCATGGAAGGTCTCAATTCAATAACCCGGCTGGAAACTGATGCATTCAGGCTTGCTGTCCATCCATGGGAACTGGACAGATACCTGGCAACCTATTAATTTTTTTTCGCACATAACCAATACTAACATTTATATTTTATAGATAGTAATTACCTTCTATCCTAATGATGAGTCAAGTCAATCATGAAAGGGAGGAAGACAAAGAAGAAACCCGAGCTCCAGCTCTTTTCTCCCCGAAGTTGATTGATATCGACATGACATGGCTTCCGATCAATCAGTACAACAAAAGCGGGAAGGAGTAAACCGTACTAAAAAAAGACGGCCATTGAATTGGATCAGTCATGGGTTTTACTATGAAACTTGTCAAGGCAATTATCAGGGAAGAGCGTGTACCCTATGTCCAGAAAGCACTTGCCGATAAAAATGTGTATGGAATGACACTTTCATCGGTGATGGGACATGGCAGCCAGGGCGGTGTACATCTCCAGTATCGTGGTGGGATCCTCACTATTGACCTCCTCCCAAAAGTTGCCATTGAGATTGTGATTCCGGATGAACTGGAAGATACCGTCATCAGCCAGATACTTTCTGCCGCAAGAGTGGGCAAAGAAGGAGACGGGAAAATATTCGTAATTCCGATCCACGAAGCTTACAGGGTCCGGACGTGCGAAGTGGAGGTATGATATGTAATATCATAGCCTCCCATCATAAATTCTCTCTCCGCACAGCAATATTCAGCTGTGTATATTAAAGATCAGGGGATCCTGTCAATCCCCTGTTCTCTCTTTATTTTAAAGGAATTTTGAATGATGTATAGGGAACTTTGTAATACATAATAATAAATAATGGTAGAAGGAATATTCCTACTATGTATGTGGTGATGGTATGGCACTAGATACTGGTACAACAGCCTGGCTTCTCGCAGCAACTGCAATGGTTATGCTGATGACTCCCGGTGTAGGATTTTTCTACGGAGGGCTTGTCCGGAGGAAAAATTTTATCTCGATGGTTGCCCTTTCGTTTATTGTCTTCGCACTGGTAAGTATCCAGTGGGTTCTTTTTGGGTACTCGCTCTCATTTGGCGGGGACATTGGGGGATTCATAGGGAACCTCCAGTATGTCAGCCTTGAGGGTATAGGACTGGAAGCAGGTGCTGCAGGGTATCCTCCTATTCTGTTCGTAGCATTCCAAGGCGTATTTGCGGCTATCGCGATGGCAATTGTTACATCAGGATTTGCTGAGCGGGTGAAACTCTCATCTTTCATCCTGTTTGCACTGCTCTGGACAACGCTGGTATATGATCCGCTTGCGCACTGGGCATGGGGTGGTGGATGGGCCTCCCAGTTCGGTTCTCTCGACTTTGCCGGAGGTACTGTCGTTCACATCAGTTCCGGATTTGCTGCACTGGCCGTAGCCTGGGTTATTGGAAAGCGTGCCGGATTCGGGCAGTATTCCATGGAACCGCATAATATTCCGATGACATTGCTTGGAGCGGCATTGCTCTGGTTCGGGTGGTTTGGGTTCAATGCGGGAAGTGCACTCGCTGCCAACGGTATTGCTGCAAATGCCTTCATGGTCACCAATATCTCAGCTGCTGCAGGGGCACTTGCATGGCTTGCGGCCAGCTGGTATCGTGGTAAACCAAGCTCCCTGGGAATGGTCAGTGGAGCCATAGCCGGTCTTGTGGCAATCACCCCCGCAGCTGGGTATGTCGGAGTCGGGTCCGCCATCGTCATTGGGGCAATAGCCGGTCTCATCTGCTATGGGGCGATGCTGTTCAGGCTGAAAAAAGGTCTTGATGAAAGTCTGGATGCATGGGCAGTGCATGGGATGGGCGGTCTTTGGGGTGCTATTGCAACCGGAATTTTCGCTACAGCAGCAATAGGCGGGTATTCAGGACTCCTTGAAGGAAACGTACACCAGTTTATCGCCAATGTAATAGGAGCTTTGTCTGCCTTGGCCTACGCATTTGTGGTGACACTTGCCCTTGCCTATGTCATCGACAAGACTATCGGGCTCCGTGTTTCGGAAGAGGAGGAGTATGTCGGGCTTGATATCTCCCAGCATGGGGAGCGTGCGTGAGGAGGCATTCGTATGAAAATGATCAAAGCAATTATCAGGCCAGAACGGTTGGAGTTCGTGAAAAAGGCCTTGGAAAAAAACAACCTGGTTGGTATGACCGTGACGGCAGTTGAGGGACGAGGAGATCAGAAGGGGATCTCCCTCCAGTACCGGGGCGGTGCAATCCAGGTGGACATGATACCAAAAGTAATGATCGATATTGTGGTGAAGAATAAGGATGTCGATTCTGCCATTCAGATTATCTGCGCAAGTGCAAGAACAGGAAAGATCGGGGATGGAAAAATATTTGTTCTTCCCGTAGAGCGGTCGATAAAAGTTCGGACTGGTGAGCAGGAAATCGACGAATAACCCCCTTTCCCCATTTATCTGAGATATTAAAATTAACCGGCAGAATGCAATTTAATCTGTCGGATGCAGGTTATTTTAATAATCTATATTTTTTATTCCTGTATGAAACTCAGTACTTGTCGCAACATCCGAATAACGAGGCAGTCTCCCAGCCGGTTGCGGTACTGCTCCTTGTCGCTATCACGGTAATCCTTGCAGCACTGGTTTTGTTACTCATCCATCTTCCTTCATTTGACTTAGGGATGATTGCCCCACCGTCAATTTTACAGATCCTGTGGGTGTATCATCAGGACGAACAAGGCCGCATAAATTATGACTCACGGGTTATACTCATCAACAATGGAAAAAATCCATTTGAAAATAAGAACCTCAAAGCTGAATTTTTCCGCAACGGAAAAAAAATTCCCGTGGTAATTGAGACTATGAATGGCGATTTATTCATCTCGACCCATCATCACGGCATCCAGACAATGGGAGGACTTGGCTGTTCAGGAACGACCTGGCTTCCGCTGGAGAAAATTTCAATCGACTTTTCTGACGGGACATTCCATCCCGGTGATCGCATAAGGATAGAGGTATTCGAGAAGCCTTCCGGAAAATTGGTTTCCAGCCATGCTTTTCTTGCATGAACTTCCTTACCAGGCGGGACTGTCCGGCTTTGAGAAAACCGAAGCTCCTACCAGGTTCATAGTTCCAAAGAATGCTTGTATCGAGCCCCTTTTATTCATGTACATAGCAAAAGTCCACGTGTGGATATTTGCACATCATCTCTCTCTTTTTTTAACGAATATGAACAATCCGATTGCTAAGATTCAGGTGAAAAAAAGTATTATTCTTCTGTGGTTTCCTCCAATGCGGATTCTGTCGGGGGATTGGTCCAAACAAGCCAGAGGAACCCTGTAATACAAACAGCAAGGGAGAGAATGAGCAGTATTGCGCTATAAATATTCTCGGCAAACTGCATCGAAACAGGGATATTCAATACTCCAAGCACGAGGGTTATCGCAAAGAAAACGAAAAATCCAACAACGATACCGAGAAAAATTGCAGCGATAATCCTTAAAATACTGGGTCGTGAGAAATTCTCTAGCCATAAATCTTTATTGTATCGTTCTGGTGTAAAAAATAGTATCCCGGCGAAGGGCTAATATTTTCCGTAAATTTGTGCAGGGAGGAGATCCCGTTAATGCCAGATCTGTTCGGAATTGCTCAACTGAGGGTATCAGAGCGCATGACCGACCGTGCATAAAGCCGTGCGACCCGTAGAGGTTCGGGAACCCTGCCATCATAGGTAACGTCAGAGCAGACGGACCCGGCATCTTTTTCGCTCAATCCATACGACCTCATATAGAGCATATGCCCTGTTTGGAGTGATACCGGAATCCTGCTGCCCAGATTCCGATATGCAGCAATACGCGCCCTGTCCCCGGGAAAATGGTGGACAATATCATCCTCGATTCCAGCCGATTCCTGGTATGTTACGATAATAATGCCTCTTTTTGTTTCATCAACGACACGGAACGGGTCGATAATATTGTACCCGGAAATAACCCCTCCACTGATCATGATGAGGTTGATATCTCCTCTCGTAAAACTCTGGTAAAGAGCTATCACTGAATCCGTGGCGTCCATTCCCCCTACCGTGGTTGTGGTAAACGAGAATCCGTCAATTCTGAGGTCTTTTCGCATTACGACTCCGGCAAGGATTGAATTTTTCCCTGATGAAAAGCTCTCCGCGATGCCAAGGATCCGGAGACCCTTCTTGGCGATATGCATGGAAGCACTTATGACAGGGGATTTAAAAACAATATCCCAATGAGCATCGGCAAGGAACAGGTCTGCATCCTTATCCCAACCTTAAATGAGGCTCCGACCATCGGGACCCTTATTCATGATTTTAACAACCTGGGTTTTTACAATATTCTCGTAATTGATGGGAATAGCACTGACGCCACACGACAAATCGCTGGTGATGCCGGAGCCAGGGTTATTTTACAACGCGGAAAGGGGAAAGGTACGGCGATTATCGAGGCTTTTTCACTCATTGACCAACCTTTCATCCTTATGATTGACGGTGATGGAACCTACCTTCCACAAGACGCAGAACAGATGCTTACCCCCCTATCCTCCGGAGCCGACCAGGTCATCGGCGACCGTCTGACCGAAGAGAACCGGGCTTCTTTTTCGATGCTGAATTACTTCGGGAACCAGATACTGAACCGTCTCTTCAAGATAGCCCATGGGAGTTATCTGAATGATATCCTTTCCGGATATCGCGCCTTCACTATCGAATCGATCCACCAGCTGCGCCTTCATGAAACGGGTTTTGGCATTGAGACCGAGATATCGGCAGAAGCGGTCAGAAACCAGCATACTATCCATATCGTGCCGGTCCGCTACAGGAAACGCTCAGGGACTCCCACAAAGCTGAATCCTTTCCATGATGGTTTGAAAATCACCACGACGATCTACCGGCTTGCCAAAAAGAATAATCCGCTCTTTTATTTCGGACTGATAGGAATTCTGATTTTCCTGTGCGGAATTGTCACGGGATCGTATGTGATTTACGATTGGTTACGACAGATTGATCATATACCTTTGAGCATTCTCACGGTGCTTCTCATAATCTCCGGTTTCCAGATTTTCATGTTCGGGATCCTCAGTAACGTGACACTTGCCCTTCATCGCGATACCATGCGCGAGATCCAGTCGTTACGGGAGATGAAAGATCAGAAAAAGTGAAATATTCCCTCCCTCTGTATTTCAGACGGATATGCAGGCTCTTGTCCCGGAACGCTGACAACGAAATTTTATCTCTGCGGGATACCAAACGATAGTACACTTTACAGGGCGATAGTAGTCTAGCGGCAGGACAGAGGCTTCCCAAGCCTTTAGCCCGGGTTCGATTCCCGGCTATCGCATTCCGCGCCATGAACGATCCTGCATGCGACCTTTGTGCAATTCGCATTATTGTTGAAAACCGGAAAGGCGTACTCCGGGATATCTCGACCGTACTGGCACAACACGATGCCAATGTAATGATGATCCATCAGGAGACTTTTGATTCAGGGCCTTTCAAGGGTCTGGCAGAGCTGTATCTTGAATATGAAAACGGCATCGATTTTGACGGGATGATTCGGGAACTCCTCCAGCTGCCCGCGGTCAGGGAAGTCAAACCCCATGAACCGTTCAGCCATATTTATGGGACGAGGGTGATCATAATCGGTGGCGGTGCGCAGGTTGCACAGGTAGCTCTTGGTGCTGTCAATGAGGCTGACCGCCATAATATAAGGGGTGAGCGGATCTCGGTGGACACCATCCCGCTTGTCGGTGAGAAGACGGTAGCGCAGGCCGTTGACGCTGTCGGGAGACTGCCCCGGGCAGCGATTCTTGTTCTTGCAGGGTCACTCATGGGGGGGCAGATCTCCTTTGCAGTTGACCGGGTAAGGGAGGCAGGTATCCCCGTCATTGCCCTCCGGATGGCAGGGAGTGTTCCTGAACATGCGGATCTGGTTGTTACCGATCCTATCCAGGCTGGCGTGTTTGCAGTTATGCACGTGAGCAGCAAGGCTGTGTTTGATATCAAACGGGTGAAAGGGCGGCAATTCTGATGGACCCGGTGGAAGAAGCGGCACAGGTGCTGATGCACGATGGCATCGTCATCTATCCTACTGATACCGTCTATGGACTTGGGGGGGATGTCTTTTCTGATGAAGCAATTCTCAAAGTGTATGAAGCCAAACGAAGGCCTCTCTCGCAGCCTATCTCTATTGCGGTATCAAGCTGCGATATGATTCACGGTGTAGCAAAAGTTGATGAGTACGCTGCCCGGTTCATCGACCATTTTCTCCCGGGGCCGATTACCGTAGTGATTCCTGCAAGGAATTCCATTCCCGGAATACTGACTGGAGGGACGGGGTTGATCGGCATTCGTTTTCCCCGCCATCCGCTTGCCCTGCGCTTGATTTCACTGATCGATACCCCCATTACCGCGACCAGTGCGAATCTTTCCGGTGCAAAAGATCCGGTCATTCCCGATGAATGTAATGTGGCACACGATTATCTGATCGATGGGGGAATGCTCCCCGGAACGCCCAGTACCGTAGTTGACATTGCCGGGCGGAGAATTATCAGGGCTGGGGCACAGGTTGAACAAGTAATCGGCTACTTCTCCTCCCAAAGATGAGGAACTTATGAAAAAACCGCTTCGACTGCGTGATTTTATCGAAGACCCTGAAGGAAGGCTCTATGCGGTCTCTGCGTATGACAACACCGAACGGGCAGGATGCATCCTCCGCTACATTCCCGATCCTGATGGTGAACGGGTGAACCTGTCAGGATCGAGATACCACAAACTTGAATTCGAGGAAGCATTTGCCTATATCTCGAGAGAAAAGCCGGAGTATGCCGATTCTGTCCAGCGGATTCCGCTTGGTGACATCCGCAGGATACTCAAACCTGAAGAGGAGATCGGGGCAATCATCGAGAGAAACAAGCGGGTTTCCAGGCTGATCAGTACTCTTGACCTTCCGGAACGGACCTATGGCTGCACAGGGTCTTTGCTCTGCGGGCTTGAGAATGAGAGATCTGATATCGATCTCGTGGTGTATGGACGGACTTTTTTTTCTGCGAGGAACCGGCTCAGAGTCGCAATGAAAGAGGGCCGGATAGAATCTATCACCGATGATACGTGGGACTCTATTTACCGGAAACGAAACCCGGAACTATCAAAGGATGAATTTCTGCTTCATGAAAAGAGAAAATGGAACCGGGGGCAGATCGATACCGTGTATTTTGACATTCTGTACACTCGTCCTTACAACGCCCTGAATCCCATCCCCCAAGGAAAAGGGAACGTATGCGGGACTATCACAATACAGGCACAGGTAACCGATGCATCGCTTGCATTTGACAGCCCTGCAGTGTACATGGTGAATCACGAAGAGATACGCAGGGTGCTGTCATTTTCGCATACCTACAGCGGCCAGGCACTTGCCGGAGAACTTATCGAGGCACGCGGGGTCTGCGAAGAGCATAATGGGGAGAAATGGCTGATTGTCGGAACAACGAGAGAGGCCCGGGGCGAGTATATCCGTTCAATAAGTCTCCTCGAAGGGAACGTTCAGGAATCAAGGGGATAGACGTTTTTTTGGTATAGGAACATTTCATCCCCCAAATTTTCCTCCGACTATATGATTCCACGTCTGTAAAAACGCTCCAGGGTTTTCTCGCCGTTTGCTTACCCAAACCGCTGTGGTGTCCACCGCGATGTGATAGGGCGGTATCCGGGCATCAGATTCTTTCTTCGTTCTTTTGAATTGTCATATCACTTTATAGCGCAGGGTTTAAGACTGGGAGTATGCCAAATTTTCTGTCGTAAATTATTGCACTCGTGAGTGGGCAATCTCTTCCTGGATTCCTGCAATGATTTACAACAGATCCGAGAGCCTCATGCCTTCTCCAGGTCCACAACGCCCTTTTTCAGGACATCTCTCGCATGGCGGCCGGAGAGGTCTTCGTGGCACTTCCCCGCTCCTGATACGCTTTGTTTCATAAAGGGCCCGTAACAGTCTCCGTTTATCGAGCGGTTCGACTCTGCAGAACCGGGTTATACCAGACGGGATGTATTCCACGCTCCCTCCTTCGATATCCTTACCAAGCATCTCCTGAAGACATGCCGTATATGCGGCGATTCGCAGACGATCAGTCGTATAAATGCCGGAAGGGGGTGCGTGTGATGGCCGGATTATTGAAAAAAATGGTTCATCATCGAATATCTTGTCAACGATGCCATGCATGTGGTATTTGGCAGAGTACACCTTCACATCCGAATCGCAGCATTTCCTCCAACCTGGATTATTATGGCAGAGGTGGATGCACTCTTCAAAAAATTCCCGGATCTCCTGGCTGTTCTCCTTCTGAATAAGCGATATCTCTTCCCATATCTCTTCTGTATCGGTATCCGTCCCGAGGTGATACGAGATCTGCTTTGCCACGGTATATCGTGGGGGTTCTGATGTCCTGGTTTTCTGCCCGAGAAAGAACCTGACAGGACATACCGAGGTGGTGACTATCGATGAGATGCTGATATCAGGAATCAAGGGTTTCAAAAAGGATGTATGAGGGATGTGTTATGTATAACTGCTGATTTGGAGTTTTGAT
>CAWHEC010000013.1:0-95488 GCA_963828315.1 uncultured Methanoregulaceae archaeon | reverse complement strand
GCGTCCGGAACACACGGATGAAACTTTCCTTGATCCGATTACTTTAATAAGGAAAACAACTTCCACGGACAGGAAATAAAGGGGTAGTATTATTCGACATTTGCCATAATTGTTCAGGATAATTGCCCCGGAAGGAACCGGTAAAGGAGGAATGGTTAACCTCAATTGCCGATGGACCAGAGCATTGTAAAAGGACGATATAGTATACTAGGTTTTATAGTCATGTTGCAGGGGAGGGGGAGCGCAGCCCATTCTCCCTGCCGGTCCCAGAAATATGCTCTTATCACCGACCTCATCTCCTGATTGGTGAATTCCACCGAAGAGTGCAACGGATGCTCCGATGAGATCATACAGGAGACCAGGGATAAAAGAAAAAGATTTTATGCTCTGGTTGGATAATGCTGCCACATCCAAAGAAAGAGTTCGATTATGGTATTATTTATCTGTCTGAATAATAACAGAATCTGAACAATCCCCATCAATCCAGGAGGAGTGTAAAGTCATGGTTGTCATGAAGATCAGAGGAGGGGATCTCGACCTTGTCGAATACGAGTTCCCCTCGTTTCATCCCGGCGAGAATATCCGGACACTCGGCCTTGAACGGGCATACCCCCTCAAGCCCGTGTCAGGGACCGTTACGGTCCGGGCGCCTGCACGGATACACCTGACCGTCCTTGATATGAACCGGTTTGCACCGGCAAGGGCGGGTGGCGGAGGGGTCGGATTTGCCCTCCAGCTCTACTGCAGTGTCGAGGTCTCCTGCACAGAATCAGGACTTGAGATCGATTACTCGAGGGTCGGTATCATCCGGCATTTTGTCGAGGTCTTCAAAGCCGTTACCGGGTATCGGGGAGGATTCAGGATCCGTGCGAGGGATCATCAGCACCAGCATGTCGGGCTTGGTTCGACCAGCACGATCATGATCTCGCTTGCCAACGCACTCAACTACGCGGTCGGGTCACCCCTGACCTCGGATCAGCTCCGCAAAATTGTCGGGAACAACTACGTTGAGGAGACCGCAGGCGATACGATCGCGTTCGGGTTTGAAACGGGTGTAGGCCCTGCCGTCAGCACTTACGGGGGGATGGCCATCATGGGGGATGAGCTCGCCCTGGCCTATCACCATCCCTTTGCTCCTGGTAAGAATGTGTTTGTGGTCATCCCTCCGAGTGATATCTCATCGGCAGGCACCAAGGAGTTCGATCTGCTCATGAACAAAGGGCGGCTCCTTGACTATCGTGACCGGGAGACTGAAGGCATACCTCATGCTGATGGACATGATCCCTGCCCTTGAGGATGACAATCTGAAGCGGATAGGAAATATCATCTGGGAGATAGAGTTCCGGGGATCAAAGCGTGCAGAGGTCGAGCACCACAGCTTCGAGATCTACCATTACATGAGCCGTCTCCGGGAAGCAGGCCTCGAATTCGTCGGGATGAGTTCTGTCGGGCCATCCATCGCGATCATCACCGAAAAAGACCGATCGGCAGTCGAAGGTATCGTCAGCGGTCTCGGCCTGTCAATCGCTGTGGAGACGATGGTCGATAACGAGGGTCTGAAGATCACCCATACCGGTTGAGAAGATAAAAAAGATCCTGGACAGTCTCCAGGATACATCACTCAACCTTTCTATTCTTCTCCTTTCTCGATTTAAGAAGACCATGCGCCGACACGAGCACGATCACGATGATAGTCGCCAGAGTGAAGGCAAGTATGATCAGGATGATCAGGCCTATATGCTCCCTGATCCAGGGGATAGACCCAAGGAGGTAGCCGGCGCCGGTAACTGCTACCGACCAGCAAAGGGCCGAGAGAACATTATAGAACATGAACGCCCGGTAGTCCATGGTGCCGATACCGGCGAGAAAGGGGGCAAATGTCCTGACAACGGGGATAAACCTGCCGATGAAAATGGTCTTTGTCCCGAACCTTTGAAAATACCGGGTGGTCCGATCGATATACTCGTTCTTGACAATCTCAGGAAACCGCTCCCGGAAGATTTTCAGTCCGACATGGTGTCCCAGCCAGTAGTTCAGGACATCCCCTGCTATCGCTGCAAGGAAAAATACCAGTATCAGCCACGAAAGGGTGAAGAGTCCGGAAGCTGCTCCTGCACCGGCTACAAAAAGGAGAGAATCTCCCGGCATGAAAACGGTGATAATACACCCGGTCTCCAGCAGAATGATCAGGAAGAGGATGAAATAGGCGCCAGGACCGAATTCGGTGATGAGATAGGTCAGGTTCTGGTCGATGTGCAATAAAAAACCCAGCATGGAGGTGCCTTGCCCGGTACGTACCTCTGGAAAAGGGACTATTTGAATAAATCCCCGGCGAAAAAAACCGGCAATATACGATCATTTATTGCGGAGCCGGCAGAAACCGTATAAGAATATTGATGGCCTCACTGCCTTTCCCGCACCGGGATTCTTCCGGCCTCACCATACCAGAAACAAACAGGCCAGCCCTCTTCAAGGGAACCAGGGGAAATTATGCACGAGTTGAGCATTGCATACGATATTATTAAAACGGCTCAGCAGGCGGCCCTTGATAACCATGCAAGCCAGGTGAAAAAAGTGTGTGTCGATATTGGCGAGATGTCGATGGTTAATCCCGAACAGGTGCAGTTCCTGTTTGACACGCTTATCGAAGACGATCCGGTCCTGAAAGGTGCGGTCCTTGAAAGCAGGGTGGTCGCTCCGGAGACGCGATGCACCTGCGGCTACCAGGGAAAAGAAAAATTTGTCTGTCCGGGCTGCGGGGCGCTCCCGGAACTGGTCCGGGGCAGGGAGATCGTGGTCACCCATATCGAGATCGAGGTGAATGAATAAATGAAAGTCAGCCTTCTGCATGGAGCCGGCGGTGAAGTGATGGGAGAGCTCCTCCAGGTGCTCACCAGGATAGAGCACAATAATGCCGGAGGGATAGGTCTTGAAGCGCTCGATGATGGCGCCGTTATCCCTGTTGACGGGATAAATATCGTCTTTACCACAGATTCCCACGTGGTACGGCCGATCTTTTTTCCTGGCGGCGATATCGGCAGGATCTCGATCTGTGGCACGGTCAATGACCTGGCCATGATGGGGGGAAGACCCCTTGCCCTCTCCTGTGGCATGATTATTGAGGAGGGGTTTGAAGTATCCGATCTCGAGCGGATCGTCCGGTCCATGGACATCGCCCTTGGGGAATGTGGAGCCAGCCTCGTGACAGGTGATACGAAAGTGGTGGAGCGTGGGGCCCTCGACGGGATCGCAATCAACACCGCCGGGATCGGTATAGCAAAGACCGTGGTCCGGGACTCGGGGCTTCTCCCGGGCGACCTGATCATCGTGAGCGGGACGCTTGGCGACCATGGGCTTGCGATCATGGCAGAGCGTTCCGGGCTCTCGTTTGGGGAGCAGATACGTTCGGATGTCGCCCCGCTCTGGGGGCTTGTCTCCCAGGCAATGGCAGCAGGGACCATCCATGCCATGAAAGACCCGACCCGCGGGGGGTTTGCAAGCGCAATCAACGAGATGGCGAGGAAGAGCCGGGTCTCGGTCCGTATCGATGAAGAGGCAGTGCCCATCAGGAAAAGCGTCAGAAGCGCTTCCACGATGCTCGGAATCGATCCCCTGCAGGTTGCAAACGAGGGGAAGGTCGTGATGGGTGTCCCGGAGGAGGACGCTGAGAGGATACTTCAGGCGCTCCGGTCACACCATTACGGGCATGATGCCGCAATTATCGGCAGGGTGGTACCAGGCGCCCATGTCATCATGGAGACCGCGGTTGGTGGGGAACGCTTCATCGAGCCACCTGTGGGAGACCCGGTTCCACGGGTCTGCTGAAGGAAAAATCAGGAGAGGCCATTTCCGGCCTCCACATCGGTTGGTTGTCCATTCATCAGAGACTAGGAATATACCGGTATGGGAACAGGGATTAACCTCCCCGGACCCCCAACTCCCGTGGGCTGGTTCATTCTGGACGGCTTTCCGGATCAAGATCCAGTCATAATAATTTCTTCCCCCGGTATGAGCTGTAAGACCGATTTCATCATAGGCGGTATCGTACTGACAGGTTGTGAATGTTCCCAGGGAAACCCCGTTCAGGGCGGGTTGGACCGAATCACCAGTCAGTTTTACACTGACGTGGTTCCAGGTGTTCCAGGGAAACTTTCCGGCCAGTGCCGTCTGGACATGCACAGTGCCATCATAGTACGCTTTTTGCACGCCTATTGCATCTGAATGCGGCCGGAAATAGAGGTGGTCGTTGTTCCCGCTCCTGCCATAGAAGGAGATACCCGGATGGGCAGTAGGTATCACCGGCAGGGGTAGAATATATCCGGGATTCTATGATCCATGCCTGGGTGCCGGAAAAGTCTGAGGTGATGGCCCTGAGATAGTTATTATCGACTGATGGCTCGATGACTGCGCAGGATCGCACCATCAAAAGAAACGGCGTTCCACGACCCGCTGTCAGCGCTCCAGTCGGTTGGGTTTATTGTGTTGAAATCGTCATAGAAGCTGAACGTGGCATCCCCGTTACTGAGCGACGGTGCAGAAGGATTCCCATGATACAGGTATACCTGGGCACCGGCGGTGGAGATGGAGGGAACCTTGACCCAGACGACCGCATAGTTGGACCCGGTCTCCTGGACCCAGTAGTTGAGTAAGGTATTGTCCGGATTCGTGAACCGGAGATCCGAGAAATCGGGTTTCACGTTTGACCCAAGATACACGTTCTCACCGGTGTCTGTCCCTGTGGTATTGTAGACTTTGAACCGGATCGGGTAATCGGTCAGAACCCCTGAGGGTGACCCGGAGATGGTGTGGAGTTTCCGGTACGACCAGCCATCAAGGAACTGCGGTGGCGGGAGAACGGTGATATAGTCGGTCTTCTGGAGGGTGCTGTTCCCGTATGTATTGGACACGGTCAGGGTGACTGTTTTTTTCCCCGTCCCGGAATAGGTATGCGTGGGATTCTGGAGCGTGGAATTCGGGGTGCCATCGCCGAAATCCCATTGCCATGTCGTCGGAGCCATTGAGGACTGGTCAGTGAACTGGACCGCCAGGGGGGTCTGGCCGGACTGGGGGTCGGCGGTGAATGATGCGGTTGGCGGAACAGGGTTAACCTCCCCGGACCCCCAACTCCCGTGGGCTGGTTCATTCTGGACGGCTTTCCGGATCAAGATCCAGTCATAATAATTTCTTCCCCCGGTATGAGCTGTAAGACCGATTTCATCATAGGCGGCATCGTACTGACAGTTTGTGAATGTTCCCAGGGAAACCCCGTTCAGGGCGGGTTGGACCGAATCACCGGTCAGTTTTACACTGACGTGGTTCCAGGTGTTCCAGGGAAACTTTCCGGCCAGTGCCGTCTGGACATGCACAGTGCCATCATAGTACGCTTTTTGCACGCCTATTGCATCTGAATGCGGCCGGAAATAGAGGTGGTCGTTGTTCCCGCTCCTGCCATAGAAGGAGATACCCGGATGGGCAGAGGTATCACCCGCAGGGGTAGAATACATCCGGGATTCTATGATCCATGCCTGGGTGCCGGAAAAGTCTGAGGTGATGGCCCTGAGATAGTTATTATCGACTGCTGGCTCGATGACTGCGCAGGATCGCCCATCAAAAGAAACGGCGTTCCACGACCCGCTGTCAGCGCTCCAGATCGGTTGGGTTTAGTGTGGTGAAATCGTCATAGAAGATGAACGTGGCATCCCCGTTACTGAGCGACGGTGCAGAAGGATTCCCATGATACAGGTACATCTGGGTTCCCGTGGTGGGGATGGAGGGAACCTTGACCCAGACGACCGCATAGTTGGACCCGGTCTCCTGGACCCAGTAGTTGAGTAAGGTATTGTCCGGAGTGGTGAACCGGAGATCCGAGAAATCAGGGTTCACGTGCGACCCAAGATACACGTTCTCACCGGTGTCTGTCCCGGTGGTATTGTAGACTTTGAACCGGATCGGGTAATCGGTCAGAACCCCTGAGGGTGACCCGGAGATGGTGTGGAGTTTCCGGTACGACCAGCCATCAAGGAACGGCGGTGGCGGGAGAACGGTGATATAGTCGGTCTTCTGGAGGGTGCTGGTCCCGTATGTATTGGACACGGTCAGGGTGACTGTTTTTTTCCCCGTCCCGGAATAGGTATGAGTGGGATTCTGGAGCGTGGAATTCGGGGTGCCATCGCCGAAATCCCATTGCCATGTCGTCGGAGCCATTGAGGACTGGTCAGTGAACTGGACCGCCAGGGGGGTCTGGCCGGACTGGGGGTCGGCGGTGAATGATGCGGTTGGCGGAACAGGGTTAACCTCCCCGGACCCCCAACTCCCGTGGGCTGGTTCATTCTGGACGGCTTTCCGGATCAAGATCCAGTCATAATAATTTCTTCCCCCGGTATGAGCTGTAAGACCGATTTCATCATAGGCGGTATCGTACTGACAGTTTGTGAATGTTCCCAGGGAAACCCCGTTCAGGGCGGGTTGGACCGAATCACCGGTCAGTTTTACACTGACGTGGTTCCAGGTGTTCCAGGGAAACTTTCCGGCCAGTGCCGTCTGGACATGCACAGTGCCATCATAGTACGCTTTTTGCACGCCGATTGCATCTGAATGCGGCCGGAAATAGAGGTGGTCGTTGTTCCCGCTCCTGCCATAGAAGGAGATACCCGGATGGGCAGAGGTATCACCGGCAGGGGTAGTATATATCCGGGATTCTATGATCCATGCCTGGGTGCCGGAAAAGTCTGAGGTGATGGCCCTGAGATAGTTATTATCGACTGATGGCTCGATGACTGCGCAGGTCGCACCATCAAAAGAAACGGCGTTCCACGACCCGCTGTCAGCGCTCCAGATGGTGGGGTTCAGTGTGGTGAAATCGTCATAGAAGCTGAACGTGGCATCCCCGTTACTGAGCGACGGTGCAGAAGGATTCCCATGATACAGGTATACCTGGGCACCGGCGGTGGAGATGGAGGGAACCTTGACCCAGACGACCGCATAGTTGGACCCGGTCTCCTGGACCCAGTAGTTGAGTAACGGTATTGTCCGGATTCGTGAACCGGAGATCCGAGAAATCGGGTTTCACGTTCGACCCAAGATACACGTTCTCACCGGTGTCTGTCCCGGTGGTATTGTAGACTTTGAACCGGATCGGGTAATCGGTCAGAACCCCTGAGGGTGACCCGGAGATGGTGTGGAGTTTCCGGTACGACCAGCCATCAAGGAACTGCGGTGGCGGGAGAACGGTGATATAGTCGGTCTTCTGGAGGGTGCTGGTCCCGTATGTATTGGACACGGTCAGGGTGACTGTTTTTTTCCCCGTCCCGGAATAGGTATGAGTGGGATTCTGGAGCGTGGAATTCGGGGTGCCATCGCCGAAATCCCATTGCCATGTCGTCGGAGCCATTGAGGACTGGTCAGTGAACTGGACCGCAAGGGGGGTCTGGCCGGACTGGGGGTCGGCGGTGAATGATGCGGTTGGCGGAACAGGGTTAACCTCCCCGGACCCCCAACTCCCGTGGGCTGGTTCATTCGGGACGGCTTTCCGGATCAGGATCCAGTCATAATAATTTCTTCCCCCGGTATGAGCTGTAAGACCGATTTCGTCATAGGCGGTATCGTACTGACTGCTTGTGAATGTTCCCAGGGAAACCCCGTTCAGGGCGGGTTGGACCGAATCACCAGTCAGTTTTACACTGACGTGGTTCCAGGTGTTCCAGGGAAACTTTCCGGCCAGTGCCGTCTGGACATGCACAGTGCCATCATAGTACGCTTTTTGCACGCCGATTGCATCTGAATGAGGCCGGAAATAGAGGTGGTCGTTGTTCCCGCTCCTGCCATAGAAGGAGATACCCGGATGGGCAGAGGTATCACCGGCCTGGGTAGTATATATCCGGGATTCTATGATCCATCCCTGGGTGCCGGAAAAGTCTGAGGTGATGGCCCTGAGATAGTTATTATCGACTGATGGCTCGATGACTGCACAGGATCTGCCATCAAATGAAACGGCGTTCCACGACCCGCTGTCAGCGCTCCAGACGGTGGGGTTCAGTGTGTTGAAATCGTCATAGAAGCTGAACGTGGCATCCCCGTTACTGAGCGACGGTGCAGAAGGATTCCCATAATACAGGTATACCTGGGTTCCGGTGGTGGGGATGGAGGGAACCTTGACCCAGACGACCGCATAGTTGGACCCGGTCTCCTGGACCCAGTAGGTAAGAACGGTATTGTCAGGATTCGTGAACCGGAGATCCGAGAAATCGGGTTTCACGTTTGACCCGAGATACACGTTCTCACCGGTGTCGGTGCCGGTGGTGTTGTAGACTTTGAACCGGATCGGGTAATCGGTGAGGAACCCCTGAGGTTGACCCGGAGATGGTGTGGAGTTTCCGGTAACGACCAGCCATCAAGGAACTGCGGTGGCGGGGTGACGAGTGATATAGTCGGGTCTTCTGGATTGTGTTGCGTCCATACGTATAATTTGCGGACAGGGTGACGGTGTATTTCCCGGGACTGGAATAGGTATGAGCGGGATTCTGGAGCGTTGAGTTCGGATGTGCCATCCCCAAACGACCAGTCCCAGGAAGTGGGGGATCCTGAAGACAAATCAGTGAATTGAACGGTAAGTGGTCTTATGCCAATTGTGGGGACTCCTGTAAAATCAGCAACAGGGATCGGCATTTCAACATACAGTTCATATAATTCACCATTAATCCCACAATTCCCGGAACGTATCTTAAAATAACCGGAATCCCCCCAATTTCCCCAGCTGTTCTTGCATATCCAGTAGGTCCCTCCGGAGTCTTCACCCCATCCAACCATAGTGACCGCGTGGTACCCTTCAAAGGCACCCGTTGTATGTTCGTAGACGCCGGCACTGTAATACCTGAAATCATTGTAGACCTCAAAAGTCGCTATGATGGGTCCTCTTGTAAGCGCCTCTTTGATTGCCTGTTCGGTATTTGGTGTAATTAACCGCCACCCCGAAATTTTATAATGAGGGTTACAATTCGAATTGCAGGGGGCATCCCAGGCGACGTAAGGGAAGCAGGATTCGCTCACTGCTCCGTGATAGAGGAGCCAGTCTTGTGGGCAATTCATATATGCCCCGCTGCATCCTCCGCATCCCGCACATGAGACGAGGTCCTGTTCCGAATAATCAGGATTCAGGTTCGGGTTTTTATGTGCAATTTCCGTCCGTGCTTCAAATGCCCCGATCGCCCCGAAGGCCCAGCAGCTCCCGCAATACCCCTGGCTTTTCACCGGTGTGGTATAGTCGCCGCTATTGTTCCTCCAGTCCAGCGAGTCCGGGAGCAAAACCGGACCGTAGGGTATCTGGACCCCTTTGGAGTCCGGGAGGGGTGTCGATGAGCTGGATGCTGGAAGAACTCCGAGCATATTCCGGAACTCTTCATCTGACAGTGCCGAGATCTCGTTCTCCTTCGCAGTCCACGTCTTTTGGCCGGCCCTGATGGCATACCGGATCTCACTGAGTTCATCCGATACCGGTTCTGATGAAGCGCTTGTGTTTGTTGCAGCGGCCATGACAGCGCCTTCACTAGTCTCCTGGCATTCAGGACATGCAGGTATCTCAGGCTGGATTACCGAGGGTGCAGGGGAAGGGGTCATTTCAGGTTGTGCAGGTTCAGGAGTATAAATCCCGTCAGGGGTGACCCCGGGTTCGACAGTAGGTTCGGGGGTAGTCTGATCCGGAACCGGGATGGTCGGAGAGGGATTGGTTGTCGTTCCTTCCGGTATGGTGGCAGTTTCAATTGGTCCAGACAGTGAGGGAGAGATTGTCGGAGTAGGAACCGTCGTGGTAGGCAAAAGGGTTGGTTGCGATGCAAGATCCCCTGTGGGAAGGAGTGAGTAATCAATTGGCTCACTGGCGACATTGTCAAGTGCGCTGACGTTTGCGGAGAACCCCACAAGAATGAGAATTAGAAAAATTCCCTGTATACAAGATACCAGTTTCCTCATATCAATCACCATTTCCCCCTACCCTGATCTGTTCCAGCGATGTCCAGACGAGAGATTTTTCAGGTTATATAAAGGGAATACACAAACCTCTCTTCATGATTAATAATAAACTATGACATCTGGTTCCGATGTGCTGGCCCAGGGTATTTTCTGACTATGGTTCAGAATCGGTGATATCCTGAATGAACCGGGTGTTGAGAGACCTTCACTCGGGTGATGATCTGCGAGGGGTAGAGATCTCAATTCAGGTGTTCTGAAGCCGTCTCCTGTCTTTCCCATTTTTTGCCGAATAATAACGACCGGCATAGGATCTCGTAAACCCGGACGAATCGATAGAAGTGTATTGGATCCGTTCACTCAGCAATAGAATAGTTTCATGAGCCGGTTGAGTAAACGGTTGAAGAGGAATGAACTTTATTGTAGTGAGAAAATTTCTGTATTGTTGAAAATAAGCTACTTCCCTACGTTGTAGTTCTGTCTGACCATACAATGACCGGGCTTTTACTCTTCATTCCCGAAGTCCAGATAGGTAAAGAGGAGATCAAGCGCCTCGAGTCTCACGTGCACCGCCACATCTCCGGACCAGGGCTGCATGGTGCCGGATCAGGTCGTGCAGTCGGGGCTCGCGGGATTTCTGGAAACGGGTCGCATGAACGGTCGCCTCGATGATGCTGTTGAACCCACGGTTTACCGGATGGATCGCAGGACTGACAGACCACTTCTTTCAGGAGGGCTGAGCTTCACGATCAGGGCATCATCTGTCTCCCTCTCCACCACGGCATGATAGGCTGCCCAGGCATCCGCGCCGGCAAGTCGCTGCACGGTGATCTCTCCCGCCATCTCATCCAAAAATTCCCCGGGAGGAAGGTCTTCGAACGCTGTTTTCACATACATGAGCGGATCAAAAATAAAATTAGCCACCACCCAGCCATCCTGCCTGATCCGTTCTGCCGTGTGGCTTCCCCTGAATACCACCATCCTGACGATCTGGTTCCGGTATATCAGCCCCATGGGAGCCGCATTCTGCCAGGTAGTCGCAATAACCTCATTGATTCCGTCTTTTAACAGTCCCAGGCCCATCCTTCACCAAGAGCGATATAGAGGGATGCGATGATAATATCTGCGATTGACCCTGGATTGATCCCGGCATCGATGCACTCCTGGTCGAATCCCGTGATGTCACGGACCCCGTCCCTTACCTCCCTTGCCTTCTTCATGACCTCCCAGGCGGTATCCTGCCCGTGCTTCTTGATGACAAAGGTATCCGGTTCTGTCGACAGCAACTCGATAAAGCTCCCAACCACGGCACCGCTTCCCCCCCCATAGGAATGGAGGAGATCGGCTCCGCGCCTGGTCAGGGCAAACCCGTTGATCCATTCCCGTGCAACCATATCGTTCCGAGCAGAATACAACATAACATCGTACAGGGTCATCTCCCGCTTCCGGAGCTCCTCAACCGCTCCCGGATCGTTCACATCCAGTTCATCGTTCGAGAGTACTCTCACCCGGGTCTTTCCAAAGGCCTTGTAAAAGAGGACTGCATCGTCGACGGTCGTCCCGGCCACGACACGGCAGGCTCCCGGGATGTCCCTTCCAAGGAGGAGTGGGATAAGGAGGATGAATGCGCCGAAGTGCGTATTTCCCCCCGAATGGACACTGGTGTTCTCGACAGCGTCAAGGATACATTCCCCGACACCCCCCTCGCCTCTTTCTGCCCGTTCAAGTGCGGGACGCGCAAGGATTGTCGACGCCAGAAAATGCTCGAGGCGGGTCTCAGGATAATCGTGACACCGGTCTACGTTCCCTGGTTTTGGGAAGGCGCATACCTCAAGCATCATCGCGAGCTGGGCACGATCAGCGCGCGTTATTCTTCGCCCGCTCATAAAACAACCAGTGCATCAGTTTATCGGATAGACTCCCGCTTTTTCCGCATGTACTCAGCGTTGGAAAGCCCGGCCTGCCGGATGGAGAGTTCGCGGAACATGCAGGGGGAAGAGTCCTTGCAGCACCAGGCCAGGCTGCCAAAACAGGTCTGTTTCCCCTCGGAAAGAGGAGTGTTTCTGACATACTCCTGCTTCAATTCTATAAATTCCTCCCTTGCAATGCCGAGCTTGTCAAGCGTGGGGATGAGAGGACAGTTCTTGACTGGCATGCAGCAGAAGGAGAGGGCACGGATGTCGCCCCCCCTGCAGATCTGTTTGGGAGAATTGTACCAGCCGTGTTCATCGGCATACCTCGATATGGCTGCATCAAGGCCTCCGAGTGTGCGTTCATCGGATTTCCGGGCGAGCGATACCATGTCCGCGCCATGCGACAACATCTCCTTCATCCGCTCGAAGGTATGCATCGAGTTGTTTGCGATCAGAAACAGGGGGCTGTTATTCCGTATCTGCCGGATCTTCTGGTAGCCGAAGTCCATGAGATCGACATGGAGGATATCGGCCCCGGCCTTCCAGAGGGTATGTGCAAGGGAGGCATCATCGGCATGCACCCCTGCCCGGATCTTGACGGAGACACAGACCCCCTCGGATTTGAGTGCCTGGACACAGCGGACGAGTTCATCCGGATGGAGAAGGTAATATTCGCCGCACCCGGCCCTGATCATCGGTTCCTGGCGGCAATGGGCATCGATCTCGTATATTACCCTGTCCCCGAGGCACCGGGCAGCCTCCTGAAAGGATTCTGCGCTGCTTCCCCGGAGATTGATCCCGGTCACCACATCAGTCTCCTCAAGCATCCGGGCCTGGTCCCCGAGTTCTTTCAAAGGGTCGTCACACAGGAACTCTTTCCTGCCTTTTCCAGCCATCTCACGGCTGGCTTCAAGGGTCTTTTCATCGATGGAATAACCCCCGATGAAGGCAGCGCCGACATGCGCTCTCAGGGCGAGCACATAGCGGGCATCGACCCATCCGGCCATCGAAGCAATGGCCAGGGGGGTCTTTACGACCCTGCGATTGAGAATGATGCCGAACCTTTTGAAATACTCGTTATTTTCCATATTAACACGGTTTTATTGGTTTACGAAAATTATTCAGGGGTCATTTTCATGATTCGTTGTATGGGAGTATAAGTCGTTGGAATACCTTAAAAATAAACCGGAAAAACTATACTGTCATGGCATCCCTTCTGCCGAAGGGAGAATATCGCCGTAGAGCGATCCGGAGGGCCCGCATGGTGATATCCGGCGGAAAAAATTGGTAATTGTTTTACGTGTATCAGTACAACGTAGTATCATATGAGTAAGAAGGGCATCCTACTGGTTGGCCATGGAAGTAAACTCCCCTACAATAAGGAACTTGTCGAAGAGACTGCAGGACATATTGCCCGCAGATACCCGGATTTTGTGGTGAAGTGCGGTTTTATGAACATGAACTCCCCCTCCATCCAGGACTCCATGCACGAGTTCCGGAATGAGCCCATCGATGTGCTGGTGGTCGTTCCCCTGTTCCTTGCCAAAGGGGTCCATATCCTGCATGATATCCCTGAGATCCTCGGTCTTTCGCAGGGCGAGACCAGGGGACAGTTTGCACAAAACGGGAAGAACATCCCCCTCCTCTATGCCGACCCCATCGGAAGCGACCCGCTCCTTGCCGACCTGATGGTAAAGAACGCCGAAAGGGTGCTCTCCCTCCTGTAACCCTTTATGCGAGTGCTTGTCATCGACACGATCCATGGTGGCCTTGATATCGCCAGGTACCTGAGCGCCAAAGGCCATTTTACGGATGCGGTCGATATCTACAGGGGAAAGTCAGGAATCGATGTGACAACAGCCGCTTCAAGGGACTATGACCTGGCGGTTGCACCAGTGCACCTCGACCCGTCGCACCCGTTATTGCAGTCACTCGCCATTCCCGTAATCTCCCACCATGAAGCGGTCCGGTGGATCGTTGGAGAGGACCGGCCTTCTCCGTTCGTGGAGATCACGGGGGCCCGGGGAAAGACCACCACGGCATGTGCCCTTGCCCACGCCATGGACGGCCCCGGCATTCTCCATACCTCGATCGGGACCTTCCGCTTCCCGGGGAAGGAACAGATCTGGAAGAAGAGTATCACCCCGGCATCCATACTCCCTGCGGCAGAAGAAGCGTCCCGGACCGGCGGCTGGTTGATCACCGAAGTATCCCTGGGCTGCACGGGCGCAGGCGACTACGGTATCATCACCTCCTGCGAGGATTACCTGTTTGCCGGTGGAAAACGGCACGCGCTCTGTTGAGAAGGTCCGTTCCGCCCAGGGTATGCCCCGCCTTCTTGTTGCACCGGGAGTTGACGCCCCGGGAGCGGTACGGGTGGAGGCGGTGGCGGTACCGCGGGGCGATTCCTGCACCTGTTGCTGTGCAGGGAGGAGAGATACATTTGAATCCCCGCTCCTCTCCCTGGAGAGTTACCGGGTCCCGCTGATGCTTGCCGCTGCTGCCGTATGCGAGCTTGGAGGGAATCCCGGGAGGCTCTCGACATTTTCCGCTATCCCGGGCAGGATGGCGGAGTCGCGGGAAGGGGATGTCCGGATTGTTGACAATGCCAATTCAGGGACCAACGCATCGACAACCCTTCATGCGGCTGAATATGCCAGGAAGATCACAGGAATGGACGAAATTACCCTTGTCGTAGGAAAAGAGACCGGGGCGGTATGTGAGGGGTTCCCTGCAGATGAAATTATGGCTGCAGTCTCCGGGATCCGCCCTGCCCGGGTGATTGTGGTTGGAAAAGAATATACAGGGATTGAGAAAAACCCCGGTTGTGCCGGTATCCCTGTAACCCATGCAGGATCCCTTGAGGAGGGAGCATCCATCGCACGCTCCATGACCAGACGAGGGAGTATTGTCCTTTCGGTAAAGTGCTGGAGGTGAGGCGCTATGAAGTACATGCAGCCAAGGCCGAGTTCGATTGTCGCCGCCCTCTACACTGCACGGGATCTTGAAGTCGATGTCGCCGTGCTTCACGGCCCGTCGGGATGCTCGTTCAAGCATGCCAGGCTCCTTGAGGAAGACGGGATGCGGGTACTCACCACCTCTCTTGCAGACCACGAATTTATCTTCGGCGGGCAGGAGTCGCTCGAACGCGTGCTCCGGTATGCGGAGGAGCAGTTTCACCCGCACCGGATGGCAGTGGTGGGTACGTGTGTCTCCATGATTATCGGGGAGGATCTCAAGTCGGCGGTAACTCATTCAGGGGTCGCTACCCCCACGATCGCGATTGAGATCCATGCAGGATTCCCTGAGAACATCGAGGGCGTGATCGCAACCCTCGAGCCAGCAGCCGAGGCCGGGTGGATTTCTGCCGATGAACTCGAGCGCCAGAGATACCTGCTTGCCATGGCAAACGAGGTCGAACGCCTCCGTGGTGCCGCCTCCAAGCCCTATATCGAGCCATCGCGGGGAGATCTCAAGCACAGGGTCGCCCGGAGGCTTCTCGATCTTGCAGAATCAGGGGAGAAGGGGGTCGCGGTCATGAATGCCAAGAAGGAGACTGCCTACATGTTTGCCGACGAACTCCTTGCACTCCATGACTCGTTCCCCTGTGCCGATATCACGTATATCGCGAACCTGGAGCCCCGCGGTCTTCCGAAAGTCAGGGGAGACGCCCTGCGGATTTTCAATGGGATGAAGGACCGGGGAGTGGAACCCGAACTGCTCGGGGCCCTTGATGAATACGGAGCAAACGGGGAAGCGGTCGGGAGACGAATCGCGGAACTGAACCCCACGTTTGCTCTTATCGTCGGGGTGCCGCACGCGATTCCCCGGGCCTATACTGAAGGGATTGAATGCATCTCTGTCACAAACGGACCCCGCCAGGTCGAGCCACTCCATGATCTCGGTCACCGGCATGTGATTGTGGAGATCGATCTCCACCCCAAGACACTCGGGGTCAGGGATATCGTCGAAAGCGAGTTTGGCGCTGTCCTCCGGAGCATGTGATGCAGGCCCTGATGGTATCCGGGGATCGTTCCGGCAGCGGAAAGACGAGTATCAGCCTTGCCATCGCTTCCCTGCTCTCGCAGAAGATGACGGTACAGACCTTCAAGGTGGGCATGGACTATATCGATCCCTCCTACCTGGCCGCGGTCACCGGTCGTCCCTGCCGCAACCTGGATACGTATGTGATGGCCAGGGAGGATCTTGCGAGGATTTTTGCCCATGGGATGCAGGGATCGGACCTTGGTCTCATTGAAGGCGTGAGAGGACTGTACGAGGGAGCCGAGTCCCTTCGCGATACCGGCAGCAGTGCTGCCGTCGCAAAACTCCTTGGCATCCCGGTCGTGCTGGTGGTGAGTGCGCGGAGTATCACGAGGAGTGCTGCGGCGATCGTCAAGGGATTCCAGTCGTTTGACCCGGAGATCGATATCCGGGGGATCATCCTGAACAATGTTGCCGGCTCGCAGCATGTCCGGAAAGCCACCGAGGCGATCGAGCACTATTGCAACATCCCGGTCATCGGCGCTGTCCCGCGCCAGCCTGAAATGGAACTGGCCATGCGGCACCTTGGCCTTGTACCGTACCTTGAGGGAAAAACTGCCCCTGCGTTTCTTGAAAGGATCCAGGCAGTCACCCGCATGGTCGGGGACCATATCGATCTCGATGCCCTGCTCGAACTCGCCCTCCCGATCACTCCTCCCCTGGGATCGGACCCTTTCTTCCGGCCTGCGGATGTTCCAGGGACGACGATTGCGGTTGCACTCGATGAAGCATTCAATTTCTATTATGCCGATCTGTTCGATGTACTCAGGGCAGAGGGTGCCCGGGTGACCACCTTCAGTCCGATTCACGATCAACTCCCGGATGCCGACGGATACATCTTTGGCGGGGGGTATCCGGAGCTGTTCCTGCAGGAACTGGAAGCAAATGACCGGATGAGGGAGGCTGTCTTCGACCGTTCCCGGGAAGGAGTCCCGGTCTATGCCGAATGCGGTGGCCTGATGTACCTCACCGGAGAGATACGGACCCGGGCCGGGTGGCAGGGATCGGAGCAGGAGGAGTCATCGCAGATGTGCGGGGTCTTTGAAGGCTCGACGGTCATGCCGGCCCGCAGGGTGGTAAGTTATGTCGAGGGTGAGAGCCGTGGCAGGCAACCCTGTCGGTGCAGGCCTTTTCAGGGGTCACGAATTCCATTACTCTGAGGTGATACTCCCGGAGGATACCCGCTTTTCCTACCTGCTCTCCAGGGGCAGGGGCATCCGGGGGCAGCTCGATGGCGCTGTCAGGGATAACACGATCGGGAGCTATACCCACCTCCACCCGGTCAGCAGCAGGGGCATGATCGCGGCATTTGTCGCAACCTGCAGGGACCATTCCCGGAGATAACCAGCAGGTAAAAAATACTAGTACTTCCAAACCTAGCAGGTATGATCATCTATATTGACGGGAAGTACCTGCCCAAAGATGAGGCACGCGTCTCTGTCTTTGACCATGGATTTCTTTACGGGGACGGGGTCTTTGAGGGGATCCGGGCGTACAACGGGAGGGTCTTCCGTCTCCAGGAGCACCTGGACCGGATGTACGACTCGGCACGGACCATCGATCTCACCGTCCCGGTCTCAAAGGAAGAGATGGCAGAGATCATCCTCGAGACCCTTCGGAGAAACAAACTGAAGAACGGGTACATCCGGCCGCTCGTCTCACGGGGAGTCGGGGATCTTGGGCTTGACCCGCGGAAGTGCCCGAAGGCCTCGGTGATCGTGATCGCGGTCGAATGGGGCGCGATGTACGGCGATCTCTACGAGAAGGGTCTCAAGGCGATCACGGTCTCGGTCCGGAGGAACCCGGCCGATGCACTCCCGCCGAATGTCAAGAGCCTGAACTACCTGAACAATATCCTCGCCAAAATCGAGGCGAACTACAAGGGCGGGGATGAGGCGATCTTCTTTGATACCAACGGGTATATCGCTGAAGGCTCGGGGGACAACATCTTCATCGTCAAGAACGGGGTCATCTACACCCCCCCGACCCTGAACAACCTCCGCGGGGTCACCCGGGCAGTGGTCCTCGAGATCGCAAAATCGCATGGGTTCACGCTGGTCGAGCAGAACCTGGGGTACTACGACATGTACTCTGCCGACGAGGTGTTCGTTACCGGTACCGCAGCCGAAGTGGGCCCGATCGTCCTGATCGATGGCCGTGCCATCGGGACCGGGAAACCGGGACCGGTCACCCGCCAGCTGATGGCAGCATTCAAGACGGTCACCGAGACCGAGGGAACCCCGATCTACAAGTGATACACCCGGACCCCCCCATATACACAATTATTTTTACGTTGAAGATCTAACAGGATAGGCAACTTGCTGCTATAGTGTAGTCCGGCCAATCATTTCGGCCTTTCACGCCGAAGACTGGGGTTCGAATCCCCATAGCAGCACTTTAAGACTGATGGTTCGATTTCTTTTTTGAAAATTGATATAATTGCTGAACTATAGTTCCGGTAGATGCACTTTGCCTTTAGGTTCAATGCACGATCACTTTTTAAGCAGAAATGGTCAGAACGGGTATTCCTTATCTTTTCAGGGAAAAAGGGATAGTTAATCGAATAATATTCGCAGTTTCTTCTCAATATGTTCGGAAATAGGGTAAAATCCCTGGATTTCGCACTCGGGAGCTGGGAACCGGAGTGCATTATCGATATCATCATCAGATATCCCGTAGCTGTGATGATCGATCACTTCCGAAGAATAGATCCCCCCATAAGCGACATTCGTCCGATATATCGAGGCATTATTCCCTTGTGCTCTGATAAAGAAGTAGGAATTGCCTATCATTGTCGTCCCAGACTCTGAAAGATGCCCTATTATCTGATCAACATCAGATTCAGTGTCCAGGTTCCGTACGGGGATTTGTTTTCTGCGGACTTTTCGTAGTATCTGCTGCTGCATGTGCGTACCTCCTTTTTCATGCTCACCTAGTTCTTCCGATAATCAATGAATGGCATCAAATTCTGATGCCCTGTACAAGAACAGGCAGCGTGAGGCATGCCCGTTCACTACGTCCTTCCGATATGGGGGTTTCTCACCTCATCCCTCCTTCCCCTCTCATCAGTTCTCCAACCGTTACGACTGAGTGCGTTTCCCCATTACCACAGAGCGATGGGTTAGACATCTTTAATGCCATAAGGGGATGGAAGGAAATACTGATCTTTATTATATATACCTTTTATTGATGAGAACTTTAGTACCAGGTTTATTCGCTCTATCGCAGCACTTTTCCACTTGATCGTTCTTTTCTCTATTCTGAAAAGGCGTAAATTTGGAAAATACGGCACATTTCTTTACAAGATACAAACAATAGAGAGATCTTCCTACCGGCATGCACCGTTTTAAACCTAGGACTATCTTCTTTTGTCACAGCCGGTCCAGCGCTTTCATGCTCCTGATGACGCCATCAAAGTCCTTCACCTCGAGAACAGCGGTCGCCTTCGTCTTCCGCAGCGCCGCAATCACCGGGAAAAAATCGATATTGCCTTCCCCTACTGCACTGTGGGTATCTTTTCTGCCGTCGTTGTCGTGAATGTGCATGTGGGAGAAGCTGGTTTGGAGGAATTCGGGCAGGCAGTGGTTGAGATTCGCGTGGCCGGTATCAAGGGTAAAGCCGGTGGTTCCGATGAGCCCGATATCGTCCGGAGTCCGCAGGTTGAAGAAGTTCATATCCCCCATGTTCTCAAACCAGAACGTGAGCGAGAGATCGGCTGCGGTGTCGCGGAGCTCAAGCAGGGATTGTTGAAACTGCCGGTCTGCTTCTCCCTTCTCCTGGTTCCATGCATAATAGCCAGGATGGATGACGACCGGTGCTCCGATCTCCGCTGCGACGGCAAAGCAGTCGGTCATCACTTCCACGCTCGCCTTGCGGATGGCGTCGAAGATGCTCGCGATATTCATCCCGTGATACGGTGCGTGAATGACGAAGTCCTGCGAGTAACTCTCAAAGACTGCCGGATCGGTGATGAAATGGGGTCCTTCGTCCATCACCTCGATAAGGTCGGTGACGCCCGACAGGATGTCAAGCGATTCTTCCAGCGGACGCCCAATAAGGCAATAGCTTGAGACGCCGAGCTGCATGTGCATACTGGAGACCGGAGGTCATAAAAACGTACGCGTACGGGAAAGGAGTTCCCTGGAGGATACCGGTGATACCTGAATTTTGAACTATTTAATCAAAAAATGAAAAGGAATATTTCCGGAGACGTGTGACCGCCCCTTCCCTTTCCCACTTATTTTCTTCTCTTGTTTTTCTGGTTGGCAGCGATCTTTTCCTTGGCGGTCATCGGGACATCCCGTACAGGGACTGCCTTTGCATCGGCGCCTTCAACAGGTTTCGCCTCGCTGCTTTCCGGCTTTTTGCTCTTCCCTTTCGAACTTCCCTTGTCTTTCATGGTGAAAAGATATGGCCCGGTATATTAAATACCCTCCTTAAAAGACAGCATTGGATGAACCTGATCGAAGTATGAGAGGCCGCTGGAAACTCGCATACAAATGAAGTCCGGAACAATTCACTCATTTTCCAGGGATTGAATCGAGCACATCACCCTGCGCATGGTGCACTCCGGATCCTCCCGACCAGCCGAAACATTTAAAATTCAGGAGCCGATTCTCACAGTGGGGAATTTCTATGGCTGCACCGGAAAAACCTGGTATTGAATTCCCGAGTGTGCTCGACAGTGCCTACAAGGAATACAAGCGGCACATGAAAGTCGCCGATATTATGAGCCGGGAGGTCGTGACGACCAGCCCGGATATCACCATGGCGGATGCTGCAAAGCGCATGGGTGAAAAGCACATCGGGAGCCTGATAGTACTGCAATACGGAACACCGGTCGGGATCGTGACCGAGCGTGACCTGCTCTCAAAAGTCCTCGCCGGGGGCCTTGCTATCGAGACAACCAAAGTCGGGCAGGTCATGTCGTACCCGCTGATCAAGATATGTCCGGATATCGATATCCGGGAGGCGGCCCGGACGATGACCCGGAGGAAAGGGAGGCTTGCGGTCTTCCAGTGCGGGGATATCGCAGGGGTCATCACTGCATCGGACCTTATCCGGGAGATGCCCGATGCTCCCGAGACCTCCCTTGTTGTCGATGAATTCATGACAAGGGAAGTTGTCAGCATCGGAGAGGACGAGACGGTCGAAGAGACGGCACGGATCATGGGCAGGGAGCGGGTAGGCAGCGTGATCGTGACCAGGGACGAGCATCCCTGCGGCATATTCACGGAACGTGACCTCCTCTCTACCTTCCTCGCCCGGGGCAGGCCTCTGGATGCCCCGGTAAGCATGGCATCCTCTTCCCCGCTGATCACCGCACCTGTAGGGATCAGCATCCATACCGCCGCAAAGACCATGGCCGCACGGCATATCAGGCGGCTGATCCTCATGAAAAAGAAGGAGATAGCGGGGATCATCACCGCGAGGGACCTTGTCGAGGCGTATGCACGTTAAACGTAGAATGGTGTGACGAAAGGCCGGGGTCCCCTGCGAAGTCTCTCCCTCTCCATTTTTGTGAACATGCCGCTGGCATTTCCTATTATAATGGGGTTAAATCAGGAATTCATAGGATTTAATGGTCTTTTTTCTATGCCGACAACCTCTTCTGCCCATCATACCAACTGTAGTCTCAACGGGAAAAGTAAGTATTTTCATGCGTCTGGCCTGTTGTAGAACGCATCATTAAGGTTTTTCATTGTGTGTGCTTGTAAAATCTTTCGGATTCATGGAATCCTTCCTGTCGGCATCAGCCTGTTTCAGATGACTGCATCAATCCCGATAGACAGAGCATAGATCAGCATGGTGATATGGAAGATCGGCAGCACTTTGAGGCCGGTATCCGGGGTTTTGCTCCTGTTGATCGTCACATTCGCTATGATGAGGAGACAGAGCCCAAGGAAGATTCCTCCCCGTGCTATCCAGCCCAGGCGTGTCATGAAGAGCAGCGCAGTCACGACATGGATACCGGTAAAACCCGCGATCCAGAGAGCCGTGCCTGAGAGCCCGTAGAGCGTTGTCACGGAGTTCATCCCCCTTGCCTTGTCATTTTCGACATCGATCAGGTCATTTGCACCCAGGTGTGCCTGGGCAAACGGATAGAAGAAGAGGAAATACAAAAGCGCGGTCGCATCCGGGCTCCCGATACAGAGGTAGCCGGCGACAGGGAACAGGGCAAAATCAATACGGCCCGCCAGCTGGGCCAGGGGGAGGCGCTGCTTCCGCTTTCGCACCTGGTACAACACCTCTACACTGAACGAGAAGAGCATGATGAGGAGTACGTACACAGAATTCGGAAACGGGAGGGTTGCTATCAGGAGGACTGCCGCCGTGACGAGCAGCACGAAGAGGCCGAGTGCCTGGCGGGGGGATACGAGACCGAGCGGAATAGGCCGTGTCCCGAAGATTCGCCAGTATTTTGTCAGTTTCCCGGCCTCTACGTCCCTGGCGTCATAGGAACGATCGACATAATCGTTCAGAACAAAGCCGGCCTCGAATCCGAAAAAACCGATCAGGGCGACCTTTGCAAGGTCATACCAGGAGAATACACCATACACCGAGGTAGCAAGCAGATACCCCGAACAGAAGAGCACCGGCCATGCAAAGAAGAACTGCAGTCGGAGGAGATCCACATATCCCCGAATGGCCGGATTCATGCAAAAGAGCTATGGGCTACAGAATAATTCAGGCTTGTTGTTTGAAACAGATATAATTGTTACTTTTCCTGAAATATCAGTAGGATCTCGCTGTTTGTGAGGATCACGGTCCCAAAAACCCTTTCTGGCTCACTTACTCCGATTTTCACCCCGGGAATCTATTGGGATACGGCAAAATAACAGGCAGGTTACCCTGGCAAGAGAAAGAAAGCGAGTGGGTCTGAAGGGAGGAATTCGTGTCAGGGAGTCAGGGGGAATACGATACCCCTTCAGCCGTTTCTACAGCAAAAATATCGGCAGGGTGGTTTTCAGGAAGACTTTCCACACGGCCGGCACTTTTTCAACTGCTGGTCGACATCGTCGTGGACGATCTGCTTGATCTCCCGGATCAGCTGAAGGCTCACAACGGCAGGATCCTCCCCCGTCTTCTTTGCAATTTCCTGTGACAGGTAAGGGATCGAGTATTCGGAAAACTTCATGGGAGTGCCTGTGATCTTCCAGATGGCAAATTCGAGTTCTTCTTTCAGGGTCGGACGCATGAATCACTTCCGTGATGACAGAAAACCTTGGAAAAAAATTCGGTTTTTACTATGTTAAAAGGAGGATGATATATATGTTATTGATAAGGCATCTTTATTTCCGTCGTGAGAACTTCTCTTTCCCCAGCCCTGATCCGCACCGGATCGCACTCTGGAGCAGGGTGCTTGTGTTTCGTTCATGTTACATTAGCCCCCAGGTATCTGTCGGAAGGTGAAGAGTCTTATTCAGTCACCCCCGCAGCAGAATGAAGACCATCTCTTCCAGCTCATTATCCCGGTGCAACAGAGAAAACGCTAATTCAGCGCTTAAACTCAAGAATAATTGCGAAAATATTCGCAATCAAAGGAAACTACATAACTGTTGAACCAAGAGGGTGAGGGTAAGAAGAAATTGGTGGTTACCATGCAGTCCCGAATTCTCTGGCTCCTCCTGTTTGCCGGCGTTCTGATCATAGGTGCAATCATAGCGGTAGCGCTCATGCAGGACGAATCGCTCCCGGCCTCTGGCGGGGATATCCACAAGTTTGAATCGACAGAAGCGCTGAAAGCATACCTGAAGGCACATCGCGGGGAGTCCGTGCCCGGTTACTCCAGCCAGGGCGGCCCGACAATGATGGTGACAGATGCAAAGGAAGTCCAGGGAAGCGCCGGAGGGGCAGGCAGCGGCATTTGCCTACGCCCATCCGTTTCAGCGGACGATTACTCGGCCACAAATATCCAGGTGATCGGTGTCGATGAAGCCGATTTTGTGAAAAATGACGGGAAGTACATCTATCTCATCTCGGACGGGGCGCTTGTCATCATCGATGCATATCCGGCAGAACAGGCACGCATCGTCTCGACAACGCCAATCAGGGAGAGTCCTGAAGAGATCTTCCTCGAAGGAGACCGGCTTGTCGTATTTGCGAGCGGGAACGATGAAATCTTCATCAAACCAGCCGGAAGCATCGCTCCTGTCCCCTCCTGGCGCCAGGCGACAAAGGCGCTGGTATTCGATATCTCTGACCGGAGTGCACCGGATCTTGAGAGGACGATCTCCATGACAGGCAGTTACTATGACTCGCGCATGATCGGGGACTATGTATACACCATCACCACTGAACCAGTCGATTACTATAGCGACGACCCGATCGTTCCCGATGGTAAAAGAGCGTGATGACCAGGAGATCACCCCGGATGTCTATTATTTCGATATGATCTATCCGTATTACCTTTACCAGACCATCACCTCATTCAATATCCATGATGATTCCGCTCCGGCAGCAGAATCCTTTCTCGTAGGACCGGCAACAACGCTCTATTCGTCACAATCGAACATGTATCTCGCATATCAGCGGACCATCCCCACCCCGCGCTGGAACGAGATGCGCCCGGCTCTCCAGGAGCAGGTTGCCTCGCCGGAATACAACCAGGAAGGCACCATCATCCACAAGTTTTCAATGAACAACGGGAAGGTGCGATATGTCGCGAGCGGCGATGTTCCCGGCCACCTGCTGAACCAGTTCTCGATGGACGAATTTGAGGACCATCTGAGGGTCGCCACAACGGTCGAGGGCTGGACTGGCTCCCGGACCTATCTGTTCAACAATGTCTACGTGCTGGATGATGCCATGCGGACCGTGGGCAGGATTGAATATATCGCTCCCGATGAAAGGATCTACTCCAGCCGTTTCATCGGCGACCGGCTGTACCTGGTGACGTTCAAGAGAGTCGATCCGTTCTTTGTGATCGACCTGTCCGATCCGGCAAAACCCGGGATACTCGGGATGCTGAAGATCCCGGGGTTCTCTGACTATCTCCATCCTTATGACAAGAACCATATCATCGGCATTGGACGCGAGACGGCTGAAAACCAGTGGGGCGGGGTCTCCACACTGGGCCTCAAACTGGCCCTCTTCGATGTATCCGATGTAAACAACCCGGCCATGATTGACAAAGTCGAGATCGGGGTGGCAGGAACGGATTCAGAGGCCCTCCGCGACCATAAGGCATTCCTTTTCGACCGTTCGAAGAACCTGCTGGTCATACCGGTGGAAGAGGTCCGGGAGGTATCCCTGTACGAGGGAAAAACGGCACCCTACACCATGCAGGTACTGGAACGGGGCATACGTCTTTGGGGTTACCCCTGAAACAGGATTTGTGCTCCGTGGGAAGGTCGCCCATGGTACAGGACAGGATATGTTCTATGGTGCCGACAGGGTCACCCGGTCGCTCTACATGGGCGATGTGCTCTCGACAATCTCGTCATCAGAGGTGATCCTGAGCGATCTCGACAACCCCGGGACCCAGCTTGGGAATATCCCGCTTCCGTATCCGGTATATCGATGGAACTATCCCGTAATGGGATAATACCGGAACCACGATGTTTCCTCCCTGAAAACAGGACATTTTTCCCTTTTTTTGTATGGACGTAGAAAGGCAATCGGTTCCAGGGTCATCATGGTCTCTTTCCAACCGGGACATGGGGAACCCGTGTTGAAAGGGACGGGATCGGATTTCACGAATGGGTCAGGTATACAGGTTCCAACCTGGACATCGGGAACCCGTGTTGAAAGGGAACATGAAGTTGCCCGACTCCCCTTTTCCCCTTACACCGGTTTGTAGGACCGTGTTATACTGATAGAGTCGATGATTCTCTGGGCATCTCCCTTGTTGTGGTCAAAGACGTTCTCCCGTATGGAGTAGGGACCAAAATAACTGATGATGTAGCCCTTTCCATCAATGATCGCATAATACTGCATGAAGTTCCGGACGGCATTTCCTCTTTTATCATGCGTGTAATATTCGATCTGGTACGCCCTTGTAGCGGAGAGCAAGGCTGGTGCACTCTTGGTCGTCGTCGTGATGGAGTACTCGAGCTGGAGTCTTGATACCGCCTTGTTGAAATAGTCTTCAAGGACCGTGATTGAAGGATTCTGATCAATCTCGACCGTAAACGTTGCGACGTATTTGTAGCACTGGCTTGTATCCGAATCGCACGCCGTTTCAATCGGCGCAGTAAGAGTGAGGACCGTCCGGCCTGCCACCGCCTCGTTCACTGTCCAGTTTCTCGGGTAGCGGAGGGAAAATCCGTGCTTGGCACTGGTATAGGTGACAAGGGGATCGACCGGGGCCGGCGTGGTCACCTCAACGGTGGGCGTCACTGTCACCTCCTCGACTGGAAGACTCACGCTCTCATTCGCTTCGCTATCTCCATGTCCTGCCAGTTCATCGGGGGTTTGATTCAGTATCCCCGATATCCGGGGTGAACGTTGGGGAGGGAGACGGGATGGGGATTATATTCCCGAATTCATCAATAGTAGTAAAGATCCTCTGATGATGAGTTTTGCGGCCCGAAAAGAGAGTCGAGAGGAGTAAAGTTCACTCCAGGGATGTGTGAATCGAAGGCCGGATGGTACAGTCAGGAGCAGATACCCATTGGCGAAGACCGAAATGATCAGTAACAGCGCAAGCACGTTCTCCCGCATCATGAGCATTCCTCCAAAAAGACGAGAGGATTCCTGTTATCAGGATGATCTATGACCTGATAGGCCTTATATTTTGACCTTCGGGTAAGCCACCACGCACTCCATGAAGCGATGAAAAAAGAGGGAAGGTCAGTCCCTGATGAGGATTGCACCGAATACCACCAGGAAAATCCCGATGATGACTGCAATGATCCCGATAGACCCCTTCAGCACGGTGATCACATCGGGGAGGAACACCCATATTCCATAGGCTCCCAGAGCGAGCAGGATGATCCCTCCAATAAGGCTTGCAGCTCCTGTTTTATCCATTTCATATCCTCCTTTACCTATTCTATCATTTTGGTGTATAAATAAGGATAGTGCCGGATGATCAGGAAATCCTGGTAATGGCGCTCCACAACAGAAAAACTACATGATTCCCATTGTGACCCAACTATACAAAATGAAAATGCCGGAGGCATTTTCTTATGAAAATCCGGCTAAATGACCGCCATTCATAGGATTTCCGGGTATATTTTTTGAAAATGCCGACAGCCTTTTCTGCGCATGATACCAACGGCAGTCTCAACGGAAAAGTAAGTATTTTCATGCGTCGGGCCTGTTGCACGAATGGTGTCATCATGTCGTTTATTGAAAAGGTATCAGGATGACGGGGTTTTTGGAGCCTCTTCTTCAAGTGCTGCATACACCTGCCTGAAGATCTCCCGTGTCTCGAGACCTTCCTCCCTTGAAAGCTTCTGGATGGCAAATCCCACGTGGACGAGCACAAATTCCCCGATCTCCACATCCACGAGATCGAGCCTGACCTCCTGCCTCAGATCGCCGTAATCCACAACCCCGATATTGCCCTCTCTCTTTTCAATCACTTCTGCGGGTACTGCTATGCACATAAGGTCGGCCCCTTTTCTATGGAATATAGGATCCGTCACGACATAAAAGAAATGATTGTGGCGTTCGATCTCTTCCCTGCAAACGGTCAATAGAAAATAACCGGCCTGGATGGATCGGTAAGAGACGTTTCACCAACCCATCTGTGATCCGTGATGCGCCGATCCGACCGACAGACTGGGTTGACGGATTAAAAAAATTAGGCTTTTGCTGCCTCAAACCAGTCCGGGAGGACGAAGTCCCCTTCCTTCAGATGGTCTGGCCAGACAATTATCGGCCGGAGATTTTGGGCAGTCTCGTTCCAGCGGAGCTGTTCCATGTAAAGATCAAAGCGGGCCTCCCTATAATCATCAGTAAACCGGATAGTCTCGTTCTCCATCACTTCGATGATTTGGGGCATCTCAAGGGATGCAAGGGCAGAAGTCACTGCAATTTTGTCACGGGTGCCGGCATTTTCAGCCGCCTGTGTTGCGACATAGACGCCTTCGTAGGTCGACGCCCCCATCATCCCGGGGAACCCGCCCCACCGCTTCTCAAAATTCTGTTTGAATGCTGCGGTGTCGTTTGCTATCGGTCCTGCAGGGATGGCATAGGGGCTGAAGCGGGTTTCGATGACAGAATAGTCACCATACTTCCCGACTCCGGCATAATAGTCGGGGTCGTCATTGCATTCGACAGCAAGAAAGATGGCGTTGATTCCCACGTCCCTGCGTGCCTGGGTGACCAGGGGAATCTGTTCGTTTATGAAGGTTGCCGGGTATACGACATCGGGCTTCGCTGCCTTTACCGAGGTGAGGAGGGTCCGGAAATCGGTTTCACCCATCTTGAAGGTCTCGTTTGCCACGATAACGATAGGGAGATTTTCACGCTCGATGGTGTTGATCACCGCAGTCTGGACCCCTTTTCCGTACGGGCTGTCCTGGTACACGAGCGCCATCCGGAGCGGCCGGTCTGCGGAAAAGCCGAACTTCTCGTTTATTGCAGGCCGGATGACCTCATTTGCAAAGAGGGTGGTCTGGCGCCCGTAGTCGTCCGTTGTCGGACAGTAGTGGAAGGTCGTATTCGTATTCATGTCCGTCCGATGGGTGATGATCGGGCTTGAAGCCCCGGTCACAATATACGGGACGTGGTGTTCGTTGACGATCGACTGGTGGGAGGATACCACCGCGCTTGAAAACCCGCCGACCAGGATATCGACTTTGTCTTCGGTTATCAGCCGTGTGACGGCCTTCTGCCCCCCTTCGCGGGAGGATTCGTCATCCCCGAGGATAACCTCGACCGGGACTTTTTTCCCGAGATCTTTGATATACACGCCGCCATCGGCATTGATCTCCTCCGCGGCAAGTACCGCAGACTGCCAGATATCCTTTCCCGTGGTGCTGGCCGATCCGGTCATGGAGGCGACAACACCGATCTTGAGTGAATCCGCTGCCTGCTGCTGGGTGCATCCTGCAATCAGGATGACTGCAATCAACAACACGGCCCCTACTGCAATCCTCGTGTCCAATCCGATCACCTTGCTATGTTAAGGCATAGCAAGGCAGTGCGTATATTTTTTTCCTTTTGGGAAAGGCGAAGCACACAAGGATGAAAAAGGAATTACCCGACCGTGATATGCTCGACCTTTTTATCGGGGAACAGTGACTCGGGTGATTCCGTAGGATTGATCACCACGATCTCGGGTGTTGCAAAGAGCCTGAGTTCCACGCCGAGGTTCGAGGTCCCGATTCCCCGGGTGATGTACGTGTTCACCCCGTTCCGCTCCACGAGGCCGCTCAGCTCGAATCCCGGGACGGGGGTATTCTGAGGCAGGAACTGCCCCCCGTGCGTATGTCCTGCAAGGATAAGATCACAGTCCCAGTCAGCCCGGCAGTCGGGCTCATGGATCATATAAAGCATATAGGCTCCCGTATCAGGAACTTGTCGGGGGATCCGCCATCCCGGCCCAGCCGTCATCGATACCGACAAGCATCAGGTTCTGCCCCCCGGCATCCACCATAACGTGCTCGTTCCTGAGCACTGTCACGCCGTTCTCCTCAAGTTTTGCAATCAGGTGCCCGGCATAGGCATTGTCGGTCGATTCATCCTTCAGGTTGCTCACATCATAGGTATCGTCATCAAACGATGCGTCATTCATCGCCATGTTCTTCTCCACCCACGACGTGGCATTGATGCCTGACTTGTAGTCATGGTTACCGAGAACGGCATAGACCGGGGCATTGATATCCTGCCACACGGTCTGATGGGTGAGATCCTCCCCGTCCCCGTACACAAAATCGCCGCCGATCAGGACTACCGAGGGTTCAAGCGCATTGATCTCATCGACTATGGTGTGTATATACTCTGAATTCCTCTCTTTCAGGTGGGGGTCAGCGATGAATACGATGTTTTCCGGTGCACCTTCGATATGCAGCACAGTAATTTCCGAGTTTTTTGCCTCAACGTATGCGAAGCCAACGGTCGCGTTGATGAGTGCGACAAAAACAATAACAGTAAGGTAGCGGCTTACCCCAAACTTCGGGAGAGAACGATCCAACCCCATTTATGCCTTTTGTCTTGGTGATGATGGTTAAAAATGGTGTGGGTTGGGGCAGGGGAATATATGTTCTGATTGCGGAGGGAAATAATTTCGAACCGATGTGCCTAATAAAAACCACATCGACTACTGACACGTCGACTATTATTGGGATAGGACTATCACAACCACTCACCCTGTATCCCTGCGTCCAGGGTAACAATAGTGTGGGTTGGGGCAGGCGGAGATGTGCGGAATTGCGGAGGACCTGACGCCGGGAAGGGTGAAACCGTTCAGAGTATACTCTGCTTTTCTCCAGAGTGGTGACCTGACTCTGTATCCCAAAGAGAGATCCGCCGAATCATGATATAGTCATAATTATGTCGTAGTAAACTGAAAGCACCATTATCCCGATAGATGTACAGGAGAGTCGGTCAAACAAATCAGGTTCAATTTGATGATCTTGTTCCGCAATTGGTTGTTCCCTGTATTCTCCCAATTTCTGAGAAAGGACACTCCATGCTCCAATGAAAAACCTGGATCGACCAAAACGACCGGGACACGTTTCAGGATTGACATGAGTACCATGGCCGCACCAGGAGCAACGAACGGAGACAAAAAGCGGTTGTCAGCGTCGCGCTCTGATAGGTCAGGGTATGACTTGTTTGTCCTTTGGCACGTCCGACTTCCATCTTTATCCAGGGCGAAGGATTCCACCGGCCGTCTTCCGCCTGAAAATTCAGTAAAAAGCCTACCACCCTCTCGACCACGTCAGGATGTTTTGCAAGTCCCGGTCTGCCGAGCGCCCAGAGGGATATGGCCGTGTCCAATGGAACCGATTCCCACACTCCCCACCCCCCGTTCTCCCTCTGAGTTGCGAGGAAAAACCGCTCCGCCCTGGACTGCGCCTGCTCACCGACCCCGAGTTCCCGGAGCAGGTCCAGACAAAGGCTGCTGCCATACACAGGTCCCCAGTACCAGCCAGCCTTCCAGGAACCATCCGGCTGCTGTTGCCCCAGGACATAGTCTGCGCCACGAAAGACCGTGGAGTGATAGGCCCTGTTGCCAGAGGAGAGGAGTGCAAGGAAAAACCGGGCGCACACTTCGACATCGATAGCATCTCCCCAATGGAGCGAGATGGCCTCTTTCATCCATGTCAGCGGTTCCTTTGGATCTTTTGAAGAAATGATCCAGGTTTTCAGGGATCCGTCCGGTAACAATCCCTTCCAGGGCAATCCTGACCGGTTCTTCGCAAAGCGTTGTGTACTCGGGCGCGACACGTGTAAAGAGGTGGAGTGCTGCCGAGAGGCTGTCGAGGTCTGGAGGCAGCTCGGGCAGGTCAGGAAAATATCTCCAGCCGCCCACCCTGCCTTTCAAGGTAGCCTGGGCTACATAGCCGAGCTTCACGATACGCAATTTCCTGGAGTGTGTCCTTGAAATGCTCATCACTATCGGAAAGCTCGCGGATATCGAGCAACACCCCGGCAAGCACGGCCCGGGCGAAGACATCCGATGAATGTTCTTCTTTCCTGGCGTGGAATCCCTCCCTCCGGGGGAACTGCATGGTATGCCGGGTTTCAGGAAAGCCCGCCTCAGCCTGCGAGAGCAGGTGCCGTTTTGCCCTTTCGATAGCCTGGTCCAATGTGGGAGGCCCTTTCATGGAAGCCTCATCGTGTAAGAAGTGTCTCTGCCCGTTCTGGCATTTTTCTCCTGGTCATGCGGGAACATCTCCCGATCAGCCCTTAAGGCTGACCGGGACGTGGAACCTGCCCGCATATTTCTGTCAGTGCCGAAACGCTATCCGGTAATGGTAAAGGCATTGAGCAACGTGTGCTGCTTCAGCCCGAACTTGACGGTCACGTTCCTTGCGCCGAGCGCCGCCAGGTTGCCGATGGAGAACACGCACTGGATGTTCTGCGTATCAAGGACAAGAACATTGTAAACGGTGACGCCAAGGCCGCTCACGTTGACATCCGGGTTCAGTGAGTCTGGATCAAAGCAATGACCTGTAATCTGAACATTGACGTCTGCCCCCCTGGCGCCGGTATTCGGTAAGATGGTGAGGACTTCAAACCTGCGCACCTCTATAGCATTGTTCAATGTTTTCTGCGTGCCAAAGGCCGGTTTCAGGATCAGATTGCCCATTCCCAACCCAGAGTTTCCTGCGATGTCAAATTTCAGATCCAGCTTTGTATCTGTACCGCTGAGCTTGACCGTCGTCGTGATATTCGCAAGACCGGTCACGTCAACTGAATTGACCTGGGCCAGATTGTTTCCTGACAGCGAGCCCTCTCCGGTGTCTGGAGTGGAAAATCCCCTGCAATACACGGCAGGATCGAGTGGGGTGAGAACCTCGATGGGCAGAGGGAGCTGATCGGCACAGGTGTCATGCTTCACCTCTTCAAATGACGGCGCTCCCCCGGTCGTCCCGTTGGGTCCGGTGGCCCCTGTGTTCGCGTCCGATCCAAGCCCGATTCCAATCGGTGGCCAGCCGTCGTCGCCATTCGGGCCGTTGGAGGCGGAATCGCATTCGCTGGTTTTAAAGCCGGGATTGCCCCCAAGGCCGCCTCTGCCGCCAAAACCGCCCCTTCCGCCTTTGCCACCGCTTCCACCGTCATTCACAAAGCTGATATTACCGCTCACAAACGCACCGGACGTGATGTTCTCATGGGTGCTGACAATGGCAATCTTCCCCGCGTTACCTCCTTTTCCACCGTCGCCCCCCTGTCCGCCGTCACCGCCTTTGCCACCGGCACCACCAGAGCCGGGCTGACGATCGCAACCTGTCCCGGGCCAGCTGGTATCTGACTCGCCCTGACGGCCTCCCATTCCATTGCCGCCGTCTCCCCCTTTCTGCCCGAGACTGCCTTCACCGCCGTTCTGGCCGTCAAAGTCGATGGTCAGATGATCGAAAGCCCCGATCTCCACCTCGAGGGCAACGAGAGTTATGCTGGGGGCATCCCGGCCATTGCTACCCGGATTGCGTAGTGCGCCGTTCGTCCCGTTCCCGCCGTCCTTTCCGTTGTTGCCCTGGCCCAGGTTCTGCCAGTTATTGAGTCCAAAATCCTGACCGTCTGCAGCCTGTGCGGGATTGGGTGGGGCACCGGCTTGGGCTTCCTTAAGGCGATCCTTCCAGGTGATCACATTGTTGGCGTTGTACATGCTCCCGGGGTCGTCAGGGCCGCAAGGATTGAGGATTACCGGCTTATGGCCGCCTATAACGACGAGCTTGCGGCAGATGACAAAATACTCCTTGCAGTACGTCTCTCTCTTTCCCCCAAGAGTGAAGATCAATCGACCGCTGTTGATGAATCGAATCTCATCACGGACAAAACAGCAGTCAGTGACATAGAGATCACCCGCGATTATCTCGACCTGACGGGTGCCCGAAGATGGGTTGAAGACTGCCTCAACACTATCCCTGCAATTTTCACATGCATCCTGAAGCTTGGTCATTTTATTTCTCCCTTCCCGATGTACGCTGATACATACATTGAGAATATATAATTTTTTTGCACAGCGATCATGCGTACCAAGGCGGGTTTGTTCAACAATTGAATGTGAACTTCTCCATCAGATTCAGGCAGATGATTTCCCGCCTTTCATGGCTTGTTCAACAGAGAAGAAGAGCCTAATGAAACGCACATGAGACTCCTTCGTCACATCCCCACCAAATAACTCGGACCTTGATTTGCTCGTATTCGGCCAGGTGAACGGACTTATTCCCCAGCGCCTCCGTCTCCCGATTGACAAAGACAGCGTCCTCATGGTCGATGTGATCTGGCTGTCTCCTGGTACCCTTGACGACCCCGAAGCCTTTGCCACCAACGGGGTCATCCCCCATAGGTTATTGACATCCCACGTGGTTTTTGACAGGACCGGATATGCCACCCGGCAGCGTGAAGCAGTGAGCCGGTTGATCTACAGAAGCGATATCCAGCAGAAGAGAGTGTCAGGGTTTCTCGAACTGGGGTCCTATGCAGTCCGGGAGATCGGTGTGACCTGGGATTTTCCAGGGTTGGCCCTGTTCTGGCTTCAGACAGCCAGTGCCGCCTGCCTGGCCGCATTGTGCGATGGCGAGCAGATCCTCTGCCCCAATATCTATACCCGCCCCTTTGATTGGCTTCGTCAGGTAGAGGAACGATATGCGGTCCAACTGGAGGGATCGTTCATCCGATGTCTTCATCTTGAAACTGACCCCCTGGCTCTGATCGCTCCCTTACGTCGCATACACCACCATGTCTCAAGCCGCTTCCCTGAACCGGACTGGCCTCCATCCATCAGAAGTTCCACGCGTTCCGAGTATCGTTACTTTCTGGATCAGGACGAACTAGACTGGCGCATCGGGGTTGCCAGGGAACTTGCTGCATCCGGGGAACCGGCAGCGGCAACCTATTATCTGCGGTTCTGGAGTTACGCTCTGTGCCGGATTCCGATGATTTACCGATGCGCCAAGGAAGAGAGGGATGTATCGTTTATGCGCCCGGAGCGTGCGGTCCGCCAGGCGCTGGAAGCGGATTCCCCTGAACTACTCGATGACCTGATCTCGATCCTCTCAGGCTGCCCACCAGTCTCTATAAAGGAGGTGAAAATCAGCCTGGAAATGGTGTTGAAATTTCAGAGCGTTGACCCTGTCCCTTCTTGAAACGCGGGGCATCAGATTACCGGGTTTGCCGGAATGGCAGCCTTTTGATCCGGCTCTGCAAGGCCCGAAGGCTGACAGCCACACATTGACAAAACCCCTCGTTAAAAAAAAGATCAGGAATTCGGGCTCTGGAATGGCACCAACTCGTCCTTCGCCGTATAGGTGGAGCCATCCGTGTAGGTAACATCCACGATAACCCGGTCGGTCCGGGTTGAACCTGATAAGAGGATGTTTGTCCCAATCTCAGGGTACATGGCTGACTGTGTCTCTGTGGTCCCATCAAACCTGATGATCGTTGCCGTTATCATGGTGACGTAGGATTGACCTGATCCCCCTGCGAAGAGGACCGAGACCCAGGGATCGACTGCCACGGTATTTTTGGTGACCTGCATGGAAACCTGCTGGAACGAAGGAATACTATCGGTCGGCTGGGGCATCATATCCGGTGTGGATATGGGCACCACGGTTGGTGTGGGTGTGGGAGTGAGGGTGGGGGTGTCGATCGGGGTGACGACAGGACTGGTGCACCCGGCTATCAGGAGAATGCCGGTGCACAATAAAACGAGAGGGAGAACCGCTTTCATACCCTAGTATCATCGTCCTGCGTTTATGATTTTTCCCTCTCCACTGAGAGAAACACGGCTGTAGCGAGATTACGGCGATTCGTTGATGTTGAATCCCGGGATCAGAGAAGAAAAACCCTGGTATTTTTAACCGAAGAGAGATCTGCCCTCTCCATTTGGCTCTCCCCGGATTCCCTGTGAATGGAGATCTAAGAAGGCGCATCAGAGCCCCGGGAATCCCGTTCCTTTTGCCCGGCACTGGTACATTGAATGAAGAAAAGAGAGCAACCTTGCGTGAGAACGCCGGGGAAGAGATTTGAACTCTTGAGGTGCAGGGCACCAGTAGCTTTCAAGGCTACCGCCTTACCGGTCTAGACTACCCCGGCCCGGGATTATAGTATATGCATCTTACTAGCATAAAAAAACTTCATGATTCCCTTCGTGACACAGGCATACAGAATGAAACGCACATGAGAAACCCCTCGTCACATGCCCCCCTTATGAAAACCGCGGATGCGGTTTAATATGAAAATGCCTCCGGCATTTTCATTCTGTATGCTTGTGGCCTTGCGGCATCATGTCCGTTTTCATGCCAACCGCCGATGACCGCCTTTCGGTCGGGCTTAAAATATGAAATGGCGAAGCCATTTTCATTGGAAAAAGCCGGAGGCATTTTCCTGTTACAATATCACCATTTTTTCCGTATCACAAGGACTGCCGCTACGACAATGACCGCGATGACGACAGCGATGACAGGAAGGGTGGGAAAGGACTGTTCAGTTTCGGTGGGGGTGCCTGTTGGGGTGCCTGTGGTGGTGCCTGCCGGTGTGGATGGGGTCCCTGACGATGAGGCTTCGACCTTTACTGCTCCGTCGGCTGACAGGAGCACATCCCCTTCCGCGGCATAACTGTAGGGGTAGACCTTCAGGACGACAACATCCTCAGTGGTGTTGAGGAGGATCTCCTCGTTTCCGACCGACCCCTTCTCGTTCACCTTCACGGTCTTTCCTGCCGGATCGGTATACTCGATCACCCAGTCGACTCCGGACGAGGTGAAGACCCGGAAGGTACCCGGCCCGCCGGTCACGATGGCAAAGCTCGCCGGCTTGTCGCGGGATGCGTAGGCGCTCGCAGACACGATCGGATTTTTAGTGGGAACCGCGGTAGGGGGAACCGTCGCTGAAGGCTTCTCGGTCACCGTGACCGTCACAGTCCCGATAAATCCCTTGCTGTCGGTGAAACTGATAGTGTAGTTCCCCGGTTTGGTCACCGGGACTTTCGTTGAGAACGAACTGTCGCTACTCACCGTGATGTAGGCCGGGCCGAACACCGGCTCTTCACCGGGGCCGGTTACCCCAATCTGGACCCCCGAATTTTTCAGCCCGGATATGAAGCCATCGATATCAAGGGTCCCGTCCATCTCCTGGGATTTGAAGGCACTGAAGATGATCTCATCGCTGCGGTCGATGATCTGGATAACTTTGAGCGTTACCGAATTACCAAGATAAGAATACCCTGATACCGCCGGGACTTCAACCTTGTACACCCCTTTTGTGTAACCCGACGTATCGAATACGACAGAAAACTCCCGGTTCGCCTGGAGCGTTACCGTTTCACGCTTGAGCTCCTCCGGGGTATACCCCGACTTTGAGAGGACGATATCCACGCTTATTCCAGGGGGGAGGTTGCTCGTCCCGTTTACCACGATCGGCATTCCCCGCTGGATCTGAGAGGGAGCCGTTATGATCAGTTCGTAGGCCTGGGCAAATCCGCCGCAAATGGCGCAGCAAAGGAGGACTGCCAGGGCAATCCGAGCCAGGAAACGAATGGTTGGTCTCTTCTGTTTCATCGATGAACCCCGACAGATTGCGTCTCTCTCGTTTGTTCCGATTCTTCCGACAATCGCTTGATAAAATTTGTGCTGCCTCTTTAATACCTTGCCCGTTCCGGCTGGCCGCCCCCAGTTCATGATAAATAGATGGAGGATCCATGAAACAGGAGTTGTGTTCCATGGAGCGGCCACTTGCATGCTGGAAGGGGGAGGAGCGGTATGCCGGCAACGTGCTCCCCTCGCTCACTATCATCCTCAAAACAGGAGGGTGCCGGCACAACCGGTGCAGGATGTGCAGTTACCGGTTTGAGCGGTACAGCGGTGATATCCCGCTCGAAAAGCTCCTTCTCTCCCAGCTCGAATGGGTAGTGCACCATCACCCGCTGTCGGAAGTCGATGTCGTGAAGCTGTACACATCGGGCAGTTTTTTCGACCCTGACGAAGTACCGGAGAGAGTTGTGGCGGAGGCGGCACGCCTCTTTTCAGGAAAACTTGTTATCGCCGAGACACGCCCCGAGTTTGTCGATCCCGCACGGATAGAGGCATTCATAGCGGAGATAGATACAGGGAGGTATCCGACACCCCTGTATGTTGCGATAGGCCTTGAGACCTCGAATGACATGATCCGGGAGAAGTCAATCGACAAGGGATTCTCCTGGCAGGACTTCAGGCACGCCGTGGACAACGCCCGGAAAGGCGGTGCAGGGGTCAAGGCCTACCTCCTTCATAAACCTCTCTTTCTCACGGAGCGGGAGGCCCTCCTCGACATGGAACAGTCCATCCGCGATAGTGCCGGCATCGCCGATATCATCTCGATGAATCCGTGCACGGTTCAGAAGCACACGGAACTCGAATATTACTGGAAACGGGGTGCCTACCGGCCGCCCTATCTCTGGAGCGTCCTTGCAGTCCTGCTCTCCGCCACGGTCCCGGTCCACTGCGATCCTGTCGGAGGCGGTCGTGCCCGGGGGCCGCATAATTGCGGTAGATGTGACTACGAGATTGTCAGGGCAATCAGGGAGTACAACCTTACTGCCGATCGTCAGAATCTCGTGGAGGCATTTGAAACAGGGTGTGAATGCAGGGAAGAATGGGAGAGCGTTCTCTCACTCGAGAAACCGTATTGCATGCCGCTCGCTCGCTGACGGGACGCTCTGGATCTCGAGTTGCTTTTCAAGCAGGGGGAGGAACGTCCCCGCATCGCTCACCACCCCTATTGCCTGCATCGTTCCCCGGTCCATCAGTTTTGTCAGGGATGAGGGGTTGATATCCACGCAGATGGTCTTCACATAGGAGGGGAGACAGTTGCCCACCGCCATAGAATGGAGGAGCGTTGCCACCATCAGCACCATACCGCATCCCTGGACATGGTCGCGGATCTGGTCCTGCGCCACGACCGCATCGGTGACCACATCAGGGAGAGGGCCGTCGTCACGGATGGATCCTGCGAGGACGAACGGGATGTCTCTCATGACGCACTCATACATGATCCCCCCGGTAATAACCCCGTCCTCGATCGCTCTCCTGATCGACCCGGATCGCATCACCTCTGATATCGCATACAGATGGTTTTTATGCCCCCCGGAAACCGGTTTTCCTGTGCAGAGGTCCATGCCAAGCGACGTCCCGTAAAGGTTGTACTCGATATCATGGGTTGCGAGGGCGTTGCCTGCAAAGAGGACATCGATATACCCTTTCCGTATGATGGCCGCGAGTGCCCGTGCCGCACCGGTATGGATAATGGCAGGCCCCCCCACGAGACCTATCTTCCCACCCTTCGCTTTCAGAGCGATCATCTCTGCTGCAACTTTCGCAATGATCGTCTCGCTCGGCCGTTCCGGAGAGACCGTGCCGTGCATGAACTCGAAATTCGAGAGCTGCCGGGGCCTTTCAGGGGGGTCCACCCTGACTCCTTCCTCTCCCACCACGACCAGGTCATCCTTTTTCAGTTTTGAGAGAGGGGTGCAGCGGGCTGATCTCCCTTCCGTATCGACCACGATCGTGCAGTCCATCTCGATATGCTCCACCGGGAGCCAGGTTCCCCTGAACTTGACCGAAGTCGGGTGGTGGGTGGTGGAGTAGAATCCTTTCGGGACGATGCGGTCCCCGTCAGCAGGTGCCACCGTGATCTCCTTCTCTTCGAGCAGATGGGCACCAAAACGGTGGATCTCGGAGAGGATGGCCTGGAGCTGCTGCTCGGTGTCGGCATTGACCTTGAGGTGTGCGTAGCTTGGGTCCATCTTCCGCTTGCCCACTTCAAAGGTGATGATCTCGAAGTTGCCACCCTTGTCCATGATCCGATCAAAGACCTTGGTCATGATGCCCGAGTCGATGATGTGTCCCTCGAGCTCGACTTCGCGGAAGACCTGCATATACCTACTATTTCAGTGGTGATCGCTTATATTATTTCTCCGTTTATCGGAGGAATTGGAAAAAACGGACGGTTTCTTATTGTTTCCAATGAAAATGGCTTCGCCATTTTCATATTTTATGCCCGACCGAACGGCGGTTATAGGTGGTTTATATGAAACACATATGATACCTTTTGGTCACATGCCCCCCTAATGAAAACCGCGGATGCGGTTTAATATGAAAATGCCTCCGGCATTTTCATTTTGTATGCTTGTGGCCTTGCGGCATCGTGATTGTTTTCATGCCAAAATGGCTCCGCCATGTTCATTTTGTATGCGTGTGTCCTGATACGGAATCATGTGGTTTTTTTTGTCTCCCTTCAGGGGAAATGCGAAAACGCAGCCGCTCCAGCTCCTCACGCGTATTTATATTAAAAACAAGGCTCTCCTCATGGAGAAGGAGCTGGAATTCTTCCTGTTGTCCTGCGATCAGGTCCCCTCTCAGGATATTGATCCCTACGGGACAGGCAGGAACACCGCTGATCGTTTCGGTATACGATGAGCGGCATCCGGCAGAGAGGACCAGATCCCTTGGGACCCATACCGAGCAGGCTTCTTTCCCTGATTCCCGGTACTTCTCCTCAATCTCCCTGATGACGACCGGACGCAGGCAGGGAAGATCGGCACCACAGGTAAAAAAAGGATTCATCAATTCGAGGAATTCTGCGGCTTCACCAATATCCTCGATATACCCCGATCCTGATGCGGTGATGTGGGCAACACCACAGGCCCTGCACCAGTTGCGGGTGTAGGGCGTTTTTTTTGTGAGGACAACGATAACCTCGTGCCCTGCAGCCTGGAATGCATCGACGACATACTCGATCATCGGCCTTCCCTGTAGGGTGACAAGGGATTTTTCACCGAGGTCAAGCCGGGTCCCGCCCCCTCCGGCAAGGATCAGGGCATGCATCTTCCCATCGCCTCAAGGAGCTGGCAGTTCTCTTCCCTGGTACGGACTGCTATCCTGATCGAATCCGGGAGCCCGAACGAATGGCAGTCGCGGACAAGGATACCCTCCCTGGAAAGATCGGCACAGAGTGTCGTGACATCACGGGGAAAGGTGAGGAGGAGAAAATTAGTATCGGACGTGTGCACCTTCAACGGGAGATCATGAAGGGCTGAGACCAGCCATTCACGTTCCGCCTGGATCCTGATCCGTGATTGTGCAAGCTCGTCAAAGACCGCCATTGCCCGGATGGCATAGAGTTCTGCGATTGCATTCACACTCCAGGGGGGTCGGATGGTCTCCATTCGATCGATGAGATCGGGATCCCCGAACCCGTACCCGAAACGGATACCGGGGACAGAGAAGCATTTGGTAAGCGATCGGCAGACAAAAACTGCAGGGTCCCTGATATCGGCAACACTCTGGCTGATGTCGGAGAGTTCAATAAATGCTTCATCGACAAAGAGCATCTTCACGAAAGACCGCTGGTCGAGGACCGAGCTCCTGGACAGCAGCGTCCCGGTCGGATTATTCGGGTTACAGAGAAATCCGACAGCCGCCTGCTCCCCGTCTCTCGCAGGGAACGCTCCGGCAAGGCGGGACGACATCTCGTACTCTCCAAAGGTCGGCTGCCTGATCCTGACACGATCCCCCTGCGATAACGCCGCCAGGCAGAAGATCCTGATCAGACTCGATGGACCCGTTTCCCACTGCAATCTCTTCAACCGGCCGGTGGAACCTCCCGGCAATCATCTCCTTCAGGACCAGATACCGGTCGTCAGGGTAGCAGGAAACAATTTTTTCGGGGATATCAAGGGGAACCGCAGGAGGCCAGGGATTGAGATTTGCACTGAAGTCGATGACCTTCTCTCTTCTCTCCTGAGAGAATTGTCGCACCTTTCCACCGTGCACCACTTTTTTTGGAAGATCCCGGTTCACGAAAGTTTTCCCTTCAGAAATGGGTGCAGTCGGACCATTAAGGTATGCAGAAGGTATTTGAAAAGGAAAAGGAAAATTATATATACTATTGTGTTGAAGTAGGTTTCATCTGCTTAGAGTCAGACAAAAGGTAGCTCTATGACTGACAATTGGCAGACAAATGTCTGACATCTGTCATATCAAGGAGGACACAAATTGCAGAGAATCACGCTCAGGCTTCCCGACCAGCAGATCGAGATGCTTCAGCAGATGGTGGAAGCGGGGGAGTTTCCTACCGTATCTGAAGCCGTGCGGGATGCTGTCCGACAACTGATTGAGAGACGAGCGGGTCGTGTCCTCAAGGAGAGTGACCAGTTATCATTCAAGGTTTAGGAGGGTCAGAAATGCAGAGTATCATCAATGAAGCGCTTAAAAACGCAGAAATTGAGAAAGAAATGAAGAGTCCACAGAGTAGTGTGGATGACGACTTCATCGGACAGCCGCGTATCATGATCATCGGCTGCGGTGGAGCCGGGAACAACACCGTCAACCGTCTTCACCACATGGGAGTCGCCGGGGCGGAGACACTTGCGATCAACACCGACAAGCAGCACCTTGACATGATCCAGGCCGACAAGAGGGTCCTGATCGGCAAGTCGCTGACAAGGGGACTTGGTGCCGGCGGCTATCCCGATGTCGGGAAGCGTGCCGCAGAGATGGCACGGCCGACCCTTGAAGCCCTGCTTGAAAATGCTGACCTTGTGTTCATCACGGCCGGCATGGGCGGAGGGACAGGGACAGGTTCAGCCCCGGTTGTTGCGGAGATAGCGAAGGAACAGGGCGCAATCGTGGTCGGAATGGTCAGTTACCCCTTCCAGGTCGAGAAAGCCCGTCTGATCCGGGCAGAAGAGGGGCTTGAAACGCTCGCTTCCCACTCCGACTCGGTCATCGTGCTCGACAACAACCGCCTGAAGAACTTTGTGCCGAACCTCCCGCTCGGCCAGGCTTTCTCGGTCATGGACCAGCTGATCGGTGAGACCGTGAAAGGGATTTCCGAGACAATCACTGAGCCATCGCTCATCAACATCGACTATGCCGATGTGCGGGCTATCATGAGCAAGGGAGGCGTTGCGGTGATGCTGGTAGGCGAGAGCAAGCAGCAGAACAAATCTGAGAGCGTTGTCAGGGAATGCCTGAGCAACCCGATGCTTGACGTCGACTACCGCGGAGCAACCGGAAGTCTGATCCACATTACCGGTGGAAGTGACCTGACCCTGCAGGATGCCGAAGAGATTGCGACCTCGCTGACCTACGAACTTGACCCGCACGCCGATGTGATCTGGGGTGCCCGCGTCAGGAGCGACATGGAGGGCAAGGTCCGCGTCATGGCTATCATGACAGGGGTACAGAGTGGAAAGATTCTTGGAAACCGTGTCTCTTACAAGTCGATTCTTGAGGAGGAGGCCAGGAAAACGGAGAACCCGAAGATCCCCCAACTCCCCAAGAACCAGAACCGCAAGACGCGGGACTTTACGAGCGGAGGTAACTTACTCGAATGGGTTGGATAACAAAAACCATGCCACCTTGATTCACAACTGCTCCGGCACATCTGCCACCTTGTGCCGGAACATAGTAGTATGCCACCAAACCATATGCGGAATCGGGTCCTGACACCTGAATGACATTTTTTCAACAGGTGCAGGAGAAATAACTGGGACCGCCCCATTACAACTGCCCCGGCACATCTGCCACCTTGTGCCGGAATAAGCCACCGTACGATACAAGAGATCAGGTCATTGACCTGGTTGCCCTGTTTTTATCCGGAGAATGAACGGAACCATAGATTACTAACATTAAACAGAGGATCCCGTGCATACCCTTTTACCCTCCCTGATTCTGACAGCATAACCCCGGCAGACCTCCCTGCTCTGCAAGCGATGGATCCCGTAAACCTCGTCACCCAGCCATACGTCGTTCGGAAATTATTAAATCAGAGGATGACGTGTACAATAATGAAAATCCTGATGGATTATCCCACGCGGAACCGTCTGCTGTGTGAAGGGTTATTCCCGGAACGTCCGTTAAGCGCCGTTCATGGATATCGGGAATAAAATCCCCTTCTGGTATCGGGAGTCGAACATGATGGACAGACAATTGAACAAGGGCTCGAGCAAAATCGCATACGCGGTGCGTGCTGGCGCCCGGTCTCACGTTGTGGAGAAGGAACGCTCTTTTACCATTCCTGGCGTGAGGTACGGTAAGCATCAGACATGCGCAGTTGACTGTATCCAAATCATCCGGCACACCGTTCCGTTCCAGGGTAATCACCCGGCCAAGGTTGAGGGAGGGAGGTCATGTTGAACGAACTGATTGAGAAACGAAAAAAGATTCTTGCCGAGTCTGAACAGCATAAAAACAGAAGAAATGAGCTCAACGCGAATGCCAGCAAATGCGCCCGCGAAAGGAACACGTTAAATAACCAGACCCGGGAGAATGTCGAGGAAGCGCAGAAGAACAAGGAGCTGCGTGACAAATTCAACAACGAGGTCCAGGCCCTGAAGGACCAGCGGAACGAGATCAACGAACAGGCCAACGCCCTGTTCGAAGAGATAGAGGGTTTTAAAAAAGACCACGGCGGGATGAAAAACCGTGGGTTAAAAGAGCTCCAGAAGCAGATCGAACACCTCGAATTCCGCCAGCAGACCGAGGTCATCAGCACCGACAAGGAGCGCGAGCTGATCGAGAAGATCAAGCAGATGAAAGAATCGATGCGTGAGCAGGAAGCGGAACTTGAACAGAACAAGGAAGTGAAAGTAAAAGTCACCACTGCCCGCGATCTCCGCCACCAGGCCTCTGAAATGCATGCAAAGGTAACCGAGATGGCGGAGCTTGCACAGAAGCACCATGACCTGATGGTCGAGTCCTACAGGAAAGCTGACAAATCGCGGGAAGATGCTGATGCCTCACACCGTAATTTTGTAGAAGCCCAGGAAGCTGCTGATGCCGAGCACAAGTCTTTCATTACCTGCCAGAAAGAACTTCGCGACTATGACAAGGTGATATCCGGCCTCCGCAAGAAGACAAAAAAGGTCAAGGTGTCGAAAGAGCAGAAGGCGGTCAGGAAGGAAGCCGAGCACGTGTTCAAGATGTTTCGGGCGGGAGAGAAACTCACCACCGAGGATATTCTCCTCCTCCAGCGCTCAAAACTTATTTAACTTCATTTTTTTCCCCGGTATTCCGAAGCAACCATTTAATAGATAGATCACGATTTCTATAGTGATGCAAACGGGGCGGACACTGGTTCTTTGTGTCGATCGGGACGATGATATTGGATATAAAGGAAAAGTTGAGAGCCCGGTTCTCGGCCGCCCGGCATGTCTCAAGGCAGCGTATGCGCTCGCCCTTGCCGACCCGGAAGATTCCGACCTGAATGCCATCTTCCAGGCCATAAAAATTTTTGATGAGCTTTCTGCCGCAGGAGAGAGCGTGGAGATCGCGCTCGTAGCAGGTGACCATATACACATGCTCGAGGGCGACAGGAAGATTGGTGCCTCAATTGACGACCTCGTAAAGGAGACGGGTGTGGACAACTGCATCATTGTCACTGACGGTGCAGAGGATGAATTTGTGATTCCTATCGTCCAGTCCAGGATCCCTGTCTCAAGCATCCGCAGGGTCATCGTCAGCCAGATGCCGAACCTTGAGGGGACCTATTACCTGCTGAAGAAATTCATGAATGATCCCAAGATCGCGCGGCTGGTCCTCGTGCCGCTCGGTTTACTCATGCTGCTCTGGCCGATTGCATACCTGCTTGGAAGATCGGAACTGGCACCGGTGATTGTTGTCGGAGCGATAGGGGTCTACCTCCTGTATCGTGGTCTTGGCATCGATGACCTCTTCAGGGGATTTGCCACTGCCCTCAAGACCTCGCTCACACGAGGCAGGTTCTCGTTTGTGACCTATATCGCAGGGATCCTGCTGGTCATCATCGGTATCATCCTGGGATTGATGAATATCCTTATTTACTATACCGAGGTGGGAATTCTCCTCTACGTACTCATATTCGTCTACGGTGCGGTGCTCTGGCTCGCTCTCGCCGGTGTCGTTGCTTCATCGGGCATCGTTATCGACAATTTCTTCCATGACCGTGAGAGCCTCTCCAAAGTCATCGTCTTTCCGTTTTTTATCGGAGCTATCGGCCTGATCACGTACGGGGCAAGCATCTATGCCATCGCGGTCAGCAATGTACCGGACTTCCCATTCTCGACAGCAAATGCGATAACCTATATGCTCTATGGCACCGTGGGGGGCCTCATATGCGCATTTGCAGGTATTGGAACACAGTATGTCGTCAATCGTTACCTCCCGGACAGAGAAACCCCCGACGTAATCGAACTTGTCTGACGACCCGTAAATTTCAGATGACGGGTCCTGTCAGTCAGGTATATTCCACACTAGTATGCAGATGCCACACCAGAACAGAGTCCATGCCATCCGGGAAAATAAGAAACAGCGTTTATCAGAAATGAGATCCACAAACACCCACGGCCTGCAGGCATGAGAGGAGAGCGGCCCCGGGCTTTTCTGGCCGTATTTCATGTACGAGGGGGTTTGGTGCAACAGTATCAGCGGCAGGAATGACAGGGAACACTGTTTCACGATTGAACTTCGCCATACTTCTTCATCCGGCGAAAGGACAAAAAACATACGAAAAGAATACGCAATCACGACGCGAAATAACCGATTCCATTCGGGATCTCGTGAATATCTGCATATTCGCGGGAGACCTGGGGAGTGGTGATCCTGAGCGTCGGGATCAGCACGTTAAATGAGTGGGAAGGTAACCAGTACACTCCCTTCCCGTATGAATAGGATACATCGTCCACCACAAGTTCCGCGGAATTCAGGTCGAGCTCTTTTACTTCGGCATCCTCGTAGTTGAGGACGGTGAGGAGCCTGTTTTTCAGATCCTGCTTTCCAAGCAGAAGAACGATCACCCGGGTCGGTTCATCAAGGGTATACTGTACATTGATGTTGGCTTTGCCCTCGTCCATCGTGATATCAACTGCTTCTATCGTGATGTAGCCATATTTTTCCGTAGTTGTCGCAAGTGCCGGCACGGTGAGGACGGCAAGAAAAATCAGGCACAGTGCCAGGGGCCAGCCTTTCATTGAGTACTAAGTGATATTGAGGCTCTTATATCCTTTCTGGTAGTTACCTGCTCCAACCGGGGAGGACCCCCATTGAACCCGGGGGTTGTCATGAAAAAGCCATGAGTCCCTCCCGGTGGACGCGGGAAAGAGGGAGAGGAGTTATTTCTGGTTCGCAAGAACAATTTCAATGCTGGAAACGTTTGTCTTTCCGCTGTCCGTATCGATCATCTCGGTAGAGGTGATGATCTCTTTCTTGCTTACGTTTTCTAAAAACCGGTTCAGGGCGATCTCGGCAGTGTCAACAGCCCTCGATATGGCTTTTCCCCGTGCCTTGATCGCGACTTCCGATGCTCCATTGTTGAACTGTGTTACTACTGCGAGTACGTAATTCATGACTGGCTTGTTTCCGACGAATACTGTGTTGTCCTTCAGCATGGATACCACTTCAGAGATATTTTTTGGAGGAGATCAGTTCGGCATTCAGTACTGAGGCTCCGGCTGCACCCCGGATGGTGTTATGCCCCATGGCAATGAACCGTATGCCTTCGCGGATCCTTCCCACCGATACCGTCATTCCGTTGCCCCGGTTGCGATCAAGCCGTGGCTGCGGCCGGTCAGGTTCATCCATGAAATGCACCGATTCACCCGGCTGGGTCGGCAGGCCCTTGATGGGCGGCTTGTAGTGGATGAACGCCTCCTTCACCTTCTCGACCGGATCTTTGATATCAACCCAGATAGCCATCGTGTGGCCGTCAAGCACAGGAACCCGGTGGCAGGAGGCACTCACCTGGTAGGGAGCTGGCCTGACCGATTTCTGCTCGAAGGTTCCCATAATTTTGAGCGTCTCGGTCTCCATCTTCTGTTCTTCCTGGCCGATATAGGGGATGACATTGTCATAGATTCCCATGGCAGGGACTCCCTCAAACCCGGCTCCCGATACCGCCTGCATAGTCGCCACGTGGATGGTCTTAAATCCAAATCCCCTGATAGGTGCGAGGGCAAGGGTCATGACAATCGTCGAACAGTTGGGGTTTGTGACGATAAACCCGTCCCGCCCGTGGTCCCTCTGCACATCGATGAGCGCAAGATGGTCCGGGTTGACCTCAGGGACGACCAGGGGGACATCGGGCTCCATCCGGTGCGAACTTGCATTGCTGCAGACTGCAAGCCCCGCATTGGCGCAAGCAGTCTCCATCTCATTTGCCACATCGGCGGGAAGGGCCGAGAAGACGAGGTCTACGTCCTTCAGGCTGGGAACACTGGTCGGGCTCACTTTGATGTCCCCGATACTGTCCGGGAACGGGACATCCAGGCGCCACTTGACGACATCGCGGTAGAGTTTTCCTGCACTCCGCTCAGAAGCCGTCAGTGTCGTCAGTTTGAACCATGGATGCTCAGCCAGGAGCTGAACAAACCTCTGCCCGACTGCTCCTGTAGCACCAAGCACTCCGACATTAATCATAGGTAAAAGCAGTTTGTCAGTCGGAGTAATTAAATGGTGCGTTTTTATTCCAGGGTGATGGCCTCTGACGGGCAGACATCCACGCAGGAGCCGCAGTCAACACAGAGTTCCTGGTCCACCTTTGCCTTTTCGCCGTTCAGGGCGATTGCGGCAGCAGGGCATTCGTCAACACATGTCTCGCAACCTGTGCATTTATCCTTGTCAACAATAGCTGTCATGGTATACCTTATCCGGTTTTTCCAGAAAAAAGAAATACGTTTCGTTCAGGTACCCTTCAAAGGCTGGCTGAGGTCCAGCACATCATTCATTCCATAGAGCCCGGGTTTCTTTCCCACCACAAAGCGTGCAGCCCTGAGTGCCCCGTGGGCAAAGACCGTCCGGTCATATGCCCGGTGGGAGAGCTGGATCGTCTCAAAATTCCCGGAGAAGAGTACTGAATGATCCCCGACAATATCCCCGCCGCGGATAACATGGACCCCGATCTCTTTGCCGCGTTCCATCATACCTTCCCGTCCGTACTTCTTTTCGCGGGGGCCCAGCTCCTCATCGAGAATCTGCAGGATTGTCTTTGCTGTTCCGCTTGGCGCGTCTTTCTTATACCGGTGATGTGCCTCGAGGACTTCCACATCGTACTCGGGGAGCATCCGGGCAGCTTCTCTGAGCAGGTTCCAGAAGATATTCACCCCGATAGAAAAATTGCTCGAGATCACGGCAGGGATAGTCCCCTCGATTGCCTTTGCCATCTCCGCGCGCTGTTCTGGTGAAAAACCGGTTGTCCCTACGACCGCTGCGGTCCTGCTCCTGGCGGCAGCCTTCAGGTGGGAGACTGAAGCGGCGGGGGCGGTAAAATCGATCAACACGTCCGGTTTTACCGATGCGAGGAGCGAATCGATCAGGGACGCCTCGGTGACATCCACGCCGAAGAACGAACCCCCGCGAAGATCGATGCCGCCGACAAGCTCCATATCCGGTGCTTCGTTGACGAGCCTCCCGACCGTCATTCCCATCCTCCCAAGCGCACCGCAGACGACAACGTTAATCATAGCCGGAAAGGACCTCCCGCAGCCGTGCGGTCTTCTCGCTGTCGAGCTCGTCGAGCGGCAGCCGTACCGGGCCTGCCGCCATCCCCCTGAGTTCAACTGCCTTTTTGACCGGGATCGGATTCGTATCGATGAACATGGACCTGAAGAGCGGCGACAATTCATAGTGGAGGTCGAGCGCTGTTTCGAAGTCCCCCTCGCAGAATGCCTCGAACATGGCAACCATACGGCCGGGTTCGACATTCGCAGCGACCGAGATGACCCCGTTCCCTCCAAGGGCGAGGATGGGAAACGTCAGGTTGTCGTCCCCGGATATGACCTGGAAATCTTCATCGAGAGTCCCCTCGATGATCCGCGATATCTGGCCTATATCCCCGGATGCTTCCTTCACCCCGACAATACCGGGGTGCCTGGCGAGTTCGATCACAAGGTCCGGGAGAAGGTTCTGGCCGGTCCTGCCCGGGACATTGTAGACAATGACCGGGATATCGAGGTCGGCGAGAATAGTGTAGTGCTTGACGAGCCCGGAACGGTTGGGCTTGTTATAATACGGGCTGATAACAAGCACCCCGTCGGCACCAAGGTCCTTTGCCGCCTTGGTGAACCGCACGGCTTCCGCAGTATTGTTTGAACCGGTGCCGGCAATGACAGGCACCCGCCCGTTGACCACATCGATTGTCTTTTCGATGACAGTCTCATGTTCCTCAAAACTGAGCGTTGCCGATTCCCCGGTCGAGCCGCACGGAACAACCCCGTGCACGCCGTTCTCGATAAGAAACTCGATGTTTGATGCAAGACCCTCAAGGTCAAGATCCATCGAAAGATTTCTTCGGAAAGGGGTGATGACTGCTGGAAGAACTCCCTCGAACATACAAGAGGGTAATCTAGTATCTTCCAGTATTTATTTTTCTTGTGATGTACCCGGCAACCCTGTTCCGGACCCGCTTGCTCTCTACCGTAGTAACTTCGGTCACGATCTGCTTGTTCTCATCAAAATCCGTTGAGAAACGCGGCCCATAGCTCCCGAGGAGTTCCAGCCCGAGCGCCTTTATGTATGTCGGTTTGATTCCCATGCACTTTTCACCGGTGTGTTCTTAAGTAATGCACCATGATGGCATAAAAATATATGGCACTCCTCACCTCTCGTTCCGGTTCAGCCCGTCTTTTCGTGCACTATTCGGAGCCGGTTGCTTATCCGGCCGATAATCGCCGCCACTTCCTCCGGGTCCTGGCCAAGAATCCGTACCATTGGCTCTCAGTCCTATGGCCCCGCGATCGAAGATGACATCAGGGACACCGGAGCGGCAGCAGAATGCGACCCCCCAGTCCATGGTGCGTGTTCCGGGCGGCTCGTTCCCGCGATCGAATGAACAGGTTTCCAGCAGCAGATCCTCAATGATCCGGATGATCTCCGGGGTATACCGGATATTTGCCGCTGAGCGTATACCCGGGTCGAACTTCATTGCCGTGAGCACGATCCGCGCCACATGGTCGCTTGCACCGAAATCAACGGGACCGACCGGGTGGGGCTGCCCAAAAAGACGAACAATCCGTCCCTGCACCGCAGCAACGTCGTCCTTATCCCGTGCATCCGGCAGCGCATAGGCAATGTTACTCCCGACTTCAGGAATGAGGCCGGCATCCATGGAGCGGGAGAGCTCGCCGACTGCATCTTCAAGCGCCGAGATCACCAGCGCACGAGTATCCCCGGTCATCGTGATCACTATGCGAAAGACAGACTTAATCCCTTGCCGGAACAGTGTACCGGGAACCGGCCAGTTTCAAAGTCCGGAATCCTGGCCGGCCGGATAAAGCAATAAGGGACAATGACATACAGGAGTATATGGAGAACGTAATGAATACCATGGACCCCCGGCTCAGGGATATCCTCATCTCGGTCGCTGCTTTTGCTGTCCTGCTCCTTCTCATCGCGATATTACCCTTTATCTTTGGTGGCGGCATCGTCTTTCTTGCCGCACTTATCGTATTTATTATCATCCTGAGTGGTGCCGGGCTCATGGTCAATCAGAAGGTGAAGTAGGCTCTTTCTTCCCTTCCTTCCTCTTTTTCACCCTGTAATAGTTGAGAGGATGGTGTATCTTCGTGCAGATGCTGTCACTCCCGACACAGAGCCCGTACGTCCTCATCGCGGCACACGAGGGAGGAGTATATTCCGTGCCACTCCTTCCCGAGATATGTTCGACCTGGTACTGGGTTTTTAAGAGATCGAAATCCGGTGCCCTGCAGTAGAGCTCGATGATCTGTGCAGCACCCATCCCGATATTATGGAGAAATGCCGTGAGGGCAAAACGCCCCGAATGGGGGATATTCGTTCCGGCGGTAAGGGCTTTTACGAGCGCCTGCATGCAGGGAGGGAAACTATCCTCTTCCACGGCCCCGAACTGCTCGAGGATCGTCTTCTGATAGGCCGCCTTGATCTCTCCCACCGGTGATTCGAGTATGCTGCACACTTTTTCAGGGACCCGCAAAGGGAGCTGGCGGAGGAGGATAACACGAATCTGCTCGCGCAGCAGCTCGTTCATCTCAGCCGGACTGATGCAGACCTGCCCTTCCGCCACGTCCCGGTTGACAAGCCTCCACCGTTCTTCGTGGAGCCCTGCCACGATCTCGACATACTGGACGACGGGGAGACTTGCCTGTCCTATGTCGAGGCCGACACTGGATGCCACATAGATCCTCTTGTTCTCCTCTTCATCAAGAAGAAACGAGTAGGCGCGCTCGGCCTCATACCGCACAAGCCGCTCCATCAGGGCCCGGTCCGCTGCACACGAGATGATGATCCGGGCGAGCACATACCCCGAGATCGAGAGCTTCACGTCGATGCTGTCAGAAGGGATCCGCTCTTCGTTTCCCTCGCGATCCACCATCCGGAGCGAGACACGGATCCTTTCCATGGCATGCCGGACCGCGATCCTTCCGGAGGCTCCGTTTAAAAACCGGTCGAGCGTATCGGCAGAGGCTCCAATGAACTGCTGGCTTTCTTTTAAAAAGGGATATTTGGCTAAATCTTTCAGTTCAAGGGAGACCCTCATTCAGTCTGCCTCAATCCGGGGTGCGAGGAGATACTCCACGTGGCCGTTTCCGTTCGCAATATAGAAGGAGAACTTGGCGGGGTGGTCGATGCCGATGGCGACCTCGACTTCCTCCGCCCTGCTCATCACTTTCCCCATGTCCTTCAGGTAATCGAGCGAGAAGAGCGACCTGGCCTCGGTCCCATTGATGAAGTTGACCTCGCTCTTGCCAAACCCGCGCCTGATATGATCGGAATCGCCTTCGGCTGTCATGAAGAAGGTCTGGGTCGCGGGATCTATCCCGAGCGCTATTTTGTCGGAGACTACCGCAGCTGCTTTTATCGTATTATTGAGCTCGGCTCCCGAAAGAACGACACGGCCGGGGAGATCGATATTCGGAAGGTTCGGGTCTTTCCTGATGGTGTTTGGGTCAAGCAGGGTGAGGGAATACTTGTATCCTTCGAAACTGACCTGCAACTTCTGGCTGTCTTCAGGAAGTTCAAGGGTGATGATATCGCTTTTCCCCATCATGCCGAAGATGTTCTTCATCTTGGCGATGTCGAGCCCGATCTCGTTTTTTGTGGAACCATAGCCCTCAAACGCCTCCTTTTTCAGGGTGAGGGAGATCATTGCGACGTTTGCCGTGTCAACCGCCCGGGTGGAGAATCCGTTTTCATCAGTATGGAGCCGGCATTCGGTGACGAGCGCTGATATCGCGTCTATTGACTCTTTCAGAATATCTGCATCGATCGTTGCTTTTAACATCATACACCCCTTATATAGTCTATTATACACTATGCCACTATATTTTTAATAATATCTACTTTTGATACCGGAGTCGACAGCCTGCAGACTGGAGTGTGGAATGATGGGTTCTCAATGGAGTAAAGACAGCGCGTATCTGAGGGCGATGCGGGAGGGATACCGCTCGAGGGCCGCCTACAAGATCATAGAGATCCAGAACCGTCACCACATCATCAGGGAGACTGACAACGTCGTCGACCTTGGTGCGGCACCAGGCTCCTGGCTCCAGGTGATACGGGGTATCACCAGGGGGAAAGTGCTCGGGATCGATCTCTCCCCGATCGTTCCCATCGAGGGCGTGCTGACCATGGTCGGAGATATCTCTGACGGGCAGGTCCGTTCGGAAGCAAGGGCCCTTCTTGGCATCGTGAACGTGGTGACCTCTGATGCCGCACCAAAACTCTCAGGGCACAAGAGCTATGACCAGGCACGATCCATAGATCTCGGTGTAGAGGCGCTCGCCTTTGCCTGCGACCTCCTCAAACCCGGCGGAAATTTCGTGGTGAAGGCATTCCAGGGAGAGGACTTCAACCAGCTCATCCATGAGATGCGTGACCACTTCCTCTCTGTCAGGCCCTTCCGGAGCACGGCAAGCAGGAAGGGGAGTACCGAGATCTATGTTATCGGAAAGAACTTCGTGAGCATGCATGAAACTGAAGGACCCGTTTAACCGCCCGGCCAGCAATCTCCGGGTGAGCCTCACCCCGGCATGCAATCTCCGCTGTATCTACTGCCATGCCGAGGGGGAAGTTTCGCCGGAAGCAAGCCTCAGCGCCCCCGAGATCGCGGGGATCATGCAGGTTGCGAAGGAAGTGGGGTTCAGGAGCGTCAAGTTCACCGGGGGAGAGCCGCTGCTCCGCAAGGATCTGCTTGAGATCGTCCGGTCGGTCCCGGATGGACTGGAGAGCTCGATGACCACCAACGGGACGCTCCTTGCCGATATCGCACCCGGACTGCGCGAGTCAGGGCTGTCCCGGGTCAATATCAGCCTTGACAGCCTTGATCACGAGACATACCGGGCGATTGCCGGGAAGGACAGCCTTGATGCGGTGCTCGAAGGGATCGATGCAGCCCTCGCTACAGGACTGACCCCGGTCAAGCTGAACATGGTAGTCCTGAAGGGGATCAACGAACATGAGATCGACGATTTCATCAGGTTTGTGAAGGGGAACCGGAACCTCGTCCTCCAGCTGATCGAACTGATGGAGATGAAAGGGTGCAGTTACCACAGTGCACTGAACGGGCTTGAGCAGCGGCTTTCCGACAGGGCGACCCAGGTGCTCACCCGGCGTATGCATCATCGGAAAAAATACTGCCTCGACGGGTCCGAAGTCGAGGTGGTCCGGCCGCTCCACAACACCGAGTTCTGTGCATTCTGCAACCGCCTGCGATTAACTTCAGACGGGAAACTGAAACCGTGCCTGCTCCGGACCGATAATCATGTCGACATCCGGGGCAAGACCGGCGAGGAACTGCGCGAGCTTTTTATCGAGGCTGTGAGCCGCCGGGCTCCATTTTACCGGTAAGTTCCCGGTATCGAGGATTGATTGTTATAGACTATCAGGCTCCTTATCACCGGTAATCTCCTGATTCATCCTGGGATGTTCCTCCTTGTCCGGTTGCGAATTTTTATACCGCTCCGGGGCGAACAGGATCCTATGCAGCAAGACCCGGAATATGTCCACATCCTCGAGCACCTGTACGAGAAATCGCTCGTCCTGCACGACCAGTCCCTCTGGCACCCTGTGCTCAACTTCTACTTTATCGATGCCCTTGCCCATATCGATTACACGGTGGGGCTGCTGGCCTACACCTACCAGTCACCGAAAAATATCATGGCAGGCCAGTATCTCAGGTGGAGGATCGATGAGGAGAAGAAAGGGGACCGGGCAAAGTTCCCGGCCTTTGTCAACTGGCTCAAAGAGAACCATCCCGGGCGGTTCGATGACCTTCCCTACCTCTGGAGGAAGATCTACGATTCCGGGGATCCCGCTTCGTACCGGAGCTTCCGTATCGTCTTTGACCCGGACGTCCAGGAAGCGATCCGGCCGCATATATTCTACAACATGATCGAGGAGTTCTTCAAGCCGGACTTTTTGAAGAGCCTGTATGAGGATGCATCGCTTGCAACGCTCTTCTCCGAGTTCCAGCGCTGCAGTTGAAACGAGGGAGAGCCCACACATGACACCTGCCCGTCTCTGCGCCGACCTCGTCCGTATCCGGAGTGAAAACCCTCCGGGGAATACAAAGGAGGTGATCGAATATATCCGGGATTTTACCGACTCCTGCGGGATCAGGACAAGGGTGGTACGGAGCAGGGGCGGGAGGCACAACCTCGTATCGGCAAAAGCCAGAGGAGAGATCCTGTTCTGCGGCCACGTCGATGTGGTCCCCGCCATCGCTCTCTCCTGGCGGCATGACCCGTTCTCCGGGAAAACCGAGGACGGGAAGGTCTTTGGCCGGGGAAGCACCGATATGAAGGGAGGATGTGCCTCGATGCTCTCGGCATGCAGGGAGTTCGTCGATTCCGGCCGCGAGCTCCCGGCCGATATCGCATTTGTCTGTGACGAAGAGACGAGCGGCACCAACGGGATCCGGAAGTTGCTTGCAAAGAAACTTCTGGTTCCCTGCGACACCGTCATTGCAGAACCGACACCGCCGCTCTCCCCGAATGTCGGGCAGAAAGGGCTGCTGCGGCTCTGCTGCATGTTCCATGGAAAACCCGGGCATGGCTCACTCTACCCGGCCCGGGGGGTGAGCGCCGTCATGGAGGCGTTCTCCCTCCTCGAGTTCATGAAAGTGGTGCACGGACGGGAGGTACGATCCCGGCGACCCGCAACTCTCCGGTATCATCCGCGAGTCATCGGATATCCTTGGGGAACTCTTTGCCATGGACGATACCAGGGACGTCCTGACCCACGTGATGTTCAACCCGGGGACAATCGCGGGGGGTGAGAAGGCAAACATCGTTGCAGAGGAGTGCAGCCTTGAGCTCGATCTCAGGATCCCGTGGGGGTGCAGCCTCCCTGATCTCATCGATGAGATACAGCGTCATGCTCCAAACGCTGACATCTCGGTTACCAACATGTCGGAGCCGAGCATCACCCCCCCTGACTCCCGGCTCGTCTCCCGTATCCTGGATGAGATTGGGAGTGTCTACGGGAAGGCTGCCCGGCCTGTCGTCCAGTGGGCGGCAAGCGATGCCCGGTATCTTCGGCGCGAGGGATTTCCGGTCGTCGAGTACGGACCGGGTGAGATCCACCTGCTCCATGCCATCGATGAGTATGTCACCGTCGAGTCGCTCGAGAATGCTGCCCGGGTGTATAAGGGGATGCTGGAGAGGTACGCGGGGGATGGGGAGGGCTGAATCGGTATCTCCCGGATAAAACCATAGCCTATCAGTAAAAATTTTCAGAAATACACATTCCTAAACAATGCAATGAGGATATTCTCCTATTGCGAGGTTTCCCATGGACTTCAAAGTCATTATTGAACGAGATGAGGATGGCTGGTATGTGGTTACCGTTCCCTCGCTCCCAGGTTGCGTATCCCAGGGGAAAAGCGAAGAAGAAGCGAAGAAGAATATTGCAGAAGCAATCGAACTGCACCTGTCTGCTCTGGGCCGGGTTGTCGATCCTTGTTCTCGTAGAGGGACTGCTTGAAGGCCGCCTTATTTCGCCTATTTTTCCCTAAATCCTGTGTAACTGTTCAGGAAGATGATATCGATGTTCTTCTCGACCGCAAACTCGATGGCAGCGGTGGTGATTGTAGCCGATGTTGTTATTAAAATTGTATCCAGTTTGCCAGCAAAGACTTCAAATGACTTCTCATCGTTTTTGACAAGAAAGCAGTTATTGGTTTATTTCAAGTACGAGCCCCCGGTACTGATAACGAGCTGCAAACGCGATCACCTTCCTCTGTGCTTCTTATTTGCCTGACCGCACCAAACCCGCGGGATACCGATTTACCTATGCCGAGATAATCAGGGATTATGAAATTTGTGTGGAACTTTCCGGTAAATGTCATTACGCTGACATCCTTAAGCCGGTCTTTCCTGAACCGCATATGGGCATCGCACTTGATCTGGCCGGGTACCTCATAGCCAAGTGACTTGGACATCGAGATGATATTTCCGACAAGTATCTTTCTGATGAACTCATCACGTTCGATCTTTCCCTTAAGCGTATAGAATTTCCTATAGTTTTCCTGGTTCAGCGCAAGCCAGGGAGTGACAAATTCGTAGGTATGGATTTTATCTGAAATCCCAAATTCCTCGTTTTTGACTGAGATTCCCCTTTCAACAATCTGATAGGTAGTCTCCCCCAGCCGGATCTCATTATACTCATCGTAGATCTCTTTGAGAACCTCTGCACCCTCATTGATACCAATGACAGTAGGCACGTTTCCGATCATCTTGTACTGCACAACCGGGTACCGATAGATGAATTTGTCAACATAATGCTGATGGAGCTCGGTATATTCAGTAAATTTAGTTGCGAAGAATCCACGAAGTTCGTGGGCACTGCCATGAATAGGCCGATTAGAACCGAGGGTCAGGGTGAAGGTGTGGAGGATCATACTATCATGCTAGATAATTCTGTATCATCTGAAAACGATGCGCCAATCTCAGAATCATAGTTCATGTCACAAAATATGATATCATCGACAATCTCCTTATGTGTTCGGACATACCAGTATGGCATCTTCACTCATCTTCGGAAGGACAAACAAAACAGGATAAGGGCAGAAGGAAAGCATGGGCGTTGCGGACCCGCCTTACCCCGATCCCGGCCCACGATCCCATGCATAATTTTACAGTTTCTTTATCGCCTGCACCAACACCCCGAGCGTCTCCTTCGCGTCGCCATAGAGCATCCGTGTATTGTCCCGGTAGAACAGGTCGTTCTCGATCCCGGCAAAGCCCTTCCCCTGGCCCCGCTTGAGGACGATGACGTTCTTTGCCTGTTCGACATCGAGGATCGGCATGCCGTAGAGCGGGCTGCCCTGCCGGTGCGCAGCCGGGTTGACGACGTCGTTTGCGCCGATGACGAGGACCATGTCGGTGTCCGGGAACTCCGGGTTGATCTCGTCCCGGTCGAACAGGTGCTCGTAGGAGATCCCTGCTTCGGCGAGGAGGACGTTCATGTGCCCGGGCATCCGCCCGGCAACCGGGTGGATACCGAACTTCACCTGGATGTCCCTGCTCTCGAGCAGGTCGGCGAGCTCCTTGACCTTCTGCTGGGCCTGGGCAACCGCCATTCCATAGCCGGGAACAACGATCACTTTGTTCGCATAGGCCAGCATGACCGCCACATCATCAGCCTCGATCGGCTTCATGCTGCCCTGGATCTCTGTCCCGGTCTCCTCGGTCGCACCGAACGCTCCGAAGAAGATATTCGAAATCGAACGGTTCATCGCACGTGCCATCATGATCGTCAGCAGTGAACCCGCTGCACCAACGATGACCCCCGCGACGACCATCGCGTAGTTGGGGGTCGGGAACGAGAACCCGTCGAGCGCGACCGCGAGCCCGGTGAATGCGTTGAACATCGAGATCACGACCGGCATGTCGGCACCCCCGATCGGGAGTGTCATCAGGACCCCGTATCCAAGCGAGAGGACGAAGAACAGCGGCAGATAGGTGGCGACAGAGAGCGGGATTCCGGCCGGCTGCCAGAGGATGAGCACCCCACATACAGCAGCCAGGGCAAGGACTGCCAGGTTGATGACCTGCTGACCCGAAAACGTGATCGGCCGCGGCCGCATCCAGCCCTGGAGCTTCATAAATGCAATCATGCTCCCTGAGAACGATACGGCTCCGATGAGACCGCCAATGACAGCAAGGCTGCTCGTCGCGGCAGTGGTGGTGCCGAGGAGATGAACCGCTGCGATCCCGGCCGCAGCCCCGCCACCCATCCCGTTATAGATCGCGACCATCTGGGGCATGTCGGTCATCGCGACGCGCTTTGCCGCAATATAGCCGAGGCCCCCGCCGATGACAATCGCGATCGCTATCAGGGCGATGTTGGTGAGGTCCGGGGTTGCGAACGTGACGAGCGTCGCAATGAGCATTGCAGCGCCAGCCCAGACGATCCCGCTCCGGGCGGTGAGGGGATGGCTCATCCGCTGCAGGCCGATGATGAAGATGACGATCGTCGCGATGTAGACCGGATCGATCAGGAAGGAGAGGTCGACCATATCAGGCCTCCTTTCCGGGCTTCTTCTTGTTTGGATCAAACATCTGGAGGATCCGCTCGGTGATCACGTACCCCCCCGTGACATTCGCTGCACCCAGGATAACGGCAATGAACCCGATGACCTGTTCGGCAGGAGTCGTTGCCAGGCCAAGCGCGACCATCGCGCCGACGAGCACGATCCCGTGAATGAAGTTGGAGCCGCTCATCAGTGGCGTGTGGAGGATGACAGGGACCCTGCTGATGACGACGTAGCCGGTAAACGCGGCCAGGATGACGATCAACACGGCGGTCCAGAACATGGTTATATCGATCACGCTATCCCTCCAGCGAGAAGGTCGCGTGTCGGCCCGTGGCGCACCTCACCTGCGTGGACGAGGAGGCTTGCAACCAGGATTTCATCGGAAAACTCCTTGACAAGCGCCCCATCCTTGTCGAAAAGAAGCATCAGAAATGAATGGAGGTTCTTTGCAAACATCTGGCTCGAATGGAATGGCACCTCTCCCGGAAGGTTCAGCAGCCCCAGGATCGTGACGCCATGCTTCTGCACGGTCTTCCCCGGCTCTGTCAGCTCGCAATTGCCACCCGATTCTGCGGCCATATCGACGATGACGGCACCCGGCCTCATCATCGAGACGGTCTCCCCGGTGATAAGGAGCGGGGCCTTGCGACCCGGGATGCTTGCAGTCGTGATGACGATATCGGCCCGTGCGACGGCGGCAGATACCATCTGCTGCTCCTGTACCTTCTCGTCGGGCGTGAGCTCGCGGGCATAGCCGCCCTGGCCTTCGGCATTGATCGCAAGCTCGATGAACTTTGCACCGAGGCTCCGGACCTGCTCTCCGGCAGCGCGCCGGACATCGTAAGCCTCGACAACAGCGCCGAGCCGCTTTGCCGTTGCTATCGCCATGAGACCGGCGACCCCGGCACCAAGGATGAGTACGGTTGCCGGGCGGATGGTGCCCGCAGCCGTGGTCAGCATCGGGAGGAACTTCGGGCAGTGTGCGGCGCCGAGGATGGTCGCTGAATAACCCCCGGCGGTAGCCTGGGAGCTGAGCGCATCCATGCTCTGGGCACGGGTGATCCGGGGAACAAGCTCGAGCGCAAACGCGGTAACCTTCCGGTCACGCATCCTTCTGACCGCTTCCAGGTTGCGAGCCGGGTTCATGAAACCAATGACGATAGTGCCCTCGTCAATCTGATCGATATCAGCAACAGCAGGGGGCTGGACACAGAGCACGACCTGGGCGCCTTTCAGCAGGTCAGCCCGGCTGGATACGATCCTCGCACCGGCGGCCGTAAAGAGTTCATCGGGATAATATGCCCTCGTTCCCGCGTCATGTTCGATCCGGACCTCGTGGCCTGACTTCGTCAGCTTCTGGACGATCTCCGGGACGATCGCCACGCGCTTCTCCCCATCGGCCAGTTCTTTTGGAACCGCTATCACAAACGGCATGGCCAGTTCTCCCCATACATCATTCTCATCCTCAATCGCGATAGTTGTGGTATACAGGTGAGGTGTCAGTCTTTCAATACTTTTCGAACCCGCACTGCGACTCCGCGGGTCGAAGACTGCATCTCGGCCGCCCCCATGGCAGCCCTGCCGGTCGCCAGTGCCTGCGGACCTTCCACGAGCACTTCATCCCCTTCGCGGATAGCGGGATCGGCTGAAATGACCCCCGGCGCAAGGATGTCCCCCTGGGGGACAAAATTATCGATCCCGACCCGGTATACCCCGGGAATATGCTTCCATCCCCCGAACGTCGGCCGGAGGAGACCGGTGCCAGGGTCAAGCGAGAAGAGATGGTCTTTCCCGCGGCGGACCATGAGATTTGGGAATTTCCACCGCATCGACATGCCCGAGGTATCGACCGTCACCCCGAACTGCCACGAGAGCGTCCCGCGAACGGGGTCCTGCCTGACCGCTCGTTCTCCATCGAGCAGTCTTCCAAGGTTCCTGATCGAATCCCCTGCTGTGGGGCGGGTGCTGCAGCTCTCCTCCAGGGTGATCCCGGCACTGCCTGCTGCCATCCGTGCCGCCTCCAGGGCTCCCCCCTCAAGATGGGCGATTACCCTCCGGAACGGGTGTTTTTTCAGAAAATCTGCGACAATCCCTGCAGTGAACGCAAGCTCCTCACGGTCCCAGTACCCGGTAACCGGGATATCGTAGTGGGCAGCAGGGTAGACCCGCTCAAGCTCCCGGGGAACCAGGCCGAGCGGAGACGTCACGATCAGCTCGAGTGCCCGTCCGCCCACCACTTCGGAAAACTTCCGGTGACTCTGGGATGACGAATAGGGTTTCCGGGCAGAGCAGGGCAGGAGAACGGCAACGTCGGCTGCTGGAGGAATATATCGCCCGACCACCCGCTCTGCAAACCTCACAACCTCGGGGCGCTTCAGCGCCTCCCCGCTCATGGCGCCGAGCCGGCCGCTCCGCACCACCGGCAGACGCTGCTCGATGAAGGGGTAGTGCCGGTCGAGGTGGCGGAGGATTGCCACGTGTCCTGCCTGCATCCTCGACCGTGACTCGACAAACTCGCGGAGCTGCTGGTCGGCGATAAAACGGGTGATGAGAGCGATTTCACGCGTGAGGGCAAGCCGGTTATGCATCCTGAGGTCCCCCTCCCTGCATCCTTCACAACCACAGACACCCGTCTCCATGATCTCTTGGGGGAATTCCCCTTCAGGAAGGCAGAAGAGATGCTCTGCGGTCTTCAGGTCGACCGCGATGAAGTCAAAGAGGTCAAACCCTGAATAGCAGAGGATATGGACGTTTGAGGGCAGGGCTGCCCCTGGCACATACCAGGCAGTATCAGGGGGGAGCTGTTCCTTGAGCCGGACCAGCCATTCAGTATAACTCCGGGGGTTTTGAAGGACGGTGTTCCAGTTGGCGACCATGACACAGTCGCCGGATGACGCTTTCGCGGGGATGGCCGGGTGCACCGTCACCGGCTGGTCCTGCGACTGAGTAAGGTACGTGGCGACAAACGACTCGGGAGCAGCCAGCGGAACATTTGAGAAGGAGCGATTCGCAAGGTCCGGAAAGAGGATTTCGGTATCCATCACGCACGGGAGCCTTACGGTCTCCTCTCCGCGGGTATATTCGGCTATCCGTGCAAGGCCGTCCCGTTTTTTCACTTCAAACATTGTCACAATATACCTCTATTCCCGGGAGCTCACAAGAGATCCTCTCGTGCCATTCCGGCCGGGTGAACACGGTAAAATGGCACCCGGGATTTTCACTGATAAGCCGGATAATCCCCCTGCATCCCTGTCGTACCATTCCGCTGTCCCAGTCAGGAATCTCGCTCTGACCGATCGGGAAGGTCTCACTTAACGCCGGGTGATACGGCCCGAACGGCGGCTTGAAGAAGAGGACGGTGTCGTATCCCTCCCGAGCAGTGCCATCCATCGCGATCAGCACCCGCCCGGAGAGAGGGATACGGGAGAGCCGGTCCTGGTACGTGACGACCTCGGTCCGGTAACAGCTCTCTTCTCCACGATAGAAGAAACGGCGTTTCGTGATCCGGTCCTCCCCGGCAAGCCTCTCACGGTAGTTCAGGAGTTCACGGTATCCCCTGAGGAGCTGGGGATGGGACCGGCACCGGTCGTCGACAAGCTCCCAGAGAGTTCCCTCCGCGATTGCCTGGCGGACATGACTTATCTCCGCAAGGCTCACCGCAAGGTTATGCAGGGAGAGAAGCCGGACTGCATCATCGGATTCCCGTACCTCCTGTGCCGAATGGTCCCTGCAGACCCGGCAGGCGCAGGGGAGTTCGGACAAGCTCGTCGAGCCGGTAGCTCCCCTGGGGAGTAAGGTACCGGCGGTCCTTTGCATAGAGGGCATACGCTGCTGAATCGAAGACATCGCACCCCATCGCAACGGCGAGGGCGAACATTGCAGGGTGGCCGGCACCGAAGAGATGGACACAGGCCGATGGAGGGCAGGCCAATTTTTGCGGCCATCACGACCCTGACAAGATCAGAATACCGGTACGATTCCATCAGGGGGACCACTGCCCCGATCGGACAGAACGAAAACCCGAGTTCCCCTGTCTCTCGCCCGGCTTTCTCCCTGAGATCCTCAAAGATTCCTCCCTGGACAGGCCCGGCGAGCGGTGCATCAGGGCCGAACACCTCTTTTGCCTCTTTGAGCCGTGCCATGGTGACCGCCAGCTCGTCAGACGCTCTCTCCCGGTCGGCATCCGGCGGGGTGGGGATGTCGAGCGGCACATGGATATCGCTCCCGATCGCCTTCTGGAATTCCAGCGTCTCCAGGTTCGTGATCGCCACATCACCGTAGACAGAGAGCTGGAACGACCCGGAATCGGTCATGATCAGGCCGTCGAAGCCGAGCAGTTCATGGAGGCCTGATGCGAGCGCCTGGTCCCTGTATTCGCTGCTCCGCGAGAAGATGTAGGCGTTTGTGATGATCCCCTCGGCGCCCATCGCCTTCATCTCGCGAGGCAGGACCGGCTGCAGGTGCGGGTTGATGACCGGCAGGAGGAGGGGCGTCCGCACGGTCTTGTCCCCGGCCTTCAGCCGGCCGGTCCTCCCGGCGATATCTTTTTCCAGAACCTCGAAGGTGACTGCCATGGTCTATCCAGGAATTTCTGCATTAGGTAGGGTTTCAGGGAGCAAATAAGGTATGGCACTGGGGAGGGAGATGGGGTGATCAGCCTCGCCATATACCATCCTGACCGAGCAGCGATGCGGGCGGTCGGATTTATTTTTTTTCCTCAGGAAGCATGGAATTTTTCACTCCTTTTTCAGTATTGTACATGAACACCTGTCGTTTGCCGTCAAGGTATTTCTTCAGTTTCCCTTTACTCTCAAGCAGGAGCAGATCGGTCCTGGCTGTTGGCATTGATACTTTATATTTCCCGGCAATCTCGCTGATGGTGTATCGCCGGGTCGGATGTCTGATGAAGTCCCTGAGGATTTCAGCCTGCCTGAACGAGAGGTCCGGGATCTGCTCGACAAGTAGGAGGGACGCTGATTCTTCTTCCTTTTTTCGTAGGATATACTCTTTCAGGTCTTCGAATGCCCGGCTGATGATGCGAAGGTTGTACTCAATGAAATAGGTCATATCATTGCCATCGGTTTCAGTCATGAGGTATGCACGAGCGTATTGTGCAGGGGCCTGGACAAAGATCCGCGAGATTGAGATATACTCAAAAAGATCGTACCTGTACTTGAGGGCATACCAGTAAAAGAGTGACCGGGCTGTTCTTCCATTGCCATCATTAAACGGGTGGATATACCCGATGAGGAAATGAATAATGATTGCCTTGACGATCGGGTGGATGAACTCATCGTCATTATTGGCAAATGCGACAAGGTCATCGATCATTCCCGGAATTTTAGCAGATACCGGGGGATAGTGATAGACCTTTGTCGGGTCGGCCTTACTCCCGACAATGATATCATCTCTGGTACGGAATTCTGTTTCATCGCTCTCACTCTCAAGGGTTCCCTGGGTAATCTCATGGTGTATTTCGAGAATCAGTTCCCTGGACAGCGGCTGATCTCTCAAACCTCCCAAGTGGCGGATGGTCCGATAATTGTTGACGATCATCCTTTCCGATGTATTTCTTGGCTTCCTGCCTTCCCGCAATATCTTTTTGGCTTCCTGCCGGGTTGTCGCAGCACCTTCAGACTGGCTGGATGAGATGGCCTCCTCCATAAGCGAGTTGACGAGATACTGCTGTTTGCTGGTCTCGCTCGGAACCTCTCCAAAGAGCCAATCGAATGATGCAGGTGATGCTTTGTCGATTCTGTGGAGCTGTTTCTGAAATAGTTCTGGGGTATAGTAAGCAAACTTCTCATCACCGAACAGGATTTCCCGCAAATTATTATTGCGGATAGACCTGATCAAGAACCAGAAGGTTACGGGATCATAAGGGAGTTTCTTGTGCCGGAGATCATCCCATTGGATATATTCCTGCTCGTTATACCTTCGAATCAGCCCGCGTAACTCTTCTGCTTCTGCTCCGCCAAGGTTCAGCTTTGAAAGAAGGGCATTATATCGATCCAGATAATCTGACCAGGTCCTATTGATATCGGGGGGCTTCTGAGGCTTTTTCATCCTGTACCAGATCCGTCATGTCCTGTAAATATCTAAAAATTATTGTAAAATTTTCAGGTATTTACTGATTGTTTGGAGTGAGATAAGAAAAAGGTTCTGTAAATTATTGAAAAATTTTCAGGTTATACTGCGATAGTTTGATCCACTTCGACACTTGATACCAGTGTCATATCTATAAACCCGAAATCGAATACTTCATCGTTCTCCAGATACACCAGTTGTGATCAGGCGGACTCATGGAAGATCCCTCAATCCCGGTCCCAACAACAATAACGACCCTAGTCCAGAGTTTCGATTTTCATCGCGAAGCCTATCGTAGAGGACAATATAACGAGACCCAGCTCCGCCGGGAATTCATTGACCCGTTCTTCCGAGCTCTCGGATGGGACGTCGATAACAACAAACGGTATTCGGAAGCATACAAGGAAGTTATCCATGAAGATCCTATACGGACCCGGGGATCGACCGAGTTCATCGATTACTCGTTCAGGATCGGTGGATCGCGGAAGTTCGCCGTCGAAGCCAAGAAGCCGGCGGTGAACATTAAGGACGATGCAGGTCCTGCTCTCCAGATCCGGCGGTATGCGTGGAACGCCAGGCTCCCGCTCTCCATCCTGACTGATTTCGAGGAGTTTGCAGTCTACGACTGCACGAAGAAGCCGATGCCGGGGGACACCGCTTCCACTGCCCGGATTGCGTATTTCACCTACAAGGAATTCCCCGAGAAGTGGGGCTGGATTGCCTCCATCTTCTCGCAGGAGAGCATCCTGCAAGGGTCGTTTGACAAATTTGCCGAAGGAACAAAGGGTAAGAAAGGGACTGCCACGGTCGATGAGGCAATCCTGGCCGATATTGAGGAGTGGCGGGATGCCCTGGCAAAGAACCTGGCGATCAGGAACCCGGCCCTCTCCGTTGAAGAGCTGAACGTTGCAGTCCAGCGGACCATCGACCGTATTCTTTTCCTCCGTATCTGCGAGGACAGGGGAATCGAGCAGTACGGGTGTCTCCAGTCCCTGCTCGAAAGCCCGGAGATCTACCAGCAGCTCCTTGATCAGTTTCACCGGGCGGATACCAAGTACAACTCAGGTCTTTTCCATTTCAATGCAGAAACCGGATGGGACGAGATGCCTGATTCGCTCACCCCCGGGCTTGTGATCGATGATGCGGTCCTGAAGAAGATCATCAAGAGGTTGTATTACCCGGAGAGCCCATACGAGTTCTCGGTCATCTCGCCGGTCATCCTGGGCCAGGTCTACGAGCAGTTCCTCGGGAAAGTGATCCGGCTCACCGAGGGACACCAGGCAAAGGTCGAGTACAAGCCTGAGGTGAAGAAGGCCGGCGGGGTCTACTACACCCCGCAGTATATCGTGGACTACATCGTCCAGCACACGGTTGGGGAGCTCGTGAAGGGGAAGACTCCCCGTGACGTTGCACCGCTCCGGATCCTCGACCCTGCCTGCGGGTCGGGATCGTTCCTGATCGGGGCATACCAGTATCTCCTCGACTGGCACCTCGATTGGTATATCCACAACCTGGTCCCGGTCCTTGCCGACAAGCCCGCGACCGCCCCGGAAGTCCAGGCCCTCCTCCCGAACCCGCCCGGAAATCAGGGAAGCGGAAAGGAGCCAGCGAGACGGTGCTCCCCATCTACAAGGCAGCGAACGGGAGCACCTCACGGGTTCGGAGCGACTGGAAGCTGACGACTGCCGAGCGGAAACGGATCCTGCTGAACAACATCTACGGTGTGGATATCGACACCCAGGCCGTGGAGGTAACGAAACTCTCCCTGCTCCTTAAGGTGCTCGAAGAAGAGAGCGAGGAGAATGTCTCGAAACAGCTGAAGCTCTTTGACGAACGGGCTCTCCCGAGTTTACATCAGAACATCAAGTGCGGGAATTCGCTGATCGGGACCGATATCTACGCCGATGTGCAGTTAGCTGCTGACCCGGAGACTGTTAAGCGGATCAATGCGTTCGATTGGGACCGGGAATTCCCGGAGATTATGCAGAAGGGATTACACGATTTTCTGATGACAAATGAAATCATCGTGAATTGACTTCCTGAGTGTCAAAGAGTGGCATAAACAGTATTACGAGAATAATCTAATTGTTACATATCTGCACAATCGCAAGAAAGCCTTTCTGATAAAATTACGGGTGGAAAAGATCGTTTCATTCTCGAAGGAAAATATTCTCATTGATGAGGGAATCATTGCCCGAATGTATGAGTTTATTGAAATTGGTGGAAATCCGATGATTCGCTTCATATTGCCTGTGCAGAAGCCCGCCATGATACGATGGTCACCCTTGTCGAGCGGATGCTTGCCCTCAATAAGCAGCGGGCTGAAGTGAAGACCGACCACGAGAAGACCCTGATCGATCGGCAGATCGAGGCCACCGACCGGCAGATCGATGCGTTGGTGTACGAGTTGTATGGGCTGACTGAGGAGGAGATTGCGATTGTGGAGGGGGCGGGAAAGTGAGAGCGCGGATTATTGCACTTCTTGACGCAAGAGCAGTCTACATTTCAAACCATGCTCGCATACGGATGTTTGAACGGAATATTACAACCGCTGATGCTCTTCTCGCAATCAGGGAAGGAGAAATTATCGAAGAATATCATGATGATGACCCCTGTCCATCGTTCCTCATCCTCGATTTTCTTAACAAAACACCTATTCATATTGTCCTTGCAGTCTGTGAAGATCATCTCCGTATCGTCACAGTCTATATACCAGACAAAAGCATATGGCTAGAATACAGGACAAGGAGATTGCCATTATGATCCCCGATCGGTGCACATTCTGTCGAGGTACCCTGAAAGAAGGGAAGAGCCAGTTTATTGCACGTGTGGAAAATGAGGTTATTGTCGTCCGGGATATCCCTGCCTTTGTTTGCGAACAATGCGGTGAGGCCTATTATAGCGTGGATATCTCTGAAAAGATCGATGAAGTGATGAAAGACGCTCATAATGGGACTCTTTGTGTCAAACCCCTTGCCGCCGGTGAAGTTGTACTGAATGTATAGGGGAAAGACGTTACTTCAGATTCAGCAGGAAGGGCTTGAAGTACTGGTAGATAAGCTGGGGCCTGCTGATGCTATCCGTTTCCTGCAGATGTATGATATGGGTAGCGGAGACTGGACAAAGGACAGGGAAAAATTCCTCGAAAAAGATCCTGCCACACTTATAAAAAACATCATGGAACGAAGGAAAAAAGTGCCAGTTCAATAATGAAAATATGCATGAAATGTGTTATTTGTAAAAGCGATGAGACCCGGCCGGGGATTACCACTGTTACTCTTGAACAGGAAGGGTTCACATTTGTGATGAAGGAAGTACCGGCAGAGATCTGCATCAACTGCGGTGAGGATTATATGGACGACAAGGTTGCCCATGAAATCATGATATTGGCCGACAAGATGGCACAGAGTGGCGTTCAGGTCGATGTCAGACGGTATATTCCCGGATCGGTATCGTACTGATTTGTGGGAAGTGAATAATCGTTTACATTTAAACTATTTTTAGTCTCAATTAAAACTTTTTTCGTTTCAATTGCTGGTAAAGGCTTTAAATAGTATAATTTGAACATTCCCTGTTCAGAGGGAGCATCTTGAATACACCTTCGCAGGTAACTCAACAGATAGCCACACGAGCAGGAGAATCCAGTTATAATGCGACCCAGTACCTTGTCCAGGGGACCTACCGGTTGATCATCATGGCGCCTTTCAATACCCAGATGGGCGCAATACCGCTCAATCCCCCGGCAGGTCTCCAGTTCCTTCCTGACCAGGACCCTACCCCGTATATATGGAATTCGCAAATCATCACTCCTGCCAACGGTCAGTACACTTTTCTGATCACGCTGGACAAGCCCGTGGAGGGATCGCAGATCTATGTACAGTTCATTCTTGAAGCAGTACCGCCACCACCTCCACCGCCTCCCCTTCCGCCCTGGCCACCTGTGGGTGGGTCCGCAACCGGTATGGAACAATCCCTATTACCAGGATGCAATCCGGACGACTTCACCCCTATTGGATTGCCGAACTGGACCGTGAAATCAAGCGCCAGAAAGGGCAACGATGGTATGTCGATCCGTATGCCCGGTCATTCGGCCCCAACAGCTATCCCTCTGGTGCACCAGATGGTCCCGGCAGCCCGGATCCTGCTGCGTATTGCTGGCTCAATCTCCGCACTTTCCATGAATGGATACGCAATCAGCCGAGGCCGTGATCGATATACCAGATGTTTGAGGACACCATGATTAGGGGATGGATTGTATGAAAAATGACAATAAAATCATCATAACCAAAGAGAGAAGGGAGGATATGGTCGCTGCGATAAAGATTTTTTTTTCTAAAGAACAAGGGGAAGAGATTGGTGACCTGAAAGCAAAACTGATTTTTGACTTTATTCAATGAACAACTGGCACCAGAGTTTTATAATCAGGGTGTGAGTGATTCCTGCCAATATATGAAAGAGATGATTGAAGACGTTTTGTCAATCCAAAAATAATGGAACCCTATCCGAATTTTACTGCCTATCCCGTCCCTTCCTGAGTTCAGCCCCGATCTGCCCAAGTCATACATATCCAAACTCTGCCATGGAGGGAAAGTTCCTGATGCTGAGCACGGCGGCGACGTTGATCATCGCAAGGGCAAATATCCCAAGAACTTTCTGCGGCGCCATACCCGTCTTTGCGGGAGAAACGGCATCCTCGCTCACTTCTGCCCCTCCCTTACACAATACATCAGGTATTCTCCTTTGACATTTTCAACGCCGTGAGTATCATGTTCGAATCCCGGGAACTGCCGGTCGAAATCCTGCAGGGATTTCAGGTACTGGAGTATGGGTCCGTCCTGTCTGCCCGTCCGTTCTCCCGGGGCAAGGACGGGGATGCCCGGCGGGTACGGGAAGATGCCGGTAGCAACAATCCTGTCCCCTGCCTCTGAAACCGGGACATGGTCAACGTCGCCCCGCACAAGACTCCTGAATGCATCAGCATAGGTGACGGCAGGCTCCGGGATGAGGGAGTAGGCCTCCTCAAGCAGTTCACACATCCTGTGGTCCTTCTTGAAGGCATGCATCTCATCGGCGAGCCCTGCGAGGGTCATCCCTTCATAGCGATCCGGGAATTTATCCGCAAGATCGGGGAATATCTCCTCAAGCGGGGTCTTCTCGTCATAATGGCGTTTGAACTCGAACAACTCGGTGAGCAGCGTCCCCCACTTCCCCTTCGTATTCCCTATGGAGAAGAGAAACAGGATCGTATAATCCCCGGACTTCTCATTCACGATACCCCGCGTGTCAAGGAACCTGACCACCACGGCAGCAGGGATTCCCCATGTACCAAGCGACCCGTCATCCTTTACCCCCGGGGTGATGATCGTGACCTTGATCGGGTCGAGCATGCAGTAGTCATCAGGGAGTCCTTCGAATCCATGCCACTTCTCACCGGGATGCAGCACCCAGCAGGAGGGGTTGTCCCGGAGCATTCCAAGCGGGGCTTCGCCAAAGGGGCTCTTCTTTTTCGTTTTTGGATCGGTGACAGTATCCGGCTGCCACATCGAAAACCACCAGTCCCCCGGTTTCCTCCGGCCGCCGCAGATCTCCCTTTGGATCCGGGCCATGGTCAGCCTGAACCGGATCGCCTCTTCTATCGATTCCGTGGTGAGGACCCTCCCTGCCGCCCCTTCCATCATCTTGGATGACACATCCAGGGATGCCATGAGGGGGTAGAGGGGGGAGGTGGAGCTGTGCATCATGAACCCTTCATTGAACCGGGAATGCACGATGGGGATCCGCCCGTTCCGGATGTGGATCATGGATGCCTGGGAGAGGGCGGCAAGGAGTTTATGCGTGGACTGGGTTGCAAACACGGTCGGGCCTTCCGGGTCTTTTGCCCCGTCGCGCATGGCAAACCGGTCGCGGTAGAGGGGGTTGAAACGTGCATGCCCGTACCATGCTTCATCGAAATGGATGCTGTCCACACTCTCGCCAAGGAGTGCCTCCACCTGCGTGGCATCGTAGCAGAGCCCGTCGTAGGTAGAGTTCGTGATGATCGCGTGGACCGGTTGTCTGTTTTCAAGGGATGCTGCCAGCGGGCATGCGTCGATCTTGGATTGTATCGCCCCGGGCGTCATCTCATCCGGGGGGATTGGGCCGATGATTCCGTACCGGTTCCGGGTCGGGATCATGAATACCGCGACGGACCGGGTCATCGTGAGGGCATGTTCGGCAGACTTGTGGCAGTTCCGGTCGACAAGGACGATATCATCCTCAGTCACCCTCCCAAAGAAGACGATCTTGTTCGCAGTTGAGGTCCCGTTCGTCACAAAATAGGTGTCGTCGGCACCAAAGACCTTCGCCGCATACCGCTCGGCCTCCCCTACGGGGCCGGAATGGTCGAGGAGGGATCCGAGCTCCCCTACCGAGATCGAGAGATCGGACCTGAAGAGCTGCTCCCCGAAGAATGTATGGAAGAGGCGCCCTGCGGGAGATTTTCTGAATGCCGTCCCCCCGGCATGGCCGGGTGTGTGCCAGGAGTACTCGAAATCCTTTGAGAACCTGACAAGCGCACCAAACAACGGGGGGAGGAGGCCCTCCCTGTACCGGTTTGCCGCTGCAGTGATACGCCCGGCAATAAACTCCGGGGTATCCTCCATGATGTAGATGTATTCGTTGATCTCCCGGAGGATATCGACAGGGAGCGACGTGAGCGTTGTTGCGGTATCCTCTGCCGGCTCTGCCATGAGAAAGATCGGGATATCTTCGTTCCGCTGCCGTATCTCATGGATCAGCTTTTTTGCATCGTCATGGGTTTCCGGACCGGAATCGCCAAGGTTCCAGTTCACGAGGATACAATCCGCCTCCGGGAGATTTGCATAGGCAGAACGGGCATCTTCAAGCGATGCAATGCTGGCGACATCGAGGTCAAAATCAGCAAGACCCTTCACAATCCGTTGAATCGTGCGGCCGTGGGGGGTATCAGCATGGACGGTGTCATCAATAATGACGACGGTCAGTGTTTCTTCGGGATTCATGGATCTCTCCAAAGGGACATCACCACCGGCGACCGATATTCATCTTTTTCCCGGAGTGCTCACCAGGTCCCGGGCAGGGGATGTCCGGATGGGTGAGACAGGGTGAGGGACAGATAATCGCAGCGGGTTTTGTCGAATAGTCCTTTCAAGCGGTATGTCCGGATTTCCCGGTACCCTGCATATCATTGTCAGGAACCTGCCTGAACATACCCCCTCTGATAGAAGGCTTCTCCGGGTAGTATTTATGTTTTTCTGGATCAGGACAAGGAATCCCCGTCGTTATTGCCGTGATCATGGTTTCTCCCCAGGAAAAACCTGATCAGTCTCCCTATCCTATCCCTGTAAAAAACTACATGATTCCCATCGTGACGCAACCATACAAAATGAAAATGCCGGAGGCATTTTCACATTAAAAAGAGAGCGAGAGAATGTCCCCGGAAAGACCGATTTTTTTTCGGCAGTCACCCTCCCTGGTCTTTTAGTCTTCGTGAGAAGATCTGCCCTTCAAACGTGTAAAACTCCACGCAGTCCTCCTTCCAGCACCCTGGCGGGAGTCCTGCTTTCACGCAGGTATGGTCCAGAAATTCCCTGCTGTCCCATTTCCACTCGACCGGGACCTGGGGGAGGAGGAGCCCGCTCCGACCGTAACCCCGGGCTATGAGACCATGCTTCCCAACCTCAACGGCACCGGGGCGGGCATCCGGCCTGGCTTTCAGGAGTTCCGGTACCGAGAGCACCGTCACCTCTATCCGTATGCCGGGTAGCTCTGCTGCCCCGACCCGGGGGAAGCGGGGGTCCTGGAGTGCCGCAGAGATCGCAGCCTCCTGTATGGCCTCACCCAGGGGGAGGTGCGGGTAGGGAAACCCGATGCACCCCCTGAGTTCCCCGTTCTTTGTGAGGGTCACAAAGACACCCCTTTTTTCCTGGAATATCGGGGCAAGGGTGGGGAGCGGAGTGTTCCTGCTCCCAATCTTCTGTTCAAGGACCGATCGGGCAAGGCTCACGGCACCTGCGCCCTCTTCTGCAGTGAGGAGATCCATCAAGAGTAAATAATGCCAGGCCCCATATTTATATGAGAGGGAGTGTGCGGCTGACGGTGGCCGGTTTCCGGCTGCTGAGGAAAGTCCCCCCACCACCTGGGCACGCAGCCATACGCAAGTATGGGTGGCGAGAGTCACGGCAATGGCACAGAAACGACACGGCCTGCCCCGAGCGATGATACGGCCGAGCCTTCACGGGCGAGACGTGCGGAAACGCGCAAGCTAACCCGCTGAGCTGAAGGGCAGGATACGATGAAACGGCGAACCCCTGCGGGTGCAAGCCAGAACAGGGTATTGTGGCGTCCAGGCACTACCCGGGTATGGCGCGTAGCTGAATGCCGCATCGAACAGAAGGGGGCTTACTCCTCCCACTCATTGCCAGTCTCCTGATACCTTTTCGATCGTCCCGGAATAGTTTTAACGTATCTTATATCCCAGAGTAATAATCCATGCATATTCCTACTCCTGATGAGCTGAAGGCACGGAGGGAGAACCTCGGTATGCGCCAGACCGAACTGGCTCTGCGGGCAGGGATCAGCCAGTCGATGGTGGCCCGGATCGAGGCCGGGAGCGTCGACCCCCGGACGAGCATATTGAGAAAGATCGTGCATGTCCTGAACACGGCGGAAAAATCCCGGATGACGGCAGCACACGTCATGCATACCCCTGTCTTTTCAATCCAGGCCTCGGAGCCCGTCACGCTGGCAGTAGAGATCATGAACCTGCACAATATCTCGCAGATCCCGGTTGTCGAAGACGGCGTGCCGGTCGGCTGCATCTCCGAATCCGCAATCGTGAGCGTGATCGATGAGCAGAGTGCCCACAGGGCTCACGGGCTTGCGGTGAAAAACTTCATGGAGCCCGGGTTCCCCACGGTCCCCCCCGGCATGGATATCGAGACCGTGGTCCGGATCCTCCAGAACCACCATGCAGTACTCGTCATGGATGCCGGGGTCGTGACCGGGGTGATCACAAAGCATGATCTCATCTCCCTTATTGTCGAACGCTCGTAGGAGACTGGAAGGAACCTGGGTGCAAAAGAGCAGGGTGATGAGGACGGCCCTCTTTCCTGCAAAGAACCTCCTGTAAAGGAGGGAGATCCTTCGCGGCATCGAACTCTTCACAGGAGGGCCGGGGGGACCTTACAGGAGCGACACAAGGTCCCGCAATACCGCGATCGGTGCCTTGGCCTTGACGACACTGGAGGCCAGCAGTACCCCGCTGGTCCCGAGGTCGAGCGCGATCTTCACACACTCCCCGGACTGGATCCCTGCGCCGGTAAGGATCGCGACGTCCGGGTTTACCTTCCTGACCGCTTCCACCGATCTTTTAATAATATCCGGATTTGCCTTCGAGACCGAGATGCCGCTCCCGATCAGCTCCGGCGGTTCGATCGCCACGTATGCCGGTGCAAGAGCGGCTGCTGCAGCACTGGTGGCCTCGTTGTTTGAGCAGACAACCGCGGTAAGACCGGCGTTGCGGAGTGCACTCACCGAGGATTCGATCCCGGCAAGGGTCAGCCGCCGCTCCGAGTGGTTCACGAGCGACCCCTGCGCCCCTGCCATCTTCAGCCCCTCTGCCGTGATCCCCCCGGTATGGGCACCCGGCTCTTCCCCGTCGACATGCTGGGCATAGATCGGCAGGCTGTAATGCATGGAGAGGGGGTGGATATTCATATAGCTCGGCGCGAGTGCGATAGCGACCCCGCTCTCGTGTGCCACCTGTTCGGCCGCACCGGCAATATTGTGGGAACGCTGCCCTGCTCCCTCGGAATAGGTCTTCAGGTTGATCAGGATGAACGCTTTTGTCATGTTCTGCACCCTTCTAGAAAAACAGCATGATTCCCGCTTGGGACACAAGCATACAAAATGAAACGCATATGAGACCATGGTCACATGCCCCCTTATGAAAACCGCGGATGCGGTTTTCATGCCAAAATGCAGGAGGCATTTTCATAGTAAAGAGTGATCGTGAGGGAAGATAACATTTGGCGACCGGGTCAGTCAGAAGAGAGGCCGCGGAGATAGTGGCCGGCGGTGATCCCCCCCTGTGCCATGGCCTTGATTCTCGCTTTCAGATCGGGGATAAGGCGGGAGGGATTCCCTTTCCCTTCCATCCAGGTACGATCCTCCATCGCTTCACGGTAGACCGGGATCATCCCGGATACATACGAAGGCCCCCGCCACCGTGCATCGATGACACATCGGTCCACACCCGCACCGGCAAGGACGGGCAGATAGTCAATCAGGCAGAGTTCCGCAGCATTCAGGATATGGGTCCTCCCCCAGGGATCAGGATGGACCGGGAAGATCCGTCCGGTGATATCAGAGAGCCCGTACAACACTTTTGCCGGATCCCGCTGCCGTTGTACAAGATCGAGCAGGGTATCCCCAGTGATCATCGCCGGGATACTCCCCTGCACTATGATACTCACCGTTCCCTTTTCATCAAGGCGGCTGCAGAGATCGGCGATATCATCGCCGGACAACTCGGGAGAGAGGGTAAAGCCGGCACAGTCCGGATACAGGGTCCGGACGGCACATGCATTGAATACGTTCAGGTCCGGCCCACCCGTCACCCGTATCCCGGGCACGATGGAATGGATCGGGTCTGCATACATGGCGCCTTCTGTCATGACCTCTTCGAGGCCGGCAGCCCCGAGTCCTGGAAGAAGAGAGAGGGCACTGTTCGTGAACTCCGGGACCTGGACCCGGGGCCACTTCCATGCAAACCGGACATTTTGTTCCCTGCACCCGGCAATGGCCTGAAGAAGATCTTCCTCCATGTGCTCCGGGTCCGGTTCTAGGTATATGCAGTCACATCCTGCCCGGCAGGCAGCGGTGACCGCAGCAATCTCATTGCAGAAGACCGCAAGTTCCGGAATCCGTGCCTGCCGGGTACCCGGCCGGACCAGGACCTGAAGAAGGGAACCCAGCCGGCAATCGGCAGCCTCCCGCATCTCATTGCCCGGGAGATACTGTGCAAGGAGAGTTTTTTCCGCCTCATCGAAGAACTGGCGCCTGAACTGGTTGAGCTGCCCGACGGGAAGGAACAACCCCCCGTCATACAGGATATCGAGATCCCGGACCCTGAATGCGGTTCTCCCGGTTTTTACGACCTGGCGGGTAATTTCTTCAGAGGTCGTGGGTCTTCCCCCCGCCCGTTCCGGAATAAAGTCAGCCTCGACCCGGACCGAAACCGCATCCCTGCCTGGGAGCGTGAAGGCCCCGGTAAGAACCGGAGGCTGATTGCTCCCAACCGTGAGGCTGATATCGATAGGCACCGGAAACCTGCCCGCCGGCCCCGGCGCATTCCTGATCGCTGCTGCTGACCGCTCCAGGGCTGCACTCCGGGTCAGGTACAGTGCCATGCCCGGCCTGCAGCCGGTTGATTGCCGGATGATCAGGTCGCTCCCGGCCTGTTCCGGAATACTCCTGATCACAAACCCGGACTCAGTCTGGGTAACGGGGTCGATCCCTACAAGCCCGTCACCAGGGGCAGGGACGCACGCTCCCACTGCCGCTACCCGGATCGCATGCCCCTGGCAGGACCGGACTGTCCCGATAAAGAGACCCCGGTTGTCGGGCCGGTCACGCCCCATACGTGCCGGTCCGGGGTCCCCGCACATATATCCCGATGTGAAACCCCGCGAGAACGCGATGGCAAGATCGTCCATCTCTGACTGTTGCGGGGCAAATGACCCGTTGGCCACCGCATCAAGGGCTCTCCGGTAGATCGAGACAACAACCGCCACGTAGTCAGGAGAGCGCATTCTCCCCTCTATCTTCAGGGCCGAGAAGGGCCTTTGCAGGACCAGGGGGAGGTGGGGATACAGGCAGAGGTCTTTTGTGGAGAGGAGGCAGCGTTCTTTGAGCGGGACTGCCCGTGGTCCGGCAATCCTCCCAAAGGAGTCTGCCGACCCGGCAACCAGCGAGTAGTCTCTCCGGCAGGGCTGTGCGCAGGCCCCCCGATTCCCGCTCCTCCCCCCGATAACAGAAGAGAGGAGGCACTGGCCGGAGTAGGCGTAGCAGAGTGCCCCATGAATGAAAATCTCGATTCCCGGCCGCTTTTTTTGGGGTAACAAAAAGATCCGGTCGATCTCGCGCAGGGTGAGCTCCCGGGCGAGGACGACCCTGTCGTATCCCGATCGTTTTGCATAGGCAACCCCCTCAGGACTGGTGACCGTGCACTGGGTAGAGGCATGGCGCGGCAGGTCGGGGACGACATCGCGGGCGACCAGTGCGACGCCAGGGTCCTGGATGAGGACGGCATCGGCCCCCATGGCATACAGGTCACGGAGATACCCGGCAACATCGGGAAGTTCCCTGTCATGGACCAGGATATTGACCGTCACGTAGACCCGGGCACCGCGCAGGTGCGCATAGGCTATTGCCCGGCCAAGTTCCTCGTTGCTGAAATTTGCACTGTATTTTCGTGCCCCGAACCGTTTCCCGCCGACATAGACGGCATCGGCTCCTGCATTGACCGCGGCGACAAGCGAGTCCATCGACCCTGCAGGTGCGAGGAGTTCGGGGAGATGCGTCTGTTCCTGAACCATGTATCCCGTTTACTAGGTATCCGCTGGGCCAGTGATAAAACCAGCAATGGGGGGAGACGATATGAGCAGGGGACTTATATGTCCCGCTGATCTATCCACTCTTATGCAGTGTGTCGCCTCCATTGTTGACCCCCGGTACATCCCGGAAGCGGAAGAAGGCGGGGCCGATGCGGTCGAGCTCCGGCTGGACCTCTTCCCCCAAAACCTGTCGCCGGACCAGACGACATGCATCAGGAAGTGCACCCTTCCCATGATTGTCACCGTGAGGAGCCGGCAGGAAGGCGGCAATTTTCGTGGCGCTCCGGATGACTGGTGGGCACTCGTCTCCCCGTGGCTTTCCGAAGCAACCTATGTCGATGTGGAACAGGACTTCTCCATGCTCGCCCCGTTTGTCCGGGATGAAGGCCCTGATGTCATCGGATCCTTCCATTCCGGGCGGATGCTGCTTGGCGGGGAACTGGGAGCCGTGGCATCGCGGCTCCGGGCATATGGCATGCCAAAGGTCGTGGTCCGGCCGGAAAACCCGATCGATGTCCTGACGCTCTGCTGGTTTACAGAACGGACCGAAAAGCCGATCATCACGAGCGTCATCGGATCACGATACCGGTACGCACGGGTCATGCTCCCCCTCTTCGGATCCGCAATGGCGTTCTCTTACTCAGGTGAGCCAACCGCAGAAGGCCAGTTTCCTGTCCGCGAGATGCGGCAGATGCTCGATACCCTGATAGAATAGCCATTGCCGGGTATCTGGAGCAAATTTATTTCAGGTCCCCTTCCTGAACAAAGATCCTGTACTTCTCCTGTTCAAGATAAGGCATCCATCAGCACCAGGGCAAGCATCGCTTCTGCCACCGGGAGAAGCCGCGGGACGATACAGGGGTCGTGCCTTCCCCCGACTGAGATAGTCGTCTCCTCTCCTTTTGAGTTTCGGGTTTTCTGGGGTAAAGCGATCGATGCGGTGGGCTTGACTGCGATCCGGACAACAACCTCGTTCCCATTGCTGATCCCCCCGAGGATCCCCCCGGCATGGTTGGAGAGAAAACCGGTCGCGTCCATCGGGTCGTTGTGCTCGCTCCCTTTCAGGTGTGCAGCGCGAAATCCGTCCCCGATCTCCACCCCTTTCACCGCACCGATCCCCATCATCGCGGCGGCTATCTGTGCATCGAGCTTCCCAAAGACCGGGTCGCCGAGCCCGGGAGGGACCCCGGTCGCCGAGAGCCTGATGATCCCCCCGACCGAATCCCCCTCCTTTTTTGCCTTCCTGATCTCCTCTTCCATTGCAACGGGATCCGATACCCCGTGGATCTCCTCGATAGTCCCTGATATCCCGATCCCGATCCGGGCAAGGCACGTTGCTGCAACCGCACCGGCCGCGACCCTCCCCACCGTCTCACGGCCCGACGACCTTCCGCCCCCCCTGTGGTCCCGGACCCCGTATTTCTCCTGGAACGTGTAATCGGCATGGCCAGGGCGGAAGACCTGCCGGAGTGCATCATAATCCGAAGACCTGGCATCGGTGTTCCTGATGAGCAGGGCAATCGGCATCCCGGTGGTCTTTCCCTCGAATATACCGGAAAGGATCTCGACCCGGTCCGGTTCTGCCCGTGGCGAGGCGAGCGGGCCGGTGCCCGGTCTCCTCCGGTCGAGGACCGGCTGGATCTCCTCTGCTGAAAGAGGTATCATGGCCGGGCACCCGTCAATGACTACCCCAAGCGCCGGGCCATGGCTCTCCCCGAAGGTGGTGATACGAAAGGATCTCCCGAACGTATTCATGGCATCGCGCTCCTCACCAGTTCGAGCGGGGGTGCAATCCCCGTGAAGTGCCGGAACTGGGCGGCTGCCTGGCGGACGAACATCTCTGTCCCGGGAATGGTCTGACACCCGGTATTACGGGCTATCCTGAGGAGCGGGGTCTCGGGAGGAGTGTAGACGAGATCGAACACGGTCATCGAGGACCGGAGCTGGTGCTTCTGGAGAGGACTCTTCAACTCCGGCTCCATGCCGACCGGGGTTGCATTGACCACCACCCCCGGATTGAGCCGATCGAAATCTCCTGGCGGCCCATACGAGCACCCGAACCGCTCTGCCAGCACCGCTGCTTTTTCTACGGTCCGGTTCAGGATCGTGACTTCCATGTCGAGAGAGAGGAGGGCATAGACCGCAGCAGCAGCAGCCCCCCCGGCACCCAGCAGTACTGCGTTCTCCCCGCGATGTTCGGAGAGGGGTTCACGGATCCCGATCCAGTCCGTGTTGTACCCAAAGAGCCTTTTGCCGCACCACACGACCGTGTTGACCGCCCCGATGGCATTCGCATTGACTTCGATATCGGTGAGGGACGACAGTATCTCCTGCTTGAAGGGGATGGTCACCGACATTCCCCTGAGATCGATATCGTCTGCCAGCCGGAGGATACGCATAAGATCAGGGTCCTGGAACCGCAGGTAGTGACAGGAAAGCCCATAGTGGCTGAAAAGACGATTGAACAGGCCTGGGCTCCTGCTCTGGGTGGCCGGGGAACCGGCGATAGCAAACAGGCGTGTCCTGGGGTCCCACAGGTCCTTATCGGTAAGCAGCCGTGCACCATTCACTTCGTCTTCAGGGATCCCGGAGCCGGAGAGAAACCCGACAAGGTTCTTCCGGGCGTTCACCGTGACCGTCCCTTCATCGAGGAATTTTTTTATGAGGAGGCAGACCTCGTTCGGGCTTCGTGCAGTGGTGTCGATAGAAAAATCAGATGCGGCAGCATAGAGTGGATGCCGCATCTCAAGCAGTTCATGGATCTCTTCCCGAAGGGGGAGCGTGGTGAGCGGAGGCCGGGTCGATGCAGCAATCCTCCTTTCGATAACAGATTCGTCCGCTTCGAGCAGGACAACGGTACTTCCCCGCCTTAGTGCGGCGACATTTGCCGGATCAAGGATCGCCCCGCCCCCGGTGCCGATCACTGCATCACCTGCCTTCAGGGAACGGATCACCTCGCGCTCCCTCGCCCTGAACCCTTCCTCGCCTTCGCGGCGAAAGATCTCGTGAATGGTCATCCCGGCCGCATCTTCGATGATCGCATCGGTGTCAAGGAACGGCACCGAGGTAAGATGGGAGAGGAGGCGGCCTGTCTCCGTCTTTCCCGTCCCCCGGAACCCGATCAGTACAACTCTCATACAAGTCCTTCTCTGTGTAATATTTCCCAGAACTCCGGAAAAGACTTGCTGACGCATCCGGCATCCGTGACCGTTACCCCCCCGGTTGCGAGCCCGAGCACCGCGGCGCTCATTGCCGTCCGGTGATCCCCTGCAGGATCGATCCTGCCCCCATGCAGGGGTGCGGGCCGGATCGTGATCGACCCGTCCCGTTCTGCCCGTACATCGCCCCCGAGTTCCTTGAGGATCGTGAGAATGGCAAGAATACGGTCGCTCTCTTTGTACTTGAGGTGGGCGATCCCGGTAAACCGTGACGGGGAACGTGCACAGGCCGCTACCATGCAGAGGGTCTGCACCGTATCAGGAGAACCCGACAGGTCCATCTCGATACCTTCCAGAGCGCCGTCACTCTCAAGAGAGATGCAGTCGCCCGAATGCGATACCCTGCATCCCATGGCGGCAAGCGCATGGAGGAACTGCCTGTCTCCCTGAACTGACGCAGGAGAGAGCGAAGAGACCCTGGCCCTCCCCCCGCAGACGGCCGCCATGGCAAAAAAGTACGATGCCGAGGAGTAGTCCCCCTCCACCCCATACTCCTTTCCCCGGTAACCCCTCCCGGGTTGCACGATGAACCGGTCATACCCTTCCCGTTCCACCGCGACGCCGAATGCCTTGCATGACGTCGATGGTCACGTCAAGATACGACCGGGAGACCGCCCCTGGGAGGAGGAGGAGTTCGATGCCGGATTCTGCATACGGCGCTGACATGAGGAGCGAGGAGGCAAACTGGCTGCTCACCGTGCTGTCCACCCGTACTGCTCCCCCACGAAGGTTCCCGTCGACAAGGAACGGGGGAAACCCTTCAGCCTCGAGGTACTGGATACTGCCGCCAATGGTATTCAGGGCAGAGACCAGTCCCCCGACCGGCCGCTCTTTCATCCTGGGACTCCCGGTGATGATCACCGGCACCCTGCAGAGGAGTGCAACCGTGGTGAGGAGGCGGAGGCTTGTCCCCGAATCTCCCATGTCAAGGAGTGGAATACGGGTCACACGCCGGCCTGCCTGCCGTTCCGGTGACATCGATCTGTTCACCATCCCATGCCAGGGGGACCCCCATCTGCTCCAGCGCTGAAGCCGTGATACTGGTGTCACCGGACCGGAGAGGGCGTTTTATCATGCTCTCCCCCTCCGCAAGTCCTGAAGCGATCAGGGCCCGGTGCGTGTAACTCTTTGAAGGCGGGGCAGCGAGACTGATATCGATGTTCCGATGTTTTTTGAGCGTGATGGTCATTCCGGCACCTTCACCTCGGTATAACATCCCAGTTCACGGAACCGCGACAACTCCAGGAGTGCAGCAAGCGCGTCCCTGCAGGCCGGCGAACAGGCAAGGTCGATGAAGAAGAGGTACTCTCCCATCCCTCGTTTCGACGGCCGGGACTCGATCCGGGAGAGGTTGATACCCCGTTCTGCAAACACGCCCAGTATCTGGTAGAGGAGACCAGGCTGGTCTTTTTCCGGGTCGACAAAGATACTGCATTTTGTACAGCCCGCATTACTTCCTCTCGTCCGTGAGATCCTGATAAACCGGGTAGTATTCCCCAAATTGTTCTCCACATTGCCCTGCAGTATCGGGAGCTTGTAGAGGTCTGCCGTCATCCGGGAGACGATGGCGGCAGCCCCGGGAGAAGTTGCGAGTTCCCTGGCGCTCGCAGCATTGCTGCTGGTATGGATAACCGGGACCTGCAGTTCATCGATGATCCGGCTGCACTGTTCATGGGTCTGGGGATGGGCATAGAGAACGGTGATATCCCTGATTGGAGTAACCCCGGCCAGGTGGTGGTGGACCGGCATGTACAGTTCGGCGGTGATGAAGACCCGGTGCTGGAGAAGGCCGTCAAGAGATGCCCCGACACCCCCGGCCTCGCTGTTCTCGATCGGCACAAGCCCGTCACCAATTCCCTGCTCGACCTCCGAAAAGATCTCATGGATGGTCGGGGCGAGGATGATCCCTCCCCCGAATGCCCGGACCGCCAGTTCATGGGAGAACGTCCCTTCCGGCCCGAGAACAATGAGGGTCATCGCCTCACCATCGCATCGATCAGAAAATCGGTCTCTTCTGCGGCTTTCTGGCTGTATCCTTCAAAGAAACGGGCATTTTCAAGGAAGAGTTCCCGGAATGCCCCCGGGTCCCGGTCTCCGATCACCTGCCGGATACGCGAGAGCGAGTCATGACATGCGGCAAGGACTGGCGGCAGGTAGGGGTTTTCCGTGAGCATGTCCCCATACAGGTCAGGGTCCTGGAAAAGAAGCCTCCCCACGAGCCCCATCTCGATCTGGTAGACCGGGCTCCGGTAGGGTTCGGTTGCTCCAGGGCTCATAGCAAGCCTCCGCATCGTCTCGGCAACCATCAGGGTCACGAAGTGGGTCAGGCCCTGGACCACGGCCATCATCCGGTCATGTTCTTCCGGGGTGGAGAGGGTGATTTTGGCCCCTTCCCGCTCAAAGATGGAGAGGAAGGATGCGAGGGATTCGTCGTCGATTCGTGCCGGGGTCGCGATGATGGTCTGCCCCTGGAGGGACGAGACCGTCGGCCCGAACATCGGGTGGAGACCAACGACCGAGGCCCGGGACGCGAGCATTGCTGCAACCGGACCGGTCTTGAGCGAGGTGAGGTCGCACAGGATCTGGTCCTCCTGGAGGATCGGCGCGATCTCCCGGATGACCCGGACTGTATCCCGGATCGGCACCGACACCATGACAATATTGCAGGACGCGGCGAGATCCCGGCATCGCGAGGGAGCACTCCGTCCGCAGACCTTTACCTCGCACCCGGCCCGGGAGAAGACCCCTGAAAAGAGGGTTCCCATCTTGCCTGTCCCACCGATGATTCCGACTTCCATGCCATCACTTCTCGATGATCCGCTCTTTGACCGCTATGCCGAAGTGCCTGCCGGCCTGCAAAGCCCGGCCCAATACCCGGTCCCCGGGGGCAAGTGCCACGACCGATACCGGCACCCCGCCTTCTCCGACCAGACGCACGGTCTCGGCGTTCTGGAGGACGAGGCTCGCCTGTACCTCCCCTGCTTCCGCTTCCACCAGCAGGAGCGGCCGCTGCTCGATCTTGACCCTGCCGACCCCGGCATCACGCAGCATGCCGGTATGGGTGACCGCAAGTACATGGTCCCCTGCCCTGAGGTCCGAGAGGTAGGCGGTCTTTTCACCGGGGACCAGGGTGTAGGCATGCACCGCCCCGGCATTGACCCGGAACGGGCGCGGGTTGACGTAGGGGTTCTCCAGCGTCTCGGCCTGCACCAGGAGCAATCCGGACGAGGTATTCCCTGCGAGGATTCCCTCTCCATCCGAGAGCATGGAGACGGTGTCCACGCAGACCCGGTCCCCCATGCCGATCGGACGGATCGCCGTTATGGTGAACGGCACGAGCTCCACTGAGCCTGAACCAGCCTTCACCATGCTCCCGATCTTTTTGATAAGTTCGGGACTGGCATCTTTCACCAGCACGCCGCAGACTCCCTTCTCAAGGACCGTGAGTGCCACTTCTGCCTCGCTTTCGCTCCGCACCGCCGCGATGATCCGGTCGGAGAGGGCGACGAGGTTTTCGAGCGGGATCACCCGCCAGTCCCCGGTCTCCACGACAACGTATCCCTTTCTGGCGAGCGCTTCTGCCTCGGCCATGGATCTGCCCCCCTCAATCCGGACCTCGAAGACGTCCGTTCCCCACTTCAGATCCCCGTCTTCGGAGACGACCTTCACCCTTCCCAGTGCCTTGACCGGTGCAGCCGACGGGGCGACGATCACATCCGCCCCGCTCTCAAGGGCCGTGGTGACAAGTTCTTTTTTGAACGGCCGGACATCCACCCAGAATTCTTTCATCGGCACCCCTTCAGTGCCTCGTCCGGATCGACCTCGTCATGGACGACCCTGCAGAGCGCCTCAACAAAAGCACGCGGGTTGTCCCGCTGGAACGCATTCCGTCCCACACAGACCCCGGCCCCTCCGGCCCTGACAGCATCCCGGATGGCACCAAGGGTCTCGAGGTCCCCGGCCTTCTCCCCCCCGGCGATGAACACCGGGACCGAGCATGCCGAGACTATCTTTCCAAAGGAGACAGGGTCCCCGGTGTAGTTGGTCTTGATGAGATCAGCGCCGAGTTCTTCGGCAACCCTTACACAGTGCCCGACAGTCTGGGGTGAATACGGATCGATCCCCTTCCCCCTCGGGTAAATCATCACGAGGAGGGGCATTCCCCAGCGGTTGCATTCCTTGACGACCCTGGCGGACTCCTCGAGCATCTTGGACTCGTTCGGCGCACCGAGGTTGATATGGATCGAGACGGCATCGGCTCCAAGCGCGATCGCCTCTTCGACCGTGCAGACGAGCACCTTGTCGTTCGGGTCAGGGTTCAGCGAGGTGCTTCCCGAGAGGTGGACGATCAGGCCGATATCACGGCCACGTCTCCGGTGCCCCCTCCTGACAATCCCCTTGTGGAGAACGATCGCGTTTGCCCCGCCATCGCTCACGTCGGAAATTGTCCTGGTCATGTCTGTCAGTCCTTCAATCTGGCCGAGCGTAAATCCGTGATCCATCGGTACGATCACCGAACGGCCGGTGTTCCGGTTCATGATCCGTTCTATCCGGATCTCCTTTCCAATCATCATTCATCCCTTCAGAAATTCACATGCCTCTTCTGCAGTCTTACCTTCGTGGACGATCAGCCCTGCAGCCCTGACAAACCGGTCAGGGGTCGGGTGCTGGAAGGCATTCCTCCCGATCGAGATACCGGCAGCCCCTCCCTGCATTGCTCCTTCGATCAACTCCATCGTAGACCGGTCATCGGTCTTTGAGCCCCCGGCCACCACGACCGGGACCGGGCATCCCCGTGTCACGGTCAGGAAGCTGTCAGGGTCCCCGGTATAGACTGTTTTGACCATGTCGGCACCGAGTTCTGCGGCCACCCGGGCAGCAAGGGCGACATGGTCTACCTGGTGTTCATCCTTGATCTTGCGTCCTCTCGGGTACATCATCGCAAGGAGAGGCATTCCCCATTCCATGCATTCGATCGCAACACTCCCGAGGTCGGCGAGCATCCGGGCTTCCGAATCGGCCCCGATGTTGATATGGACGGAGACGGCATCGGCACCCATCTTGAGTGCATTTGTCACCGAATTGACGAGCACCTTCTCATTGGGATCGGGACCGATGGAGGTGCTTGCCGAGAGATGGAGGATCAGCCCTATGTCCCTGCCGCTCTTCCGGTGACCATGCAGGGCAAGTCCCACATGGCCGAGAACAGCATTGGCACCCCCTTTTGCGACACAATCCACGGCTTGCCCGAGATCGATCAGTCCTGCAACCGGTCCGTTCGTGACCCCGTGATCCATGGGTACGATGATCGTTTTCCTGGTGTTCCGGTCGATGATTCGTTCCAGACGGATTTCTTTTCCTCTCATAATAAACTCCCTCCCATGCAGCGCATTCCAGGAATGGGCCAATGGGATCAGGCAAAATAACCAAAATAGGCAGGATAGCCAGAGACAGCCCAGGCTCCTCCTGAATCAATCGGAAGAACCGGTCTGCAGATGCACGGTGCGTGGGCGTGGCTTTCAGAGATAAAGACCCTCACGAGTGAAAAAACACTCACGAGCGGAAGAACACTCACCCTGCATTGTGTATGTTACTAGGTGTCATGGGGTATATAAACCTGATGATAATGAAGCAACAGGCCCAAAATCCGGAAAAAAAGGAATTATTTCTGCACTTTCTTTATCGAGATGACATCCCCGAGGGTAGGAACGACCTTCCCCGGTTTCTTTTTTGCATCGGTCTCATCAGGAACATCAATCAGCCGGATGGAAAGCGCCCGTTCCAGCCTGATCCGGACATCGTCTTCCGGTATCAGGTCCCCTTTCTCGATCTTCTTTATCAGGAGTTCCTTCTCCTTCAGCTCCATTGCCAGGTCTTTCTGGGAGAGCCCCCGCTCCATCCGGGCCTTCCTGATTCGCTCCCCGTAATCGTCCACGATCTCCCCCTCGATCATGTCGAGTACGTCCCTTGTCCTCCGGGTTGGTGTCGTCACCGTGCGAACTACCGGACCTCCCTTCCGGGGCGCAGGTTTGTTCTGTTTCTGCACTTCTGTCCCGTATTTTGCACACTGACCGCAGACCTCCAGCTCAGCGCCTTCAACCCTCACGGTCTTTGGCGGCCCTTTTATCGTGGCGCCACACAATTCACACTGCATAGAAAATCGCAAACATCTTTATAACCATTTTTCCCTATATAGTTATTTGAGGAAAAGATGGCAGAAAGCGCCCGGCAGCCGCAGGAACCCCAGAATCCTGAGGAAATGTGCCGATACCTGCTCGAACGCGTCAATTCGATGGAGACCCGGAACCTGGAGCTCCGCGAACAGATACGCCAGGTCGAGTCCGACAAGCGGTACATCGAGACCCAGAAGATCCGGTACGAACGGGAGGTGAGGAAGCTCAAGAGCGAGATCGAGCAGCTCCGGAGCCCCCCGCTGGTGATCGGTACCGTGACCGATGTCATCGACAGCAGCCGGGTGATCGTCAGGAGCAGCGCCGGCCCCCGGTTCCTTGTCCGGAGTTCGATGTGCATCGACCCCGACCAGCTCAAACCAGGGGTCCGCTGTACGCTCAACCAGCAGTCGCTTGCGGTCATCGATATCCTTCCCGAGAGCTATGATGCTGCGGTCTACGGGATGGAAGTCGTCGAGACCCCGGACGAGAGCTATGCCGATATCGGGGGTCTCGATCCGCAGATCTTAGAGATCAGGGAAGCGGTGGAACTCCCGCTCAAGCGGCCGGAGCTCTTCGACCGGATCGGGATCGAGCCGCCAAAGGGGGTGCTCCTCCATGGTCCGCCGGGGACTGGAAAGACCCTCCTTGCAAAGGCGGTGGCTCACGAGACAAACGCCTACTTCCTCCGGGTGGTCGGCTCCGAGCTTGTCCAGAAATATATCGGCGAAGGGGCCCGCCTCGTCCGTGAGCTCTTCGAACTCGCCAGGAAAAAGTCCCCCACCATCATCTTTATCGATGAGATCGATGCGGTAGGGGCATCACGGACAGAGGCAACGACATCCGGGGACAGGGAGGTGCAGCGGACGCTGATGCAGCTCCTGGCAGGGATGGACGGGTTCGAACGGAGGGGGGATGTGAAGATCATCGGGGCGACAAACCGGATCGATATCCTCGACCGGGCACTCCTGAGGCCAGGCCGGTTTGACCGGATCATCGAGATCCCGCTTCCCGACGTTGAGGGGCGGCTTGCCATCCTTACGGTCCACACGAGAAAGATGAACCTTGACGAAGAGGTGAACCTTCGGGAGATCGCGTTCCTTACCGACGGGAAAAACGGGGCAGATCTCCGGGCGATCTGTATGGAGGCCGGCATGTTTGCAATCCGGCGGGAGCATGAGTCCATCACGAGGACCGATCTCCTCAATGCCATAGAGAAGGTCGGGCTCGACTTCGACCGCCAGAAGTATGCGAGCAGCTTCGGCGCTATGTTTGCGTGAAATGAATGCGAACTACTTTTTTCGGTCTTCTCTATTCCTGACTGAAACGCATGAGACTCCTTCTTCATATGCCCCCCTTATGAAAACCGCGGATGCGGTTTAATATGAAAATGGCTCCGCCATTTTCATTTTGTATGCTTGTGTCCGGCATCATGTCCGTTTTCATGCCAACACCCGTGACCGGTGTGCGGTCGAGAATAAAGAATGAAAATGGCGGAGCCATTTTCATTGGAAAAACGTCTTCTATTCTGGGTATAACCGGGTCGCCACTGAATCGACGGATATTCCGATAGCATATAAACATTTTCCCGGAAGAAAAAGCGGATACAAGAGAATCGGGCTGTTTTTACCTTCTATCAGATGGGGGACACCGGCCTCTGTCACCCCGGCGAAAGGGGAGGCCGGGGTGACCAGGGCACATTCAGGGTGACGCGAGCGGTACCTCGCGGAGGGTCGTCCTGCACCAATCCCGTCTGGGAGGAATCATTCGGGGAATAGTCTCCGGTATGTTCAAGACGGGTTCTCATGGCGTTTTGCAGAACAGAACTGGATAGTATGATTCATGAAAAAAAGATTTCGATCTGTTCCTTCCTCTTGCAAAATCGCTCCCAAACGGGGAATTCACCAGATTGCCCCGTCCTGAACGCTTGCCACTTCATCCCCCGGCAAGCGGCGGGAAGAGTGCTATCACATCGCCATCGTTTAGAGGAGTGTCGAGCCCTGCCAGGAAATGTACATTCCTCCCATTTTTGAGGATATTGATGAAGGGTCTGAGGGTTTTGTCGGTATCAAACATCATCTCACCAAGCCCTTTGTACCGCCAGGTGAGTTCGTCAAGAAGGGTGAGAATCGTTGCCCCTTCCTGGAAATCCATATCGATCTGGCTGTCCATGACCTCGCGGAACGTGGCAAATGCCTTCACCAGGACCTTCATATGCTATCCCTCCGGAAATTTCGTATACTATCAGTTCGTCCGGCCATACCTGTACCCGGGTGTAGGAAAGACCCTTCATCATTTTCACATTCTGCCGACCATACGGCGGTATCATTTTGTCTTCTGCAATCGCCGGGGACTTCCTGCAGAGGGTATCGCCATTTTTGGCAGCCACGATTGCTCCTGGCTCTGCCATCGTCCTTTCCCTTTTACCCTGATGCTATGACCCCAGATCAATTCCGTAAAGAAAGGATTTGTCAGAGCCCCAGTTCCTTCCGCTTTTCCGGTGTCGGAATCCCTTCCTTATCCCAGCCCCGGAGCGTGTAATACTCATCGAGCATCTCTTCACGTCTCCACACCTGCCCGGCTGGTGCACCTTCTTTCAGCGGTTCGTTCAGGAGACGTGCCGGCAGCGTGTCGTCCCTGCGGCCAAATCCGCGTCGGATATTATAGAGTTTCTGGAGGTTCCAGATCCGTTCGCCAACCTTCAGGAGTTCAGCGGGATCGATCGTCATCCCCGTAGTCGCAGAGAGGAGATCAGCATAGTCCTGTGCATCCAGGGCAAACGAGGTGAACAGGCACATACCCGATGCATCAATGGCTGCAGTCAGGTCCTGGAATGTCTTGACCCACTGGGGTTTTCCCGCAGTCACGTAGGGATCAAGTTTCTCCGGTGCCCCGAGTATTTCTGGGGAGATCATGTACCCGTACACGTGGTCACCGCCACGGACCGATGTGGCAGTCGCAAGCCCGTATCCCTGGATTCCCCGGGGGTCGTAGGCCGGCAGTTCCTGCTTCTTGGAACTCATCGAGTATTCGGGATGCCCGTATTTTGTAGCAAACCGGAACGAGCCCTCGGCAAGTTCATTGCCGATGTCTTCCCGTTTCGCGATCTGTTCCACCAGTTTCAGCATCCCTTTCACATCACCAAACCGGATAGGGTGATTTACATACCCTTTCTCTGCCATCTCCATGAGGCAGGCGATGGTGGCCGGTGCTGAGATAGCATCGAGCCCATACTCGTTGCAGAGGTTGTTCGCACGGGCTACTGCCTTGAGATCATCGATCCCGCAGTCCGGCCCGAATGCCCAGTCGGGTTCGTATTCCGGGCCCTCACCGGACTCACCGTCGAATTCGCAGACCCGGCCGCATTGCACGATGCAGGCATAGCAGCCCTTGGGTTTCTTGAGGATGGTTTTTGCCATTGTTTCGCCGGAGACGTTTTCAGCGTTTGCGAAATGGGCAGTCTGGAAGTTCCGGGTCGGCAGGACATAGTTCTCGTTGATAATGTTGATGAGCACCGCCGTACCATAATCGTGAAGCGCTTTTTCGATCCCGTTCTCCTCGATCTTGCTGCGCACCCGCTCCTTGACCAGGTCGAGCTGGGCTTCATTCGCTGCCTTGATGGGCAGGTCTCCCCGGGCCGCAATCGCTTTCAGGTTCTTTGAGCCCATGACAGCACCGACACCTCCACGCCCGGCAGCCCGCGTCTTCTCGTTGATGATACAGGCAAACAGCACGAGTTTTTCCCCTGACGGCCCGATGCAGGAGACCCGGACGCTCTTGTCATTCAGTTCTTCGACGATTGCATCGGTCGTCTGCCCGGTTGTTTTGCCCCAGAGGTGTGCAGCGTCCCGGAGCTCGGCTTTCCCGTTGTCCAGCAGGAGATAGACCGGCTTATCCGATCTTCCGGTGACGACGACCCCATCAAACCCGGCTTTCTTCATCTTCCAGCCAAAAACCCCGCCGCTGTTGGCACTCATGGCCAATCCGGTGAGCGGCGAGATGGTCGAGACCTCGTACCGGCTCCCCAGCGGGATGCCGGTGCCGGTCAGGGGCCCGGCTGCATATACGACGACATTTTCCTTCCCAAGCGGGTCGATCTTCGGATCGACCATGTCGGTCAGAAGCCGGATGCCAAACCCCCGCCCGCCGATGTACTCCTTCTTGAGTTTCGGTGGTGTGGGTTTTATTGTCACTGTCCCGGCAGAGAGATCAGCATACACTATTTGTCCTGCGTATCCGTCCATGGTGTTTACCAAACGCTTACTTGAGAGTAATTCTTCATAAAATTTATTCAAATTATTTTGAATCATTAACCGACAGGGTTTGTTAATGAAAATAGCCCTTTTTCTGCATTTTTCGGCCCCAGGGTTACCCGGAACATGCACCACGGCCCCCCACAGGGAAACCATTACAACCGCTCTCCGTCTCCAGCAACTTCGCTGCCCATGAACCGGATCTTACACACTCCTATCCGGAAAAAAATAATATCGCGAACCGCGAAGAGATCACGTATGAAGCAGTGGATAAAAGATACCATCGGGCTCGGCACCGGGCTCTGGCTGTTTGGGTATCTCGCGTCGCTGCTGCTGTTCTTCTCCCCGTTCGCGGATATCATGGGCTGGATCATCACTGCGGTATTTACCCCGGTCACGATCGCAATTGCGTGGTGGTGGTTCAGAGCAAGGGACCTTCCCCTCACCTATTACGTAATGGTCGGGGTGGCATGGACCGTGATTGCTATTGTGCTCGACTACCTGTTCATCGTCCGCCTTTTCCAGACGACCTATTACGAGATTGATGTATTCGTGTACTATGCCCTTACCTTCCTGATACCTGTTGGAGTCGGCCTTTACCTGCGGCACATTCAAAGCAGGCCGGGCTGATCATTCGGAATCATGACAGGCTCCTTGATTTCGTGATCACAGGGCTTCCCGGGAGAGCGTGTGGTTCATCTATATCGCGAGAAATCTGGACACCGGTGTAACGGAGTGAATCATTTGATTTTTCGATCAAGGTCAGTTCTATTGCGGGATTTTGCTATACCATGGCTATTGTATTCTGACTGTCCCCATCAGGCACGATGACGGTCATCATCGATAGTACCGTATATCTGCTGCCGTTGGGAAGATTCACTGTGGGGTTCCCCTTTTTTTATCCGGGAACATTCCGCCCCATAATGCGATTGTTCGGACCGTTATCATTCATGGTGAAGGGGAGTCACAAAAAAGAGTAGTGTATGGGTGAATGATTCAGATAAGTCGTGCATCGATCTCGGGGGGAAGCAGCTGGTTGAGAAGCGCATCCGGCACTTGTTTTGAGGTGTGGACCGCCATATCGAAGTATGCCCGGTTATCCCGCTCACCTTTATACGTCATGTTTATCCCGAAGTTGGTATCCATAAGCGTGATTGCCCCGAGTGTGGTGATCACGGCACGCCGATCTGAGATAGTCCTCTCCTCTCCTGCCACAAGTTTCTGCCGGTCTCCACCAATATCCAAGATTATCTCGTTCTGATAGGACAGTACGCTGATGGGGATGTTCCCGACGGTGATTGTCTGTCCTTCGGGGAACGAAACGCCATAGTTGGTAGTGTAGGGTAACACGGCACCTGGTGCTACATTCGTAACTGATACTGACAGCGTCAGAAATGCTGCCACTGCTACGATGACGGCAATTACAAGCAGGGCGATGACGATCCTTATGCCTGTCCCCGAACCAGCCTTCTGCTTTTCCCGTGCACGTTCCTCCTGCTGTCCCTGTTTCCGTCCTTCTTCTGTCGCCACTGCACGCTCTCGTTGCCGGTCCTGTTCCTCTTTCCGTCCCTCTTCCTGAGCCAGTTCCCTGTCCCGGGCTTTTTCATCATCCCGTGAATTGATATCAGCCATATAATACACACCAGTTTTCCTTGGATTTTTTCAACATTCTCGCACATTCTTTCCTTTGGTTTCCAGATGACATCGGTAGATATGAGAACCTGTCATCCGTTACTTTCACCTTGGTAAGTAACCATACCAGAGCACGTCGCTATAAGACAGGGATATTATAAAAATATGTCCTGATATTACAAAATTTGAATAATAACTTCTCACTTGGTGAATTCCGGGGTTTTCCTGACCCCGGAAATAGTTGGCCGAAAAGAGAGGGGGAGAATATACAGCCGACAGACCCTGAATGATGGCCGGCAAAACCGTGCCCTCGCGGTGACCCGGGTATAAAATACTCGCAGATTCCCGTGCGAAATTCAAAGAATCCGCCTTGCCAGGGGGGATTTGTACGATAATTGTGGCCCCCTGTCAACAGATGAAGAAGTACAGGAACGGGGGGTGATCCTTACGGGTCCTCTACAATAGTGTCCCTGTATCCACCATGAGAAACTCTTTTTTGAGTCATATTTTGCAATTATGGGTCGTGTATTTATATTCCCCTGCTACAGTGTGGTTAGCCCTGGTATACGAATACATACAAAACAGTATCAGGGGAAGGAGTTGGAAACATCATGACAGACGATTTAAAAGTAAAAGCCCACAAAGCCGTCGATGACGCCCACGTTGCTGCACATGCCGCATACGATGATGCATCGGTCGCCGTCCATAATACCCTTGAGGGGGGAAAAACGGACGCAAAGAAGCTATCAGATGATGCGAAAATTGAAGTCCACAATGACGCTGCTGATATTAAAATCGCGGCGCACAAAGCAAAATCAGAGTTGAAAAAGACCTGAACGGCGAAGTGAAATATGGCTGGGTTAAGCCATAGTGTGATAATTTTTCTTCCTACATTTCGCAGATCCCGGATAAAAATTAAAGTACCCTTTTTCCACCCCACCAGCGCAACTATGAGGGGATCATGGTCAGGATCCATTGCCCACGACTATCCCGATGAGATTTTTTTGACGATCACTGAGGACCAGTCCAAGAATTATTTTGATTGTATCGCGTGCTATTCTCGATTTCGATCTCCCGCACGGTCATTTCTGTGTATACACTGCTTTTACACTTTTTCAACAACTTTCTGCGCGAACACAAAATCCGGTGATTTACGGGCTTCTTTGACCTCCTGGCCGGGGCGTCCGGGAGTGGTTCCTGTCCAAGTGGATGGAGTGTATCGAAGATTGCGTTGCAGCGCTCCTATCGTAATAAAACATGCCTAATCCAGACAACCAGGCAGTTCAGGTGGTGCTGTTCTCCTGCATGTTCCTGAAAACCTCAAAATCCCCATCCTCGGCTTTCACTTCAATGAGCATCGGGCCAAAGCAGGGTTTCACAAACGGCAGCAGGATCTTCCTCTTCTTGATTTTTAATCCCACAAGCATCGGTTTTTTCAGGAGAATTGTCACGCCCCGGAACTCAAAATCCGGGGGGATCTCGTAATATTCCGAACATGAATTTTTCACATATTCATTGATCGCCTGCTCGGTCGTGTCTTTAAGGAGTATCGTTGAACTGAGCCGGTTCACACATCGGGCAGTAGTGAACATCAAATTTGAGTTGATCGGATCATAGCAAAATAGATTTGTTTGGGGAAATCCGTTGACCGGATACAAGGGAATAATCCAGATGAGCAGCCCACGATACGATTGGAGAATAGCAACGGAGCCAGGTTGAGCGAAGCGATGACCATACCGAAGTGTCGGTGTGGAGTCTTCTGGCAAGAGCACTGCCGGAGCCGATCGGTGTCGCTTGTGTGTCAGGCTTAAAACCCCACAGACTATTTGAGAATGACCAGCACCACGTTCGATTCCACCGAGAGGCGTGCTGTTTTCTGCATGAGGGTATTTTGGTCTTTCCAGGAAAGTTCAGCCGTGTTCATCGGGGTAATTGGTATGATTTCGCCATGAATTTTTCACATATTCATTGATCGCCTGCTCGGTCGTGTCTTTAAGGAGTATCGTTGGAACTGAGCCGGTTCACACATCGGGCAGTAGTGAACATCAAATTTGAGTTGATCGGATCATAGCAAAATAGATTTGTTTGGGGAAATCCGTTGACCGGATACAAGGGAATAATCCAGATGAGCAGCCCACGATACGATTGGAGAATAGCAACGAAGCCAGGTTGAGCGAAGCGATGACCATACCGAAGTTTCGGTGTGGAGTCTTCTGGCAAGAGCAATGCCGGAGGCCGATCGGTGTCGCTTGTGTGTCAGGCTTAAAACCCCACAGACTATTGAGAATGACCAGCACCGCGTTCGGTTCCACCGAGAGGCGTGCTGTTTTCTGCATGAGGGTATTTTGGTCTTTCCAGGAAAGTTCAGCCGTGTTCATCGGGGTAATTGGTATGATTTTGCGATGAGGGATAGGGAGATGTCGTATGAAAGACCCCATCCTCCAAGGGTGCCCGTGTATCCCTCTTCCCTGGTTCCTGCAGTCTTTT
>CAWHEC010000012.1:0-144670 GCA_963828315.1 uncultured Methanoregulaceae archaeon | reverse complement strand
GGCTCGATTATCCAGGGATCAGAGCCGATACTATGGAAAATACCATCGGCTGAAAAAGGTACTGCAAGTTGAAGTCGGGTTACCCCTGGGAGAGCGAAAAACCTTTCGTTTATAAAAATAGGATACACTGATTATTATGAAGGAGAGCATAGAACAAATCCTGTTTTTCCCACGAGATACAGTCAGAATAACGGATACTCTGTCAGGGATAAAAATATCATTAAAAGGGTGTAAGTCCATCGGTATTCCGGGCAGTCCTGCCTTTCCGGGTAAAGTAATCCGGGTCGCGCTTCCTTTGCATCATAAAGCCGTTTCGGTGAAAGAAGAGGTTCTCCGTTCGTCAATACTCACCGCGGGTTCCGCGATGGTTGAATGCAACCAGGAACCGCGTTTTGTCTATCTTGACCAGGAGAAGAAACTGGTCACCTCGGGCAGGCCAATGGTGTTGCCTGACGTAGCAAGGTACGAGGATGCCATCAGGAAAACGAAAGATTGCGTGTCGTTATTAAAAACGGAATGGATCAGCAGTATCCCTGTTGCCTTGCTTGAAGTAGTCCCTGTCCGGTATAAAACCGATGGAACCATTGAAATTGCAGAGATCCTGAAAGTAACGATCGAGATCGAAAAATTCCGGTATAAAAATCCTGTTCCTTTAAAAATACGGATGAAAAGAGATCAGGACCTTGGGAAAGTCCATCGTCTGGTCGCAAATCCAAAACTGGTAGAGTCATTCAAAGTGAAAAAGGGCGAGATCCTGGATATGGAGGATCACCATGCGGCGACTTTCGGTAAAGACACCGGAGATGAAAGGCAGCAACCTCCTGCCCGATGAAGTCGATTACCTGATCATTACCGATAACAATGAGTGGGATTCCGTATCGATGACACCCGGTGCGGCCGTCGGAAATATGGTGGCAGAGTTCCAGAAACTGGCAAACTGGAAACGTGAGCGTGGTTTAAGGACCCGTGTTGTCACGGTAAAAGACATTGTGGATGGCGCGTATGGGGATTTCAAAACAGGTGCGCTGGATCTCCAGGAGGTCATCCGCAATTTCCTCAAAACGTATTGCTCGATCAAGGGAATAGAATGGGTATTGCTGGGTGGCGATGTGAATATCATCCCGGCACGGAAGGTATGCGCATCCGCCTGGGGAATTATCGGCAGGGGAGAAGTGAAGACAGGAGCGGTGCATGCAACGGGATCGCTTCCTGACGGGGTGCTCAGCGGAGATAATACCACGGCATGGAAAGGGACCTACCTTGCCATGCAGGTGAAAGAGTGGGCTCCGGGGAATCCGCAGTTCGGCCAGGCGGGTCATATTCTTTCCGTGTATGATACAGGGGAGATCATCCCCTTCGATGCCACCGGTGCCTCCAACACCACAACCACAGGCTGGTATTTCACCACCGATGACACGTTCAGCACCCGTTCCAACGCCAAAACAAAGTGGATCCGGATCAACGGTCCTGCTGCAACGATCAATAAAAATGTGATCTGGTATACGGAAGAGAACAGGATACCCACCGATCTTTACTATTCGAGTCTTTACAGCGCATGGTACGTAGCAGGCAAACACGACTGGTATTACCTCAATAATGGATTATTCGGTCAGCACACCTCCAATAATCCGCATTTGAGCGGGATCGACTATATTGCGAATATCGGACTGGGGCGTGCCCCGGTGGGAACCCCGGCTGAGGCACAGGTTTTTGTCAACAAAGTAGTGACGTATGAAAAATGGGACCAGGGCAACGCTGCCAATCCGTTGGAACGGTTTAAAAAAATGCTCTATGTGGCGGACTCCTGGGGATCGTATTTCCGTATCCCGCAAAGCCCCACCAATTCAAATCCTCCGGGAAACAGCCTTTACCATACAAATGTGGCGGGAGGGTATTCACTGCTGCATCTCGATACGCTTCCCCCGGACGCCGGAACGAAGCTGATCTGTCACGTCTCGGATACAGACAGGAGACTGCTGCATTACAGTTCTCATACAAACATGTCCCCTTTCGGCTGGTATTATGCCAAAAGTAATACTGACTTGTCACCCAGCAACTATGTCGTTGAAATGTTTGGAATAGACATTCCTATTCCTACACCCTGGATCGTCGTGTATAGCGTGTATGCTGCCGAACTGACCCCGATGTATTTTGCTCTTGATTTTTACGGGGCCGATTCATCAATAACCCAGCAGGAGACACTCAGGGAATGGCTGCAATCCGGTTTTTACCAGATCGACCAGGTACAACGGCTGTACACCGATGAAACCGACCTCGAACCGTCTGCCTACAACGAAACCTCCATCAAGCATCTCACTTCCGATAACCTGACAACCGCATTGAACGAAGGACCTCACTTCGTGAGTCTCACCGGGCATGGAAATTCCGACTGGGTGGCGTATCTCAATACCGCACTCGTGAACACACTGACCAATGGAGACAAAACCTCGATCATATATGCAGATTCCTGTCTCACCAACGATTTTGCTGCAGAAGATGCAGTTGGCGAGGCCAGCGTAAAACATCCCGCTGGTTGTGCCGTCGCCTATGTCGGGAACAGCCGTTTCTCCTGGATTGGCCTGGGCGACCTGTTCCGCCTGGAATTTTTCAAGGGAATGACCCATTCCCGGCATCTTGCCGACCTGCATGATACCCGCTGCGACTATGGGGGTCACAGCAATGCTACCGGGGACCTCTGGGTTGTCCTGTCGATGACCCTGTGTGGCGATCCGGAGATGCCCGTGTACCGGACCTGGAAGGATGCCGTGCCTTTGTTTATCGGGAACTCGAATACAGATGAACTCCACAGGTCCACATGCCCGTGGGTGGAAAAAATGTCCTATTTTCACAAGGTTGAATTTTCCAGCAAAGAGGCAGGATTGGCGGCGGGATATGACGGATGCTATTATTGCCTCAGGCAGCATCACACAAAATGAGAGGAGAATTTTTCCCCAATCATCATTTCTCTTGTCATTTTTCTCTTCTAGAGATTCTCATTTTTTCAAACCCCTGTTTCAATTGAATTGTCCCTGTCACCATCACTGCAGTATAGTGACAATCATCTATTTTGTCAGTTGAGGGTGAGGACCAATGGTATTGCAAGATTTTCATAGAGGTCGGTTCCCGGTTCAATTTCACCAGACTTACACGAAATTTGGGAGGGGAAGGGGTTTTATTAATCCTCATATCGCGTCCTTATAAAGCCGAAAAATTCAAATTATTATCTGAAGAAATGGTTACTATCGATGGAATTCGATTATATCGAAAAAGAGACAAGAAATAATCGAGAATGTAAGAAATCTGGGAATGAATGAAGATGTTCTTCATCAATTTACTACATTCTTAGTCTTTTTCTACCAACATCACCGCCGAGATTTGCCGTGGAGGACGACCACCGATCCCTATCGTATCCTTGTATCGGAAATGATGCTTCAGCAAACACAGGTAGACCGGGTGATCCCGAAATACCTCCACTTTATTTCATTATTCCCTGATTTCTCCACCTTGGCAGGAGCATCACTAAAAGATGTACTGTGTGCGTGGCAGGGATTGGGATATAACCGGCGTGCACAGTCCCTCCATACCATCGCTCACCGTGTGATGGACACCTGTTGCGGAACATTACCCGCGACTGTTGAGGAATTGACCAAATTCCCAGGAATAGGAAAAGCGACCGCCTCTGCCATTTTAGTGTATGCGCATAATGTACCATTGGTTTTCATCGAGACCAATATCCGGCGGGTATTCATTCACTTCTTCTTTCAGGACTCGCATAATATCCCCGATAACCACATTGAGCCATTGGTGGCCGCGACGATATGGAAAGAAAATCCCCGGGATTGGTACAACTCGTTAATGGACTATGGATCGCTTCTGAAAAATCGGGTTCCCAATCCCAATGTGCGGAGTTCTGTCTATCAAAAACAATCGCCATTCCAGGGATCAGACCGTCAGCTGCGGGGGCAGATCCTCAAAAAGCTCCTTACAGGAGCGGAGATGTCCGAAGAAGCACTTGCGAAGGAATTAGCGGTGGATCCCGCCCGGTTGGCGCAGATTCTGACTGCACTGCATCGTGAAGGACTGATCACTTCACATGCCTCTCGATGGAAGGTATGAAACACTATTGGAATGAAAGCATACATGAAAGTGAGGAAAATGAACATACCTGATTCAAAAAGATGTAGCATATTTTACACAACGGGGTTCAGATTGAGTCTCGTTCCACTTGTCAATGGCATCTCCGATTTTCCTTTTTAAAAATGACTCCAATTCGTCAAAAGCGAAAATCAGGAGGGATTGCGTTGAAGATTTATAGTATTACTGAGATACAACCGACGGATATGGTTGTAAGGATATGACCGACGCTCAGGAAAAGGGGGCCGGAAGTAAGGTCAGGAGTCTGTTCCCGATTCTGACGTGGCTGCCTCACTACCACTGGAAAGACATTCGCTTCGACGTGATTGCAGGCATTGTAGTCGCCGGCCTGATAATCCCCGAATCGATGGGCATTGCGGGTGTGGCAGGGGTCGAGCCACAGCACGGTCTTTATGCCATTCTTATTGCACTTTTTCTCTACGCCATATTCGGTTCCGGACATCGCTCGGTGATCAGTACACCGAGCGCTATGGCTCTTCTCACCGCCTCGGCCATCGCCACCCTCGCCCTTGCAACCTACGAGGATGCGCTGGCGGCGGTCGTGACCATCACTTTCCTGGCTGGCCTGATTCTGTTCATCATGGCGGTTTTACGCCTCGGATTGCTGGCTCATTTCATATCCTATCCGGTCATGAAGGGGTTCCTGTTCGGCCTCGCACTGACCATCATCATCGGTCAGGTGCCGAAGCTGCTGGGCATAGCAAAAGGGGGAGGTAACTTCTTCCAGCAACTGTGGAGTATTATCGGTTCGCTCAGCCAGACCAGCCAGGTTACCCTGGCCCTTTCCATTATCGCGGTAATTATCCTCTACGTGCTGGAAGAGCGTTTCAGGAAGATCCCCGGTGTGTTGGTGCTCTTTATCATTGGCCTTGGCGCCTCATATCTTTTGAATTGGGAGTCCCTGGGGGTTGCATTGGTGGGATTCATCCCTGCAGGGTTGCCTGCGTTGTCTGTCCCGCAGATGAACCTTGAACTGATATTCCTTGTCATACCTGCCTCTATTGGTATCGCCTTTGTATGCTTCTCGGAATCTGTCTCCATCGGCGATGAGGCGGCAGAGAAGCACAATGACGAGGTGGATCCCGACCAGGAGTTGATTGCCGTGGCCGCAACCAACATCGGCTCGAGCTTTACCCAGGGGATAGGGACGGGGGTGAGCATGTCTGCCACTCACGTGGGTGACAATAGCGGCTCCAGGTCCCAGATGACCCTTATCGTTGCAGGCCTGATGGTATTGGCCACGTTACTCTACCTTACAGGCGTATTCTACTATCTTCCTGAGTTCGTTCTGGGCGTCATCGTCATCTTCGCCGTGAAGGGTGCCTTGAAGGTAAGGCTGATGGCAAGCTATTATCGGATGCAGCGAAATGACTTCTATTTAGCAATACTGGCGCTGTTCGGGGTACTGGTTTTCGAGGTGCTGGTAGGCTTACTGTTGACGATCATCATCGCCATCGGCCTGGTCATCTTGAGGATCAGCAACGAACGAGGCACCCTGCTGGGACAGATGCCAGACGGCCGGTTCATGGATCTCAGCCAGCATCCGGAGGCCAGGGAGAGAGCAGGGGTGAAAATCCTCAGGCTGGACATCGCCATGTTCTACGCCAACGCACCTGTGATAAAGACACGCCTGCTCAAACTGATCCGGGAGGACCCGCGGCCGAAGGTATTAGTAATAGACATGGAAGCCCATTACGTCCACCTCGATATCAGCTCAGCCCGCGTCCTTGAAAAAGTGGTAAAGGAAGCACTGGAGAAAGGGGTGCAGGTGACGTTCGTTGGGGTGAATACAATAACGATGAGCGATATGGAGAGGGAGGGACTGGTGGAACTGGCTGGCAGGGATCATTTCAAGAATACTATTGAAGAGGCTCTCCTTGAGCTTTAGACTCACAGTTCACCAGAGTGACGTCTCATCATCCGGCAGGATTCCGTTCCATTCATTCATGATCAGGGAAGCGGTCTTTTTGAGCGCCAGTGCACGCCTGTTATACCCGAGGCCTTGCCAAGCTCGGAGCAACTCTTCAACAGGAGCAGCATGCAGCGTTGCAAAATCAGGGAACCTCGTAACAAACCCGGTATACCGCTCCTGCACCCGTGTCACCTGGGTCTGCTGGAGCATTATCTCGGAGACAAGGATCAGATAAGGGTCACTGGTATCCCTCCACGGGAGATCCCGGCGGTGGTCCCGGTAGAAACGATAGATCCTTTTTTGGAATTCGCGGGGAGTGAGTCCCGGCAGTTTCAGGTCCTGTCATCATGACCCGAGCGCCTCGATACGGTTTGACATACAGGTCGGCATCGAATTTCCGTTTCAGCCCGGCAGCATTCATGTACCTGATCTTCCCGAATACCGGCCGTTCCTGCCACGCCCGGTCGTGCTTGCCAAAACACCAGGCAACTCCTGCATACCCGTTCGGGTCGCGCCCGTCCAGTTCATACCGGTTGTTGAGGGAGAGCGCCGTCCGGTATGCCTCTTCCGGGGTCTCCGACCATTCGAGGATCTTCTTTCCCCAGTACATCCGCATATACCCGTGCATCTTCCCTGTGAGCACCATCTCCCGCTGTGCTGCATTCCAGTAGGGATCATGGGTCCGTGCGGATTCAAATTCGTCGAACCGGTACGAGTACTCCCGCCGGTCAGCCGAATGACGGGAAAGGGTCTTTTTTGCCCAGTCCGGAAGCCCGGAATAGTCATCATAGTGGGGATTGTAGTGCACGAAGTTTGCGGAGAGCTCTCTCCGGACGATCAGTTCTTCCAGGTAGGTCCCTGCAGAGGGGCTTTTGGATGCGAGAATCTTCTGTGCGATAAAAACGGGGGATATCTGGCCGAAATGGAGATAGGGACTCATGCAGGAGAGAGCTCCGGCATTGGGGTCATTCCGGCCTGACGGGTACCGGTCAAGATTCTCAAGGATAAACCGTTTGAGTCGCTCCCTTGCCGCGTTCTCACCGCCACTCCAGGGGAGAGGATCGGGCTGCAGGGAGCCGGATGTACTGGGGGTGTCCCCAAAAACACCTGCCAGCAACGATTCTGCGGTCAGCTCCTTCACGGAACCTGCGTCCATGTCAAGGGATGACCGGGCGGGTTTTTTCTGTTCCAAGTGGAACAAGGAACCGTTCGATCTGCGGGGTGATCTTCGTTCTGAATGTGGCTGCAGACCATTCTTCTTTTGGGGAAGCGGTGGATACCGGGACCACGACGTTGGTCTCCACCTGGATCAATGGACATTCGAGCTCTGCTGCCACCTGCTCCCGCCACAGGTCCTGGAATCGCAGGTAGCCCCGGTCAGTCACCACCAGTGCAGCATCACCTCCAAGTGCCAGCGGAGCCGTTCCTGGTGCTCCGGTCAGGATAACAAACTGGACCTTTTCGTCTTTGAGGGCCTGTGAGAGGGAGAGGAGCCCCTCGATCATGAAGCGGTAATGGGGGCGTTCTGCTTCCGGATAGCCGGGAGTCAGGTTAAAACAGGCCAGGAGCGGAAGGGAGAGGCCGTTCGCCTTCCTCACCGCATACTGGTAGGCATGGTTGCAGGTTACCCGTGGGGCAGCCTGCACCCAGTAGAGGACATACCTGCCGTTCCTCAAGGATTTTTGCGAGAGATCCTGTATCCTCTCTTCCTGGATCATGGATGGGGGTGGTTTCTTTCCCTACACTATTATCTCGCTCTGATAAATCGAGGGCTGCCATCTGATCGAGGGCTGCCATCTGATCGAGAGCTACTGTCTGATTGAGAGCTACCATCTGATATACTACTCCAGGAGATCTGGGGCAGGTCCCCGATCCTCGTATAATCCACCCGTGCGGACTCTTGATCAGCACTGACCGACAGGAGAGATCTCCATGAAATGCCAAAGGGATTGACACTGGTGTAGGAGTTGGTTAATTCAGTCTTTTCTTTATCCCCGCCAATGGTAGTCTTTGTAAATGAGACGGTTTCATTGATCGTACCCTGCACTGAAGCGCTTGTGCTGCTGGTGAGAGTAGCGCTTGTGCTGGTAGAGAAATAATCCCCGGAAGAGAATACTGGATCAGCTGCCGCAATCCCTGCAAGCATACAGATCAGGGAAAGCAGCAGGATAGTATTTTGTAACGGTTCTTCCTTGCTTCATCTAGAGTGTCCTCCCATGATTTCGAACAGAAATCATGTTTAAAAAAAGAATGCCCCCTCACTATATAATCTTACTGAGCCTGGCGGTTCATTCTCATATCTCACGCCCTCTTGAAAAGTTCATCCAGTTTCTGTTTTGGGAATACCACCATGGTCGGCCTTCCGTGAGGGCAGGTGTACGGATTGTCGGTCCGTGCGAGCTGCTCCAGGAGCTGCCTGCACTGGTCAGGGGTGCAGTCGGCTCCTGCCTTGATCGCCCCGCGACAGGCAACAATCCGCCTGATCTTCTCCCGCGAATCGACCCCCTGGATTGTACCGGGGGCGATTATCCCGGCGATAATATCCCGTATCTCACCGGGTTCGATGTTCTGTCCGAGCAGCACCGGCACAGTCCGGACGAGAAAGGTGCCGGGACCGAACGCATCGATCAAAAACCCTTCATTCGCGAGCAGCGGGAGAGATCCCGCAAGAGTCTCGCTCTCCCCAGGCGAGAGGGAGAGGACCACGGGCTCTATCAGCTCCTGGACATCGCGTTCCCGATCAGAGCGTTTTGTGACCTGTTCATAGAGGACCCGTTCATGGGCCGCATGCTGGTCGATGAGAAGGAGGTCGTCACCGGATGTGCCTGCGATGATGTACAGGCTCCCGAGCTGCCCGATAATCTCAAGTTCGGGAATTTTTGATGCAATGGGTACATCCGGCTGTCTTCCGGTCAGGCTGAGCTGGTGCCCGGTAGCGATTCGGTCCCTGAGGAGCGGCTCCCGTACCCCCAATCCCCCCTCTTCCGGTATCCCGTACTGGAACCGTACAGGACGTCCGGTTCCGGGAACCGCATCAGGCCCGGAACCGGCTGCCGGGATAAGGCACTCACCTGCCAGGCTCTCCCGTATGACGGAGACCAGCTCCTTCCTGATCTCATCCTCGCGGCTGAGGCGGACTTCCCTCTTTGTCGGATGTACATTGACATCGACTTCCGATGCGGCAAGGGTGAGGTCAAGGAATACCACCGGATACCTGCCGGCAGGCAGGAGTGTGCCGTACGCTTCCTTTACTGCCCCGGCAAGTGCCCGGGAGGAGATACTCCTCCTGTTCACCGAAATATACATCTGGTAAAGGTTTTTCCGTGTAAGGGAGGGATTCGAGATGTACCCGTCCACACGTACCCGCGGGCCCCCGCCCTGCACCCTGATCATCTGCCTGGCGAGGGGAAGGCCATAGAGATGGATGATGGCATCCATGAGCTCCCCCTTGCCGGGAACAGAGAGGACCTGGCGATCATTATGGGTGAACTCGAATGCAGTCTCCGGATGGGCGATGGCCAGGCGTTCGATCATGCCGGAAATAAGGGCAACCTCGGCTGCTGCCGGTTTCTGGAACTTCTTGCGGGCGGGAGTGTTATAGAAGAGTTCCTCGACAGTGAGGACCGTTCCGAACGGGCAGCCGGTCTCTGACACGGAAAGGATCTCCCCGCCCTTGTTCACGATCCTGGTCCCTGCAATCCCGGTCCCTTCCCTGCTCTTCGTTTCGATCGTGACATGCGCCACCGAGGCTATGCTTGCAAGTGCCTCGCCGCGGAAACCGAGCGTTTTGCAGGAGGAGAGATCCTCAATCCCGGTAATCTTGCTCGTTGCGTACCTGGCAAACGCCAGCTGTGCATCACCGCGGTCCATGCCACAGCCGTCATCACTCACCCGGACTGAGGTTACCCGGCCACTGTGCGACAGGACGGATACCCGGATCCTGCCGGCACCCGCGTCGATCGCATTCTCACAGAGTTCTTTTACCACCGATGCGGCCCGCTCCACCACCTCGCCGGCCGATATCCGGGTCACCGTGCTTTCATCAAGCACCCTGATCCGGGCACCCTGGCTGCCGGTCATCCCTTATTCACCCCTGCTTCCCCCTGCCCGCTTTTTCAGTTCGAAGAGTATCCCGAGCGCTTCACGGGGGGATACGCCATCCGGGTCGAGTTTTTTCAGGTCGGAAACAACCGGATGTTCCACAAGGGGTGGTGCATCGACAAGGAGCATCTGGGTATACCGCTGCACCCTTGGTCCGCCCGTGCCTTCACCACGGATGAGTTCCTCCATGAGGGCAGTCGCCCGTGCGGTCACCTTCCCGGGCAGTCCTGCGAGAGAGGCGACATGGATCCCGTAGCTCCGGTCGGTTGCGCCCGGTAGCAGCTTCCGGAGGAATATGACCTCGGTCCCGGTATCCTTCACCGCAAAATGGAAGGTCCGGACCCTCTTCAGATCCTGCTCGGCGGATGCTATCTCATGGAAATGAGTTGCAAAGAGGGTTTTTGGCCCGGCAGCCCCTTTCCCGTGCAGGAATTCAAGGACCGCCCGGGCAATGCAGTACCCGTCGAGCGTGCTCGTTCCCCGGCCGATCTCATCGAGGATGACAAGGCTTCGTCCGGTCACGTTATTCAGGATGTTTGCAAGCTCTATCATCTCGACCATGAACGTGCTCTGCCCGGACGCGAGATCGTCAAACGCACCGACCCTGGAAAAGATCCGGTCCACCACCCCGATACGGGCATGGGCTGCCGGGACAAATGAGCCTGCCTGGGCCATGACTGCAGTGAGCGCGACCGCCCGCATATACGTGCTCTTTCCTGCCATATTCGCCCCGGTGATGATCAGGATCTGGGAATCTGTCCCGGAAAGGACCGTGTCATTGGGGACAAATCCGCCGTTCATCCCCTTCTCCACGACCGGGTGCCTCCCTTCCCTGATCAGGATATCCTGGCTCTCATCCAGGACCGGGCGGGTATAATTGTGGAGGACAGCAGCCTCGGCAAGTGCCGCAGCGGCGTCGATCGCAGCAATGCCCCGGGCGACAGACTGCAGGGACGGGATTCCGTCTGCAAGCCTCTCGAGCAGGGATGCATAGAGTTGCTGTTCGAGCGAGGCCAGCCGGTCTTCTGCCGTCGCAATGAGCGCCTCCTGCTCTTTCAGTTCAGGGATGGTGAACCGTTCCCCTGAAGCGGTCGTCTGCTTTCTCTGGTATGCGGGAGGGACCAGCCCGAGGTTCGGTTTTGTCACCTCGATGTAGTAGCCAAAGACCGAGTTGTAACCGACTTTGAGGGATTTTATCCCCGTCTTCTCCCTCTCACTCTGCTGGAGGGCGATGATCCACTCCTTTCCGGATACCGCCCGGAAACGAAGTTCATCGAGCATGGTATCATACCCCTCCCGTATCACCCCGCCGTTCCTTGCAAGCGCAGGGGGATCATCCGTGATCGCCCGGGCTATCAGGGGTGCAATCCACCCCTCGTCAACGAGGTCGCCGCGTGAACCCGCAAGTTCCACCGGGAGGGAAGGATCGTCGAGCGCAGCCCGGAGGGAGGCGAGAAGATCGAGCGTGCGTGCCAGTCCGGCAAGATCCCTCGGCCCTGCGTTTTTGCATGCAATCCTCCCTGCTATCCTGCCGATATCTGCAACCCCGGCGAGGATCTCCCGGACCCTGGCCCGGACATCGGTCCTGTCGTAAAAATATTCGACCGTGTCAAGGCGCCGGTTGATGGCAGGCACGGAGATGAGAGGTGCAGCAAGCATGCTGCGGAGCAGCCGGCCCCCCATCGGGGTCATTGTCAGGTCAAGGAGGGAGAGCAGTGTCGCATCATTCGGTCGTCTCCGGATACTTTCCAGGATCTCAAGGTTCCGGAGCGTGATCCCATCGATCAGGCAGGACTCCCCGGTCTCACGGAACGTTATCTGCTGCACATGGGACAGGTCGAGCCGCTGGGTATCCTTGGCATAGCGGAGCACCATGGCGGCTGCCATGATGACCGGTGGAACCGATTCGATGCCAAACCCGGAGAGCCCCTCCACTTTGAAGTGATCCATGAGGACTCTTTTTGCAGAGGATGGGTCAGTCTCACTCTCTCCGCATGGAGTGACCAGCACTCCGGTTCGCTTCACTGCATCACCAAGTTCGCCCTGCAGGCTCTCCGGCAGGAGACATTCAAAGGGACGATATCTCGTCAGTTCTGACGTGAGGGCTGCGGTTCCCTGGTCACCCGGACAGGTGGTCACAATGAATTCCCCTGTGGTGATATCGAGGAATGCCAGCCCGAGCAGGGGCGGCCTTGACGTGGCAGCCACGGCCATGAGGTAGCGGGCCTCCGGAGACCCTATCAACCCTTCATCGATCACGGTCCCCGGGGTGATGACACGCACGACTTCGCGCCGGACGATGCCTTTTGCATTCCGGGCATCCTCCACCTGGTCGCAGAGGGCGACCTTGTATCCCTTCTCGATCAGCCGTGCGATGTATCCCTCGACGGCATGGCAGGGAACGCCGGCAAGCGGGATCTTCTGCCCCCCGGAATCCTTTGAACGGGAGGTGAGGGTTATCTCGAGCTCACGCGATACCGTCTCTGCGTCACCGCCGAATGTCTCGTAGAAATCCCCGATATGGAAGAGGAGGATGGCGTCCCTGTACTGCTCTTTTATCGCCCAGTACTGTGCCATGGCAGGTGTCAGCCTGGGGTGCGGTGGTGACGGGCTCTCCTCTTCTTTTGCCATTGTACAGATGATCGCAATACGATGAGAAATGCATACCGATCGGACCAACCCGGCACGTCATGTTCATGGGATCAGAGGACAGGATACTGTGTATGAGCTGCCCGGCAGACTCCGTTCCACTTCCCGTTCCGGCCATACTTTTTCTCACCCTGACTGCGTTGCTCCTGCTCTCCGGGTGCGGTGAACCGGATCACGGGAATGGTCCGCTCATAGAAGAGCCATCCTTCCCTTTACAGCCACCTGCATACCCGGATGTACCTGAACCGGGTCCTGTTCCTGTTCCCCCTACGCCTCCCCTCTCCGGCAGTCATCTGCTTTTCGGGTACTGTCCAAGATCTTAATAGTCTGCCCCTCACACCATGAGCATTGGATTCTCTATGACAGGAACAGAGGAGGTGAAGGGGGATGCAGGACAGGATACGGGACAAGCACCAAACCGGCTCATCCACGAGGTGAGCCCCTACCTGCTCCAGCATGCCCGGAACCCTGTGGCATGGTATGCGTGGGGCGATGAAGCGTTTGCCAGGGCAGCAGAAGAGGATAAGCCGGTATTTCTCTCGATCGGGTATGCCACCTGCCACTGGTGTCACGTGATGGAGAGGGAGTCGTTTGAAGACCCCGAGGTTGCCCGGGTACTCAATTCCCTGTTTGTGCCGATCAAAGTGGACCGGGAAGAGCGGCCTGACATCGACTCGCTCTACATGACGGCAAGCCAGGTCCTCTCTGGCGGAGGGGGATGGCCGCTGAACCTGATCCTGACTCCTGATAAGAAACCATTTTTCGCGATGACCTACATCCCGAGGGAGAGCCGGTTCGGAAGTCCTGGTATCATCGAGATCCTCACGGAAATCGGCAGGATGTGGAGAGAGTCCCGCGAAAACCTTCTCACCTCTGCGGAGCGTGTAGCCGCCTCGCTTTCAACGACCCACAGGAAGGGGAGGATGCTCCGGCGGAATATACCCGATGCCGGTTTCGAGGAACTTCTCCTCAGTTTCGACAGGATAAACGGCGGATTTGGGAAGGCCCCGAAATTTCCTCTCCCTCACAACCTGCTGTTCCTCCTCAGGTATTCACGCTTGAAAGGCGAGGAGCGGGCGGTCAGGATGACGGAAAAGACTCTCCGTTCCATGGCGATGGGAGGCATCTATGACCACCTGGGTTCTGGTTTCCACCGGTACTCGACCGACACGCAATGGCTGGTCCCTCACTTTGAAAAGATGCTCTATGACCAGGCACTCCTGACAATAGCATACGCCGAGGCATATCAGGCCACCGGGGATGAATCGTTCGGAACCATTGCAAAGGAGTGCCTGGAGTATGTACTTCGTGAGATGACCGGTCCGGAAGGGGGATTTTTCTCGGCCCAGGATGCGGACACGGCGGGAGAAGAAGGGGGGTATTATCTCTGGACGAGAAGAGAGATCGAGGATCTTCTTGACAAAGAGACGGCAGCAGTCGTAACCGGAGCCTGGCACCTGACTACCTCAGGGAACTTCATTGACCCGGTGACGGGAGAGAGAACCGGGAAGAATATCCTCCACCTCTCAAGGGAGCTCCCGGATCTCGCAGCAAGGACGGGGATGCCGGTTGAGGATCTCTCGGCCATCCTTATAAAAGCCAGGGGGATCCTTCTTGCAGCGCGAAAGGATCGCCATCCTCCCTTTACCGACGACAAGATCCTGGCTGACTGGAACGGGCTCATGATTGCCGCCTTTGCCAGGGCTGCCCGGGTCTTTGATGAGGCACGCTACCGGGATGCGGCCGGGCGGGCAGCCGGGTTCATCCTCGCATCAATGCGGGACGCCGAAGGCCGGCTCCTCCACCGGTACAGGAACGGCCAGGCCGGTATCGCCGGGCAGGCAGCAGATTATGCATTCCTGGTATTCGGCCTGACCGAACTCTTCATGGCAACGTCCGATCCTTCGTATCTCTCGGCCGCTCTTGACCTTCAGGAGCACCTGGATGCGCAGTTCTGGGACCCGGAACACGGCGGATACTTTACTGCACCCGGGACACAGGCCGACCTGATCGCCCGGCAAAAGGAGTTCTATGACGGTGCGATCCCCTCCCCAAACTCTGTGGCTTTCACAAATCTCCTCCGTCTTGCCTTGCTTACCGGCGATACTTCGTTCGAGAGACGGGCTTCTGACCTTGCCCGTCTGTATGCCGGGCTTGTCGAACAGGCACCGGCTGCATACACGTTCTTCCTCTCCGGACTCTGCCTTCTCTTCGGGCCGGCCACCGGGATAGTCCTCAGTGAAGGCCCAGAAGGGGAGCCGGTAAAAAACATGGCTGATGCCCTCAATGCCCGGTACCTGCCATTCATGACAGTGATGGTGAAAAATTCCAAAAACGAGAGCGAGCTTGGGAAGGTGGCCCCGTTTACAAGGGAGATGATCCCCCTTGACCGGAAGACCGCCGCATATGTCTGCTCCGGTCATACCTGCTCCGTACCAGTGACAGGAGTACAGGAACTGCTCGAATTAGTAGAGAAAGGGGCAGGCAGGGGTGATCCTTTCCCAAAAAATTAGGAAATAGTATTGGTTTTTACCACGGACCCCAAAAAAATGACTGAAAATGATCCATACTCCCAATCCTAAAACCTGAGTAAAAAAGTGATACGACAATTCGTCAGAAGGAAGAGGGAATCTGATGCCTGATACCGCCCTATCGCATCGCGGGGGACAGTCAAATCCAGTTTAAGGATTCCTGAACTTTTTAAACAATCCTTTTATAAGAACCACCACCCCGACTATGACGAAAACAGCCCCAAGTAACTTGGTTATAAGCATCGGTAATGCAAAATAGATGCCTGCACCAAATAGCATAATGATAATGCCCTCAATAACTGTTATGACCTCTATCTTGTTCACGTCTGTCATCCTTACCTCCCTGTATTGATTTTGTCTTTTGCACATTTCACTTCGATCACATCATGGCTTTTTGAAGGAGAGAATATCTGATTCTTTTTCAACCCATACCAAGGTGAACCATACTAGTACGGGCAAGTATAAACCTCAAACCTGAAGTTGCAGATTTTGTCTCACGATCTGTTTTTCGGAAAACAATGTATAAAATCTCCTGAACAAAATCCTGCCCGGTTAAGGGAAAAGCCCATTGAATAATTTCCTGATGGCCGTACCCACAGGTCCATGTATACACTATTACTGTCTTTTGGAGAACGGAAAAAAACCATTTCTGTCTGCAAAAATGCGGTCAACGTATGAGCAACTCAAAAGTGATTACTTTTTAAAAAAATATCAGAGATTTTTCAATGCTACCAGGTCCTTTACCCCGGTCAGCCTCCAGACAAGGGATCGTTCCTCGAGTGCAATCGCTTCGGGGGGATCCTGCGGGGAGTGCCCGAGCGCTGCGAGGATGTTGTTTGAGAGCTTGCGTTCCTTGATCAGGGTCACAAACTCCTGCCTGATCTGTTTCTTGTCGATCGAATCGTTCACTTCATCAAGATATCCCTGGAGGGTGATGAAGGTGAAGCAGGAGAGATCCCTCGTGTACTTATCAATCTCGACTGCTACGTAGGGGCTCTTCCTGAAATATTCGATCTTTTTCCCATATTTTGTCGAGAGGAAATAGAGAAACTTGCCGTCAAAGACATACAGGAAGGGGGCGATATACGGGTATTTCTCTCCCTGGAATGCGATGCGGCAGACATATCCTTCGTCGATAAGTCGGTCATAGTCCTGCTTCTCCATGCGGGGAATTTTTACGATATCCATGGATGTCTCCTTCTCTCCTCAATAGATGCGGAGGCCACATAAATTTATGTAATTCATATTCATCGAATGCCACGATCCGGGAATTCTTTTCCCGGATGAAATCACCCATAATGGAAGGAATTGAAAAAAAAGAGTCCCTTACCCCGTCTCTACGGGATATCCTGCGTTCAGATATGCAGTCATTCCGCCGAGGATATTTGCCAGGCGCGGATACCCGTTCCTGGCAAGGATACTCGCTGCAAGGGAGCCCTTATACCCGGCGTCACAATAGACCACCACCATCCGGTCACGGGGAACCTCCCGGAGTCTTCCCGGGAGCTCCCCTATATAGATATGGTGCGAACCCCGAATCCTGCCGAACTTTGCGACATTGTCACTATCCCGTACATCAAGCAGGAAGATCTCCTCCCGCTCCATTTTCCCTGCAAGATCATGAACGCTCCAGGCCTCTATCTGGCCGATCGGGCTGCCGGACTTGAAATATGCCGGAAAACCCCCGGCAAGGTATCCCTCCAGGGTATCGAATCCGAGGCGGACAAAATGCCGGCTCACCTCGGTAAGACCACAGTTGAAGTCGTCCACGAGGATAATGGGGGTATCATACGAAAGGATCCATCCTGCAAAGGAGGGAATACCATCTTTCCAGATCGAGAGGCTTCCCGGGATGTGCCCCCCGGCAAAGGAGGTCGGTGCACGGATATCGAGGATCTGGGCTTTCGCCTGGCGTTCCTTTATCTCTTTCACGGTAAAAGGCCGCAGAACCGGGAGATGGTGAAGGACGGGAGCACCCTCTTTGTTCAGTGCTTCCATCGTTTTGAAATAGGGCGGCAGATAGTGATGCTCGGTCACCTTCTTCCGAATGAAATCCTCTTTTGAGAGGGTCAGGAGAGGATTGGTCTTTTTCTCATACCCGATAGTGGTGAGCTCGTGGTCGCTGATCTCGGACCCGCATACTGATCCTGCACCATGTGCGGGGAAGACGATGGTCCCGTCCCCGAGGGGGATGATCTTCTGCCAGATGCTTTCATAGAGCATCGCCGATACTTCCGGCCTTCTTTCAGGGCCGAAGAAGTCGGTACGGCCCACTTCACCTGCAAAGAGGGCATCGCCCGTGCATACCGCATAAGGAATGCCCGATACCCCGGTATCTGTCACCACCACCGATATGCTCTCAAGCGTATGGCCCGGTGTCTCGATTATCCGGAGCTCGACCGAACCAAGGCGGAACTTGTCCCCTTCTTTCACCTTATTCCCGTAGGCAAAGTCCATCTGGTGGCCATGATAGATCGCTGCCCCGGTATGCTCCGCAAGTTCAAGCGAGCCGATCACGTAGTCCTCGTTCCGGTGGGTCTCGATGATATGGGTGATCCTTGTTCCAAGCTCCCGGGCAAGGTCCAGGTATACCTCGCAGTCCCTCCTCGGGTCAATGACTGCAGCCAGTCCTCCGGCACTGATGAAATAGGAGTTGTGCGAGATCCCTTCGGATGATATTTTCCGTATGATCATTGGTTCTGTCCAATCCGGGAAATTGCGTCTCCCGTCTGATATAGTTTTCGAACGGGATGGTACTGGTGAGGGAATCGAAAGGCGTTCCGGCCCCTGACCCTGGACAGTGACATCAGTTCCCTGGTCTGAGCGGGCTCAGTTGATGGCTTGTTTACCATCCCTGGTCAAATAGGACGTAAAAATCAGAAACTTCCCAACAGCGACCTCATTTCCCTGATTAAACTGAGAGTAAGGTAGCAGGAAGTTTTCCAATCGTTCCTGATCCCTTCAAACCTAATCAGTATTCATCGAAAAAGGGTCCGACTGAGGATTATTGTGACGACCCCAGCATCAGATCACTGACAGTACATCATTCGGCAGACATTCTCTTATGATAGTTCTTATCCTGACTGTTACTCAGTTCCTTGGCAATAATCCTGATCGAACAACCATCTTCGAAAAACCATGCACAGTCCTTACCACTACAGGGGAGGTCAATGACCATCCCCTCGTCATTGACCACTGTCCCGAATTTTATCGGGCAGCATTTCGGTGATGACATACCGAACACATAGTTTTGCAGGGAATGAATCTTTGCCCTGATTATCCAGTGGGGGTTCCGGGCGACCATCACTGCCAACATGACGGAGAGGGAATGGTGCAATGATGCGGACCTACTACTATCATTCCGGCCTCACGTACAGTGAAGGCTGACAGGATCTCCCTACGGTATGAGGTGAACCATGCCCGAACGCCGATATAAAATTCTCCTTCGCGAAGAGCCGGAAGGGGGATATACGGTAACTGTCCCTGTTCTTCCAGGGTGCGTCACGTATGGAAAAACACTTGATGAAGCAATTCGAATGGCTCGCGAAGCGATCGAGTTATATATTGAAATCCTTACCGAGAAGGGTGAAGAATCCCTTCTGAAGACGGACTTCTTGAATATACCCTGACAATCGGGGCCCATGCCTAAACTGCCCCCCTGACTTCCCAAAAAGTCATCCGGATCCTGGAAAGGAAGGGATTCGTACTACTACGGACAAAAGGCAGTCATTATCTTTTCAGGATACGAACAAACAGGACGGCAGGTTACCGTGCCCATCCATCCAACTGATCTCCCTGCTCACATTACGAGATCCTGAAGCCAAGCGGAATCTCCGCTGACTTGCTCGATCTATGATTATTGTTAAAAGAGCGGACGTGAACCCTCCTTACTTTGTCCCACCTACCTCAAGGTAGCATCATTCGTCTCTGGAAGCACTCCGTGGTTCTATTCGATGGTTCTCGCATATGTAGTGGTATGTATAACCGTCATTTTCCGTATGCGATACACGAACTTTCAGGATTTTTACAAAGGATCAAAACAGAAAATGATTTTTTTATTGGATAAGGCGGTTTCTTCGCAACCAGTCAGTCTGTGGTTTTAAGTATCGGTAAATGATATCACACTTTTCGTCCTGGAAACTCCAGGGAGTAACGATCAGGGTATCGCCTTCCCGTATCCAGACCCGTTTCTTCATCTTTCCTTTGATTCGGCCCATACGGGTGACCCCGTCGGCACATCTGACACGGATGTGATACGCCCCAAGCATCATCTCGGCACGGGCGAATTGCTCTCCATTCCATTTTTTAGGGGTTCGTACACGAACGACAGGTGTACCATCTTCATTTATCGCATTTGGATCCGATGCCTGATTACCCGGGTTTGTATTACTTCCAGAACTGTTCAAGAAACCAACTTATACCTTACATAGGAAGGGTGTGTGACCTGTTGAAGGTATGTATTGGCGGGAGGCCCGGACCCCGGTCATTCCCTGATGCATCGAAACCGTCTTCATCGCAGGCAGGCAATCAACCCTACAGTATGGATTTTTTTGAGGAAGCCTACCACACCACCCCGGCTTGGGACATCGGGAGAGCGCAGCGGGAGTTCGTGCACCTCGAAGAATCTGGAACGATCTCCGGCGACGTGCTGGACGTGGGGTGCGGGACCGGGGAAAATGCCCTTTTCCTCGCGGGCCGCGGTCACGAGGTCTGGGGAGTGGATTCAGCATCGACTGCGATCGAGATTGCCCGGAGGAAGGCGAAAGAACGAGGTCTTACTGCAACGTTCCTGGTAAAGGATACCCTCAACCTTCACGAGATCGGCAGGACCTTCGATACTGTCATCGATTCAGGCCTGTTCCATACCCTTTCCGACCCTGATCGCTCACGTTTTGTCTGGAACGTATCTGAGGTCCTGAAGCCGGGAGGGACCTATTTCATGCTCGCCTTCAGTGAGCGGGAACCGGGCGGATACGGTCCCCGGCGGATCACAAAAAAGGAGATAGAGGATGCCTTTTCTGATGGGTGGAGGGTCAATGAGATCCAGGCCGCTGTCTTTGAGAGCCGCACAAGACCGGAAGGTTCACGGGCGTGGCTGTCGTCGATCACCAGGGTCTGACATCTCTTTTCCCCATGGAGAGGATACCCGGTCTCTCCTCCTGACTCACCACCTTTTTTATTACCGTGGGTTGATGTTGTGTCACCATGGATCGTCCGAAATTGTTCCTTGTCATCGCGTTCGGCATCATCCTTGTGCTCTTCGTTGCCGCGTTGGTCTATGCCCTGTTGGCCGGGAGCGTGAGTGTCGCGGCAGGCCGGGAGACACTCTACCAGGTCTCGACCATCGATGCACTGCAGCAGGGTGTCTTTGATGGAATCCAGCCGGTCGGGGAACTGAGACAACACGGTGATTTTGGGATCGGTACCTTTCGATGCCCTGAATGGCGAGATGATAGTACTGGAAGGGATTGTCTACCAGGCAACGGCAGATGGCCGGGTTTCCGTTGTCCCGGACACCATCACGACCCCATTTGCCACGGTGACATATTTTGAGAATGATTTTTCGATTGCCACCTTTGAACCGATGAACTTCTCCGCATTCGCAATTGAGATGACCGATCGTCTGCCCACGGAGAATATGGTCTATGCGGTACGGATGCACGGAACGTTCCCCTCGATGAAGGTGCGGGCGATCCCGGCACAGCAGAAGCCCTATCCCACGCTGTCCGAAGCAGCAGAGAACCAGTCGGTGTATACGTATACGAATGCCACCGGTTCGGTTGTCGGATGCTACACTCCCGTTTTTTTCGAAGGACTCAATGTGGTGGGATACCATCTCCACTTCATCAGTGATGATCGGCAGACTGGCGGCCATATCCTCGATTTCATCGTCCCGGAGGGGACTGCCGTCGAATATGATAGTACCCCTGAATTTACCATGATATTGCCAACAAGCGGGGATTTCACTGAAGTCGATCTCTCAGAGGACCTGAGCGAAGAGCTGGCCGAGGTAGAGAACTAGCACCCCTCTCTACCATGTCCATTTCGGTAGGCATGTCGTTCATTTCACTACATTTTTCCACGGAGGATTCATGCAGGCTGCGATCCATCCAGCCAGACGGGGGTTGGCCGAAGTTGGAATCCCTGTCGGCTCGGAACTGGTACCTGATCGTGTGATCATCGGACCAAAAAAGGTGGAAATATGATAAAATTCGCCTGCCTGACCCGCCCTGCCCCCTCACCGCTACGTGCGCATCCGAGGGAGCAGGACAAGGGTGATTCGGCAGCTGAATTCAGGATCCAGTAGACGAGACGGACATGCGTTCCGGGCGCCAGCTTTTGAATCAGGTGCAAGTCGATAAAGCGCCCAATGCCGCCGGTAATACCATGGCGTCGCTCCATAGTGGAGACCATGTGGGCGACCGGTGCGGCGGTGTGCGGGGTTACCAGTACGATCGAGTTTGCGTGGAGAACCGGATTGAATATCCAGATCTCTCTGAGCTTCGCTCGTTCTCCACCCGAGTCGGACTCGTGCGTGAAGTCGATCACCCCGAACCGCTGGCTCCCCTGGAACGCTGCGGTCGTGCCTTCATCGTTGGAGAACCCCGGCAACTGACGATCGACCGCAGGCCCGCCTTTCGGAAGAAGTCCCCCGGCAATCTGAATGCTCCCCGGATCGGCATCGAGCCAGATGGTCGCGGCGGCCGTTTCCGTTGTCGAGATGGTCGCGCCCGCGGGGAACAACAGGATATCCCCGTCCGTTTCATTGCCACCGACCGCAATGTTGCCATGCCCGCTGTCCAGCCAGATCGTTGACTGCGTATCCACGTTGATGTCTGTCGCTGCGTCGGGGAACAGCAACAGGTCGCCATCGGTATGGTTACCGCCGACCCGGATGTTTCCGTTGCTGGCGTCAAGCGACATTGCCACATGATCCACCGGATGACCCGCCACACTCTCCGTTCGCCGCAGGAACACGCGGCCAGCCGATCCCTGACCTCCTGCGTAGATGCTGCCGGCCATTCCGTCGAGACGTACACGCTCCTCATTGCCCGCTGCCCGAAGGAACAGATACCCGTCGACTCCTTCTCCACCCCCGATGATCTGGCTCCGGGCGCCATCCAGCCTTATCCTGACTCGCGGGTCAGTGTCGCTGGCGGTAACATCAAGCCGCTCATTCACGATTTCTACCATTTTTTCTCTCCTCTCCTTTGTTGTGCAATTCGTTTCGACAGCGAGTCACTGGGAATGGACTTTATAAATACCTTTCCTTCGCTTCGGTAGGGAAGGAAAAATGACCTGGAGAATATCCTGCGAGGCAGAAACCGGACACGAAGATGTCCGGAACGACTGGATCACGTATGCCCGCTTGCACTGCGATGACACGAACGTCTTGATACCTGTTCGGTGCATCCCAGGGATGAAAATCTCATGCATGAGTGCATCACTGTTACTTTCATAGCAGTTCTCAACCAATGGAAGAATATGAAAAATGAAGGATACCATTCACAAAAAATCAAATCAGGTATTCTTCACAATCCCCTCACGACCCTCCTCTTTGACATGGACAACACCCTCTTTGACCTGGTCTCTGCAAAGACCCTGGCGTGCGGGGCGGTAACGGGCAGGATGGGTGTCGGGACCCCTGAAGAACTCTTCTCGTATTATCTCCGGAAGCAGGGAGGTTTTGAAGATCCCGAAAACATCCGGGATTACATGACGGACCATTCCTGTTATGACGAGGATCTCTACAAGGAATGCGTATCGCTCTATCGTCGAAGAACAAACCCGGAACCTCGCACCCTATCCTGGAGTGGAAGAGACTCTTTCATTCCTGAAATCGTCCGGTTTTTGCATGGGAATTGTGACTGATGCCCACCTGCCTGACGCGAGCCTCCGGCTGGAAAAGACAGGGCTCTCACGGTTCTTCGATCACGTGGTCACCCACGAGATGACGGGGGCACACAAGCCAAGCACCCTCCCGTTCCTCTGCGCACTTGTCCGGATGAACGCAACCGCAAAGGAGACGCTGCTTATCGGTGACAGCCCCAGGCGGGACATCGCACCTGGGGTGATACTTGGTATGAGCACGGTCTATGCCCGATATGGCGACCGGTTCTCCCGCCCGACCCGGGATGGAGGGGCAGACCATGCAATCGATTCTTTCCCGGAACTCCTGGATATCCTGGGTCTGAATGGTGGTCGGGCGAAGACCTTCAAAGCAGCTGACTCTCCTGTAGAAAGATCCCGACACGATCTCTTTTTCCTGGTAATCGGGAGATATATCAGAAATGGTAACCAACACATATCCAGGAAACTATGGAGAGAGAACGAATCCTTTTCATCTGCACCCATAATGCCGCCCGTTCCCAGATGGCGGAAGGCTACCTCCGTGCCCGTTACGGGGACCGGTTCGAGGCATTCAGTGCCGGCACAGAGGCCTCAACCGTCAGCCCGTATGCGATCCGGGTCATGCAGGAGATCGGCGTGGATATCACGGGACAGCGGTCAAAAGACCTGAAGGAGTTTGCCGGGATCGAGATGGATGTGGCCGTCATGGTCTGTGACAGCGCAAAAGCGGCATGTCCGTTCTTTCCCTGGGCAAAGGAATCGCTCCATATAACTTTCAGAAATCCAAAGGAATTTTCCGGAAGCGATGAGGAGATACTCTCGGGGTTCCGGATAATAAGGGACGAGATAACAGGGTGGATCGACCGGTTTGTTGCCGGGGAAACCTGAAGGGATCAAGCACTTTTAGATAAAAAATACCCCTGGTATTTTCATTTTGCATGGTTGTGGGGTTGTTGGATTCATGTAATTCTTCCAGGATACTTCTTTTACGCGGGAACGATACAGTGTGATCCATGTGCGGGAGGTTCACCATCACCGTTACCATCGGACTCCCTGAGCGATTCGGGGTGAGACACTGCGAGGTTCCCCTTCTGCCCCGCTACAATATCGCCCCATCGCAGCCTGTCCCGGTGGTCATTCATCCGTTCGGATCCGGACGGGAATGCCAGGAGATGATCTGGGGCCTTATCCCTTCCACGACAAAGGACCCTTCAAAAACCCCCCGGCCCATCAATGCACGGGCCGAGACCCTGCACGATCGCCCGTCCTTCCGGTCTCTGCTCGGTTCCCGCCGGTGTCTTATCCCTGCAACAGGGTTTTACGAATGGGTGAAGTTGAGGAAGGAATCCGTTCCCTATTACATCAGTCGCACGGACGGTGACCTCTTTGCCTTTGCAGGCCTCTACGACGTATGGAAATCCCCGGAAGGACTATTCCTGAAGACGTTTGCGGTCATAACGACCAGGGCTAACCCCCTGACCGCCCGGTATCATGACAGGATGCCTGCAATCCTCCTGCCAGAGAACGAATCCCGCTGGCTCGATTCCGGTTGCCTGTCTCCCGAAGAGACAGAGGAGTTGCTCTCGCCATATCCCGAAGAATACCTTACCGCATTCCGGGTATCCCGGGCGGTCAATGACCCTAAGCGCGAAGGTGTCTCACTCATCCGGAGAGAGGACGATTCCGTGCTTCCTCTCTCCTGATCCTACCCCTTGAGCTCACGAAGCCTGTTCCTGACTTCCCCGACATGGTCCGTTACTTTTACCTTCCGCCACACCGCGGCGATACGACCATCAGGGTCGATAAGGAAGGTGCTCCGCTCGATCCCCTTGAGGAGCACCCAGTCTTTCCAGACCTTGTAGGCGGTTATGGCATCATGCTTCTGGTCCGAGAGGAGGCGGAAGCGGAGCCCCTGCTTTGCGGTGAATTTCTGGTGGCTGGCCTCTGAATCGGCACTCACCCCCACGATCTCGGCGCCGAGCGCTGCAAACTCTTCCATCGCATCGGAAAACCCCTTTGCCTCGATCGTGCAGCCCGGGGTGTTGTCCCTCGGGTAAAAGTAGAGCACGAGCCACTTCCCTGAAAAATCCTTCAGGCAGTAGTCTTCTCCTTCCGCATCGGGCAGGCAGAAATCGGGTGCAGGTGTCCCGGTCATTGGATCACTGGTACTATCTGTCATATGAAAGACCCCTGAACCTGATGTAGGTCTGGAATGGTTAAAAAAACGCCGCCCGGATGCCCGGCCGTAAATCACGACTGTCTCCCCGCCTAGTAGATTTCAGGGAATCGTTGTTTCCTGGAGTAAAGGGTGCGAAGCAGCCCGGGATTTCAGTCATATCATCAAAAACCTGTTTTGAGCCTGGAAAAATCAGGACATGCAGAAGGAGAGAACCGGGATATCCCGGCTCTTTCATCGGTTTTTTACTTGTTGAGCGATGCGCCCCAGATCGTGTGCTCGTAGCGCTGGGTCATCTCGGATCCGCGGAGGCAGAATTTCTGGGTACTTCAGGCCGACTTCTTTTCCAATCGGGCACTGGGGGCAGGCGAATCCTTTGTCTTCACTAATGCACATGAAACTCTTGCCAAGCACACAGAAGAGTTTCTCCTCCGCTTTTGAAGCACAGGTGTTGTAGGTCGGGCATCCCGGGCAGGGACACTTGGACTTCAGATCGGCAACCGTATCTGCCTGTTCTTTAGGGGTCTTCTTCCGGATACCATCCATGGTCTGTTCAAACTTATCCATTTGTTTCACCACATCGAATAGAGTGAATTGGTAGTAATATAATTTGCTTTGAATGATAAATTTTGTAAAGAGAATCCAAAATAACGACAGGAATATTTTTTATTTCCCCTTCCTGAAAAATCCGAACGGGTCGCGGTGATTGAAGAGGAGCGAAGAGTGCTTTTCGGGGAATACACCGTCAGCCACCGATCTGAGCTCCTCGACCGAGTAAAATGCCCTGGGCAGGTACCGCTGTATTCCTCCGACAACCTCTCCCTGGTCCTGCCGCTTGATGACCGAGAGGATGATCTTCACCTTCCCTTTCGACCCCTCCCCATCCGCAATGGTAACCCCGAAACTGCGCTCCCTCAAAAAGGTGACAAGCCCTGTAATGTCCTCGTTTGAGATCACCCGCACGACGACGGTCCCAAGAGAGAGGCGCTCCTCGACCGTCATCCCGAGCAGGGTTCCTGCCGCAAACCCCCCTCCATACGCGATGTAACAGGCCACGTTCGATACGTTGTTCATCACCTGCCCGATGGCTAGCAGCCAGATGATCACCTCGAAAAAACCGATGACCGGGGCGATATACTTCAGTCCTTTTGCGATGAAGATGACCCTGATCGTCCCAAGGCTCACATCGCAGATACGGCAGAAGAAGATCAGGAGGGGGAGTATCACCCATGCAAAGAAATCGGACGATGCAGTAAGATCAACCATCTATCCTTTTCACCTTCTTTCCGGCGATTCGGACCAACTCCCTGTATTGCATTGCTCGTACCGTCCTTCCCACAGCAGTGGCTTACACAGCCGGGCTAACAGGACTGTAGTACGTATGATTCATGAAAGGTTATGCCGGCATCCGCCATCTTTTTTTCGAGTTATGTTTCGACCTCGCTCCAATGCGAATGGTTCCGGTTTTGGGTGATTAACGTGGGTTACAAAACGTTTACCCCAACTGCTGCAAAGGAGGGTAGCCAGGGTCGTCTCACCCATGGACACGGGGCAGGACGTCTGTTGTGCAGCCCTGGCCATCCCTCATTTGTCTGTTCACCGTTTCTTTTCAAGAAAAGCCCGTATCTGTTCTTCACGTCCGCCCGTGGAAGGGGGATGCCACCTGAACCGCTCCTCAAAACTGGTCTTTTCTTCCCGGTAGAACACCCCGAATGCAATGGGGGAATCGCTGTTATAGTCCCATTCTTCAGCCTTACGGCACGCTGCCTGGAAATCGGCCGGGTCGTGCCCGGACAACTCGTATCCCTTCTTCTCATAGAGCTCGGTCATGTTGAAATAGGTCGCACAGATCTGGAGCACATCGACGAACGAGAATCCCTTGTGACGGAGTGCCTGCCCGATGACCCCGGCAAGGTGGGGCATCTTCCGCGAGGTGCTCCTGGCGATGAACCCTGCCCCGCTCGCAAGCATCAGGGTGAGAGGATTGAACGGCTCCTCCGGTGTCCCTTCCGGGGTCGACCTTCCCCGGAACCCGAGCGGAGAGGTGGGGGTGTACTGGCCTGTGGTGAGACCGTAGACGCGGTTGTTGTGGATGATGACCGTGATATCGACATTTCGCTTGGCGGCAAAGATGAGATGGTCGAGCCCCTCGGCATAGGCATCCCCGTCACCCGCACAGCAGATGACGGTCAGGTCGGGATTGGCGAGTTTGATCCCGGTCGCGACCGGGATGGTCCGTCCATGGAGCGAATAGAAACTGTTGATGTCGAGATAATCCCCCATCTTTGCATGGCACCCTATCCCGGTCACGAGCACGATGTTCTCAAGAGGCACGCCGTCAGCGACAAGCCCCTTGATGGCATTTCTCAATGCGAACTGGATGGTGAAGTTCCCGCATCCCGGGCACCATGTGTTCTGGGCATCGGTGATGAGGTCTTTTGACGGCATCAGAGCACCTCCTTCAGCCGAGCATCCAGTTCTTCGACAGAGAAGGGACGGCCGTCCAGCTTTCCGATGTGATGGTGGACGGCAATCCCATGCTGGCTGCAGAGCATGCGGAGTTGCCCCTCCGCGTTCTCTTCCACCGAGATAACATTCCTTGTACCTGACATCGCAGCTTTGAGGGATTCTTCCGGAAAAGGCGAGAGCACTATCGGCTGGATTACCAAAAGCCCCCTCTGCTCTGCCACTTCGCGGCAGACAAGGAGAGTCGAGCCCCAGCAGAGGATCGCAGCAGGGGCGTCTCTCTTTCCGTAGGTCTTCACGCATTCCAGCGACTCCGTCTCACGCTTGAGGGAAAGGGCTTTTCTCTGCCTCTTTTCGGTCATCAGCACTGTCATGTCAGCCTTTTCCGTGGAGATCCCGGCCTCATCATGGGTATAGCTGTTCACTTTGATCACGGCATCCCTGGAAGGAGGATACCGCATGGGAGAGATCCCGTTTTCAGTGATTGCGTATCGCCGGTATGACCCGGAAGTGCCGGGTTGTTCCGGTTCGCCAGTATCAGGGACCGAAATAGCCGTCTCATCGAGGCTGTAGGTGCCCTCGCAGAGTGTCTTGTCCACGAGGATGACTGCCGGGACCTGGCATTTCCACGCGAGGGAGAGGGCGACCGATGACCAGACATACGCCTGCTCGGGGTCCCCCGGGGCCACCACCAGCCTCGGGAACTCCCCCTGCCCGGCATGGAGGATGAAGTGGAGGTCGGTCTGCCCGGTATACGTGGGAAGGCCGGTCGAAGGCCCGGTACGCTGCCCCATCACCACCACCACCGGGACCTCAGACGACCCGGCAAAGGAGAACCCTTCCGTCATCAGGCAGAAACCCGCCTCCCGAGGTGCCGACCGCCGTCTTTTTTCCCGCGTAGGAGAAACCGAGTGCCATCAGCATCACGGCAATCTCGTTCTCGGGATGCACCACGGTAAGACCGAACTCATGGGCAACACCGGCAAGGAAATGGAGGAGGTTTGAGGTGGGGGTCATGGGATAGGCCACAAAGGCATCGAGCCCGCCATGCAGGAGTCCCAGGCCGATCACCTCGTTCCCGGTAAGGAGCGGGCAGCAGGTATCGCCTATCCGGGGGATGACCCGCTTCCCGCTGACTGCCTCATACCCCTTTCTCGCAACGATCAGGTTTTTTTCAGGATCTTTTGGAACCTGGCGCCGGAGAACGGTCTCAACTACCTCGAAGGGGATGCCTGCAGCCTTTGCAAAGGCCCCGATAATACACGTGTTCCCCATCACGGCAGGGGCTTTCTCGGCTTTCAGGATCTCTTCCACAGGAATTCCCTGGCCTTCGCCGTGAACCCGGCCGCTGTCGAAGAGCACGACCGTGTCATCCCGGATAAGGTCCCGGTGCAGATCGAGAGAGTCCTGGGAGAGGGCGAGAAGATAATCGCACCGGTCCCGGTGCGCCCCGATCTTTTGTTCCGCCGCACGGGTGAGGGTGAAGTTATGCCCTCCCTTGATAAGCGAGGGATAATCGAAATAGATGTAGGTCTGGTACCCCATCTGGTTGAAGAGGTGGGCGACAAGCAGCCCGGCACTGTTGATGCCGTCGCCTGCCCTGCCACCGGTAAGGACCGAGATATCGTTCATCTGCTCCACCTACCAGTCTGGTTCACATAAAAGCTGATATATATTCCGCAGCACAGCAGATTTTTTACAAAAATAGTTGATATTCAGGGTTATTTTTTCTTTTTTGCGGCATATTGCCGGATCCGTGCTGCTTCATCAGGGTCCTCGATCTTCATCAGGAACGTCCCGTAGCAGGGTTTTGTGAAGGGGAAGATGATCACATCCCCGTCAAACCCTATGGATATGGGGGGAATACCGATGATGTGCTTGTCGAATATCTTGAACCCGGGGTCGACATCGACATACTCCTTGAAGTTGGACCTGATATAGTCCCTGCATTCTTTGAAACTTGCATCGCGGAGAATGATCTCATACTTCATAGATTCGATACAACCCATGGGAGCACCTCGTCAAGTTTGTTCTTGAGCGGCATCGGGTTGTGGACTGCCTTTGCCGCGATCTTCTCGCAGGGAAACTCGATCATATCTGCCATCTCCTGGAAATGTTCGCCGTAGATGAGGGCGATGACCGGCTTTCCGGTAAGAGACTGGACCGTTGCTGCATAGCTGACCCCGGCATCGTTGTGGATAAAGATGAAGTGGTAGTCGAAGTGCCGTTTCTTCTCGGCAATCTCATCGATGAACCTGTCGATATCCATCACCTCCCCCACATAGTGCCGCTCCGGGTCCGATACCTCGACAAGGAAACGGGCAGCCCGGTTTCCTGCAAGGACCGCCTTCACTCCCTTTTTCCGGAGAGAACTCATCAGGTACAGCGCGAGCCCGGTCTGCACCGGGACCTGCGGGCAGCCGAGCACGAGGACCGCAGTTTTCCCTTCATTCGATTGTTCGCTGGTCATCTTCTGCACACATCCGTTTCACCCTGTTCCTCAAAGCATTTTCCTGACATCTCCCTGCATGGAGGTGAGAACCCGGGTTTTGAGGCCTGGCATCAGGGCAGTATATCCGACACTTCTCCTCATGAGGCGATGAACAATTCATACATCAGAGATCCCGGATACGGCCGGGGTGGGTGTAGACCGTGAACCGCTCCTGCCGGGAGAAGCAGATCAGGGTGATACCGAATTCATCGGCGGCAGCGATTCCCCGGTCAGTCGTCGCTGCACGGGAGATTACCACCGGCACCCCTGCATTGGCATACTTGATCACCATGTCCCTTGGCTGCCTTCCGGTGCAGCCGATGACGCACTCTCCGAGGGGTACGTGGTTCAGGACGGCATGCCCGATCACTTTATCGACCGTGTTGTGCCTCCCCACATCGCTGCTCCTCACGATGATCCTCCCGTTATGGTAGAGTACCGAGCAGTGCACACCGCCGGTCTGTCGCCAGAGGTCGGTGACAATCTCGCGGGTGATAGCATAGACCTCGGCGATGGTGATGGAATGTTCTGAATTCACCCGCCCAGGGGGGTGCCGGATGACTCCAATCGATCCCGTCGTCTCGATCTCTTTTTCCATCGTTCCGGTGACAGGAGCAAAGACCCTGATCTCGGAGCCTGACACGGTCACCCTTTCCACGCTTTTTGAGATTCCCTGGCAGATGACGAAGCCGGCACCAAGCTCTTCGATCTGGTTTGCACTTGCGACAAGATCGGTAAAATGGCTGTCGTTCAGGAACAGCGAGAATTTTTCCTCTTTTACTATGGTATCCTCGATCGGGGCGGCTATTCCCTCCCTGACCTGTATCCCGGTGAAACGGATAGTACTCATGATCGTGTCTCTTCAGCCAGCCATTGCAGGTACGGGGGGTAACCCCCGGCAACGGGCAGCACGATCATCTCGGGCAGTTCGTAGGAGTGGAGATTCCGGATCTCCCGCATCACCGGATCCACCTGTCCTTTCACCGTCTTGATGATAAGGAGCTGCTCCCGGTCTTCGCACAGGTCTCCCTTCCATCGGTACACGGAAGCAACCCCGGTGATATTCACGCAGGCTGCAAGGTGCTGCATCACGAGTGCCTGGGCAATCCCTTTTGCCTCCATCTCCCCTGCAGTCGAGAGGATAATCACGGGTTCATCGTCCATTGAGAAATCACCTGCCACATCCTCATCTTTCACACATCGGGATAAGAGATCTTCGGTCCGTCATTTCAGGCCGTCCCGGTGAGGTATCACCTTAATGAACCTACGGGGAGAATATATCCCAGCATGTACGCGGAACGTATGGGGCAGCTCCCCCCGTATCTCTTTGCGCGGATCGATGAGATGAAGGCCGCGAAGATCCGGAGCGGCGCGGATGTCATCGACCTTGGCGTGGGAGACCCGGATCTCCCCACCCCGGACCACATTGTGAAAGCCCTCTGCGATGCCGCACACGATCCTTCGAATCACCATTACCCGTCCTATGCCGGCATGGAGTCGTTCAGGACAGCGGTCGCCGGCTGGTACAAGTCCCGGTTCTCTGTCTCGCTGGATCCCGGAAAAGAGGTGCTTGCCCTGATGGGCTCCAAAGACGGTATTGCCCATATCCCTGAGGCTTTCATCAACCCCGGGGAGTATGTCCTTGCCCCGAGCCCGGGCTACCCGGTCTACCGGACATCGACCCTTTTTGCCGAAGGGAAGGTCTACGAGATGCCGCTTCTCGCAAAGAACCGGTTTCTTCCCGATCTTTCCGCAATACCGGAAAAAGTGGCAAAGGCTGCCGGACTGATGTTCCTGAATTATCCGAACAACCCCACGTCCGCGGTGACCCTCCCTGGATTTTTCGAAGAGGCCGTGGACTTCGCCATGGAGCACGAGATCCTCATCGTCCATGACAATGCCTATTCGGAGATAGCATTCGACGGGTACAGGGCCCCGTCATTCCTCTCGGCAAAAGGGGCGATGGAGACCGCCATAGAGATGCACTCCCTTTCAAAGACCTACAATATGACAGGGTGGCGTATCGGGATGGCCTGCGGGAATGCCGATATCATCGCAGGACTTGCGCGGGTGAAGAGCAACGTGGATTCCGGGGTCTTTGATGCCGTCCAGAAGGCGGCAATCGCTGCCCTTACGGGACCGCAGGACTGTGTCCGGGAAGCCTGCCGCATCTACCAGGACCGGCGGGACGTGCTCACAAAGGGGCTCCGGGAGATCGGATTTGAGGTGGAAGCGCCGAAAGCCACCTTTTACGTATGGATGGCGGTGGACGACTGCATGAAATTTGCCGCCCGGCTCCTTGACGAGGCTGCCATCGTTGTCACGCCCGGCATCGGTTTTGGGTCCGGTGGAGACGGGTACGTGCGGTTTGCCCTGACGCGGTCAACCGAGAGGATACAGGAAGCGGTCGATCGGATCGGGAGGCTCTCTCCATGATCCTTCCGGAACACCTGGATATCCGGAACGGTCACCTCTGCATCAGCGGGCATGATACGGTGGCACTTGCAGAACAGTACGGCACCCCGCTGTACGTGACCGATGAAGACCGTATCAGGTCGAACTATCGCCGGTATCATGAAGCGCTTACCTCGCGGTACCCCGATGTCCGCATCCTCTATGCGGCCAAGGCAAACGGGAATCTTGCCGTGCTCCGGACCCTTGCCAGCCTCGGTGCAGGAGCCGATGTGTTCTCCGCAGGCGAGCTCCATCTTGCGCTTGCTGCCGGGATGACCCCCGCCTCACTCCTCTTCAACGGGAGTTCGAAAAGTCCTGCGGACCTTGCACTTGCCGTGGAGAGAGGGGTCAATGTCTCGGTCGATTCCCTTGACGAACTCCACCAGCTTGATGCTGCGGCAGAACAAGCCGGGAAGAAGGCGGCGATCGCGTTTCGTGTCAACCCGGCCCTTGAGGTCCCGACCCACCCGAAGATAGCGACAGGCCTTGCAACGAGCAAGTTCGGGATCGCCCACGACATGATCCCTGCCGCCTACCAGGAGGCGCTTGCCTGCGAACATATCGAGCCGATTGGGATCCATTGCCACATCGGCTCCCAGATCCTCTCGGTCGAGCCGTTCGCACGCGCCTGCGAGGTGATGGTCCGGATCGCAGCAGCGATCACCGATATGGGGGTGCACCTGAAATTCATCGACCTTGGCGGGGGGCTCGGCATCCCGTATCGCCGATCGGAAGACCGTGCACCCACCCCGTCGGAGTATGCAGAAGCGGTCGTCCCGGTATTCAAACGAGGGACCGCCGCTGCAGGGATCAGCCCCTCGCTCTGGGTGGAGCCGGGCCGATCCCTCGTTGCTGATTCCACCGTGCTTCTCACGCGGGTGAACTCGGTCAAGAAGGCTCACCGGACGTTCGTCAATGTCGATGCCGGTTTCAACCTGCTGATCCGCCCGGTGATGTACGATTCATACCACGAGGTGATCGCAGCGAACAAGGCGGACTGCGACGGCACTACCCTCTGCACGGTTGCAGGACCCATCTGTGAGACAGGGGATATTCTCGCATCAGACCGGGTCCTCCCGGATCCCATCGCAGGGGATGTTCTGGCCCTGCTCGATTGCGGGGCGTACGGATTTGCGATGTCGTCCCAGTACAACAGCAGGCCGCGGTGCCCCGAAGTGATGCTCAAAGGGAGTGCTGCAGCCCTCATGCGAAGGGGAGAGACGATAGGCGACCTGACCTGCACGATGCAGCACCTTCCCTGGCAGGAGCCATAAAAACCACCGGAGGCCAATCTGCCGTGCAGTTCCACTACGCCCTTGTCGATGACCTGATCAGCCGGGAGGAGTTCGAACGCCGTGCAGAGGCAAAGATGCAGGACTGCGGGGATCTCATCGATGATGTCACTGCCGCGATGCTCGTCGTGGGCGAACTCGGCCGCCAGCACGTAAAGATCAGCGGGCTCTCCGGGCCTTCCACCCTCTTCTCGTTTTTTGGCAAAGTGATCTCGGTCGCCGCTCCGAAAGAATTCGACCGGCAGGATGGCGGGAAGGGCTTTGTCGCCCACCTTATCCTTGCGGACGAGACAGGGCAGGTGAGGGCGGTGCTCTGGGATGAGAAAGCCGCAGCAGCAGCCGAGATCGAGACAGGCGATGTCCTTGAAGTGATAGGAAAGCACGGGGGGAAACAGAGCTCCGATATCGCTGTTCTTGCCCTCCGCAAGTCTCCCTGCGAGATAGAGTGCGGCATGTCGGTCGCACCAAGGCTCGCCCCGCCAGAGCGGAACGATATCAGGATGAGGATCCTGCATCTCGGGGAACCGCGGACTATCACCCGGCGGGATGGCAGCACTTCCGAGCTGATCGAAGGATGTGTGACGGACGGAACCGGGGTGCATAAGATGGTGACCTGGCTTCCCGAGCTGTTCGATGCTATGCCCGCCGGCACGACCCTCATCGTAAAGGGGGCGCTCCTGAAAGCAAGGAACTCGGGTACGGAGTATGTCGTTGATGAAAAGAGCGAACTGATTCCCGGTGACCTGGATATCCCTTTTTCGTTTTCCAGGCTTGATGCGGTGAAGAACGAGGGTGAATGGTCGGTTGAGGGTTCAGTCTCCTCCCTCCAGCCGGTACGGGCGTTCTCATCCAGGGACGGCAGGCCCGGCCATGTCCGGAACATCGTCTTGTCCGACGGGACGACCAGTCTTTCTGCAGTCCTGTGGGGGGACCGGGCACTGCTGCCTCTCTTCAGGGGTGACCAGGTATCCCTGTACAACGCCCGGCTGAAGCAGGGAAGGACGGGGGACCCTGAACTGCACATAGGGTCGGGAGGTTTTGTCGTGGTGGCACCCCGCGGACAGCAGGAGGAGATCAGGATGGAGGGGACCGTGATTGTCACAAGGGAAGGGACTTTTCTTGATGACGGGACGGTGAGGTTCCTTGTCAGCGGCAGTCTCCCGCACGGTCACGAGGTCCTGGTAAGCGGTGTCCGGTCCGGTGAGAGGATAACGGTCAGTTCTTCCGAAGATCTGAAAAAAGATGCTGCGAAGGTACGATCGCTGCTCGAGACTCTTGCCGGCACCCCATGACCCTGGCAATACTTTCACGCTGCATGGCCGCGAAGATATATGAGAGGATGAGGTATGCTCTCTCTGACAAAGGTGAACTCGAGCAATGACGAACGGACCCCTGGAACTTGAAGATCTCCCTGGCGTCGGCCCCACCACTGCAGAGAAGCTGCGTGAGGCCGGTTTTGTGACCGTGGAGAGCATCGCCACCGCGTCTCCTGCCGAGCTGGCAGAGACTGCGGAGATTGGAGAATCCACTGCAAAGAAGATGATCAAATCGGCACGGGAACTGGCTGATATCGGCGGGTTCCGGACCGGGAAGGACGTGTTTGAACAGCGGAAGGGCGTGCGGAAGCTCAAGACCCGTGTGCCGGAGCTGGACGACCTCCTTGGAGGCGGGTTCGAGACGCAGGCCATCACCGAGATGTACGGCGAGTTTGGTTCGGGAAAGAGCCAGATCGTCCACCAGATGGCGGTCAATGTCCAGCTCCCCGAGGAAGAGGGCGGGCTATCCGGGAGTGCCATCTACATCGATACCGAGAACACCTTCCGCCCGGAGCGTATCGAGCAGATGGTCCTCGGCCTCGGCATCGATGCCGACCCTGCAGAATTCCTGGAAAATATCCACGTGGCACGGGCCCATACCTCGGACCACCAGGTGCTGATGCTGGACACGGCACGGGAGCGGGCCGCCGAGCTCAGGGAGTCCGACCTTCCGGTCAGGCTCTTTATCATCGATTCGCTCACCTCGCACTTCCGGGCCGAGTATGCCGGACGCGGAACGCTTGCCGCACGGCAGCAGAAACTGAACCGGCACCTCCACGACCTCTTCAAGCTGGCTGACGAGAACAATGCCGTCGGGCTTGTCACGAACCAGGTGCTCTCCAACCCGGCGGTCTTTTTCGGGGACCCGACAAAACCGATCGGAGGAAACATCGTGGGGCATACCGCAACGTTCCGGATCTACCTGCGGAAGAGCAAGGGGGGCAAGCGTATTGCCCGGCTGGTAGACAGCCCGAACCTGCCGGAAGGAGAGGCGCCTTTCATGGTGGAGGAGGCGGGACTGAAGCAGTGCTGAAGGGGCTTGTCACCGATATCGACGGCACCCTTACCGACCGGCACCGGAGGATCCATACCGGTGCCATCGAACGTATCCGCGAGCTCTGCGATCATGATATCCTGGTCGTGCTGGCGAGCGGCAACACCTCCTGTTTCATGGATGCCCTCTCCAAGATGATCGGCACGCAGGGGGCATTTATTGCCGAAAACGGTGGAGTGTACCGGACCGGGTACACCGAACCGCTCCGTATTCTTGGGAACCAGGCCCTCTGCCGCAAAGCACTCGATGCAGTGACGGAATTTTACCGCAGGTCCGGGGTCACCCTTGATTTATACAGCCCCACCTACCGGTTTGCCGATCTCGCGTTTGCCCGGACCGTCCCTGTTGACGAGGTCAGGGAGATCGTGAAGGAGTTTCCGGTCGATGTGCTGGACACCGGGTTTGCCATCCATCTCCAGGCAAAGGGAGTAACGAAGGGGCTCGCGTTCCTGAACCTGGTCGCCGAGTTCGGTCTCGATCCGTCCGATTTCCTTGCAGCAGGTGACGGCGAGAACGATATTGAACTCCTCAGCTATGCAGGGATCGGGATAGCGGTGCGCAATGCTCCGCCGGCTGCGGCTGCTGCAGCGGCCTATATCTCAGAAAAAGAGTATGGCGACGGCTTTGTGGAAGCCATCGACCGGTATATGCCCTACTTCCTTGAAAGGTAACGATCGACGATGATATAGTCCTTGATATCCTTGACCGATTCGAAGGGAACAAACATGCGGTCCCCTTCCAGCCGGTATCCAGAGGTATCAAAAGCGGGATCGGGCTGCACAATCATATCGACGACCTGCCCTGTCTCAAAATCCACAACGAGGTTCTTGAGGGTGCCGATCACCTTTCCTTCATTGGTGACTATCTTCTTTTTGGATAGGCTGCGGGCTAACACTCTGGCCATACCAGAACTGTTGAGTTTTAAATATTTAAATATGTTCAAAATTCGCCCGGAAGGGGTGCAGTTTTTAAAAAATAACGGCCGTATTTCGTGAAAATCCTTCGCTCCAGGCATGGCGGGACAACAAAACCCCGCCGGGATTCACAGGGTAGGAAACTGCCGTATGATATCAGACTGGGTAAGGATACCGACCGGCCGATCGCCTTCCATAACCACGAGCCTCCCTATCTCCCGCTCCTTGAAACGCCGGATCACCTCGAACAGCTGCACCGTTGAGGGTGCCCTGACGACATCGGTTGTCATGACCGCGGAGACCTTTTCATCGAGCGTCTTGTGGTTGCCGATTGCCTTTGCGATATCGCTCATGGTCACAATCCCGGCGAGGGTATCGTTCTCGATCACGGGAGCACCATGGATATGGTGCGTGGTAAAAAGACGTATGGCATCGGCAAGGGAGTCTGTCCCCCTGAGGGTGATCAGAGGGGTGCTCATGTAATACCGGATCACTTTCTTCGGAAGAGAGATCATCTCGTAGGTGGAGATCAGCAGGGTCTGCGATATCTCGTCCTTCCCATACACCTCCCCCCGGATCAGGAGCTTGTTGACCGGGGTTGGTCCTATCGTGATATTATCCCCGATCTCAAAGGACCTGACACTGCCGATAATCCGCACGCTTGCCTGGCATATGTCAGGGTGGCAGAGGGTGGTGAATGCTACCTCCACCACTTTTACCCCCTTGACTTCCTCACCGTCACGGGATATCAGCACATCATATTCGCCATCGGTGACCCCCAGGTTCAGCTCCTTGTAGGCAAGGGTTGTCGGGTTATACCCTCCTTTTGGGCCGGGAATCCCATCCACAAGTCCGATTGCCTTTAATGCCTGCATCTGGTTCCGGACCGTTCCCGGGTTCCTCCTGATGACTTCGGCGATCTCTTCCCCCTTGATCGGATGCGAGTGCTGGTGGTAAAGGCTGATGAGCGTGATAAGGATATCCTTCTGGATGAGGGATAAATCCATAATGGTTTATCATCTGAATTTGCATATATAGATTGGGTTGATAATCCGGTGGAATTTGAAACATTACCGACAGTGCCGACCGCTGACGAGATCCTGGACCGGAGTTTCCGGAGGGCTGCATCAAAGATGCGGCTCAAGAGGAACAAAGACAGGGCAAACGAAGAATTTGTCCGGGCGGTCAGTAACGGGATCCATGACAGGCTTGTCCAGATCATCCAGTCGTTTCCTGAACTCAATGATCTCCCCCCCTTTTACCGCGATATTGTCGATATCATGTGGGGGTTGGAACGGGTCAAAAAGGCGCTCGGTGCGGTAGGCTGGGCAGCACGGTGGGCACGGACCCATGGACCGGGTCTTGCGTACCAGACGCGGAAAGCCGAGACCCCTGCGGTCATACGGAAGAGGACGGTGGCACGGCTCTCCTCCGTAGTTCACCAGATAGACGATGAACTTCGTTTCTTAAACGACATGCGAAACGTGCTGCGGAAACTCCCCCATGTGAGTGATGAATTTACCGTTGTGGTGGCGGGATTCCCGAATGTCGGAAAGTCCTCGTTCATCCGCATGGTCTCCTCTGCAACTCCCGAAATAGCATCCTACCCTTTTACCACGAAAGGGATTATTCTGGGACACCGGTATACCGGTTCAGATCGGATGCAGTTCATCGATACCCCCGGACTTCTCGATCGCCCGGCCCTTGAGCGGAACAAGATCGAGCGGCAGGCACTGACCGCAATCATCAACCTTGCCGATGTCGTCCTCTGCATCCTCGATGCAAGCGAGCATTGCGGGTATCCGTTTGAAGAGCAGATCAGGCTCCTGCATGAGATCGAACAGACGGTAAGTATTCCCATTATTCCCGTGGTAAACAAGTCGGACCTGGTCTATTTTGACGGGTATCTCAACATGTCCACCGAAACAGGGGAAGGAATCGATGAAGTGCTCGATACCCTCATCGGTTTTCTTGAGCGTTCAGAGGAGCAGGGCGAGGCCATACCCTGCTAAAAACCCGAGGATTGCACCGCCATTGATCGGGGGAAGGCCGGCCTGGGGCTTTCCTTTGCGGACCACCAGGAGCAGGAGAGAGAGTCCGATCACCGAGCCGATCATCGCTCCAAGGGCAGGGAGGGTAATAAATCCTATTTTTGCGGTATCGAGAAAGACATTTGCGGATACCACGAGGATGGAGGGCATGATCATGTCCCCCATCCCGATAATATACGCAGCACGCTCCCCCCTCCTTCGATGTTCGCGATTCCCTCGGTCCGGTAGCTGTATCCCCTCTTTTTCGGGACGATAAAGAGGATCGGGGACTTCATATCGACGACCCCTTCAGCGAGCGTTATCATGTGCCTGGTCTTGTAGACCGATATGGCATCATAGACCATGAGGATGATGAGGAGAATGATAACCGGGACGATGGAGAGGGATATCCCGAAGATCGAGGCCGCACCGGCAGCAATCAGGATCCCGAGGGCATCGATGACGTACCATTCCGGGTAGAGGTAGAGCAGTGCTGTTGCAGCGACCGAGAGGACCAGGGTGAGGAGCAGGGCGGGTGCAGTGAGCCCGAGGAAGTATCCCGTTATTCCGGCGAATATATAGATGAAGGTGAAGAATATGGAGAGTCCGATGATGGCTCCGATCAGCTTCTTCCACTTGAACTTCAATAAAAGGAGAAGAAAGCCGGTGAATACGAGCAAAATGATGATAAAGATGAACGGGTTTGCCACCGATTCCGGATCCTCAAACGCCGTGATCCCTGCACTCTGCATCGGGAGGGTGAGGAGCAGGGCGGCAAGCTCGACGATGACAAGCATCACCGGAATCGTGAGCAGAGGGAGGAGCCGGGTCTGTTCCATGTTCAGACATCCTCAGGTAACTTAATTACCCGGTCTTCATCAAGTAAAAGCATGGATATACGTGAGTATCTGGGGGATATAATACTCATTATCATACTCTGTGCATCGACGTATCTGCTCCTTGCCGGCCTCACTGCCTCACCGGCACTCATGGCATACGGTCTGCTGATTGTCTTCTCGATTGCAGGCCTCTTCCTGATCATCCATCATAAAATCCGCACGATCGAGATGAATATCACGAACCGCGAGCGCATGATCCGGATCAGTCTCGAGGAGATCTCGGCAAAGATGGCCCAGCAGTACGAGAGCAGCATCGAGCGGGTCGAGGGGATCGTGGCAGAGGTTGCAAAACGGGTCTACCGTTAAGGGGAACGGCTGGAGGTCTGAACAATCGCATGGGAGTTGCCTTACGGGATATCATTGCAGAGTACAAGACGCCGGTTACCTGGGAAGCGCTTGGGGGGATCGCCGCAATCGATGCTCACAATGCCCTGTACCAGTTTTTGAGCATCATCCGGCAGCCGGATGGAACCCCGCTCATGGACCAGCGGGGAAGGGTCACCTCGCACCTCTCGGGAATCCTCTTCCGGACCTCCAATTTCATCGAGAAAGGGATCCGACCCGTCTTTGTCTTTGACGGGACTCCCCCCGCATTCAAGCAGGCGACCATCGAATCCCGGCGCAAGGTCAGGGAACAGGCACATGCCCGGTGGGAAGAAGCATTGGAAAAGGGTGAGGTTGCCGAGGCATACAAGCAGGCCCGCTCGTCATCAAAAGTGGACGCGGAGGTGATCGCAACGTCAAAGACCCTGATACGCCTTCTCGGCCTTCCTGTGGTGGATGCCCCGAGCGAAGGGGAAGCCCAGGCAGCCGCGATGGTCTGCCGGGGGGACGCACGCTACGTCGTCTCGCAGGACTATGACACCCTTCTCTTCGGAGCCCCTCTCCTCGTCCGGAACCTCACGGTAAGCGGAAAACGGAAACTGCACGGGAGGACCATTTCCGTATCGCCGGAACGCATCATCCTCCCCGATGTGCTCAACGGTCTTTCGCTCACACGGGACGATCTCATACGCATCGCGATACTTATCGGTACCGATTTCAATACCGGAGCCCGGGGTATTGGTGCAAAGACCGCCCTCAAGATCGTCAGGAAGGGCGAATTCGAGACCACGGTCGACGAAAAACTCCCCGACCTCGATTGCGAAGCGGTATTGGATTTCTTCCGGCAGCCTCCCGTAACCGGGCAGTATTCCCTTTCATGGGGTGAACCGGACCACGACGGGGTCATGAAGATGCTCTGCGACGGGTATGATTTTGCTCCCGACAGGGTTGAAAAGGCACTCGAGGGGATGCAGGGAAAGAAAGGCCAGAAGACGCTCGAATCCTGGTTTTGACGCAGGGGACCGGTTCATTTGCAGGCCGTATTCTGCCCTACCCCATCCCGACCAGCGGCCCATACACAATGAGGATATAATACAGCCCCACAACGATGAATATCGCCGCAACGGCCCATTTTATCCACTTTTCCATCTTCTGCACCGTGGCCATCAGCCCTGATACCCGGTTCACTCCTCCAACAAGAACGAGCGAGATGATGATGACAGGGAGTGCTGTGGCAATCGCAAAGACCGCGGGAACGAAGAGTGACATCCCCGGTCTTCAATGCAATCGGGATGAGCATGCCGAAGAACAGGACTGCAGAGAACGGGCAGAGGGCCAGAGCAAAGATGACTCCCAACAGGAATCCCCCGAGATATCCTTTTTCACCAAGGTAGATCTCGATCTTCTGCAGCCAGCCGTGACCACCGGGAAGCGGTATATCCACAACCTCCAGCATCAGGATCCCCATGATGACCAGGAACGGCCCGATGAGTTTCTCACCGTATTCCTGGAGGAAAAACGAGATAGACTGTATATTCAGCCCGGCATAGACAATCAGGGCAGTAAGGCCGATGTAGGCGGCCATTCTCCCCAGGGCATAGAGCGTCCCGACGAGGAGCGTGTGCCTGCTGTCACCGATCTTCCTGGAGATGAACGCGATCGCAGTGATGTTTGTCGCAAGAGGACAGGGAGTGAACGTCATCAGCAGCCCGATGAAGAACGCCGCAACAAGCGGAATTCCGCTTGTCCCGAGGGTCTCCAGGCTGCCCATCAGATCTATCAGGAAAAGTCACCTGCCAGCCTCTTCTCGATTACCCCCTTCAGGTAGGCCATGTATTCATCCTTGTTTCCGATCTTATACCAGACGTTGACATTCTCCTCTTTGTGGAATCCGGTCTCATTGTATACCCCGATCCAGAGCGATGCTCCGGTAGGTCCATACTGCTCCACCAGTGCTTTGTTCTCCGGTAGTTCAGTGTTGATATGGCCGAATACTACCTTTCCTGAAGCCAGTTCCGGGGCGAAATAGGTATTCACCGTCTCTTCAGCATAAGCCCCGACTGTTTTACATGAATAGCATTGCGAGGTCCGGTGGAAGTGGTAGATCTCGACTTTTTCCACCGGTCCCGATGCATTTTCCCCGGGATTTCCGCCCTTTTCAACCGGAGTTGTACATCCTGCGGCAAGGACCAATACAACTATGAACAGCAGGAAGAGGGGCAGAATTAAAATTCTTCTTTTTTTCATCATATCTCACTCTCTTCGTTCTCTCTTGTATGAGTTCCTGATTGTCCTGACAATGACACGGGAAAGGCCTTCGATCTCATCATACCGTGGCTCTTCCATCCCGCGTTTTGTGATACCTTCTCTCGTTGCGATAATGTACGCATCCGGTGTCTTCCCAATCAGGTCCATTCTCTTCTTTGCACAGCATTCCTCGCACCCATCCACCGCGACCAGGCAGTCACCGTCCTGTAGTTCTTTCTCGAGAGGACGTTTCAGAGCAGTGAGCTTGAGGTGGCGGGTGATCAGGACCGGGTGCCGGCACCGGAGCGAATTCCCGGTCATGGTGGTGAGTCGGCCGGTGTGAGAGATCCCGGAGCAGGTCAGGAGGAGGACCGGCCGGTCGTCATCCCTCATCGTGCATCGCTCCAATCCTTTCATATGAACCGTCAAACCCACCGGACACGCTGTTCATCCCTTCAGGTTCCGGGAGAGTGCCGGCAGGCGTTTCCGGTACATTTCTTTTATCACCGGCTCATCCTCTCAAAGAGGCCGGACAGGGACGAGGTCCATGACCTGCTCCGGGGTGAGGGGGACCACATCATAGTCTGCACCTTCCCTTCTTGCGTTCATGACGAACTCAAACGTATTTCGGGTTCGTTCCGCAGCCGCATCCGGAAGAGCACGCTTCTTCCCCTGACTCCACGATTCCGATGATCACCCGTTTGAGCAATTCGGCCGGAATCGCTTCATAGCGGTCATTCCCAACATCAATCGCCCGGCATTCCGCCTCGTCCTTCCCGGTGAGGCAGGCACATGAGCAGCAGGGGGTCTGTACTACCTGCGCACCGGAGAGATACTCCTCCAGGGGAGTGCCATTGATGACGATCTGGTTCGACTGTTCAATCTGCGAGTCGGGGAGAACCGTCTCCCGGAACCGTGCAGTCACATTTTTCTGTCTGAAATAGGGCTGGAGTTCTTCGAGAACGTCCAGTATCGCCCCACCGGTCAGGCTGCAGCGTTCGCAGGTGCCGGTAACCGTAGTTCCGATATGTTTCCATTCAATGACGAGCATGCGTTTCATGTGAACCATCCCTGTGTTCGTAGATATTTCTTAACAAGCAGGAGCATTGTCGGTACTTCGATCAGTACCCCTGCCACTGACGCGAGAGCTGCCCCCGATACGAGCCCGGAGAGGATGGTGGCCGTGGCGCTGACCTCCTCAACGCGGGGGCATCGAGGTAACGGGCCAGTTCCGTGGCGAAAGCCTCTTTCGCTCTACAGGATTCAGCCGGCATCGTATCAGTACTCCGTGGGTCAGCTCCTGCCGCTGCAGCCGCACCCCCCGCCGCAGCCGCACCCGGTATCTTTGTCACCGCCCTTTTTCCCGGGCTTCGCGACAACCTTCTCCCTGCCTTCGCCTCTCCACGATGCGGCAACGACCTTTTCGACATCCTCATCGGTATAGGACTTCGAGGGTCCTTTCGTGATACCAAGGTCCGTCACCACAAGATGTTGTGCAACGGGAACCCCCTGGGCATCGGCGATCTTTTTTGCACACAGCATCGGGCACCCGTCAAGGACGAGCACTTCATCCACATTTTTCGCGTTGGTGACGAGCCCTTCAGAACCTATCGCGAGCAGCGCAACGCAGGCGATGCTGCCGAACCCCTCCTCGGTCAGCTGGATTGCTGCAAGGTTCGTCAGCTGCCCGGTGTTCGCCTGCCCTGCACAGGGAAAGATGATCCGTTTCGGTTCATTGGCTCCGCATGAACATGTGGGTTGTTCTGTCATTGTATTCACTCCGTTAGCATTGTTTTGATCTCATCTACACAGGGAACTCTGCCTTCTGCCCGGACTTCTCCATTGATAAAAAGTGCCGGCGTGAGCATGACCCCACGGTTGACTATCTCATCCAGTTCCTCAACCTTGACGACCTCGGCGGCGATCTTAAGGTCCTTCACCGCTTCCTGCACATTGGCAAAGAGCCGTTTGCATTTCGCACAGCCGGTTCCGAGTACCTCGATTTTTGTCATTGTATCTCCAAAGACTATTCAAATTTTTTTGTATTACTTTTTCGTGATGGCTTTTTTATAATCTTCCATGAGAACCTGGATATACTCCCCTTCGACTCCTTTGGGGACGTAATGGTAGATCCGGATCTTTTTCATCAGTGCAGTGCGGATATCCAGGTCGGACCCGGGGTTCTGCGACCTCACATCTGCAATGCTCTCATCGAGCATGGTGATGCCTGTCATGATCCGGATTGATCTTCACCTGTCGGATGCGCCGGAGCGCATCCGCGGCACAGCAGGGTTTGTCGTCGCCCATCATCTCACCTCAGAAAAAGTTCCCGAAGAGGAACCCGGCAATGGTCGAGAACCCGACGACCAGTCCCGCATAGGCGAGCGTTTTCTTTCCCCCGATGATTCGGTAGAGTACCAGGAGACTCGGGAGGCTGACACTTGGCCCGGTGAGGAGCAGAGCAAGTGCCGGACCCTTTGCCATAGATCCCGACAAGTACCCGAACGTTGTTCCGATGATCGGCACTTCCAGCAGTGTCGGCATATAGAGGATTGCACCGGTTAACGCCGCGAGGAAATTTGCCAGGAGCGTGTTTTCGCCAAAGTAGGGCGCGAATGACTCAGGGGGAGGAAGAAGGCAAGGACGCCGAGCGCGAACGTTCCGATGATCAGAATGGGGAAGATCTTCTTCGTGAGGTCCCAGATCTCGTATCCCCAGTCGGTCACCTCATCGCGCGTGAAGTAGTAGATCAGGAGGAATGCGACCGCCATGGAGAGGAAGTACACGATGAGGAGCCGGTAGAAGACAGGAAGCACGGATGTGCCGATCAAGAGGATTGCGATCAGGAAGATAAAGAATGCGGGGACGACCCATGTTGGTCGTGTATCCGCACATTCCATCGCTGCTTTCCGGGCTGCCCCGAACGTTTTTGTGGTCTCCACATCCTGCTGCGGGAACAGTTTCATCATGATCAGCCCGATCAGGATGGAGAGCACGATCGCTGCTACTGCCCTGGCGAGACCGAGATCGAACCCGAGCACTTTTGCCGTGTAGACAATGGCAAGGATATTGATCGCCGGCCCCGCATACAGGAACGTGATCGCAGGCCCAAGGCCGCTGCCTTTCTTGAGGATTCCCGCAAACATCGGGAGGATCGTGCAGCTGCAGACCGCAAGTACGGCACCTGAGACCGATGCAATGCCGTACGAGGTGGTCTTCTTGGTTTCCGGGCTGAAATATTTCAGGATCACATCCTTCTTGATAAAAGCCGCGATGGCGCCTGCGATGAAGAACGCAGGTACCAAGCAGGTGATAACATGCTGCGAGAGATACGCAAACAGGGTTTCCCAGCCCAGCATGAGAGAGCCGATGATGGGGTCAGTCATAATCGGCAGTCTCCTCCCGCGGGGTGTAGGGATCGTTTTGATAAAGGCTCATGCTCTCTTCCTCTGGTCCACCGGAACGGTATGGGAAACCCGTCACAACATTTCAACTATATTTGAAATATAGTGGGGCATAAATCTTGTGATGCAACCAAAGGAGAGAATTGAGAAGAAAGGATGCAGATTCAATGAGTATAGTTTAAGTGATCACAATATTTTATATTTGTTTGAAATGCCCGAACAGGTATCACGTCGCCGGATGGCGCCAAAGGATAGCATTGATATCTCGATCCCCAAAGAGGTCGCCGATTCGCTCTGTTCGTGCGGTGGAGTGGAAGGGCTCATCGAACAACTCCCGCCGGATGATCTCTTCGACCAGATGCAGGGCTGGTACCAGGCCTGTGCCGACCCGGTCCGGCTGAAGGTCCTGTCTCTCCTCCTGGTCCAGCCGCTCTGTGTCTGCGTGATCAAGGCCGTAGTGAAGATTGCCGATTCCAAGTTATCCTATCACCTCACCATCCTGAAGAGAGCCGGGATGATCGAAGGGGAGCAGCAGGGGAACTGGATCATCTACCATATCACCGACCAGGCACGCGTATTCCTCGAAAAAGAGACGGGACGGTTTCTGTCGCAGTGAAGGTGCCTGGGGTATCGGGTGCGGTTCATAGCCCGCTCACGGGTCCTTTACCATCCGGGCAATCTCTTCGGGGGGGAGGGTGGCATACCTTGGATCGGACACCACGGATGCCATGAGATCGGGATCAGCTTCCAGCTGACCTGCGAGTTGTTGTATGAATTTGCGAAGAGCGCGGGATTCGGGGACTGCACGCGAATAATACATCCAGAGTCCCTCCCGGCGGGCGGTGACCAGCCCTGCATTGCGGAGCACGGTCAGGTGCCGGGAAATCTTGGTCTGGGACATCGCCAGTGCAACCTGGATCTGGCAGACGCAGAGTTCGTCCTTCAAAAGGAGAAAGATACGGAGCCGGGTCTCGTCCGAGAGCGCCTTTAATATGGCGGCATAGGCGGGAAGGACGTTTGCCCGGGTGCGATTCGCCCGGGAGCTCATACCCTACCCTCTCCTTTCCCCTGTCTGGATTGTAAGTCTATCATGCACATATGCCTCACCACATCTACTTGGGAATCATCCTGATTTTACCAAAATTGCCGTCATTCCCACTTTTTTCACCGCAATTTCAATATCCTGGAGGGATACCACCGATGGATTATATACGAGTTTCATCTGGTTTGTGATGGGGTTCAGGCTGAAAGTCGTCATCCCATTCAGCGACTTCACCCGCTTCTCGACAATCTGCCCTTCGCAGGAGCATCCAAGTCCCTCGATCCGGAAGGTTGCAGCCACAAGTCCTGAAGGTTGTCCGGAAGCACCCGGGGACGACAATGTGGTGCCAGGTTCCTCACATCTGCACCCTCCGGCGCTACAATTCCGGACGATCGCTTCCTCACCTCTCCCGGAGCAACAACCGCCCGCGACTGCTGCCGGAATCACCATGGCATCCTCTCCGCAACAACCAGGTGCACGCTGCTTCGGAGACAGCAGCTTTCGGTACATTACAGTTACAGCCGGACCCGGCTGTCACGGCAGCAGCGGGAGTCGGTGCGATCATTTCAACCGGCTCATCGCAGCAACAGGCTCCCACCAACGGATTACCGGTGGACACACCGCCGGCAGGCTCCTCGGGAGAGCAGCAGCCAGTCGCCGAAGCGGATGCAGCCTGCACCGCTGGCACTTTGCCTGTAACGGTGGAGATCGATTCTCCCCCTTCCAGAGCCCTGGGTTCAGCAGCGCTCCGCCACGTCAGGAGCCGCAGGGCGTTCGCGATTACAAAGACCGCACTCGCCTCGTTCAGGAGAAGGCCGGTGACCAGGCCGAGGTACCCAAGCATGGCCGCGACGACCATGAACGCGACGTTGATCAGCGAGATCGCGATGTTCTGCCGGATCGTGGAGATCGTCCGGTGCGAGAGCTCGCGCACGTACGCGAGCTTCCCGAGGTCGTCCGACATCAACACCACGTCTCCGGCCTCGATCGCGATGTCCGTGCCGGCTGCACCCATGGCGATGCCCACATCGGCAGACTGCCATAGCCGGGGCATCGTTGATCCCGTCACCGACCATAGCGACTGTGCCGTGCTGCTCTTTGAGTTGCCGGACCACCTCTACCTTGTCCGTTGGCAGGAGCTGGGCACGGTACTCGTCCACACCCACCCGGCGAGCGATTGCCCGGGCGCTCCGTTCGTTATCCCCGGTCAGCATCACGGTCCGGACGCCAGCGTGGGAGAGGCGCTGCACAGCCTCTATGGCACCGGGCCGCACCTCATCGGCAATCGCGATCAGGCCGATCAAATGACCGTCGCGGCTTACCAGAACAACAGACCTCCCTTCGTCTTCGAGGCGGGCGATGGCTTCATCGGCTTCATCGATTGAGAATACCCTGCTCCCGAAGAGACCTGGGGCTCCCGATCACGACAGGAATTGCCTCCCACCTTCGCTGCGACGCCGAGTCCCGCTGTCTCATGAAACTCTTCAACCGGGCGGTCGGAGAAGCACCTCCCATTCGCGGGCTTTTCGGACGATTGCCGCAGGCGAGAGGATGCCCGGACCGTGATTCGATACTACCGGCAAGCGCAAGCACGTCATTATCAGAACTACCCTCGAAGCCAAGAATATCCGTGACCTCAGGTCTGCCCAATGGTCAGGGTTCCGGTCTTGTCGAACGCGATGACTTTCACCTGTGTCGATGACCTCGAGGTAGGCGCCCCCCTTGAAGACTGTGCCGTGCTTGGCCGCGTTTGCCATCGCGCCAACCACCGCAACGGGCACCGAGAGGGCGAGGCCGCACGAACACGAGACTACGAAGACGACAAGCCCGCGGTAGATAAACGGGTACCACTCGGCACCGAAGAAGAGCGGCGGCACGGTGGCCACGAGCACGCCGAGGACGAACATCGACGGGGTGTAATACTTTGCAAAGGAGTCCGAGAACCGCTGGTACGAGGTCCGCTTTGCCTGTGCCTCCTCGACCGAGAGGATGATCCGCGACAACATCGTCTCGGACGCGGGCTTGGTGACTCGGACCTCCAGCGATCCGTTCTGGTTGATCGTCCCGGCAAAGACGTCATCACCCGGCTGACGCTTGATCGGGACAGGTTCTCCGGTGACAGCAGCCTGGTCGACATACGATGCACCCGAGGTGACCGTCCCATCGACCGGGATACGCTCTCCAGGACGGACTATGACGACCTCGCCGACACCGATTGTTTCAACCGCACAGACCATCTCGCGGCCGTTTCTCCTGACCAGCGCCTCCTTTCGGCACGAGTGCCATCAGTGAGCGAATCGCTCCCCGTGCTTTATCCACTGCGTACGACTCGAGCACGTCCCCGAGCGAGTAGACGAAGATCAGCACGGCCGCTTCTCCCCAGAGACCGAGCAGCATCGCACCGATCGACCCGATCAGCATCAGGAGATGGATGGTAGGTGTCAGGTTCCGCAGCGCGATGAGCGCTTTCCGTGCGGGATAATAGACTCCGACCAGGACAGCGAGCAGGTACAGTCCGTTCACCCATAGGAGTGGAGCGCCGGAATACCCCGCGACGAACGCGAGAAGGGCGATAAGGCCGCATCCGTAGAGGGCCAGCTGTTGCGGCTCCTTCCACCATGTGCTCCTCCGCCCTTCACCCCGCACGAGGGAGGCCGTCATCCCAGTCTCCGCGACGGTGCGGATGATCTCCTGGACGCTGACAACCGCTGGATCATAGCTGACCCGGGCCTGTCCGGTGACCGGGGTGATCTCGTTGCCGCTGATTCCGGCCACTGCATTGAGCTTCCGGGCGAGCAGGTCAGCATTGCAGGTGCAGTCCATGCCATGGATCTGGAGGGTGACCGTCTCAATTCCAGATTCAGGGTCATTGATACTATTCATTACAATATGAATATATTCGAATATTCACATATATTATTTGGCATCCCAAATGTCGGTCCGAAGATTGTTTCACATGTGCGTAAAAATAATACAAAACCATTATTTTAAAAAAAATTTAAATGGTATGCCACACATGCCGCCAAGCCAATATTCTGATCGAATACAACCTTATGCCTCCATTCTCATCAGGCACCCGGCGTTCCTGGGTGCCCTGATCGGAATTCTCGCTGCATTTTCCCAAGCGCTCCTGATCAGCGCCGGGGGACCGGAGGCTTACGGGTTCTGTGTCGCATGCCACACACGGGACCTTGTGAACGGCATGACCAATATCATCGCGGGCACCAGCCTCGCCCTTGCCCCCATCTCGAAGAATGCGATCCTCCCGGTGATGAGCATCGTTGGCGTCGTGATCGGCGCATTCCTCTCCGCAAAAGTGAACCGGGAGCACAAGGTAAAGAAAAGCGACACCAAGGGATATGCTCTCTACTTCCTTGGGGGTTTTATCGTCCTCCAGTTTGCCATGATCTTTGGAGGATGCCCTTACCGGGCAGCACTCCGGACCGGGTACGGAGATATCACGGCACTCGTGTTCATAATCACCATGGCCATTGGGGTTGTGGCGGGAACGCTCCTGATGCTGAAACGGGCTGAAAAGGAGGAGTACTGATGGCGACCGGCATTCTCCCCAAGGAGGTGGCGATCTACGCGGTACCCCTGGTCACGCTGCTTCTCGGGGTCCTGATCGGGTACCTTGCCCAGCGTTCCGGGTACTGCTCGATTGGAGGGTTCCGTGATTACGTGCTCTTCCGGCACACAAGGCTTTTATCCGGGTACCTGACCCTGATCGTCGCCTCGTTCTTCGGGTACCTCCTCTTCTGGTTCCTGACTCCGGCTGCGATGGAGCATTTCTTCTGGGCGTTCACGAGTGATCCCTTGAGTCCTGTGCCGGGAGCGCCGGCCGGGCTCGTCCCGGCGGCGTACCTGATCCTTGCCGCAATCCCCGGCTTTTTTGTAGGATTTATCTGCGTGCTGCTTGGGGGCTGCCCCATCCGCCAGACCGTCATGGCATCGGAAGGGAGTTACAAGGGAGGATTTTTCTTCCTCGGAATGTGCGCAGGGTCCATCATCTTTGCCGCGTTTGTGTCCGGCTGGGTGGTTGTCCTGATGAAATCGCTCGGGTTTGGGGCCTGAACCACCATGACCGCCTCCACCTTCCTGTTCTGCGATCCGGTCTCTGTGGAGCGTACCAGGTGGTTTGCAGAGATCATCGGTGCATTGAATGGCAGGAGCTCCCCGGAACGTAAAGGAAATGTCACGGTTTTCCTTACCGGTGACGCCTTGTTCAGCCTGGTTGATGCCAGGACCCGTCCCACCTGGAACACCCTGTCAACGCTCCCTTCCGTGCATATCATCGCTGATGGCGATGAACTCCAACTGCAGGGACTGCGGGACTCTGTCGCTTCCGGATGCCCAGGGGTTGTGATCGCGGGAGCCGGCAGCCAGGGTCCGTTCTGGGAGAACCTGGTCTCGACCCTGAATGCGGAATGGGCAGGTACGAAGAGAGCGGGGTTTCTCCTGTGCAATTCCCCGTACATGAGCCGGGTCCCGGTCTACGTGCTCCGGTTCCTCTCCTGCGTGCAGAAGGCCGGTCTCCACCCGGAGCTCTACAGCTACCTTGACGGAGTCCACACCCTCCACGACGGGCAGCGTCCGTCAGAATTCGAGAATATCGGCAGGGGAGTTTCCGCAATCGCGAGGTCGGCAGCTCTTGAAGGCAGGGACTCCTGGTTTGCCGCCTGTTCGCGGTGTGCGACTGCACGAGGCTACTACCAGATGAATGCCGGGACAGGGTTCTGTGAACCGGCGTCCTGCATCGAGGATATCACGATCCGGCCGCTGAAGGAGATACTCGCCCGGTTTTCAGGAGATTATCCGATTATCTCTCATGTGAGCGGGGGGACGGTTCCCGGTGAGGGGGCCAGAGGACGAGTCCCTCACCTTGCCGTGTTCATCACGAACCCGCCATACTGCACCGAGTGGACGTTTGGGGGGCTGTCGCTTGCCATTGCCGCCGCGATGGATGGTATTCCGACCACGGTCATTTTGATTGAACAGGGGGTGTATGCACTGTACGGAACACACGAAGTGCCGAAGAACGACAAAGTCTTCAATATCCAGGAGATGATCGCCGTCACCACGGATATTTCGAATCTCCGTTACCTTGTGCATGTCCCCTCGCTTGAGGAGCGGGGTATTGGGATCTCTGATGAATTCTCCCTTGTCGAGAAGGTCTCTAACGAGGATCTTGCCCGCATCCTGTTCGGACATGGAAAGGAAAGCACGTTGTCCGCAATGCGTATGATATTTTTCTAAAGAAGGGGGATACCATGGATACTCACGAACCAAAGGACTTTACCGAACTGACCTGCACGAATCTGATGATCAAGTTAAAGATCCTGCTGAGCCGGCTGCCCCCTGGTGACTCAGTCACCTTTTTTGCCACGAGGGAGCAGGTGGACAATACCTGTTCCCCTTTCTCCGGACAGGGATACCAGGTATCATGGGATCAGACTGCTGAGAACCAGTACCTGGTCCGGATTGGGAAATAATCACCGAATACTACTCTGTCATATTTTCATCCAGATTGCTATGCAACTCTCATTGACCGAATACTCTGAATTTCAAGGAAAATCGTAGAAGATCTGGCGCCACATGGTGGAACAAGGAATTTTTTCGAAACCCGCCATAGGATAGTATCCCGGCACCATTGGTCCCTTATTACCCCATTCCATCCCTCAAGATAGGGTATCCGTTCAGCTCTCAAAAAATCCAGTGAACACCTTATGATGTGGATTCCCTATCCCGTGCTCCTACATCCTCTTCGGCATGGTCCGCTTGTGCATGACCATCGTCACGGCCGTGATTATGAGGGTAAATACACCCAGCGCTCCAAGATCGACCAGAACCGGGAAATAACACACACCCGTAAACGAGTACCGGACAAGATCGGTGAAATAGGTGAGCGGAGAACAGACCGCAAGCACCAGACCCCAGGAGGGCATCTGCTCCAGCGGGATGAAGATGCCGGAGATGAAGACCATAGGGAACTTCAGGAGCGAAGAGAGCATCATGATATTGGAGGGTGTGTTCGTGGGAGGAACGGCCAGCAGCATTCCGATTGCAGAGAAGCAGCAGGCGGCAATGAGTGTCGCAACAATCAGCACGATACCGTGGAGCAGCGAAAGGCCGAGTGCCAGGCCGATGAGTATCGTGACGATCGTGATACCGATACCAAAGAGGAGGGAGGCGATCATATCACCAAGCACGATTGCCTCAATCGTAATGGGACACGACGCGAGCCGTTCAAGGGTCTTTGCCGACCCCTCCCAGGGGAAGATAGCGGGGGATACTGCCGTAGCCGTAAAGAAGAGGGTCATCCCGATGAGCCCGGATACAAGGAACGCTAACGGGAGCTGCCTGCTCCCCATCAGGAAGGCGAGGAACAGGAAGACCGGCATGAAGACCCCGAAGATGAGGACGGGGCCCTTGAAGTAATAGATGCGGATATCTTTTTTTGTGATTGCCCAAGCCCGCCGGAGTTGTGCAGAGAGCCCGGCCGGGTTCATGGCTCTGCCTCCTGCGTCAGCCGTAGGAATGCATCATCGAGAGAAGGGGCAAGGGTATTGAGCGTGATAATGGCGACCTTGTTCTGCTGGCTATAGGTTACCAGGGATCGTATGGCGGTATCCCGGTCCTCTGCACTGATCTGCCACTTGTCGCCGGTCCGGTTCGCACCGATGATACCGTTGAGTCCTGTCAGGACCTCTCCAGGGATATCACGGTCAAAACTCACCTCGATCCGGTGCACCCTGTCGATTGCCGCCTTCAGCTTTTCCGGTGCATCAATGGCGACAATCGCCCCGCTCCTGATAATCCCGACCCGGTGACAGAGCCGGTTTGCTTCCTCCATGTTGTGGGTGGTGAGGAAGATGGTGGTTCCCGACCGGTTCAGGTCACGCAGCAGTGAGAGTATCATCTGGGTGCTCTGCACATCGAGTCCGCTCGTGGGTTCATCGAGGAAGAGGAGCCCGGGCTCGTGGAGGAGCGCCATTGCAAGGATGAGCCGCTGTTTCATCCCCTTGGAGTATGCCTGCACCTTCTGGTCTTTCCGCTCGAGGAGTCCCAGTATCCCGAGGAGATCAGTTGCACGTTTCGCTGCCCGGTCACGCAAAAGCCCGTAGAGCTCTCCCATGAGCATCAGGTTCTGCCATGCGGTGAGATCGGTATAGGCATTCGAGGTCTCAGGCACCACCCCGAACCCCTGTTTTGCCTGGACCGGTTCGTACCGGATGTCATGACCGAGGATCACCGCACTCCCGGCATCAGGGGGGATAACCCCGGTCAGCATCCGGGTTGTCGTGGTCTTGCCTGCACCGTTCGGACCGAGAAAACCGAAGATCTCCCCCTCCTTCACGGAAAATGAGATATGATCGACCGCTACACTGGTGCCAAACGTCTTCGTCAGATTTTTTACCTCGATTGCGTCAGCCATCCGGCTCGCACCTCACCCATCATCGCGGATACCAAGGATGACCATCCGCTTGGTACAATGAATTCCACGGTTTTCATCTTTTTTGACCAAAACCAGGTGGAGGGGTTTCACAGGATGCACAACGCTTCCTGAAGTGATCGTTCCTTCACCCTGGAGGACCACAAAAACCACTGCATAGGGTTCCGGATGAGGGGGTATCACCTGCCCCGTTTCAAGGCATACGAGAACAATATTCGAACCCCTGGTGGTAATGAGATCTTTCTTGACCGGGTTTTTCGGCGAGAATTCTGCCGCACTCAGTAAATCCATCATTCCCTCTCCCTCAGTATACGGGTCTTTTCGCTTCCGGGATATCATATCGACTAAGTATCGCATACAGGTGAAACATAATAGTGCTGACGGCCCGGAATGCTCGCCTCCGGTCCTTCCGCTTGCTCCTCCCCTGTCCGGTAATCGCCCATTCCGCTCTGCTCAAATCCCGGGGAGGCGAACTGCTTTACCCAAGGCAGTGTCGTAGGATATCGATTGGACTTTTCAGAGGAGAGGGATAGCTCCATTGCATCGGGATGATGACCCGATACCCGGGTCACCCAAGCTCTTTCCAGACAAAGATGAACCTCTGGATAGCAGTGATGTTTCCAACGAGGCCGAAGATGACAAGGACCCACCCCAGGAACGGAAGGCCGTAGACCCCGGCAGGGAATACGATAGTGAGAAGCCCGCCGATGATCAGGAGGAGCAGGCGGTCTGCCCGTCCCAGCATTCCGCCGTAATACCGGCCAACCCCCACTGCCTGTGCCTGGGTGCCGAGATACGAGACCATGAATACCCCCGCCAGGGCAAACACGCCGATTGGCCAGGGGGCGAACCCTCCGGCAAATATCCCGGTGATAATGAAGATATCGGCATAGCGGTCGACAACATGGTCAAGGAAATCCCCCTTCTTGCTCTGGATGTTCATCGCCCGTGCCACCGCCCCGTCCATTGAGTCAAAGGCGGCATTGCACATGATGAAAAATGTGCCGAGCACCACTTCGCCGAAATAAAACGCGATACCGGCAAACAGGGCGACAAAGAACGAGGCTATGGTGAAATGATCGGGTTTTATCCCGATTTTTATCGAGATGTCGACAAAGGGCCTGTATATCCATTTCAGATGCGGCCTGAAGGTATCAAGGGTCATTCTATCATCCCGATATACGATGACCAGTCAAGGGTCCCAAACGATGCGGGTAGTTCCCCCTTTGAAAACTGTCCGGTTATCATCGAGCATTCAGCGGTACTCTTATCTGTTGTATCCAGTTCATAAATCTGTCCCGGGGAGAAAGAATCCACGGTCTCGATAAGGATGACATCGAGGGCTTCGGCAAGGGCGTTCTCCCTGATCTTTTCCTCCCCGTACCCCCTCGTTTTCAATCGCTCCATCAGGATATCCGGCCTGCACCGCAGCACCACGATCCGGTCGCAGGGGAGGAGATGGGCGAGATGCCCCTCGACAAACCCTTCATACGGGATGAATTCGGCGGCCCATCGCTCCTCATCGATAATACTGGTATCACGCTCCTCGTCTCTTTCAATAACATATCCGGATATGGTATCGGAGAGGTGCAGGACGGGATATCCCTGTCGTGTCAGCTCAGCAGCAATCGAGGTCTTCCCGGTGCCAGGTGTCCCTGTGATCCCGCACATCATGGGAAGCCCTGGTCCCTGCCGCAAAGGGCGGGATTTGCTTTTTTGATACCCCGGATCTCTTCTAAGAAGAGCTCGTTCTCCCAGTCCGCCCCTATACTTACCCTGATGAAATGGTCGGGAAGCCCGCGGAAACTGGCACAGGACCTGACAATGACCCCCCGCAGGGCAAGTTCTCCCGCCATCGCATCCCCGGTCCATGGGGAGACATCGGCCATGATGAAGTTTGCACCCGAAGGGGTGACCGGAAAGCCGCATTCCCTGGAAACCTTCTCTCTCCACAGACGGACATGCCTGACATACGCCTCCATTCCCTCCCTGTCATCGAGCGCACCGATGGCTGCATGGGCAGACAGGGAATTGAGGGTAAACGGGGTCGATGCACGCCGGTAATAGGGGAGGATCCAGGCAGGTGCGAAGGCATACCCGACCCGGGCACCCGCAAGGGCGTACGCCTTTGACATCGTCCTTCCGATGACAAGGTTCTCATGATCCGCGAGCAGCGGCAGGTAATCGGTATCGCAGAACTCGATATAGGCATTGTCAAGAAAGAGCACCCCGTCAATGCCCGCGAGGATCTCTTCTACATCCCCGGGGGGAGTCACCGTCCCGGTCGGGTTGTTGGGCGAACAGAGGAATGAGATCTTCGCATCCCTGGCTGCATCGATAAAGAGCCCGGGGTCGACCGAGTAATCCTCCTCTCTTTCCACAAGGACTACCTCTGCCGACTGAGCCCTTGCCGCAAGCCCGTAAAAAGAGAAGGTCGGGGTTGCAACCGCCACCCTGTCTCCCGGGTTTACAAGGGTCCTTACCAGGGTCTCGATGACCCCGTCCATTCCTACGCCGGTCACAAAATGGTAGGGGCCATACCTGCGTGCAAGCGACTGCACCAGCAGGTCCATGGTCTCGTCAGGATACCGGTTCGCTTCAGAGAGGGCAGTGCAACCGAGACGGATTGCCTCCGGGCTTGGAGGATTCGGGTTCTCATTGCTCGCAAGCCTTGCGACACGGCTGATACCCTCCCGGCGGGCGATCTCCCCCGCTTTCCCGGCAAAGACATACCCCCCCGAGCGGAAGCAGTCCCGCACCAGGCGATCATACCCTTCGCACCTGCTCTTCTCCCCGGGCACCATTCCTGACTCTCCAGCGGGTAGCTGTATGCTCCTCTTTGAAGATAAACTTCGGTGCCCGGTTCAGCCGCAGGAGACGAGCGTTTCCCGGGAATTACGGGCGAGGTTCCCAAAGACCCCACCTTCCGGCAGGGAAGCCCTGGTATCGGATATGACTTCCATGAATAGCAAAAGACCTCCCGTGAGAGAAACCCCTGCAGGCTGGAAAATACCGGACAGGTCCACCCGGATTTCGCCACCGATCAGGGAAACCCTGGTATCGGGAATGACTTCCATGAATAGCAAAAAGACATCCCGTGAGAGAACGCCCTGCAGGTTGGAACATTCCCTTACGGTCCATCCCGGGCACAGCAGCATTCCGGGGTCAGGCTGGAACTGCTGGCAGACTGGTCCGGAAAAAGAGAGGGGGAGGAGTGATCCCTGTGGATTTCAGCGCCCGTTTCCACCGATTGCCGAATTGATCACCGCTGCTGCACGGTCGATCTCGTCATTGGTTATCACGAGAGGCGGCACGAGGCGGAGGTTGCCGTCCGCGGCACAGTTGACGAGTACCCCGTCTTCAGCACACTTCTTCTGGACAGCAGGGCAGATGTCGCCAAGAGTAATCCCGATCATCAGCCCCCGGTACCGCGGGTGGTGGGAAGAGAGCAGGCCTGCAAACCGCTTCCCCTTGCCCGGGACATCCGGGAGGACTGTTTCAATCACCCCGATCGTTGCCCGGGCCGCTGCACACGCCAGCGGGCCGCCGGCAAAGGTGCTTCCGTGCTCCCCTTTCCGGAACTCGAGCCCCTCCCGGGCGAGCAGCGCCCCCATGGGAAATCCGCTTGCGATCCCTTTTGCGAGCGTCACGATATCCGGCGAGACACCGGTATGCTGGATGGCAAGCCACTTCCCGGTCCTCCCCATCCCGGTCTGGACTTCGTCGGCGATCATCAGCGCCCCGTGCCGGTCGCAGGTCTCCCTGATACCCTTGAGGAAGTCGTCAGGGGGGATGATCACGCCGGCCTCTCCCTGGATCGGTTCCACAAAGACCCCGGCAACCGTCCCGTCAACTGCCTTTTCAAGCCCTGCAAGGTCCCCGTATTCCACGAAGGTGCAGGCGGGCTCGAGAGGGAGGAACGGTTCACGGATGGCAGGCTTGTGGGTGACTGCGAGCGAGCCGAGCGTGCGGCCGTGAAACCCGTGGGTAAAGGCAACGAATTTCTTTCTCCCGGTCGCAAGGCGGGCAAGCTTGATTGCCCCGTCATTTGCCTCCGCACCGGAGTTTGCAAGAAATGCCTTGTGCATGCCCGTGATCTCCACCAGTTTTTTTGCAAGCTCTGCCTGCCCCGGGACATAGTAGAGGTTGGAGCAATGGATCAGCTTCCCGGCCTGTTCGCAGATTGCCCGGGTGACTTCCGGATGGCAGTGCCCCGTGCTGCAGACCGCGATGCCTGCCACGCAATCGATATACTCGTTTCCATCAGCATCCCACACCTTCGACAGGAGACCACGTTCGATCATGATCTCCCGGGAGAATGCAGGCATATAGTACCGCGCCTCGCAGGCACGGTAATCCATCTCGTTCATGTGACCCCTCTCTCCTTTCTCTCTTGCTGTTGTTCCCTATTCATACTCTATGGTTGCCGGCGGTTTTGGGGTGACATCATACACCACCCGGGCCACGCTCGGGATCTCCGAGGTGATCCGGGCCGCAACAGCGCCAAGCACATCGTACGGAATCCCGATCGGGTCGGCGGTCATCCCGTCCCTTGAGTTCACTGCACGGACAGAGACGATCCAGCCATGCACCCGGTTGTCCCCTTTCACCCCGGTGCCAAGTCCAAGGACCGCGGCAAAACACTGCCAGGGCTGGTACCGGTCCACCAGTTCTTCTTCGACGATCCAGTTTGCTTCCCGGACGACCTCGATCTTCTCCCTCGTCACTTCCCCGATGATGCGGACCGCGAGCCCGGGGCCCGGGAACGGCATCCTGTGCTGGATCTCGGGCGGAAGACCGAGTGCCCCGGCGACCACCCGCACTTCGTCCTTGTACAGGTCGCGGAGGGGCTCGATCACCTTCTCAAACTCCATCCGCTGCGGCATCCCCCCGACATTGTGATGGCTTTTTATTCCGCCCTCGCTCTCGATCCTGTCGGGATAGATCGTCCCCTGGAGGAGGAAGAGCGCCCCGGTCTTCCGTGCCTCCCGTTCAAAGACCCGGATGAACCGTTCCCCTATCACCTTCCGCTTGACCTCAGGGTCGGTGATCCCTGCAAGGGCCGGGATGAACTCCTCCTCTGCGTGGACCACCTTGAGATTCAGAGGCCCGAACATCCGGGCGATACGGTCGGTCTCTCCCTTCCTCATAAGCCCGGTATCGACATAAATCGGGACCAGGCGGTCACCGATTGCACGGGATGCCAGGGCAGCACAGACCGAGCTGTCGACACCCCCGGAGAGTGCGATCACGACCCGGTGATTCCCTGCCTCGGTCGCGATCTCTTCAATCGCTTTTTGTATGAACTGCTCTGCATTCACCACCGGCCATTCACCTCCCCGCCCTTCCTTCAGCGCATGCCTTCACAAACCCGATAAAGGGAGGGGAAGGCCGTGTCGGCCGTGACCTGAACTCCGGGTGGAACTGCGTCGCAAGGAAGAACGGGTGATCGGCAACTTCGCAGATCTCCATGCGGTTCTTCCAGAAACCGGAGAATACCAGCCCTGCCTTCTCGAGTTCCGGGATGTAGAGCGGGTTCACCTCGTACCGGTGGCGATGCCGCTCCGTGATCCCGGCCTGGCCGTAGAGCTGCATCGCAAGGGTGTTCTCCCTGAGGGTGACCGGGTAATTGCCAAGACGCATCGTCCCGCCGAGATCGGTGAGTCCCTGCTGTTCGGGCAGGATTGCGATCACGTGCCTCCCCTCCCCGAGTTCTGCACTCGTGGCATTCTCCCACCGGAGGACATTTCGTGCATATTCCACCACAGAGAGCTGGAAACCCAGGCAGAGACCGAGAAGGGGAATTTTCCGGGTCCGGGCGAAATGGATAGCATCGATCTTCCCCTCCATTCCCCGTTTCCCAAATCCGCCGGGGATGAGGATCCCGTCGAAGTCCCCGAGATGCCCCTCTTCATACCGTTCGGCATCGAGCCAGGTGATCTTTACCTCGGTGGAGCACGCACGGCCGGCATGCTTGAGGGCTTCCTTGATGCTCATGTAGACATCTTCGATCCCGTATTTGCTGACGATGCCAACCTCGATCCTGGCCGTGTATTCACGGGAGACGAGAGCATACCAGTCGGCGTTCACTTCTCCTGGTTCGAGGTGCAGGTGGCGGGACAACACATCCGCTGCACCCTCTTTCTCCATCTCCATCGGGACCTGGTAGATGTCAGGAGCCGTGGCTGCACTGATCACTCCCTGCTCGGGAAGATCGCAGAAGGCGGATATCTTTCTCTTGGTATTGGATTTGATGGGGCGGTTTCCCCTTCCCACGATGATATCGGCATACAGCCCGACCTCCCGGAGGGCTTTTACCGAGTGCTGGGTCGGTTTTGTCTTGAGATCCCCCATGCTGTCTTCAGGGATGAGCGTGACATGAATCAGCACGGTGTCTTCATCAGGGAGCTCGCCCCGCATCTGGCGGACCGCCTCAAGAAACGGCATGCTCTCGATATCCCCGACAGTGCCCCCCACTTCCACAAGGCAGATGTCGGCTTTCCCTGCCCCTGGAAGCTCTTCGCAGGCAGCAGCGCGTATACCGCTCTTAATCTCATCGGTGATATGCGGGATGATCTGGACGGTCTCCCCGAGGTAGTCGCCCCGCCGCTCTTTTTCGATCACACTCCGGTAGATCTTCCCTGTCGTGATATTGTGCATGGAGGAGAGGTCGATATCAAGGAACCGCTCGTAGTTCCCGAGGTCAAGGTCAACCTCCCCGCCATCCGAGAGGACAAAAACCTCTCCGTGCTGGCCCGGGTTCATGGTGCCGGCATCGATATTAAGGTACGGATCGATCTTCACCGCGGTGACCGCGTATCCCCGGTTCTTGAGAATCCTCCCGATCGATGCAGCGGTAATCCCCTTGCCAAGGCCGCTCATCACCCCCCCGGTAACAAAAATATACTTCACGAAACTACCCCGCCAGATGCACTCTTTTTTATCATTATAGATACTTCGGATCGGGAGATAGTTTTATTCCCCGCCCTGCCGGTCTCCCCGGGTTTCCCATCAGGCCTGGCCTGGTGAAACGCGAGGGTCAGGCCCTTGTCACCATGAAGGTTGCCGTGCTGCGGGAAAGGACCAGGCCGGATCCTTCCAGGGTGATCTCCCCCTCGGCAAATATGACCCTCCGGCCCTTTTTGATCACCCTGCCGGTGCCGACAAGGACTCCTTTCTGCGCCCCGCTCATGAACGTCGTGCACTCAGATATGGTTGCAATCTGTTCTTCGGGGGAAAGGAGGGGGTAGATGGCAAGGACCATCGCCTCATCGGCAAGCGCGGTGAAAAGCCCGCCCTGAAGGAACTCCTCCCCGTTCAGCATGTCCGGGCGTATCGGCATGCGGAGTGTCGCGCTGCCCTTGCCAATGACACCGATCTCGATTCCCATCAGGGTGAAGAAGGGGTTTGCATCTCTCCCTTCGGTCTGTATCCTCTCGATATAGTTCATGAATGAGAGGAGGTTTTCCTCCAAAAAACGATAATGGTTGCCCGCACAGTCGCCGCCATCATTTAACCCTTTGGCGCCCTACCTATGTCCCATGGATAGTGAGGAGACAAGAGCAATGCTCGCGGATCTGATCTGGCTGAACGCTGTGATCGCCACCGAACTGATCCAGGTGACCGAGAATGTCTCATCGATACTGCGCCAGTCCCCGCCCCCCGAATCCTGTATCCGGGATCACCAGAGGCTGCGTGAACAGGCACTCCTGATAGCAGAGAAGTACAGCAGCGGGGCTGCACTCCGGGAACACCTTATGGGACACCAATAGATGGCGGCGGCTCCGCTTGACAACCGATTTTTCCATTATCATCCCTGCCTATAACGAAGAGCACCGGATCGGGCTGATCCTCTCCCAGATCCCCGACAGCGGAGGCCAGTACCTGGTGATCTGCGATGGCTCCGACTCGACACCGGACATTGTCAGGGAATTTGCTGCCGCCCATCCCGGAACGGACCTGCGGTGCCTGACCTATTCCCGCCGCCTCGGGAAAGGGGGGGCGGTGAGGGAGGGGTTTTCCCATGCGACCACGCCGTCGGTAGGTTTCATGGACGCCGATGCTTCCGCGTCGGTCGCCCAGATGGCATCCCTTTTCGGTGCGCTGGAGGGTGCCGACTGCGTGATTGGATCGAGGTGGCTCCCTGGATCGATAGTTCCCGAGCGGCAGGGGATCGCGAGGAGGTTCGAGAGCCGGGGATTCAACCTCCTGATCAGGCTCCTTTTCGGGCTGTCACTGACAGATACGCAGTGCGGGGCAAAAGTATTTAAAAAATCAGCCGTCGATGCTGTGGTAGGGGACATGCTATCTTCCGGATTTGAATTCGACGTTGAGTTATTGTGGCGGCTCTCGCAGAAAGGGTACGTGATAAAGGAAGTACCCATCACCTGGCAGAACCAGGGGGGATCACGGGTGAGGGGCATGGACGTGTTCCGCATGCTCCGGAGTCTTGTCTTTCTCCGGTTTTTTGGAGGTCCTCATGATGGATGACGGAGAGCGTGAAGAATCCGTCCGGAAGGCTTTTTCCCTCTTTGAGGAGGGGCAGTACCGCGAATCGCTCGCGATCTGCCTCGCATCCGGGCAGCAGCCGGGCGATTCCCAGATCGCCATCCTGACGGCGAGGAACCTCTATTACCTTGACAGGATCGATGAGGCTGAAGTGTATGTCCGCGATCTCCTCTGCAGAATGCCTGAATCGTCGTACCTGCACAGTTTTCTCGGAAAGATCCTGGAGGGGAAAGATGAGGATGCCGCGGTGGCAGAATACGTCCATGCGGTAACGCTCGATCCCGGCAACCAGGAAGCCCTCAGGAGTTATGCGGCCTGCCTTGTCGCACAAAGAGACTTCAGGAGGGCAGTTCCGGTCCAGGAAAAGCTTGCAGCACTCTCCGGAAAGGAGGAGGACTACCGCCTCCTGATGCAGTCACTCACCTTTGCGGGGCAGGCAAAAGAAGCACTTTCGGTCTACCGGTCATCCATTCGCCGGAAAGATGCCGACCGCGACCATATCGGAGCCCTGATGGCGGCGGGCATGTATCCGGATGCCGCGAAAGTGGCACTCGAGGCATACCGGACTACGGGGTCCCTGGATTTTGCGCAGACCTATCTCCAGGCACTTGCACAGAACAACCCGGAGTCTGCAGTCGAGGAATACCGTGAGTTTTTCACCGTGCTCCGGGATCCCGGGATCGGCTATGACTATGCGAACCTGCTCCTCTCCATGGGAAGGGCTGCCGAGGCTCTCAAAGTGTGCCGGGAACTGCTGGATAGTGACACGGCAGGCTCCCATCCCAGAATCCGCCTCCTCCTCTGCAGGCTGAACGCGATGGCCGGCGAGAAGGAGAAAGCCCTTGGCTGTTTTGAGCACCTGATCCGGGAGGCACTTGCAAAACTGGATGACCCCCCGTTCCTCTCCGACCTGCTTACGGGATACCGGGAGTTTCTCTTCACGTATTACCCCGTCAAAGACTCTGTTGCACGGTTCCTTCAGATGGTCTCGGGAACCCCGCATGTGGTCTGCCTCCTCTCGACCGCGCGATTGTACGAGGAGATTGGGGATCTCTCCGAGGCACAGTCCTCCTATTACCGGGCCTACCGGAGCGACTACCTCTCCGGGGGTATGGCCTACGCCCGGTTCCTTGCACGGCAGAATGACCGGAGGGAATGCGAGAAAGTGCTCCTCTACATCCTGCACAACGTGAAGAAGACCCGGGACCTGGAATCGGTCGCCGGGTTCATCCTTGACGAGGAATGGCGGTTGTTTTCACAGAGGAGGATCCTTGACCGCCTGGTCAGGGTCCTTGAAGGCCATATTCCTACGCTTGGCTCGGAGGGGTTCGAATATCTCTCGGTCGCCTATCTCCTTTCCGCAAGCGGGGCGCTGAAGGAGCGGGATTACCGGGGCTGCAAGGAGTACTGTCTCAGGGGCATCGATGTGGTGCCTTCACTCTCGTCCCATATCCGGCCGGAGGACTTTGTCGGGTTGATCAGGACCTGCAAAGAGCAGACCCTCTCCGACATTCCCGTCATGGAGCAGAGAAAGGATGACTCCATGATGACTGAACGGGAGGAGGGTCTCGCAAAATTCATCGATTCGTGCGATGAACAGGAGAGGAAGATCATTGAGTTTCTCAGGACGCACCGTGAGGCGAGCGAGATGGATCTCCGGCAGCTCCTCAATACCCGGAGGGTGGTCGGGATCATGAACCGGATCATGCAGAAATGTGCTTCATCCGGGTTTGCCATCATTGTGAAGAAAGGATCGGGGCAGGGAGGGGAGATGTATGCCTACACGGGCTGAACACGGCGATAAGGGAAATACCGGGAGTATCAACATCATAAACGCGCTCAGGCGTGGTACGGTGCCGGCCGGCGGACTGGAGCGTATCGCGGTCGGTATCGGGGTCGAGGAGGGGGTGATCGCCTCCCAGCTTGAGTATGTGGCACATGGCGGGGGGGACCTGAAATTCATCCGGGGAGATTACGGGAGCGGGAAGACCTTTCTCGTCGCACGAGCCCTTGAGATCGCACGGGAGAAGAATTTTGTCACCGCCCACGTGGTGATCTCCCCGGCATCTCCCCTCTACAAGCTGAAAGGGATCTACCAGCAGGTCTGCGCAACCCTCAGGACCAGGGAAGAGGACCATGCCATGAAGGCAGTGATAGATACCTGGCTCTTCTCGATCGAAGAGCGCCTGATCAGGGTGAGTGATCGTCCGCTGCCCGAAGAGAGCCTTGAGATTGCCACGCTCAAGGAGATCGAGACGGCGCTGGCCGGTATCTCCGAGATGAGCTCATCGCTTGCCGCAGCGCTCCGGACGTATTACCGGGCAAACAATGCCGGGGATTTCCAGACCGCCCAGTCTGCGATCGGCTGGATCTCTGCAGAACCCAACATAGGCAGGGATTTCAAGGCCAAAGCCGGGATACGGGGCGATGTGGACGAGACCTTCGCGCTCATCTTCCTCCGGGCGATTGTCAGGATCATCGTCAATGCCGGGTATGCCGGGCTTGCCATAGCAATCGATGAGCTCGAGACGACCCAGATCCTCCCGAGAAACCAGCGCGAGAAAGGGTACAATACCCTCCGGCTCCTGATCGATTCGCTCGACCGCGGTGAGATGCCCTACTGTTACTTCTTCTTCACCGGCACTCCTTCGTTCTTCGAAGGGCCGAGAGGGATACGGTCGATCCCCCCTCTCGCCGACCGTATCGGTGTCACCGAGAGCGGCGAATTCAGGAATCCGCGTCAGCCGCAGATCTTTCTCTCCCGTTTTGATGCGAAGAAACTCGAACAGGTGGCCGAAAAGGTCATCGCCATCTATTCGGAAGCCTATGCTGAAGTAGACCGGAACAGGGTATCCCACCGGTTCATCAGGGCCATGATCAGCAAGGTGACAGGGAAATTTGGCGGCCGGATCGACGTCATCCCCCGTATATTCCTGAAAGAATTTGTCGATGTGCTGGACAAGTGCGAACTGTATGAGGAGTACGATCCCTGGGAGAGTTACCAGTTTGATGCCCGCCACCTGAAGGGAGAGCTCCGCGAGGAGGAGGAGGCGGTGATGGTGGTGGAGTTCTGAACAGGTCGTATACTTCCACGAGAACGTCCCTGCCTTCAATTTGTGCCTGAAATGGATGGTTGTCGAGTTCTGACCGGTCTCGTGATTTCTCTGTCTGAACCGCATTCCGTGACGAGAACAGTGACCGACATTGGAGAGTATCCGCATTTGGATCCAAATTCCGCTGTCGGGGTATAAAAGGGTAAATCGTCGGCCATTTTCAGGGAGGGCTGGATGTACAAATAATCACGTGTACTTGTGTTTGAGCGAGGGTTTCGTACTGGTATCCCCCATAATTTCTGACTATACACCCGGTGCTTTCATGGATTAATCGAAAGCTTGAATCAAGAACGCCCTCCACACTTATCTGTGCGGGAACTCCGGATCCTGTTTCTCCTGGCCCTTGTGCTGTCTGTACTTCTTATCCAGGCATGCACCGCGGATCACCTGACAATCGGGGCACTCCCCGAATTGCCCGCGATAGGGGACCGGGTGGAACTGTCCGGAACGACCGATGCAAAGGACATCATCGCGGTGTTCCTCTTTGTGGCAGGCCCGGGTCTTGACCGCCGGGGTGTCTGTCTTGAGAACCTGAACCTTCCTGCAGGGCATGGCTATTTTACCTCTGCCCATGTGAACCCGGACGGGACCTGGGAGTACGAGTGGGATACGGGGTATCTCGCAGGCAGACTGATGCCCGGCACGTATACCCTCTACGTAGTAAACCTCCCGATCGGCCTGCCCTATTCGGGAACTGTCTCTTATGCAAAGACCAACATCACATTCACCAGAATGCCTGACCCGGGACTCGCGCCGGATGTGCTTCCCCTCTGTATCGCGGGAATTTCCGGTGGTGCAGTCATCATGTATCGCAGGAAGCGACAATAAATTTCCCGTCGTTTCGATCTTTCCCGGTTCTGCACAAGCCCTATTCCGTTTCAAGGCCTGGGACCTGACGCTCATCAGAGTCCATTCTCATTTTCCTGCAGGGACGATTCACAGGGCGAGGGAGTTACCTGCTGGTATAACCAGTTGATAATACAGTTGAATTAACATTCGCAAAAAATAACAATATTCATTTATTCTGAACCGAAAGGTTAACCGAACGACTATGGCTTTGAAGAAACAGATCTGCATTCTCATTATCCTGTCGCTCCTGGTCGTCGGTTTTGCATCCCTCGCGGGATGTACGACCTCCGGACCAGGCAGCGGTACACCCACTGCAACACCAACCCCGGGGGAGACAGGTACCGTCACTGCTGTGCCGACAACAATCCCGACCACCCCGGTCGGGCCGAAGACGAAAGTAATCCTCGCCACAACGACGAGTCTGTACGATACCGGGCTTCTCGAATACCTGAAGCCGAAGTTCGAACAGAAGTATAACGCCGAACTCCTGATCACCTCACAGGGTACCGGGAAGGCCATTGAAGTCGCAAAGAACGGCGACTGTGATATCCTTGCCGTCCATTCACCCTCCCAGGAAGTCACCTACATGGAGGACGGGTACTGGACTGAACCGCCGGTGCTTTGCCTACAACTACTTCGTCATTGTCGGGCCGGCCAGTGATCCCGCCGGTGTGAAAGGGATGACCCCGGAAAAAGCATTCACCACCATCCTCACCAAAGGAAAGGCGAACACCCCGGGAGTCACATTTATCTCCCGTGGTGACAACTCCGGTACCCACTCCGCCGAGCAGAACGTCTGGAAATCTGCAGGGTACAATTATACCACGAATGTCCGGAAATCGGGCAACTGGTATATAGAAGCAGGCAGGGGTATGGGCGAAACACTCCAGATGGCATCAGAGAAGGGAGCCTACACGCTGACCGATGAAGGGACGTACCTTGCCTATAAGGGCGACCTCGACCTCGAACCTGTAGTGAGCGAAGGCGCGATCCTGCTGAACGTCTATTCCGTCATTGCCGTCTATAACGACAAAACGACAGTGCAGAAGATCGAGATGGCGAATAACTTCGTCGACTTCATGATCTCACCGGAAACCCAGTCTGATATCGATAATTTCGGGAAGGAGAAGTACGGCAAGAACCTCTTTTCCGCGATGAACGGTAATTGCAGCAGGTTCAACTGTGTCTGTACCGGGGCTGCGAACGGAATCAGGCCGATGACCGTGTTCAATGCGGGAAGCCTCAATGCACCCTTTGCGAAGATCGAGACGGTGTATGAGAGCCGGTTCCCGCTCGTGGATGCGCAGCTGTTTGGCGGTGCAAGCGTCACCATGATCGAGAAGATCACCAAGCAGGGTAAGAAAGCCGATGTGCTTGCTTCCGCGGATGCCTACCTCATCCCGACCATGATGTATCCGAACTACGCTGACTATTACGTCACGTTTGCAAAGAACCACATGGTAGTGGTCTATACCCCCCAGAGCAAGTACAGCGACACGATCACCTCTGAGAACTGGTATGAGGTCCTGAACTCTCCCGATGTAAAATACGTCATCAGCGATCCCAACACCGATCCGGCAGGGTACCGTGCGGTGATGTCGGTCCAGCTTGCAGAACGGATATATGGTGTCGATACCATCTTCTCAAGCCTCCTTGGCTCACACAGCAAGATGACAAGGACATTCTCCGATGGAAAATACACCATCGATGTCACCAAGCCTTCTCCCGACGGGAAGCTTGTCATCGGCACATCGGGTCCCAATGTCGTCACCATCTTAAAGGAAGGGAAGGCTGACTATGCGATCGAATACAGCAGTGTGGCCATCCAGAACGGCCTGCCGTATATCGAACTCCCGGTCGGGATGGACCTTTCAGCCCAGGAAAATGCCGATGCGTATGCAACCGTGAAAGTGAAGCGGGTCAGCGGTACCACCACGACGACCGAAACCGGAACCCCGATCATCTATGCCGTGACCGTTCCGAAGAATGCACGGAGCCCTGACCTGGGACTTGAATTCATCAAGATCCTGATCAGCAAGGAAGGGCAGGATATCCTCACTGCAGACGGGCAGGAGGTCATTGTCCCGGCACTTGGCTATGGCAACGTCCCGACAGCATTGAAAGACAACGGCGTGGTGATGGCCTGAAAATTCCCCTTTTTTTGAAGTGTGATTGCATTGATGTGACTCTTCTGTAAAAAAAATCCATGATTCCCTTCGTGTCCAGCCATCCTTCCGCTTTTATACGACAGAGGGAAACTGGTCTTTTAGGAAAATGAAAAAATGATTGGTATCTCAGGGGTGGTATCCAAGTGCGTAGGCAAATGAAAATATCTCCCTGATCTGTTCCTGTTGTCTCTTCGTCAGTTTCCCGTCTTTTTGGACCAGTCTGCCCATCATGACAATCTTCTGCCGCTGGTTCCGGGACAAGGCATCCGTATGATGCGCCCACCTGAGGAGATCAAGCCATTGTGTGCTGGTAAACGAGATATCGCCGCCGGGGGCAGTTCCTCCGGACGGTGCAGCAGTCTCATCGGATTGTGTACCGGAGCCTGCTTCACCACGAGGACTCTCCTGTTTTTCCGCTGTCTCTTTTTCCGGTTTTGCATCAGCATACGATGCTTGCTGCACTATTTGATCATGTACAGCAGAAGATTCATCCCGTGCATATGCGTCAACGGTTTTTTCTTCTGAGGGGGTATGGACTTTTATTGGTCCTGGTGCCGTATCCTCTTTTTTGGCATTGGGTTCATGTACCAAAAAAATGGTATCAGGATCGGAAATTTCCGACAACCGGGAAATGACACCGGAGAGTATGGGGGGGATCTCCCCAGAGGGTTCACCATTCACCAGGTCTTTGTTGGACACGAGGGGTTGTTCCAACCCGGGAGTTATTTCCCTTCTCATTGGCTGGGCCAGCTGCTTTACCGGCGCAGGGAGATTCGACCCTTCTGACAGGGCCAGGTCCAGGCTCTCTTTTCGGATTTTTTTCTCTTCGGTAAGGAGGGACTGCTGCACCATATGCCGTTCTTTCCCCGCATCGGCATGTCCTTCATCAATGCCCGGATGGCTCTTATCCTCGTTCGCACGCATAGTTCTTGTGTGTCCGAGTTCAGCGGTAAGTGCCTGGACTTCCTGTTCGGCGTGCAATTTTTCCGCGGCAAGGGTACTGACCTCGGATTCAAGTGATTGGATCTGACGGGTGGCCTCTTTGAGTTCTTCTTTTATTTGCCCTATAACCACTGCCTGATCTTTGTGTACCCGTTCCATCTCTTCATGTGCGCCACGGGTCTGTTTTTCAAGATCTTCTTGTCGTTGAACCGCAGCTTTGGCAGTTTCTTCAGAGGCCCGTCGAAGTCCCCGCTCAGTTTCAAGCGCTTCAGTCGATGAGGTAAGCGTTTCCTGCAGGTTCCCCACCTGCTGCCTGAATGCAGCAAATTCCACGGTGAGATCGTTTCGCTCATCAGTCTCTTTTTTTAGCGTCTTTTTTAACTCCTCACACTCCCGGGCCAATGCGAGAATCGTTTGTTCTTTTTGCCGGACTGTCCCGTTCAGTGTCTCGGTGGCCTGGGTTTGTCTGGCAATCGCCTGTTCCCGATCAGTCGTAGATTTCGTGAGTGCCCGGATTTCCTGTTCGGCGTTCATTTTTTCCGTGGCAAGGGTATTGACTTCTGATTCAAGTGATTGGATCTGGAGGGCAGCCTTTTTGAGTTCTTCTTTTGTTTGCGCTAGAACCGTGGCCTGATCTTTATTGGCACGTTCCAGCTCTTCATGTGCCCTACGGGTCTGTTTTTCAAGATCTTCGTGTTGTTGAACCGCAGCTTTTCCACTTTCTTCAGAGACACGTCGCAGTTCCCGCTCGGTTTCAAGTGCTTTCGTCGACGAGGTAAGCGTTTCCTGCAGGTTCCCGACCTGCTGCCTGAGTGCGTCAGATTCTGCATTCAGATCGGTGAGCTCGTTCATCTTCTTTTCAAGCAGCGCCTTTACGTTCTCACCCTCCTGGGTCAACGCGAGAATCGTTTGTTCTTTTTGACGGACTGTCTCGTTCAGTGTCTCGGTGGCCTGGGTTTGTCTGGCAATCGCCTGTTCCCGATCAGTCGTAGATTTCGTGAGTGCCCGGATTTCCTGTTCGGCGTTCATTTTTTCCGTGGCAAGGGTATTGACTTCTGATTCAAGTGATTGGATCTGGAGGGCAGCCTTTTTGAGTTCTTCTTTTGTTTGCGCTAGAACCGCGGCCTGATCTTTATTGACACGTTCCAGCTCTTCATGTGCCCTACGGGTCTGTTTTTCAAGATCTTCGTGTTGTTGAACCGCAGCTTTTCCATTTTCTTCAGAGACACGTCGCAGTTCCCGCTCGGTTTCAAGTGCTTTCGTCGACGAGGTAAGCGTTTCCTGCAGTTTCCCGACCTGCTGCCTGAGTGCGTCAGATTCTGCATTCAGATCGGTGAGCTCGTTCATCTTCTTTTCAAGCAGCGCCTTTACGTTCTCACCCTCCTGGGTCAACGCGAGAATCGTTTGTTCTTTTTGACGGACCGTCGCGTGTAGTGTCTCAGTGGCCTGGGTCTGCCCGGCTATCGTCTGTTCCAGCTTCGTTGCAGATTCGGAGAGTGCCTGGAGTTTTGTCGTTACGGTAGACAACTCCGATGACGTTCTGACCACGATATCAAAGGATGAAAGAAGGAATTCCAGGAGTTTTCTGCTGATAGCAGGAACCAGGTAGGTCTTATCATCGTTTCGGACCCTGAACTGCCGTTCAACCTCGTACCGTGCCGGCTGCTCAACAGGAGTGGCGAGCATCCCTTCAATGAGGGACAGGTTATCCGGGAGATCATAGGGGGGTGCGATGAAATTGTCGGCATCACTCTCAAGAACCTTTAAGAGGTCCTCGGTGGTTGCTGCAGCGGTAAGAACGAGGACCGGGATACCCCGTTGGTTTTCGTCAGCCTTGATCCGGCGGATGACTTCGTATCCCTCCTGTTCCCCTTTTGTCGTGTCACAGATAATGAGGTCTGGAATTCTTGTAGGAATAGGTTCTTTGAGTTTTGCATCGTCAGTAAAAACAGTAACCCGATATTCTTTTTTTCCCAGATGCTCCTCAAGCGGAACTGCCACAGTTTCATCAGTACTTATAATGAATATATCGGTGACACGTTCATTTTCATCTGAAGATGGGTCATCCATCGCAATCACCCTTATACGAATAAAAAACTCACGAAATGATATACCTACCCATATACTATCGTAGAGAAAAAGACTCCAGTATACAATGATTTTGGAATTTGAAAAGCGCAGAAGAATTCAGGAATGAGACTTTGAGGGAAACGATGCTGCTATGGAGAATGGGTTTTATTTAAAAAAACCCGGTAGCACGATTTAATTTTTCCATACTGCCACACCTGATCCACAGGCAGAGGTTCAATGACAAACAAGATCTGTTTCCAGCCTATCGGAGTGATTCATACCCCTTTCCATGATCCGGCAGGAATGCCCATCCAGCCGGCCGGGGGAGAGGCTATCCCGGGTACTGTTGAGGTCTATCCCGAATGTGCCGATGGCCTCATGGACATCGAAGGGTTCTCACGGATAATTCTCCTCTACCACTTTCACCGTTCAGGCACCTGCAGGCTCCAGGTGATACCTTTCCTTGATCCCCGGCCGCATGGGGTCTTTTCCACGAGGGCTCCCAACCGGCCGAACCCGATCGGGATCTCGATCGTCTCCCTTCTTTCGAGAGAGGATACCTGCCTCCATATCAGCGGGGTCGATATGCTTGACGGGACGCCCCTGCTCGACATCAAGCCCTATCTCCCGGAGTGCGACGCATTCCCCTCCGAGCGGACCGGCTGGTTTCCCGCCGGCAATTCCCGCTTTGTGACAGCCCGGTCTGACGATCGGTTTTCAGGAAACGGCACTGGTTAATACTATTCTATTAACTAAATGATGTAATAAAATAATTATATATATTTCCGCTTCGTATCCTGTACTGGTCATGCATCCCAGGAAAATGTGTGACTCTGAACAATCGCTCTGTGAAAACACCAGGAGTCTGCCGAAGGATCCCTCGTCCATGGTCAATTACACATGGGATTCTTTCGGCACCTATCACCCGCTTTTTTGCCTGATCTGTTGTAAGACATAGGGAATACCATAGGCGAGGCACATTCCCACGATAAAAGCAACGGTCATTGATACCAGCAACGAGAGGATCGCTGTTGCAAGGGTGACCACGTAAGAACTCGTCTTCAGGCCGTGCCTTCCGAGCTCTATTGCAACAAAGATGAGGAGGGCTGCATAGAACCCGGGGGAGATGAGGCCGAGCCATGCCGTGCTTGCAAAGAGCAGCGCCACCCCGATCAGGATAACCCCGGCATAGATATTGGCACCCCCGGTCCTCGCCCCGAACCGGTACTGCCCGGCCATCCCCCCGGCACCGTGGCACATGGGCATCCCGCCGAAAGGTATCGACACAAGGTTCATGAGCCCGATGGTGCGGGAGAGTTTTTTTGGCCTGATATCCGCTGAGAACAGGTCTTTTGCCAGGAGGGAGGTTGCCAGGATTGCATTGGTGATCGTCAGGATGGCCTGGGGGACGACCAGAGCCTCGAGCGCAACGATCACATCGGATGCCGAAGGGATTGCAATCAGGGAGATCGACAGGGGGGCTATCGGCGGGAAGCCCTGGATGAGGATGCCGGCAGCGAGCGCCACGATGATAACGACAATCGATGAGAGATCGGGGATGCGGAACCGGTAGGCGACAAGAAACCCTGCGATGATGATGATGGCCCCGAGCAGGAAAAATCCTGGATCCGGACGGATATACCCTGCAGCGTTCCGGAGCAGGATCAGGGCCAGTCCAAGCTGGATACCCCGTACCACAGGGAGTGGGATGTACCGTTCTATAAATTCAAGAATATTGGTAAACCCGAAGAGGAAGAAGAGTACGCCAAGGATCAGCCCGGCGGCGGCGATCTCCCCGCTTGACATCCCTGCCGACACCGCGATGATGGCGATGGCCTTCATCGGCTCGACGGGGACTGGATAGCGGTAGTAATATCCTGTTACGATGAACCAGATGCCAAGAAAGAGGAGAATGGGCCCTATCGCGAGCGCCCCGGTAGCTGCAAGGGCGAGGGAGATGGGGAGAATGGTCCCGAAATCTCCGAAGCTGCCGGCAAGTTCGCTGACGCCAAACTTCAGGGGCGGCCTGGTTTCCTCGGGCATGCTGTCCTGTCGGTTTTTGGAGGGAGGGATCAATCCGCCCGGATCACGGTCCCAACCCGTTCTCCTGCGAGGACACGCCGGAGATTCCCGGGCTCATGGCCGTTGATGATCTTCACTTCACGCACGTGCTTTGCATTCATCATCATCTCGACCACGGTCGGCTCAAGGACCATGTCCTCCAAATCCATTGCCAGGAGCTCCGATGCGGTGATCTCCGGGATGAGGACAGCATCCTTATCGGTGAACGGATTTGCCGAATAAAGGCCATCCACGTTCTTCACGAGTATCAGGTTCTTTGCGCCGAGGACTTCTGCGGCAAGAAACGCTCCCGTATCGGTGCGGTTCGGGGGAATCGACCCGATATGTGCCGGTTGCTCGTAAAGCCCGTATGGCGGTGTGCCATGAATGACCGGGAGCACGCCAAGGTTCATCAGCATGGGGAGTTCGAGGAGGTCTGGGGTATGGATCCGCGTCCCATGGTAAGGGGAGAGCAGGATCGATACCATGATCGCGTTCTGCTCGCTGATCTTCCCGGCGAGCTCCGCGAGGACACCGGTCGGCATCCCGAGATCAAGACCCAGATCGAGAATATGGCGCACCCTGACACCTCCCCCGGTTGCCACGAGGATCTGGTGATCACGTGAAAGTTCTCCGATCTCGGTCAGGAGAGGGAGGAGCACCTCCTTCCCATAATCGATGATCCCATGACCCCCGACCTTGACTACGTTCAGGCCAGGCATCATGCGGATCTGGCTCCGTCCCTCATAGGTCTTGAGTAACCCCTTCCTTACGAGTGACTCACCCTTGAGCTTGCTGGTAATTTCAAACCGGTCCCGTTTCATGCAGTCTCCCATAAGTTTATATTGGTAATGGTTAATACAATATACTGTAAACCAGTTGGTATAACAGATGTTCTGTTTTACCATTCTGGGGAGGAGAGCAACCATGAAGATGAAGATCTATGTAAGAGAGCGGATGAAGGTCCGCGAAGGGGTCAAGCAGCCGATGTTCCGGATCGTCGCGGTCACGGGCGGCACCGTCCAGATCGAGCTGACCCATTTCAGGAAGTTTGAGATCGAGCAGGTCGCCAAGGATGTCGGGGCCGAGGTCATTTACTTCGAAGAGATCCCCGATGACGAGAAAGAGAAACAGAAACACTGACCCTTTTTTTAAAAATTATTGACAATCCAGGAACCGTGATGCATCTCACGTCACCACGGGTTTTTTCCATCTGATTGCTTTCTCGAATTCTGTTCTGGTTTCATCCGGATTTCTGTGACTATTGAGACAAAAAAGTAACCATCATCCTGGTAGTCAGGCCTTTTCATCCTGTTTCAGGGCTGGGGGATCCCTTCGTCCGACGAGATAGTTTCCCGGGGTGGTTCACGGCTTAAAGCCACTGATCTGGCCGGTCCAGGTCGTTGTATACCTGCCCTGGAGGGATTGTTTGAATTCAGGGGATTGAACCACGTGCAGGAGGGTCAGTATCCTCTCGTCCTCAAGTGATTCCTTCCGGATCACCACAACATGCGACTCGTAAATGAGGGGTACAAACGACAATCCGGCTTCGGCTGCAAGAGCTGACGAGCTGATTCCTGCGTCCACAATGCCATTGCTCACCGCTGATACCACTGCATTCTCAGTTTTCACTTCGTTGGAATTCCCGTAGATCTGGTCCGGATGGAGCTCCTTTTCAGACAGGAGCTGGTCAATGAGCATCCTCCCTGTCGACCCTGCCGGGGAGTTTATAATGCGGAGGCGGGGCAGATCGGCCACGCCTGCACCGGTCCGGGAGACAATTCCTACCTGCATCTGGCCGATATGAACGCTGACAGCTGGCAGATTCCCGGGAGCATGAAACGTCCTGGGGAGCGGAGTGATATCGGGGATATGCAATGCAACAAGATTACAGGAATTTTTTTGCAGGGTGAGGAGCGCCCGGGCCGGGAGGTCCTCGAAGGTATGGAGCATGACGGCATTGTCGGCCAGGCCATCGGCAAGACGGGCAATTCCCGGGCTTTTGGTCCCTATACAGAGGAGCGTACGTTCGATCTGGTGGGGCATCGAGGTGCAATGGATATCTGCCCACTCCCCGGCTTCCCATCCTTCCCTGGCGAGGGGAATGTGGAGGTATCCGTTTGCCCTGACCATATTCATCTGGAGACCTGAACCCCGGGGATGGGGAAAGACCCAGGGACAGCCATTGACAGAACCCACCGATACCGGGATATATTCATCAAATCCAAGTTCGGAAGGCATGTCCCGTGCCAGTCTTCCCCGGATAATCCATTCGGGCACAGGGGCAAGTCCCCATGAGACCAGAAACGGCGCAACAAGCTCGCGGAGCACAGTCTGGGAACCGACAGGGTAGCCGGGTAACCCTACCACAGGTTTTCCCCTGATCGCTCCGAGCATCGCGGGTTTTCCGGGCAGTAGGGCAACTCCGTGGAAGAGGAGCCGTCCCAGCCGGGTAATAATGTGAGCGGAGTAATCGTGCCTTCCCGCTGATGTTCCCGAGGAGATGAGCACCAGATCGTTTTCTGAATACGGCCTGGTTCAGTGTTTTTACTATCTCCTCGGGATTGTCAGGCACAACCCTGTACCGTGTACAGAGAGCTCCCAACCGGGAGAGGAATGATGCGGTAAAGATACTGTTGGTCTCGATCACCTGGCCGGGTCCTGGCGGCGTCCCGATGGGAATGAGCTCGTTTCCTACGGGAACGATGCCAACCCGCACCATCCTGACGGCGATTCGGTCGTATCCGTAGGTGGCAAGGGCACTGATATCAGAAGACCGGATCTGGTGGCCCCCGGGAATGATCAGGTCCCCTTTCCGTATGTCCTGGCCGGGGGGACGGATACACTGCCCCGGCCGGGCTGCTTTCCGGATAACGCAGGACGATCCGTCCAGCTGGACCTCTTCGATGATGATAACGGCATCGTAATCCGGAGGGACCGCATTACCCGTATCAACCCGGATAAAGTCGGTGAGGGTCACCGGACGTTGCTCTCCGGCTCCGATGGTATCGCTGCTCTTTACTGCGATGCCATCCATTTCCGCTATCGATGAATCCGGTACCGTGTATCGGGCATAGATCGGATCTGATGCGACCCTGCCTTCCGATTCGTCCAGGGGGATCGTGACAGACCCCCCGGCAGGTGGAAAAGCATGCTTCATCAGGGCCAGGGCATCAGTGCGGGTACGCAGTGAGAGGTAACGCCTCTTCATCCAATCACACCCCGGAGTGATGCATGGGGCTCACCTGCGGAGTATATCGGGCCGGGAATTTTGCGAGGAATGGCCATTAATAGTTGACGTATTTGATCTGTAAATTAACCGTTATTAACTTTGATGAGGAATAATGTGTCATCAGGTGCAGAATGCACCAGGCCGATCGTGGAGGGGATTGATACATTGTGGAATTCCAGCGATAGTTCAGGTCCGGAAATACGATACGCCGGCGTGCCGGGCCAGCCGGGAGGAACAAGAAGCCGGCCGTTTCCAAACCTTGCCCCGGTGATCCCGATCAGGGCGTCGTTGATGCAGGGATCCGGCCCAAGGCTGCAGGTGATCTCATCCCTCATCAGGTCACCTCCAAGGGAACGGGTTGCAGCAACCATCATCCTGACCGCAACCGCGACAGCCGGACAGTATTCACCATGGAACCCGACCGCTTCCCGGATGAGATCGTCCCGGTAGCGTTCCATCGCAATTTTTCCAATCTTCCCTGAACGGTCCGGGTTCCTGGCGGAGAAGACACAGTCAGTCCCGGGCTGGTAGGGCTTAAGGTCGATTACGGGAGTCCCATCTATCAGATCAAGGAAGGATACCTCGAGAATTCGTCCTTCTCTCACTCCCCTGAGTTTTACCACGGTCAATGAGACAGGGTTTGGCCGCGAGGGTGACCTGATGGCAAACACACCTTTTTCAGGGAGATCAGGAGAGATCTTCCTCGGAACCGCCTTTTGGACGGTCCGGTCCGCCCTGTGCATCCAGCCGAGAACGAAAAGATGTGAATGTCCGTCGATCCCTTCCAGGGCTTCAGCATAAGAGGGAAAGATCTCAATCTCACCATCAACACCGAGAGAAGGCATCTCTTTTGGTGATTTGACAGACGAGTGGATCACTCCTACCGGGACCAGGTGCAGGTCATTCATCTCCCACCCCTACCTCCGGAGCATACGAATTTAATGAACCGTTCCTGTCTTTTCGTAATATGCATTCGGACCGCATCCGAGGCATACACCCTTTTCGAGCAGGTCTTCCGGAACCATCTCGCCACAGACCCGGCATTTCCCGGACTTCCACTTCTGCTTCGGGGTGACTTTCACGCGGACCCTCTCGGCGGAAAGGATAGCACGGCCTGCTTTGAATATTTCATCGATCAGGGGCAGGGCCATCGATCTCTGGCTGAACGACGGATCGTTGGTAAACCAGGCCTTGATAGACGGGTACTTTTCGATTTTGCCGGGGTCGATGAATACCCGGATCCCTTCAGTGAAAGGCTCTGTCGATGGCCGGTTCAGTGTCATTGCAAACCTTCCCATGGGGATGACCCTGAGACGGTGATTCCCATACGTGCAGCGAAGTATGACCTGGAGGGGATCAGGAGCACACTTGTGCGTCTCACAGACGGCATACAGTTTTTCTCCGGGAGCAGCGCCGAGCAGCTCGAGAGCATAATCGACCATGAATACCCCGATCAGGAGGCCTGGTGCAGGGTAGGTGTGGAAGTCAATGCAACGTTCAAAATACTCCTGAAGAGGCGGGGAGATGGAATGAGAATCCATCAGAGAGGGTATGTCTATCTCTGCGTTGGTCATCTGATAGTCACTGTATTTTATTAACATTCTTTTCATATCAAATATGTCTTAGTAACTATTTTTGCGCGTTTATCCTTGCACCATGACGGCGAAGGCTGGCAGTTAATCAATATTATTGAATTAAATTGGCTTATTGTTAATCATAATTGTTTATATTTTATATACCATCAAGCCCTGCTTATTCTATTGTACAGCAATCCATCAGAAGATCCCAGGAATTCAGATTTCCGGAACGATTTCTATGAGCAATTCCAAACCAGAAACCCTGAAATACGTGCCCACGACATGCCCCTACTGCGGGGTGGGGTGTGGGCTGAACCTCGTCGTCAGCGATGGCAAAGCCGTCGGTGTTGCCCCCTGGCAGAGGAGTCCGATCAACGAAGGCAAGCTCTGCCCGAAAGGCATGACCTGCTGGGAATTCATCCACAGCCCTGACCGGCTCACGAAACCTCTTATCAAGAAGAACGGGAAGTTCGAAGAGGCGAGCTGGGACGAGGCCCTCGACCTGGTAGCAAAGAAATTCAGAGAGACCTCGGATAAATTCGGTCCGAAATCGCTCGGATTCCAGGTCTCCTGCAGGACGCCGAACGAAGAATGCTACATCATGCAGAAACTTGCCCGGGTGGGATTCAAGACAAACAACGTCGACAACTGCGCCCGCATCTGCCACGGCCCGTCAGTCGCAGGACTCTCGCTCTCATTCGGCTCCGGTGCGGCAACAAACCCGTTCGAGGATGTCCTGAACTCCGACTTCATCCTGGTCTGGGGTTCGAATGCCGTCGAAGCGCACCCTCTGGCAGGCCGGCGGATTGCCCAGGCGAAGATGAAAGGAATCCCGGTCATGGTTGTCGACCCCCGGTACAGCGCGACAGCGAGGCTCGCGGATACATGGGTCCGGTTCAACCCGTCGACGCACATTGCCCTGATCAACTCGATGATGTACTGGATCATCAAAGAGAACCTCCACGACAAAGAGTTCATCGAGAAGCGGACGAAGGGATTCGAGGACCTGAAAAAGACCGTGGAGAAGTACGCTGATGCCGAGAAGATCACCGGGGTCCCGACCGAGAAAGTCAAAGAGATGGCGCGGAAGTATGCAGCAGCAAAGAATGCCGTCATCATCTACTGTCTTGGCATCACCGAGCTGACCACCGGGACCGACAATGTCAGGTCGCTTGGGAACCTCTCGATGCTCTGCGGGAACATCGGGCGCCCGGGTGTCGGCGTCAACCCGCTCCGTGGCCAGAACAACGTGCAGGGTGCCTGCGACATGGGAGCCTATCCGAACGTCTTACTCCGGGTACCAGAAGTGTGAATCCGCTGAGGCGCGTGCGAAGATGGAGAAGGCCTGGGGTGTCACCGATCTTCCCGACTGGTACGGGTCGACCCTGACCGAACAGATCACCGCATGCGGAGATCCCATCAAGGCCATGTACATCTTTGCCCTGAACCCGGCGGTCTCCTACCCCGACTCAAACCATGTGAAGCGGTCGCTCGACAAGCTCGACTTCCTGGTCGTCCAGGATATCTTCTTTACCGAGACCTGCGAGTATGCCGACGTGGTCCTCCCCGGCGCATCCTTTGCCGAGAAGGACGGGACGTTCACGAGCGGCGAACGGCGGATCAACCGGGTACGGAAAGCAGTCAACCCGCCCGGCGACGCCAAGGAGGACTGGGAGATCTTCGTCCTGCTCGCAAAGAAACTCGGACTCAAGGGATTCGACTTCAAGTCACCCCAGGAGATCTGGGACGACATGCGCTCGGTCACCCCGTCCATGTTCGGAGCCACCAACGCAAGAATCGACATACCAGGGTCCGTGCACTGGCCCTGCCCGACCGAGGAACACCCGGGCACGCCCATCCTGCACAAGGAGAAGTTCTCATCGGCAGACGGGCTTGGGACCTTCTTTGGTATCGAGTACCGGCCGCCCGCAGAGGTCGCCGATGCACAATACCCGTTCACCCTCATGACCGGCCGGGTGATCTTCCACTACCACACGAGGACCCAGACCGACAGGTCCAAGGTGCTCCACTACGAGGTGCCCGAGGGCTATGTCCAGATCAATACCGAGGATGCGAAAAAACTCGGGATCACGGAGGGGGAGCATATCAAGGTGCGCAGCCGCAGGGGAGAGACCATGCCGGTCGCAAGGATTACCGACGACGTGGCTCCGGGTGTCCTGTATATGGCCATGCACTTCCCGAACGGGGCAAACAACCTCACGAACACCGCACTCGACCCGATGTCCAAGATGCCCGAGTTGAAGCACTGTGCCGTTGCCGTTGAGAAGATCGCGGAGGCGAAGTAGGCATGTCGAAGAAAGGAGATATGTATTACGCGTGGACATCTGACGCCGAGCTTGCGAAGAAGGCAGAGTGTGGCGGTGCCGTGACCAGCCTGCTGAAATTCGCGCTCGAGAAGAAGATGGTGGATGCGGTGTCTTCGCGGTCACAAGGGGGCAGGACCTCTACGATGCGGTCCCGATACTCATCACCGATCCAAAAGAGGTCGACAAGACCGCGGGGTCGCTCCACTGCGGGACGCTCCTCATGTCAAAGCTCGTCAAGAAGTACCTTGACGGTGCAAGCAATCAGAAGATCGCGATGACCGTCAAGGGCTGCGACATGATGGGGCTCTACGAGCTTGCCAAGCGCCAGCAGATCAACCTCGACAACGTCATCATGATCGGGGTGAACTGCGGGGGGACTGTCTCGCCGGTCACTGCCCGGAAGATGATCGCCGACAAGTTCGGGGTGGACCCGGACACGGTCCACAAGGAAGAGATCGACAAGGGGCAGTTCATCATCGAGTACGAGGGAGGCCACAAGGGCATCTCTATCGACGAACTCGAAGAGCAGGGATACGGCAGGCGAAGCAACTGCCGCCGCTGCAAGCTGAAGGTCCCGCGCCAGGCCGACCTCGCCTGCGGGAACTGGGGAGTCATCGGCGACAAGGCCGGGAAGGCCACGTTCGTCGAGGTCTGCAGCGACAAGGGTGCCAACCTCGCTCGACGCCGCAGTCAAAGCAGGGGTGCTCAAGACCGAGGCGCCGAACCCGAAAGGGCTTGAGATCCGCGGAAAAGTCGAGGGAGCTATGCTACAAGCTCGGCGACAAGTGGCGGAAGAAGGACTTTGAAGGCCTCGGAGAGGGAAGGGAGCGGCTCAAGAAGATCGTGAAGGAGACGTCACGGTGCATCAAGTGCTATGCCTGCATCGAGAACTGCCCGATCTGCTACTGCGTCGAATGCAGTACCAAGAAGCCCTACCTGGTGAAGCCCGGGGAAGTCCCGCCAAACTTCATGTTCCACCTGATCCGGTTCGCCCATATCGCCGACTCCTGCGTGAACTGCGGCCAGTGTGAGGAACTCTGTGCAATGGATATACCGAATGCACTCTTCATGCATGCCCAGCAGGTCGAACTCGAGAAGATGTTCGGGCATGTGCCCGGCGTCAGTATGGAACTCCCGCTGCTTGCACTCGTGGAGGAGAAGGAAGAGCGTGACCGGCTCTCTGCAACCGGGAGCGACCAGATCTTCGATATCTTCAAGTAAGACTGATCTCCAGTATCATTTCTTTTTCATCCGCAACCGGTATTTAAAGAAATCCATGAGTCCAACGATTTCAGAAGCTACAGAATCAAATGCCAGGAGGAGTTTTCATGGAACACTAGATGCGATCTGCCAGCTTCTATGTCCCTATTTTCACGAAATGACTTCATAATACGACATCGATCCGCATCCCTTGCAATGGTCTCCTTCAAGGGCAATATCAGGGACCATCTCGCCGCAGGAAGAGCAGGGCACTGAATTCCAGGGTTTCTTGAGGGATACGTTGACATTGACCCGCTGATATGAGAGAATATCCCGGCCTGCTTTCAGGATCTCATCAATAAGGGGGTAAATCATGGTCCTGCTGTCAAACCCCGGACTGTGGGTGTACCACGCATTGATGATCCGGTATTGTTTCAGTTTTTTCGCGTCCACATAGACCCTCACCCCTTCGATCACCTTCTTTTCCGATGGACGGTTCATCGTCAGGGCAAATTTGCCGATGGGAACAACCTGGAGGCGGTGATTGCCAAACGTGCATCCGGCGATAACCTGGACAGGATCCGGGATACATTTGTACGTCTCCGCGATTGCGTAGAGCTTCTCGCCGTGGCGGGCACCGAGCAGCTCCAATGCGTAGTCCACCATGAAGACACCGATAAAGAGCCCCGGTGCAGTCACCGTGTGAAAACTGATGCACCGTGTAAACTGGTCCTGCAGGGCAGGAGTGAGGCCATAGGCGTCCATGTTCTCCCGCAATTCATTGAAAGCACGGGGGTGGCTCGGAAATTGCATAAACAGCGAAGGGGGCTGTTCTTTAATAAGGATTATGCACTTGATTCTCCCCGTTGAATTATAAGTTGTTAATACATAAATATTTACAAATAAACTAAATTTATTAATATTTAAATAACATGAAGATGACTTCTTTAACTATATCAGAAGTTAATCGAAAGTCCGGTATTTCTCCGGAGATCTCCGAATGAGGAGGATTGTAATGAGTACAACAACTAATGAACCTTTGAAGTATGTACCCACAACCTGCCCGTATTGCGGGGTCGGCTGTGGGCTCAACCTCGTGGTCAGCGAGGGAAAACTTGTAGGGGTTGAACCCTACAAGCGATCCCCGATCAACGAAGGCAAGCTCTGTCCCAAGGGAATGACCTGCTGGGAACATGTCCAGAGCCCCGACCGGCTGACAACGCCGAAGATCAAGAAGAACGGCAAGTTCGTGGACGCTTCCTGGGACGAAGCCCTTGACCTGATTGCAAAGAAGTTCAAGGAGACCTCCGACAAGTACGGTCCCAAGTCCCTCGGTTTCCAGACCTCGTGCCGTACCGTCAACGAGGACTGCTACGCCCTGCAGAAGTTGGCACGTGTCGGCTTCCAGACCAACAACGTTGACAACTGTGCACGTATCTGCCACGGACCTTCCGTTGCCGGTCTCTCGCTCTCGTTCGGTTCCGGTGCAGCGACCAACCCGTTCGAGGATGTCCTGAACTCCGACCTGATCGTCATGTGGGGTTCCAATGCAGTCGAGGCCCACCCGCTTGCCGGCCGGCGCGTCATGCAGGCCAAGAAGAAGGGAATCCCGATTGTTGTCGTTGACCCGCGGTTCAGTGCAACGGCACGGCTTGCCGACAAGTGGATCCGGTTCAACCCGTCGACCCACATTGCGCTTGCCAACACCATGATGTACTGGATCATCAAGGAAGGCCTCGAGGACAAGGAGTTCATCAAGGAGCGCACGAAAGGCTTTGAAGACCTGAAAAAGACGGTCGAGAAGTATGCCGACGCCGACGAAGATCCACGGTGTCCCGCAAGAGACGGTCAAGGAGTTTGCCCGCCAGTATGCGAAGGCAAAGAACGCGGTCATCATCTACTGCCTCGGCATCACCGAGTTAACAACCGGTACCGACAACGTCCGTTCGATGGGCAACCTCTCGCTGCTCACCGGCAACATCGGACGCCCGGGTGTCGGTGTCAACCCGCTCCGTGGCCAGAACAACGTGCAGGGTGCCTGCGACATGGGTGCATACCCGAACGTCTTCTCCGGCTACCAGGCTGTCGCAGTTGCCGACAACCGTGCAAAGATGGAGAAGGCATGGGGCATGAAGGAAGGTTCCCTGCCCGACTGGTACGGTGTGACCCTAACCGAGCAGATCAACGAGTGCCGGCGACCCGATCAAGGCGATGTATTTCCTCGGCCTGAACCCGACGGTCTCCTACCCCGACTCGAACCATGTCAAGCAGACAGCTCGAGAAACTCGACTTCTGCGTCATGCAGGATATCTTCTGGAACGAGAGCTGCGAGTATGCAGATGTTGTCCTGCCCGGCACCTGCTTTGCCGAGAAGGACGGCACGTTCACCAGCGGCGAGCGGCGTGTCAACCGTGTCCGGAAGGCCGTTGACGGCCCCGGGCAGTCGAAGTACGACTGGGAGATCATCGGCCTGGTCGCAAAGAAGATGGGCCTCAAGGGCTTTGACTGGAAGACTGCCAAGGATGTCTGGGACGACATGCGGTCATGCACCCCGGGCCAGTTCGGTGTAACCTACGAGAAGATGGAGAAGCCCGAGTCAGTCCACTGGCCCTGCCCGACCATCGAGCACCCGGGAACCCCGATCCTCCACATCGGGAAGTTCTCCGCAGCGGATGGGAAGGGCACCATGTTCGGTCTCGAGTACAGAGCAGCCGGCGGAAGTAGCGGATGCACAATACCCGTTCACGCTCATGACCGGGCGTGTTATCTTCCACTACCACACGAGGACCCAGACCGACCGTGCCGCACAACTGCACTATGAAGTGCCCGAGTCCTATATCCAGATCAACACGGAAGATGCAAAGCAGATGGGTATCAAGGAAGGCGAGAAGATCAAGGTGACGAGCCGCCGTGGTGAGACCATAACAAAGGCACGGGTGACGGACGACGTTGCCCCGAAAGTGTTGTACATGGCGATGCACTTCCACAACGGTGTAAACAACCTCACCAACACGGCCCTCGACCCGCTCTCCAAGATGCCGGAACTGAAGCACTGTGCTGTCAAGGTTGAAAAGATTGCGGGGGCGAAGTAAATGGCAAAGAAAGGCGATATGCTCTATGCATGGACCAATGATGCCGGCCTTGCAAAGAAGGCGGAATGCGGCGGTGCGGTAACCGAGCTCCTGAAGTATGCGCTCGAGAGCAAGACGGTTGATGCCGTGCTTGCCGTCAAGCGCGGTGTCGACCTGTACGATGCGGTCCCGACCATAGTCACGAATCCCAAGGACCTTGATGCGTGCGCCGGTTCGCTCCACTGCGGGACGCTCCTCCTCTCCAAACTGGTGATGGAGTACGCGCCCAAGATGTCCGGTAAGAAGCTGGGAATGGTTGTCAAGGGATGCGACATGATGGGCCTCCTTGAGCTCGCAAAGCGCAAGCTGGTCAACCTTGACAACATCGTCATGATCGGTGTCAACTGCGGTGGATCGGTCAGCCCGGTCGCTGCACGGAAGATGATCAAGGAAAAGTTCGGTGTCGACCCGAACACGGTCACCAAGGAAGAGATCGACAAGGGCCAGTTCATCATCGAGTACGAGGGAGGCCACAAGGGTATCTCCATGGATGAACTGGAAGAGGCCGGTTATGGCCGCAGGTCGAACTGCCGCCGGTGCAAGCTGAAGGTCCCCCGACAGGCAGATCTCGCCTGCGGGAACTGGGGTGTCATCGGTGACAAGGCCGGAAAGGCAACCTTTGTCGAGGTATGCTCCGAGAAGGGTGCAAAACTTCTCGACGGGGCTGTCAAAGCCAAGAAACTTACCACGGAACCGGCAAACCCCAAGGGTGTCGAGATCCGGGCCAAGGTCGAGAATGCGATGTACAAGCTCGGCGACAAGTGGCGCAAGCATGACTTTGAAGCACTCGCCCCCAACCTCTGGGAGACCATTGGCAAGGAGACCGGGCGTTGCATGAAGTGTTACGCGTGCATCGACCATTGTCCGGTCTGTGTCACCATTGCTGACAAGTGGAAAATAGCCCGACCAGATGGTCCGTGCAGGTTTCATCCCGGCCGATCCGATGTTCCACCTGCGCCGCTTTGCGCATATCTCCGACTCCTGCATCAACTGCGGGCAGTGCGAAGAGGGCTGTCCGTCGGAGATACCGCTGGCGCTCTTCTCGCATGCAATCCGCACGGAGGCAGACAAGTTCTTTGAGCCGAAGCTCGGGAAGTCAGCCTACACCAATTAATTTTTGACGGTGGAACAACGCACAAAATCTTATGGGGAGATGAATAAAACCATGAAAGCAGATGATGCAAAGAAGATTATTGAAACAGCTATCAACAAGGAAATCGAGGCATACACGTTTTACCACGGCGTTGCCGACAAGGTAAAGAACCCGATGTTAAAAGATCTTTTCACCGAACTTGCCGGAGAAGAGAAGAAGCACCGCGAGTTCCTGCAGGGAATGCTCACGAAGGATATTGCAAAGATGAAGTTTGATGCATCGCACGACTACAAGGTGGGAGACAACCTCCCGACACCCGACCTGAAAGTTGACATGAAACCTCTCGAAGGTCTTGTGGTTGCGATCAAGAAGGAACTGCAAGCGATGCAGATGTACACCCAGCTCGCGAAGCTTGCCAAGGACACTGAAACGCAGCTGCTCTTTTCCCAGCTCGCAAACATGGAACGGGGCCACAAGGCACGGCTCGAGGACGTCTACACCAACATGGCATTCCCCGAGGCCTGGGAAGGCATTTAAAATCAGTCCCTCACACACCTTTTTTATCAACCAACTGCCTGGAAGGGTGGGGCAGGAATATACGCTGTTCATGTTCAGAAAACTTTACAGGACCAGGGTAAATACCGGGACATAACCGCCACTAGACTTCTAAACTACCAGACCCTTTCTAGGATCTATACGTACACCCTGTCGCTCGATTGAGAAATTCCAATTCTGTTCAGGATAATCGAACCGGGGCCCAAAATGCCCGACTGTGCGATGAAAGATACCCGCCAATCTCGTATTTTAGCCCTTATGGAGAAATGCAGTTGAAAATGTTCAAGGTAACTTTTGTACTGAATTTAACGTGCGGCAAAAATTGGATAAAATCTCCCTTCAGAATTTCGCCAGCTGGGTTTCGAATGCGGCAAGGTGATTGTAGGAAGCCCTGCAAAAGGTTGTTGTATACAGTCCTGATGTCGTTCGTGCGTGGTGGTGGCTATCGCTGCATTCAGGTCGTCGATATCTGTCTCCTCGATGAATACCCCCACCTTGAGTGCCTCAACCTTTGAGACGCTTCCCTGCTGGATCAGTTGATCGTAGAGGTCCTGGAGGTCGGGGTTCGTGAATTCACCCTGTGCATTACCGGCCGCCGGATCGGGGATCCCATACCTTACGAGCAGGGTTTTTAACTGCATCGGTGTGCTTCTGTTCGCTTGCTGCGATGTTGCTGAAGATGCGCATATTCCACTCATCATAAAGAGAAAGATAGACATCTCTTGCCAGCTTCTCTTCCTCCCGCATGTAGGTTAGCCATTGAATCTCATCGTCAGTCAATGCGGTTACCGTGCTACTCGATGCCGACACCCCGTCATTTCCATAATTCCCGCCGTTGCCCTGAGATCCCGCGGCCATGACACCCGCCGGGACAAGGATCACGGCAAGGAGAAGGATGGCACTCAATTTTTTCATCATTCGCATATTCACTCCTCAAAAACAGGGTCACCGGGACACGAGATCCCGGATTACCTGTCTCTGCATTGAATCAACAGTGATTATCAAAGGTTTTCTCAAACGGGAAGCTACACAAATGCAGAAACCAGGTATCCTCCTTTTTTTAGTCCCGGAAATGCCATGGGGTCTCTGCTGGTCGGACTGCAGAAACGACCCGGGATAGTACTATCAAACGATATAGCAGGAGAGAGGTGTAGCTGCCGGTATGAGATTCTTTTTATGAGACTATTTCACATTGAATAGCAGAATGAGAGGCCCAGGCTACTGGATAGTCATTGCTTTATTGTTCTGCGTTTTCATTGGCTCCGTTCTAGCGGATGGTTCTCATGGCGAAATGTCATCGTATGCCGACCAGGGATACTCCGGAGGTTCATCTATCGGCAACACAGAAGGTGATGACAGCTCTTCCCCTGGAAACCACGCTGGATCGGTGAGCAGTGACAGTCCGGGAGAAAATTCCGGAACAACTACCAACACCATTGATAATGGCGTTCCGGGGGATGTCGTATCCTCATCTTCACTTGATCAGGGGAGCACTGGTGCAGGGGTTACCACTGGGTCTCAGAAAGGGACTCCTGGTAGCAATGATGAAGCATCTTCCATTGCAGGCAACCCGGGGTCAACTGGTGATCCCATTGACACCGGCAGATCGAGGACCTACAACAGCAAGGGGTGATTCCGGTGATTCCCATGGGTCCGGAAATCCTGCAGGATCATCAGGTTCTGATGACAGTGCAGATACTGGTGCCGGATCGGCGACCGGATATAATTCCCCGGTTGTGAACCCCGATGAAGAGGGGGGGATATCACGGCGTCTGGGAGGAGCGGAAAACAGCCCGCTCCAGGGGGGAGGAGGAGAATGGTCGAATGCTGCACAGGGACACGGGCTCTCCACAGGGAGTCGGAAGCACGCTCACAGAATGCAGGGGGAGGAGCAGGACCTTCCGGATCGGTTCAGACGCAATCCACGACTATATTGACAGAGGATGATCCGGTCACAGGGCAGAATGGCAGACGGGGCGCTATGGGGATTATGGTAGCATCGGTGGGAAGTGCAGGGGTTGCACGATCAGGATTTGGGAGCCCTGACGGATTTTCCGCACGTGATGCTGCAGACCGGGATTCATTGCCCCAGCGTCAGCAAAGGGGGCCTCCGGAGCAAGCCACGCACTATCCCTGTGGACCAGCAGAGACTAGTCCCGTGACACCTGCACGAGGACAGGCCCGGAATGAGACCCGGGAAGAGAATACGTCCCGATCGAAATCAAAGAGACTCAGGGCTCCTGCCGGGGAAACAGAGCCTGGCGGCGTTGCTCCGACCGCTCCCTCGCCTCCCAGGACACCGCTCTTTCCTTACAGCATGCTGCTTTTTGGAGGGTACCGGAGAATAACAAAAAAGAATGTCCTTGAGCAGGACGCCAGGAGTACTCTCTACCGGGCTATCACCAATAATCCGGGTATTGACGTGCCAACCCTTTCAGGGATAACCGGACTAAATGAAAATACGCTCCGGTATCATCTCGTAAAACTCATCGCAAACGGGAAAGTCACCTATCTCGTGAAACCGGGAGTGATTCGCTACTTCCTCAACCAGGGAGCGTACAGCCTGTATGAGCAGGTTTTCCTCCATTACCTGTGGTCGGAGACACCTCGCGAAATCCTCCAGCTGCTCAGACGCACGCCCGGCCTGACACGACAACAGATATCAGATTCCCTTGGGATATCCGGTCCTTCTGTGACCCGGCAGATGGATCACATGAGAGAAGACAGGGTCATAGAAAACCGTTTTCCCGGGAGGGCGAATCACTATTACCTCACCAATGAAGCCATGACAACCTTCGAACGGATGATATCCCGTACTTCCGGGTCAGAGAGGAGTGAGGATTCGCTGGAAACCACCACTCGCTTTCTTTAAAGAGGTTTCGCTGGAGATCCCTGCGATGTAGGAAAGGGCACCACCAGCACTTCCCGTGGTGTGAGCCCTCTTTTTCTCTTTCATGTATCTTCCCGTTTGAGAAAAAGTTTGATAAATCATGCAGAGTGTCCGATGGAGAAGGGCGATTACGGGACACATGTGTTCCATACCCGATATCCAGGAGTTGATACCAGATGATAAAAAAGATGGCCCTCTGCGCCGTTCTGATCCTGATCCTCGTCCCGGCTTTTGCGATGGCTGCCGGGCCGCAGGGTCAGGGGTCCGATACGGCCCGGGAAAATTGCACCCAGAGCCAGCAACAGCTTGCCAGCCAGGTGCAGACGTCCAACCAGTTACAGAATAATGGAGAAGACCAGATGCTCCGGAACTGTAACGGAGACCAGGAATGTGAGATGTCGAGGATTATTGCCCGGAACCAGAGCCAGGTGCGTGGGAGTTACTGCAGAAGGACAATGTATGTTAAAACTACGCTGACCCGCATCAATGCAATACTCTCTGCGGAACATGACAATTCAATGCTGATGTGACAGTATAATGATTTCCGCATTTCTTCCAACGTTCGTCCTGGAATGAATCCTGAAGCCTATTTTTAGTCCCTCTTCAGGACCTTCAGAATGGCTGCCCGGAGCATCTCTACAGGTACTGCCTTGAAAAAATCCCGGCCAGTCGAAGCCCCAGGGCAGTGGCCCTCCTCTCCGCTGGGATCCGGGCAACTGATGCATCCGGCAAATGTAACACCTGGATCGAGGATTTTCTCGACAGGTATCCCGTTTATGAGCACGACGTTCGATTCGTCCATCCGTTCCAGAGGGAGGATGGTATTTTCAAGTTCCAGTTCCACATTGTCGAGCAGGTGCTCCTGCCCGAGTTCCGTGATCACCGCCCAGAGATTTGCCCCGGTATCGGAGCACCGTCCGCAGGTCTCCCCAAGGTCCAGGTGGCGCCATTCTATCAGCATCCGGGTTGTTCCCGTCATCTGATTATCCCTCCCGCACCTACAGCATCGTCGGCAGACCGTGCGGTAAAAAACGGGCTCATTTGAAGCAGCCCAACTGGCAGTACCGGATCTTTACCCCGTGCGTATTGCAGTACTCCGAGATATCGGTCTTTGAAATCCCGTATTTTTCTGAAATGGCAAATGCTTCGGGGCACCGTATCTCTTTTTCTATTCCCTCTGCCTTGAACGCAGACTGTACCTTCTGTTCATCCATAGTAACAATATAGAATGTTTACAAAGAAATAGTGTTAACCATAGTACATATCTCTTCCAGGAGAACAAGCCCGAGTCTGAACCATGAATTCCCCCTTTTTAAACCCAATCTCTCCCTTTCCTGGCTGGGAGCGCCGGATATACCGGCTTTCACGTCCGGTCACACATGATGATATCCAGGCATTCCTGGGGAACGAAGACCTTTACATCCGGGAGACCGCAGCCGGCCCGGTGCACATCATTCACAAGTACGGTCTGCTCGAGATCCACTCTCTCCCTGGCGAAAAGTATATTGAGGTCTGGTTCAATCCGGAACGAGGAGCATTCCCTTCAGAATACCTCGATGCCCTCCTTGCGACCCGGTTCTGACAGGATCTGATTAGGTTTTTAAAAAATAATCGATGCCTCCCATTCATTCAGATGCATTCATTGGCACATCCACTTTTAACCATTCCCGCATAGACTTCGACCCTTCTTTCAGTTTCAGATGTTCTGCAGAATGGGTTGTGATCGATGAGACAATCTCATACCCCGCAGCAACGGTCATGACGACTTCCGTGCTTACCGGGCCTTTCTTGATCATCTTCACGGATCCTGGAATCTGGTTTCGTGCGCTGATCTTCATGAAAGGTAGAGCGTTTAAGAAACATCAGGCCGCAGGTTGCACTATTCATGAGCCCTATGACGAACGGGGTCAGTGGCTGCCGTGTTCCTGCCGGCACTCGCAGAAGAACTGGTGCAGAAATTCGTTCCCGCTCCCCCTCATCTCCTCCGGGGTCCCGTCCCGGACAATCCGGCCTCGCTCCATCACGCCTATCCTGTCTCCTAGTGAGATGGCATCCCGGAACGAGTGAGTCACTGCAATACAGGGGATATCCGCTTTCCTGACGTAGTTACGGAGTTCAGAGCGCATCCGTTCCTGTGCAACGGCATCCAGGGCACTGACCGGCTCATCAAGCAGGAGGAGTGCCGGAGCGATAACAAGGGCTCGTGCCAGTGCAGTCCTCTGCCGTTCTCCCCCGGAAAGTTGGTCTGCTCGCACAGCGGAGAGGTTTTCAAGGGAGAGAAGGGCAAGATGTTCCTCAACACGTGACCGGATTTCAGAGGCTTGCACTTTTCTCCTCCGCAGGCCGAATGCCACGTTCTCAAAGACGGTAAGGTGAGGAAAAATCGCATAATTCTGGAACACAAAACCGATATCCCTCGCTTCAGCCGGTACATCAATGCCATGCGCCCCATCGTAGAGCACCCTTTCTCCGATTGAAATATGCCCGGACTCGGGGGACAGGAGTCCTGAGAGAAGAAAGAGGAGACTTGATTTCCCGGCACCATTTTCCCCGATCAGGACGAACGTCTCGCCTCCCCTGACACTGAATACCGTCTCGAGTGGGGAAGTCACGCAGGTTCCGGCGTACCGCTACCTCTAGCACCGGACATCCCCCCTGAGCCTGTATTTTACGAGAGCGATCACGATAAATGAAATGAGGATGAGAATGACGGAGAGGGTGATGGACGCATTCAGATCACCCTGCATGGTAGTGTAAATGGCAAGCGGCATCGTCTGGGTCCGGCCCTGGAAATTCCCGGCAAACATGATAGTCGCTCCGAATTCCCCAAGCGCCCGGGCAAATGACATGATGGCCCCTGCGATCAGGCCCGATTTCACGAGCGGCAGGACAACCGTGAAAAAAGTGGGCAGGGGTGTGGACCCAAGACTCCGGGCGGCCTGTTCATAGGTCGTATCGAGCTGCTCGAAACTGGCACGGGCCTGCCGGATGTAAAAGGGCAGGGAGACAAAGATCTGGGCGATGACAACCGCAAGGGTGGTAAATGCGATGCTGATCCCAAATTCATAAAAAAATCCGCCGATAAGACCCATCCTGCCAAATGCCATGAGCAGGGCCAGGCCTGCAACGGTCGGGGGGAGTTACAAGGGGGAGATCGATCAGGGTGTCAACGAGCTCCCGGCCGGGATAGCGGTGTCGGGCATTGATCCATGCAACCGGTGTTCCCACACCAATAATTATGAGAGTAGAGAGACTGGCGGTGATGAGACTCAATACCAACGCATTCCATACCACCGGATCGGAAAGGGACGCCAGGAACTGTTCAGGAGTAGTTCGAAAAAGGAGGCCGATAATCGGGGTGACAATGAATACGAGGAGAAGGGCGATGAGTAACCCCCCACCGATGGTGAGGTAAAGGTTTTTCCTGCCCCGGAAATACCCTCTCATCGTCATTCGCTCCCTCCCGTTCACGGCAATGCAAACCCATACTTTGCCAGGATTGCCTTGCCCTGCTCGCTCTTGAGATAGGCAATGAACCTGATTGCCTCGTCTTTATTTCCGGAACTCTTCACGACACCCGCGGGATACTCGGCGATAACATTGTATTTGTCAGGGATAGCAATGACGATGAACTTATCACGGTTTTCAGGGGTGATATCCGTCTCGTATACAATTCCGGCATCGGCTTCACCGAGCTGGACCTTTGCGACAACACCGGTTACCGTCGTCTCTTCCGACATGACATTGTCAAGAACCGCGTTCTGGTAGGAAAAGCGGTCCGTATACGGTATCGTTGCCCATCTTTTTCAGGATCTGCCGGGCATAGTCCCCGACCGGGACATCTTTTGTGCCGATGACGAGCCTGGTGCCGGGTCGGGCGAGATCCTGGAGGGTCGTAATATTTGCAGGATTGGATGCAGGTACGATAACTGCCAGTTTATTCTTCGCAAACAGCCCGATAGTACGTGTTCTCCATGAGCCCCTGATCGCGGAGTGCATACAACTGTTTTGTGTTTGCGGAGAGGAATACATCGGCATCTGCCCCCTGTTCAATCTGTGTCCGGAGAGCCTGGGACCCGTCGAAATTGGTGATGATGTGGACACCGGGATGCAGGGTCTCGTACTCCTTTGCGATATCAGTCAATGCCCCGGTTGAGAGAAGCGGCAGCAAAGACCGTCAGATCTTTTTCTGGTTGTGCCCTCTCACCTAAACAGCCGGCAAAGAGAACTGCGGCGAGGAGAGCGAGCGAAATGACAGTGATGTAGGATAATTTCATGTAACTAGGTAGGAGTGGTAGCATATATTTGATTTACTATTTAGTATTGTTAACAATAATTGATTTACACTTGTTCAATATTTTTCGTTTACTCTTCACCGGACGACGCCATATCACCCCTGTTTATTCCCGTCCTCTCATCGTGCCATCACTCTCTCCGGCAAAGAGCAGGTAGTGTTTATCCATTACAGCCGGATTCGTTCCGGATGGGTATAAATGCTCATCCGTGGCGGCCGGGCGAATCCCACGAGGGTCATGTGCATCCGTTCCGCAAGGGCGATGCCTGAAGAGAACGGGGCATTATTGCTGACGACAAGGGAGATCCCTGCCCGGTACACCTTTGCGACCATATCTGCAGGAAGCCGACCGGTACAGACCATGAAACACTCTTCCGGGTTTACCCCGGAGAGGAAGGCTTTTCCCACCGCTTTGTCAACTGAACTGTGCCGCCCGATATCTTCAGCTGCGGAACGGATCTGTCCTCTGTGCATTGACGAGGATGGTGCAATGCGTTCCGCCAGTTGAGCGCCAGACGGATGCAGTCTCGTGGACCTGCCGGGTTCCTTCAAAGAGGACGCTTTTTTCAATACTGATACCATCCCCAAGCGGTGGGCCGCAAACCCCCTGCTTGTGCCTGATGCCGATCCCTGCACTCCTGACTTCAAGAGAAGGGGCCTGATCGGAACAGGAGCAGGTATCTGCCGTGACAGAGATGAGCGGGGGATCGATCGCCACTGCGGTGATACAGGAAGGATCCGGGACCAGTCCTTCGCAAATGAGAAACCCGACAGCAAAACTTTCCAGATCGGAAGGAGTGATCTTAAGGGTGGTGACCGGCGTCCCGTTGAGGAGAAGGGTGACCGTATCTTCAATACATACCTGGACGGTGGCCGGCTCGACCGTATCTTCCCGGACCGCAATAATACGGTGGTCCACGGTCATGGCTTTTTCTGTTTTTATCGTCTGGTTTGTCATCAGATATCCTGTGCTGGCTCATACATACTGCTCCTCCCTGCTTTCAACCCGGATGAATGAGGACGTAGACGTCCTGACAACCATTTTTAAAAAATGAGATCCTTAATCGATCCCCACCATGACTTCAGATGCCTTCATGATCGCATACACCTTTGATCCTTCCTTCAGTTTCAGATGTTCTGCAGAGTGAGTGGTGATGGAGGAGACTATCTCATTGCCCCCGGCAATGGTGATGACAACTTCCGTGCTCACCGGACCCTTCTTGATCATCTTCACTGTTCCTGGAATCTGGTTTCGTGCGCTAATCTTCATGATTGTAACCACTCATACTTACCTACCGACTCAATATAAACATATTTATTAACCCTTTGAAAGAGGAGTCGTTCGTCCTGCTCCTATCAGACTGGAAACTATCGATCCGCGAGTCGCCAGTACCGACCGTGCCATGATTCTTTCGCTCGCGACCGATACTGTGAACATCATCCCCTTCCCTGGAATCCACTGAACCGGTCAGCAACCTTTTCCTTTGGCTCTGTTTCAGAACAAGGATTTTATGAATAAATGAGATTCAGAATCAAGGAGAGGAATTTGGTCCGCAGGGCCCACCAGCAATGAATAATACCATTTGTTTGGTTTTTCTCATCCCAGAAAAAATGATTATCACCGTCCTTGCAGCCGGGTTTTTTAGCCGATCTGATGAATCGTTCTCCATTCTCCTGCGACAGCCGGATCACACGTCGCTCCAACAACAAATGCCATTTAGACACGCTCCGCTGTTGTCATCGGATGGCATACACTATATTGAAGCAATTCGATTGGGGAAATGTAGACCTTCCCTTTGAAAAATGATACGTATTCAGACCATGCCACCCTTCACGCTCATCAGATATACCGATATCGAGTCCGATCGTATGGAACATTCCTTCTCCCTCTCCCCAGGATTGGGTCGATACATAATAGTTTGATTAACAAATTAAGTATATTAAATGAAAATGTTTATCATCGATCATGATGACTCTTACTATGCATCAAAAAAATTGGTGCAATGCAAATGCAACTTTGGTCCGCCGGTGGAGCCAGTGGGAATCGCTGAAACGTTCATGTCCACGCTCGGTTTAGCGATCTGCCGGCTCACGCATCGGCAATGCATGCGACCGTATTCTCCTCTTGGTGTATTACATATTTTTTGTAGGGATATGTATCGAGAAATCCTGTCCATGATTGCACCATCTCCATTGCTGGGTAGATGTCCCTAACTGTCTTTTTCCAGGGAATTTACCCCGGAAAATTTCCCAACCTGCAACCCTGTCCCCATAGCGGTGATCTGGTAGTGCAGGACAGCCCCACCCGGATGGTGAACAGACAGGAAATAATTGAACTTATCTCATGAACATGACGTTTTGTATCGAGGGAAAAAGTCCATTTATTATCGAATGCGAGGGCAGGAGTATGATACGAACGGTTGTTCCTTCAGGAATCGACGTCTCCCTTTTTTAAGAGTGCAGAAAACCCAGGGCTTTCGTAGCATCGTACCCCTGTTCAGGTAAGCAGCAGTTCTCGACTGCAGGATCCTCCCGGGTCATTTCATCAGCCCGTGAGAGGTCGCGGAACAGGATGACTTCATCAGCCCCGGTCACCAGGGTATGGATCTCGTCAAGGGAGATAGGGCGATACCCTATCATCTCTGCACTCACATTCACGGTCCGTTTTTCGGGATTGAAGAAAGGATAATTGGCGAGTTCCTTGTTGTGGACATGGCCGTGGATCACCCATCCGTCAAATGGCTTCACCAGTTCCTCGGGATTATGAATGAAGAGGTACGGGACTCCCTTGTACCGCATGAGGAGGCAATGGGACATGTGGGGTGAGTAGGGATCATGATTCCCTTCGAGGAAAAAGATGCTTCCATGAAGGCGCCGGAGATATGATTCGGGCGGATTCGAGCTCCATGAAGGCCAGGTCACCGAGGAACACGGTTGCATCCCCCTCTTTTACGGTCCAGTTCCAGTTCCTGATGAGAACACGATCCATCTCTCCAGGATCACTCAGTAAAAACGGCCGCTTGTATCGGGGAATGCCGTTCGCGTGACCGAGATGAAGGTCACTGATGACATAAATCTGGGGTGATTCCCGGTACATGGACCTGGTTATCTGGTATCCTTTCCCGATCCGGAAGCTGCGGAGTGACATCCTTGCATTCTTTCTCATCACCGATTTGGAGGGATGAAGCCATTTCTTCTGCGAGAGATCGTACACCGCCACAGGATATCCTTGCCTGCGAAGGACGATCCTTAACATCTCCACAAGTACCGGTTCATTGTTGCTGCTCTTTCAATGAATGGAGTGTGGTTATGGTGCCTTCCGTGGTAGTGGAATTTGGCTTCCTCGTGCAAATCTTCCGAGAGGGAGGTGACGCAGAGTCACCAGGTGGGAGGGGCCGGACCGTGCTGAAGGGTGCCTGTGTCCCCCTGGTGATGTAATCGGCAAGCGAGCCGGGGCTCGCTATGACCGGACAGATATGGGAGAGCAGGAGGACAAATGAACGAAGACCTGGAGAAGGAACGATCTGATAGCAGGAAATTTCCGGAACATATGGCACATCCGGAGCCAGGCTCACCGACACCAGGATCGGTCCGGATGCTTCAGTGCTTCGGGCGATAGCCTGCATCACCTCCTGCATACTGCCCAGTTCTCCTGCGGCGATCTCTGCAAGAACAATATACGGGTGGCGATCGGGGTCCCGGCACAAGCCCGGATCGCCCATCCACCACTCGAGTGCACCCTGCAACCTCGAGTGAGGGATACCAAACTGGAGGTCGACACGATAGCGGGAGGTATCGGTATCACCACAGCTCTCCGATCGCGTCACCTCTTTCACCTGACTTGTTAATTAATTATATTTAATTGTTATAAATATTCATTGAATTTTGTTTACCTACTCTGTGCTGGAAAGTAATGATACGATAGTGCCAAGGTATCAACCATAATGCACGAAAGAGTATCCTTCGGTTGCTATTCCCGGATTACCTTTTTCCTGCTATGGCGCGTCGTATCATGACACCTTGGTCATTATTCTTAGAAATGTGCAAATAGATGAGCAAGATCAGGGTTTTCAACATTCCATTATCGGATTTAAACGTCCGTGGTTTCTCTAAATATCCCGCTTATTCCATAATTTAGATCAACTTTGATCACACTTCAGAAGATGTTAATTGCTTGTGAAATAATGAAATATTGGAGTTAACTGAATAGTTATTAATTTTTTTTTATTAAATACTAAAATTTAAGTACATTTCCAGAGCGACAACTTGTATTATATGATTCTGTGTGATATCATGGCTTTTGCAGTACATGTAAATACAGAAGCGTGCACCGGATGTAACAACTGTGTTGTTGCCTGCCCGGTCGATGCACTCGAGCTTTTTTCGCTCGATCCTGTCACCAAGGAGAAGATCTACCAGGTGCAGGATGGTGTCGCAGTCAGCCTCGATTTCAAGGCTGAACTCTGTGCCGGTTGCGGTGTATGCGTCGAAGCATGCCCGACCGATGTGATCACCCTCACGGGGAGGGGCGACAGCCGATACATGGCCCATACATGAATCCACCCCTGATTTCGGATTAACTACCACAAGGGTTGAGAACGATTAATTTCCTGAGGAGATACAATTGACAAATAAGATTACACTCAACATGATCACATGCCGGACCATCCAGCAGGGTGTCGGCATGGAAGCAGGCAAGACGTCCCAGAAATACTTCGACGCCTGCACCATCGTCCATATGCACCCCGAAGACATGAAAAAGCTCGGGATATGGAAGAACACGAATGTCCGGGTCACCAGCTCGGTCGGCAGCGTTATTGTAAAGGCAGTCGAAACCCGTGAAGACCTTGTCCCCGGTCTTGCCCATATCCCGATGGGCCCCTGGGCGAACCGAATCGTCCCGGCCTATACGTATTCAACCGGAGAACCGTGTTTCAAGGGATTCCCGGTTGAGGTCGAAGTCGCCATGAACGAACGCATCATGGGCGCAGTCGAGGTTGTACAGGACGCCTGCGGCCTGATAAGGAAGTGACGAGCTATGCCAAAAGAAGTAACTGATGTTATCTGCCCGTTCTGCGGTACCCTGTGTGATGACCTCATCGTCACCGTATCCGATGACAACAAGACGATCCTTGGTGTCAAGAACGCCTGCGCGATCGGCGCCGAAAAGTTCAACCACCAGCGGCTCCCTGGCCGGGTCAAGCGCCCGCGGATGCGCCAGGCTGACGGCACCTATAAGGAAGTCACGTACGATGAGGCGATCGACTGGACGGCAAAGATGCTGGTCAAGTCAAGAAAGACCCTGATGTACGGCTGGGCATCCACCAGCTGCCAGGCCATGAGTGTCGGCCATGAGATCGCTGAAAAGGTCGGCGGTATCGTCGACAACTGCGCAACCGTCTGCCACGGCTCGTCCCTGATTGCAATCGAGGATGTCGGTGTCCCGAGCTGTACGCTCGGGGAGGTCAAGAACCGTGCCGACCGTGTCATCTTCTGGGGCTGCAACCCGGCTCACGCCCACCCTCGCCACATGTCCCGGTACTCGATCTTCCCACGTGGTTTCTTCACCGTCAAGGGTCACAAGGGCCGGAAAATCTACTGTGTTGACTGCCGGTACACGGACACGGCAAAAGTCTCCGACGAGTTCATCCAGGTCCAGCAGGGCTACGATTACGAGCTCCTGAATGCATTCCGGACCGCAGCCCGCGGCGAAGCCCTCCCGGACACGGTCGGCGGTGTTCCCAAGGAGAAGATCTACGAGCTCGCTGAAGAGTTCAAGAGCGCCCGGTTTGGTATCATCTTCTTCGGCATGGGCCTCACCCACACCATGGGCAGGAACCACAATATCGATATCGCCATCAACCTGACCCGTGACATGAACGAGTTCACGAAATTCTCGATCATGGCCATGCGGGGCCACTGGAACGTCACCGGTTCCGGCCAGGTGCTCGGCTGGCAGTACGGGTTCCCCTATGCCGTTGACCTCTCCCGGAGAGACCAGGCCCGCCACCAGACCGGTGAGACCACGTCTGTCGATCTCCTCACCCGCAACGAAGTCGAAGCCTGCTTCTATATCGCAACCGATCCCGGTGCACACTTCCCGGTTGATGCGATGATCAGCAGCGCTAAAAAACCGACCGTCACGATCGACCCGCACATCAACTGCACGACCGAGATCTCGGACATCCACATCCCGGTCGCCATGGTCGGTGTCGAGACTGGCGGCTGCGCTTATCGTATGGACAACGTCCCGATTGAAACCCGGAAGGTCGTTGACCCGCCCGATGGCATGCTCACGGACGAGGAAGTCTTGACCAGGATTAACCAGCGTGTTGATGAGACTCCTTGCCAATGGAGGTGCATAAATGTCTGAATATATCATCAAGAACGGCCATGTCTTTGACCCGGTCCAGGGAATCAAGGGCGACAAGAAGGATATTGCAGTCAAGGACAGCAAAATTGTCGACAAGGTCGGTTCCGGTGCAAAGGTCATCGATGCCAGAGACAAGACCGTCATGGCAGGGGCTCTCGAGGTCCATGCACACGTAGCCGGTCCCAAGGTCAACGCCGGCCGGTGGTATCGGCCTGAGGATAAACATTTCGATTCTCACAAGAAGCCCGGAATCACCCGTATCGAAGGCGGCAAGTCAATCCCGACCGTGTTCAAGACCGGCTATGAGTACGCCCGTATGGGGTTTACGTTTGCGATGGAAGCAGCAATGCCCCCGCTGTATGCCCGCCATGTCCACGAGGAGATCCACGACACCCCCATCATCGATGAAGCCGCACTCCCGGTCCTCGGCAACAACTGGTTCATCCTTGAGTACCTCAAGAACCAGGAGATTGAGAACACCGCAGCCTACATCGCCTGGCTCATGCGCCAGACCAAAGGCTATGGCGTCAAGGTCGTCAACCCTGGCGGAACCGAAGCATGGGCCTGGGGACTGAACTGCATCACCATCCACGACCCGGTCCCGTATTTCGATATCACCCCGGCAGAGATCATGACCGGCCTGATGGCGGCAAACGAGTATCTCGGCCTGCCGCACTCGATGCATGTGCACCAGAACAACCTCGGCAACCCCGGCAACTACGAGGTGACACTCGATACTCTGAAACTCGCAGAAGGTGTCAAGCCCAGGAACAACTTCGGCCGGGAACAGGTCATGCACTCCACCCACCTCCAGTTCCATTCCTACAAGGGCACGAACTGGGGAGACTTCGAGTCCGGGGCAAAGGAAGTCATGGACTACGTCAACAAGCAGAAAAATCTCACTATCGATACCGGCAACGTCACCCTTGACGAGACCACCACGATGACCGCCGATGGCCCGTTCGAACACCACCTCCACGGCCTCAACCACCTCAAGTGGGTCAACGTGGATGTCGAGCTCGAGACCGCAGCCGGTGTCGTGCCGTACATCTACGACCCGAACATCTCGCGTCTGTGCAACCCAGTGGTGTATCGGTCTTGAACTGGCGCTGTATGCAAAGGACCCGATGCGCTGTTTCATCACCACCGATCACCCGAATGCAGGGCCGTTCACCCGCTACCCGCGTATCTATGCCTGGCTCATGAGCAAGAAATACCGTAACGAGCGCCTTACCACCTTCAAGAATGCAGACAAGGTCATCTCGGCAACGAACCTTCCGGTATGGACCGCGAGATCTCGCTCTACGAGCTCGCCCAGATGACCCGTGCAGGCCCGGCCAGGGCACTTGGCCTGATGAAGGACTACGGTGGCCTTGCTCCCGGTATGAACGCCGACATCGCCATCTACGACATCAATCCCGACAAGTTCCCATCTGACGGTGCAGCGATCGAGAAGGCCTTCGCAAACGTTGCCTACCTCTTCAAGGACGGAACGATCTGTGTCGAGAACGGCAAAATAGTCAACATGGGCAACAAGCACACATTCTGGGTGGATGCGAAAGTCAAAGATAACAAGCAGGTCCTGCATGATGTCAGAGAGAAATTCCTCCGCTACTACAGCGTGAACGAGAACAATTACTCAGTCCCGGAGAGCTGATGCCCCGCACCAGCATATTATCAGCGTGGATGCAACCCTGGCGTAGGTGAACAGACATGAACACGGTTACACTCACAGTAAAAAAAGTACCGGAACTCTATCTGGAATGCGAGAATGTGAATCCGGATGCCTTTGCAGGAAAGACTGCCGAACAGATCGCACAACTTTCCGGTTATCAGGGTAAGGAAATTTCAACACTGGGCGAATACTTCACCATTACCGGAGAAGCAGGCGCAACGGCAGCAGAGACAAAAATCGTCATCAACGGCGATTGCACGAAGATGAAATACATCGGCGCCAAGATGAGTGCCGGGGAAATGGTCGTAAACTCGTCCACTGATATGTACACCGGCAGCTGGATGACCGGCGGGAAACTTCTCGTCAAGGGCAATGTCCACTCCTTTTGCGGCCTCGCAATGAAGGGCGGAGAATTCACCGTCGAAGGCGACGCAGGCAACTACCTCGGCGCTGCATACCGTGGCGACTGGAGAGGCATGAGCGGCGGGGTCCTCCGTGTGAAAGGGAATGCCGGCTCGGATGTTGCAACGTTCATGACCGGTGGCGAGTTGATTGTCGACGGCAATGCTGATATCCACATCGGCACCCACATGGAAGGCGGTAAGATCATCGTCAAGGGCAACGCAAACCGCCGTGTTGGCGGCCAGCTCGTCAAGGGCGAAATTTACGTCTTTGGCAATATCAACGTCATGATGCCCGGTTTCAAACCGGTTGGCGAGGTGGATCTTGACGTGGATGGCACCAATGCGAAATTCGCCGAGTACATCGGCGACCTTGGCGAGCGCCACCCCAAGAGAAAAGGCGAGACTGTGTACGGGAAATTATTCCTTAAAGAATAATTTTTTCCCGGTCAGTACACTGCACACATCGAATTGTGTCGTTATACGCGAATGACGAATGAAAAGAGAACAGTGCAATGTTCCCTGGAATCAGGGAATAACAGGAGGTTATTACGATGGACAAATACGTATGCATGATGTGTGGTCATATCTATGATCCGGCAAAAGGAGAATCCAGGGAGTTCATGACTATCCTGTGCAACTCATCCGAGATGGAGAGCTACCAGTGTAAACCCGGCGAGATCAAAAACGTCTCTATCAAGCCCGGGACTGACTTTTCAGCTCTCCCGGCAGACTGGAAATGCCCCACATGCGGCTACCCGAAGTCCTATTACCGTAAGCAGGCAACCGACACACTTACTGCGATGCGGACGATAGACTACTGACGTGAACAAATTCATTTCAATTTTTTTATCCAGGAGTTTCAGGATACAGAAATCCAGGATCCTCTCTCATTACCCAGGTTCGTCAGAGTGTCATGAGAGAAAAATACCAGAAGGTACAGAAGAATCACACCAACTCCGGAATTTATTGGAGCCAGCCATCAGGATCCGCGTACAATGGGGATCTTTCCTTCAACGGTCTGTTTGTAGAGCCGCTGAGGAAATGTTGCGTGATGAATCGATGCATACAGCGGATAGGGAACCGGGGAATGGAATTTCTTTGTATTATCTGCAAATACCACTGCCATTGTCCGTGTTTTAGTATCATATCCCAGTTCACGGATAGTTCGGGATTGATGTCTGTCCCAGACCATGTTCATAGTTGTTCATCTCCACGACACTGCAAGAGTGCCTTACGTGGCAATGGGGAGGGAGAGACGATAAGGGTTACGGGAATCTCAGGAGGGCATCAGAAAAAAAGGATTCGCTCTGTCTGTCTGATGCCTGATTTTATCCATGGATCATCTTCACGATCGTCTTCTTGAACTCATCGAATTCCAGCTCGTCCAGCTGCTCTGGCAGCATCAGGCCGGATGATGCCTGCCGGTAAATCCAGTAAATAATCTTATCAACAACCCGGATCACCTCGTCCTCAGTTTTTACGGTCACAAGGTGCCGCCCTATCTTCGGGTGACGCCCGCGATGGCCGCCTACCGTGATGCGGTACTCCGGGTCAGCTCCGCGGATAAGATGGAACGGGCAGGGCATGATGCAGAACCCACACTCCATGCACCGGTCTGCCGAGAGAACGATGATACCATCGTGGACTTCGATTGCCTTCTCCCGGCAGTAATTTGTACACGTACCGCAGCCCGTGCATAAGCCAGGATCCCGTATAGGTTTCTGGATGCCGGTAATTCCGATCTCATTGAGCCGTTCGCTCTCACACCCGTTTGGACAGGAGGAGATCGCGATCCTCACTTTCACGGGGAGTCTCCTTGCCGAAGAATTTCCTGTCAATCTTTTCTGCGAGCCCGACACTATCGATGATCCCGAATTTACAGTTGCGGGTGCCGAGACAGGCAGTAACGTTCACGACTTCTTCCCGTTCAGCTCCGAGAGGGGTGCCGTTTTTTTCCAGTTCATCAAGGAGCCCTACGAGATTGCTTGGATCCACATGGGGGAATTCCATGGTCTGGCGGGTGGTCAGGTGGATCTTTTCAACGCCATAACGGGCTGCAATCTCTCCCACTTCTTTCATCTGGGCAGGTGTTATCATTCCAGCCGGCATACGGAGGCGGACAATGCAGAATTCAGGGTCTCGTTCGGTGATGACCCCTCCCCGGGTAAAAAGGTCCTGGTTCACAGGCCTGCGTTGGCGTGCCATAGCATACAGATCACTAAGACGTGTTAACTGATAGATGTTGTCTCCGTGATAATGATTATAGGACATAGTTACCAATAGGTACGCATGACAAAGCAGTCCGAATACATGGAGGCTTTTTTCGGGGTTGAACTCAACGTTAAATTCGAGGACATGATAAACGAGGCTCAAGGATGCCGAGGAGAGTCTCAAGGACCTCTCAAAAGAGATCGGGAGACTGGGCACGAACCTTGGTCCCGACGAGATGAAGGGACTCATCAAGGAGTGCCGGGTGATCGCCTACGAGAATGCCCAGCAGATCAAGGATGTCCGGACCTTCCTTGATTTCTATCTGAAATCGGACAAGACCTCCACCCATATCATCCTCGAGCGGGACACGTACATGAAGATCTACCAGATCTTCAAATGGGACGGTTCAGACGTTCGGGATTTAAAACGATGGATAAAAGAACTCAAAGAACTCTGTGACAAGGTCGGCCTGAACATAAGAGACCTTGTCAATTTCAAAAAACTCACCTCTCAGCCAGTCCCGGAAGACCTGGTAAAATTCCCGGTCTATGCGCTGGACCGGCAGGGATATTGCCTGATTGGTGCCGGGTATGATGAAGTGCTGCACATCAGTGAAGTCCGTGAACGGGTTGCTGAAAATTCCTCGTAGTAACACATACTCAAGAGAAATCGTTAAAAATTATTTCATGAACGATCGATAACGGCTGATATTGGTCGCACGAAGAAAAAAACCCAGGATGGGAAACAGGAAAACTCCTTTTTACTGGCATTCTCCACCGATTCAGGCTGCTTCGTATCCTCCCTGCACTTTTCGAGATACGACATTCCCGGAGAGATAGTGAACTGGATGGTCCGGACATCGTTTTTCTTCAGATTCACTTGGTAACGGTTGGTTCCGATCTTTTGATCTTCACCAGATAACCTGTGCTTGAAAAAGGGACCTCGATGGTATCCTTCTGGTCACGGCGGATGATGAATTCAATACCCGATCCCCGCTGCGTTTTTTTCAGCATAATCTTCAACCTGATCATCAGGTTTGTACAGGTCAGATCAGAAAGGTCCGGTACAACCAACGAGTCCTCTTTCATCTTTCACCATTCCTTACCCTAAAAGAACAATACTCTCTGGTGACTTGCTTTGGAACTATTGGAAGGCTGGAATAATAGTTGCCCAAGTTCAGTTTTGCCGATGTCGAGCATGGGTATAATATGTTTATTTTTTGTAATTCTCCGATGTTGCAATGAAGGCAGGTACACGTACAGCTGGAGATTCTCGCTTTCTGCCACTGCATCAATTATTTCCTGCATATTGAAGTATTGCGTTTCCTCACCAAGGTGATGGGTTCCGGTTAAAGCATAGACCCCCTCTTCGATAAAAATAACTTTGGTCGGGATGCCCTGGTATGCGGAGGCGACGGCAAACGAGAGTGCTCCAAACGCATGCTCGGTACCGATGGGGGCCTTTGTGATTAAAATCGTCAATGGAGGTGCAGAGCATATATCAGCGTATCCATACTGGGATGAGGAAACCTTTTTTTTCTGCTTGATTGACCCGACATTTCCCCCAAGGATGATGTGATTTTCCCTGAACCGGTCGATGATAACATTCAGGTTCCGGATTTTGAATGGTTTGATGGTGCAGGTTGAAATGACGACGCCTTTTGCATCATCCCATGTGCTATACCCCCTGGCTGCCGCACAGCGGCCGCAGGCAAGCATCAGGCACTGCAAATTGCGTTTTTCAGCACGATCGACGAGGTCTTCCAGCTCTTTGCCAATATTCTGACACTCGGTCGGGTTCTGATGGATGTGGCTGATATGGATCCCATCAAGATAGGTGTAGAGTTCTATCGATGCCTGCGCTTCAATTGCTGCAGCCAGGTATCTGATCACATTCAGCCCGGACCTGTGCATGTAGGGAGACTCCAGGTGCAGGTAACCGATCGTACTCGGTAAGGGCTCATCGGTCTGTCGGGCAATCTTTACGACATCTTTCCAGAACGAGCTATGCCCGTTCAGGCTCATGCTGTTGTAATCGATAACCATCTCGGGATTTTTCATGCGCAGGCGTTCTATCGAAATACCGCGGAGATCGAGTTCCTTCCGGTCGCAGATAATTTTTACCGATGGCAGAGAGAGAATGATATCCCAGACCGGGAGCGTATCTTCTTTGTTCAGGCTGTAGAGTGCATCCCCGGTAATGAGGAATGTGAAGGCTACGTCCTTTGGTTTCATCTGATGCAACAGGGTCTCAGGATACAGTCTCAGAAAGTAAAATTTGAGGACATCTTCGATCCAGGTGAGCCGCTCCTGGGTGACCGTTTCTTCGAGAAGAAAAAAATGTGTGGTCATGATTGATACTTTAACGGATGAGCCGAACTTTTGCCTTAAGCGGGATAGCATGTTTAATGGTGAACATACCCATGCACCGTCCGAGTGCGTACTCTTTCAGATCCTGGACCTCTGCTTCAGTAATATCGCCGGATACTTCCATGATGACCCGGTACTCGTTGATGAGCGGGTTCTCCCCGAGATCGAACTGGGCTGTGTAGTCAAGGTCGGCCTCAACTTTTGTCTTTACCGCAGTAAGCCGGATGTTCCTGATCGCTGCTTCAGTGACAAATGTTACTCGAGTAGCATGCTGCAAACCAGAAGAGGCCAAATGCCATCGGACCCGGACGGCAGCCCGGACCAGAGAAGTTCGGGTGACTCGCTTCCATGGTATAGGTGCCATCTTTTACCTTCACCGTTGAACGGAACTGGGGGCCACCCTCGTCAAAAAGCCAGTCCCCTTCAATCTTCGCTGTGAATTTTGCTTCCTTTGGATCGGTTTTAATCACTTCTTTATAGTCCCTGACCTGTTTGATATCAATGTTGTTCAGACCCATGAAGTTAACACCTCAATTATATTTACATTATAAGTAAATATAATTTATTAAATTGTTGAGAATAAGTAAATAATCTGGTTAACCTGTGGTCAAATGAATGTACATTTTTATCGCCAGGAGATACAAAATGCCGCTGCTGGGGACATTCGCCGTCAATCACCTCACCCTATCCTTTTTGTCCCTGCATGACTATCAGTACATGACAGGTCCCAGATGGCAACGCTCTCAATTGAGATCATCTATGATGCAGTCCTCCGCATTCAGCTCTTCGAGGAGCATGAAATATCGGTGATTTTCTCGGAGAATGGGATCCGTGTCAGGCTGCCCACAACCCGGAGGCTCGCCGAGTTCCTCGATGTCCCCCATTACTATGTCCTCCCGTATTTTGCAATGATGGAGGAGGAACAACTTGTCACCCGTGCGGAACGGGTCGGGATCATGACCACCCCCGCAGGGACCGCGCGATTGCTCGCCATGATGAAAGAGCGCTACGCCGCTGAAGGAGAGGCAATTCTCGGCCCGAATGTCTATGCCGACCTCATGGCAAGGGCAGGGCTCTGATCCTTCTGTTATATCAGTTGATGAACCAACAGGTAAGCGGATATCATTAATATTCCTCGATAATCTAATTAGTTACTAGTGAATAGCCTGTCATCTTGGCGTCCTGCCTGCAGACTCGTTGTGAAAGCGTCGAGGAGGAAGGATTACTGGTGCGATGTATTCGTATCCCTGCCGCGATTCCCCCCATATTGGTCCTTTTGGAGTGTCCCTTGAATGAATGCAGTCATCGAAGGTTTCATCCAGGCGGTCCAGCTGATCGTCACCCTTGATCCGGAAGTACTCGATATCACCGCACGATCCCTCATAATATCGCTCATAGCAACCCTGATAGGCTCCCTGATCGCCATACCTATCGGGGGGTTTATCCACTTCAGAGAATTTGGCGGGAAGAGGGGGCTTGTCACCATCATCCAGGCACTCTATGCCCTCCCGACGGTGCTTGCCGGCCTGCTCGTCTACCTCCTCCTCTCCCGCTCCGGGCCATTCGGTTACTTTGGCCTGCTGTTCACCCCCACCGCCATCATCATCGGCCAGATCGTGCTGATCATTCCCCTGATGATCGGGATGACCCTGATCGCACTCTCCGGGGTGAGCCGGACAAAACAGGATACCGTGATATCGCTTGGTGCCAATGAGACCCAGACCGTGATCACCATCGTAAAAGAGGCACGGTTTGCCATTCTTGGCGGTGTCATCCTTGGCTTTGGCCGGGCGATCTCGGAAGTTGGCGCAGCGATGATGCTCGGGGGCAATATCCGGTACTACACCCGGGTGCTTACCACCTCTATTGCGCTTGAGACGTCTATGGGTAACCTTTCTTTCTCGATTGCGCTTGGGATCATCCTCCTTACGATAGCCCTGGTAGTGACCGGGATACTCTTCCTTGTCCAGGAGCGGTGAGAACCGTGATCGAGTTTGACCATGTGGTGATGAACTTTGGCGAAAAAGAGGTATTGAAGGATATCTCGTTCTCGATAAAAAAACGCGAGATCTTCACCTTCATCGGGCCGAGCGGGTCAGGGAAGACCACCATCCTCCGCCTTATCGATATGCTGGAACGCCCCACCAGCGGGACCATATCCATCGACGGTACTGATGTCTCTCACTTAAAAGACCGGGACAGGATCCCAATCAGGCGGAAGATGAGCCTGGTCTTCCAGAAACCGTCCCCGCTCCGGGGAACAGTCTTTGAGAACGTGGCAATCGGGCTTTTGTTCCGGAATGTCAAAAAAGAGGAGATACAGGCCCGGGTGCCGGAAGCACTTGAGCTCGTCGGGCTTGGTGAATACGAGGAGCGGAAGGCAGGCACGCTTTCAGGAGGGGAGATGCAGCGGGTGGCCCTTGCCCGGGCGATCTCCACCAGACCCGATATCCTCCTCCTTGATGAGCCGACCGCAAACCTCGACCCGGTCTCCACCGAGAAGATCGAGAACCTGGTCTCATCACTCAAGGAACGGTTCGGCATCACCGTTGTCCTGTCGACCCATGACATGATACAGGGGCAGCGGCTGGCCGACCGGATCGGCGTTGTGATCGATGGCAGGATCGGGCAGATCGGTACCTCGAAGGATATCTTCTACCACCCGATGAACAGGGCGGTAGCGAACATGGTGGGGGTCGAGAATATTTTTGAAGGAGTCGTCGCCACGAACGAAGCGGGGCTCGCTTCTATCGATGTGAATGGCAGTTCCATTATTGCCACGACCTTGCTTCCCAAAGGTACCCCGGTACTGCTCTACATGCGTCCCGAGGATATCACGTTCCACGTCAAAGACGGGGTAAAGAGCAGCGCCCGGAACGAGTTTACCGGTCGCATCACAAAGGTCCTCCCGATGGGGCCGAATGCCAGGCTGAAGATCGATGCCGGGATCAAACTGACCGCCGTGATCACCCAGCGGTCATACGAGGAGCTCGACCTGGCCATCGGCAAGGAGATCGGGCTTGCCTTCAAGGCAAGTGCGATCCACGTGGTGGAAAACAAGGCCTGATATCCTTTCATACTCTCTTTCCTCCATAATCGACGCTTGTATAAGGGATTACGCACTATTCTCCTACCAGATGGATTGCATCGCCCTTGCGAGCGGGAGCAGCGGAAACTGCCTTTATATCGAGAGCGGGGATTCAGCCCTGCTTGTCGATGCCGGGCTCTCGAAGCGGGAGATTTTAGCCCGGCTGAGCACCGCCGGTGGCAGGGCTGACCGGGTCCAGGCCATTCTCGTGACCCATGAGCATATCGATCATATGAGGGGGGTGTTTGCCCTCGCACGGTCCCTGAAGGTCCCGGTGGTTGCGACCGGAGGCACCCTGCACGAATTCATACGGTGCCGGGGGAGCACCATCATGCCGGTCGAACTGGTCCGGTGCCGGTTCGACGAGCGGCTGGAGGTAGGGGACTTTGCAATCGAAGCCCACCCAACCTCCCATGACGCAAAGGAACCCTGTGCCTTCCGGGTGAGAGAGAACGGGACCTCGATCGGCTGCTGCACCGACACGGGGGTCATCTCCCCCGGACTTGAGGAGTGGCTTGCCCGCTGCGATGCCCTGGTCCTCGAGAGCAACCATTGCCCCGAGATGCTCAGGACCGGACCCTATCCCGAGATGCTGAAACGGAGGATCCGGTCGAAGCGGGGGCATCTCTCGAACCCCGATGCTGCTGCCTGTATCCGGACGCTCTCTCTCCACCTCCACCACGTGATGCTCTCGCACCTCTCCGAGGTGAACAACACCCCGGAAAAGGCGCTCGTGACCGCCCGGGAAGGGGTCGGCCTCTTCATGGACGAGGTCGAGATCACGCTTGCGTCAAACCCGGACAAGGACAATGGGTGGCCGGGGAGGATGAGGGTCTGAAGGCGGGCAAGCTCGATGATTCTTCAAGAGATATCCCTGCCGGGCACGGATCTCAAACCATTTCGGTAGTGTGAATGGCAGTTCCCCGGGAAAGGGAAGTAAAACCCTTTATTGTTCATTCCAAAAACGCTATTCAAAACCTTGACCAGCAAATCAGAAAATTGGGAAATAAGGTTATTTTATCCTGTCCTTCTGCATCTCCTTCATTACCTGGGCCATCGTTGCGCTGTCCGTGATGAAATTCATCGGAGGGACGCCTTTCGCTTTCGTAACCGTCAATAGCTCCGAAACATCTGACGGTCTTTCACGGATGGAAATGGTGCACTCAAACATCTCGTTCTCTTTCAACGTGATATTGGATGCATGAAACGCCTCGGTAAGCGCTTTCGAAAAGACCATAGGGGTTTTTGAATCCCTGAAGATCTGGTTCCGTCACTTCACGGGACCTCGAGATGTCTTTCGGCGGTCGCGGTTTTATCCTTCCGAAGAGTTCCTTTGTTGCTTCCATGAGTCTCTTCATTCGTTCGTATCGTGCGACGTCCATGTCTGCCGAGTGGGAATGTCTCGCTTCATAAATGGAGAGCATGAACCGGATGCATTCACAGAAATCCGCTTCTGCCTGGTCACGTGCATCGCTTCCTGCTGGCGCACCCATCATTCTCGCATATTCTTCTTCGCATGCCATTGCTATTCACCCCTTGTGGAGTTACAAGAGGGCAATCAACCTCAGCGTAATTAAACTGATCCTCTACCAATGGGCCATCCTGCATAAGCAAGCAGTGAAGGCTGGATCGGCGTGATCCTTTCTGGGTGGTCTTGCATCATCACTTTTCAGGAAAATAAGGTACTGCAGGATTGAAAGAAAAGAATCTGTCCCCAATTATTTTTAAAATACTATCTGACAGTTCCCGCCTTCAGTCGTCCTCCTTCTTTCCATCATTCATCTCCGGCAGTGGGTATCCATCAGCGGCAATCTGCCCGATATTCATAGGGGAACCTCAAACCACGGAGGGGTTTGCCCTCCGTGTTCTCTGGGTCCCGCCACCTCTTACGGCTCAATTGAGATATGCATCGTGTCTTCGGTATAGTGGATGTAGCCGTACCCGTTGATGGTCCGGTCCGCCACGCCAAGTCGTATCTGGTAGGCGCACTTGACCACATCCGGGTCCGTAATATCCCAGGTGATGGTCTCGCCCTCAAAACCACCAGGTGGCCGTGCCGGGAGGGCCGTTGTCGAGTCGAGTGTTCCCTTGTGATACCTGTTCAAGACGAAATCCTCATTTGCCCCCGTCATTCCGGTGTAGGCGCAGATGAACTGGTCCATGTACACGTTATGTCCGGTAATGAAGGCCAGGTGGTAATAGAGCAGGTGCCCGTTCTCATCGGTGGCATCGAAGGTGATGGGCAGCGCTCCGGCAGCCTTGGAAAATACCGGGCAGACCGGGGTGTAGGGCATCATCTCGTCCGTGCGGAGGATATCGAAGGTCTTGATGACCCGCAAGAGCGCCTCCGGCCAGCTGTTGTCGATCATGACGGTCAGCCGGTTCAGGTCCGGGTCGGCGGCATTCAGCGCAACAGGGGTTCCGGAGGCATCGTATGCCTCGATAAGAAGGTCGTATTTCCCGTCCGGGTACCGGGGGATACCGTTATCCTGCCGCGTGGTGGTCCAGCTGATCAGCCGCGTCTTACTCGTGAGGGTAATATCGAGGTAATCCGGGATCTCGTAGACCCTGATGCCGGGGATCACGTCGCTTTTCGGTTCAATCACCACCGGATCCCAGTTATGGGTGGTGTCATTGAACCGGGAGACCGTCCAGGACTCATTGAGGATCGGCTCGAAATCACTCGCGGAAGGTGCAGCGCCACCGTTCCATGGGGCATAGAGGACCCGGTAGTATTTCGGGGGTGTCGCGACGGTGACATCGAACTGGCCGTTGACATCCAGGGTCGCCCCGAAGGGACTGTCCAGGAGCCCGGCGAAACCGTCAGCGGCCGTTGTGGTCGCATAGCCGTCCGTGATGGAATGGGGCTGGACTACCCCGATACCATGGAACAGGAAATCGCAGCCCGGCGGGAACGGGATGGTGATCTCGTCATTCGTAATCCCCTCATCCGTGATCAGGGTAACGGTGAGCGTCCGGCTCGGGACGTCCCACATCGCGTAAGGCCGGGCATCCAATTCATCTTCCACGTAGATCTGCGTCTTTTGACCGCCGATGACCTGGGTGATATGGAAGATCATGTTCGGCCAGGACTCGGTGCCGTATCGCTGCAGCCCCGGGTTATAGACGGCATGATTGATGAAGAACACCACCCGCGGAAACGAGAACGAGAAATATCCCCACTGATCGGTCTCGGCGTTTGCCATGACCTCCCCGTAGGGCAGGGGGAGGTCGGCATCAGCCCCGTAGACAAAGGCATGGGGGACTGGCAGGTATGACATCTCCCACCTTCTTTTTCACCCAGCCGATAACGGTGAACTCTTCGGAGAGCCACGCCCAGCGGTTCCAGATGTTGACGGGAATGGCGATACTCACGTGCCGGGTGTAGACACCTCCGGACAGTACCCAGTCGCCGGGTGCGATATGGATATGGGGGAAGTAGAGGCCGGGGATGCTCCGTTCGATATTAAAGACCCCGAAATCCTCGATCTCCCGTGGGATCGGCATGATGGCGACCTCCATGGGTCCAGGGGAGGGATCCTTCATATTCCAGCGTAAAGGACCCGTCCGCATGCACGTCACACGTGCCGAATGTCTGCATGGTTGACGAGCCCAGAAACTTATAGGCATACATCCTGAGATCTGCCAGGCTTGCACCCGCAAGGGGTGTTGTCAGCGTTCCGGTGATACGATATATCATATGTTACCTCCTTTTTTTGACCGGCACTGATCACCAGGTGATGATACGATGTTGTGGCGTTTTCGTGACCATTGCCGTACCTGCTTCACAACTGAATTGCCGGGTATTCATCGAATAACGCGAAATACTCGTTGTTTTTTATCGCTCTGAAGATGAAATCCGATGAAATAACTCTACCATGAACTTTCATCATCGGATCATACCAGAGCATCCCACCATCTACATTTCGAATAATAAACGTTTGCCACGCATGTATGGAAGTACCATCTAATGGAACTGGACTCTATTTGCGAAGGGCGATACTCGGATCGGGACGATTGACTTCACAAAGAGAGGAAAAAAATTCCGAAGAATATCTCCCATCAAAGTCTGGGCAGATGGTATATCTCCATGTTTTTTGAAGCGAAATGATTTGAACGAATTCTTACAAGATTTTCAACTCTTTCTCAAAAATGACGTTATTCTCCCGCCATCCCCCGGATAACAACCCTTATTCCCTGATCCGCCAAACCTGATGCAAACAGGGCCCGTACATGAATTTTTCTGAATTTGCACGTGTCTGCGAGCAGCTGGAAGGAATCCCGGGACGCCTGGCGATGATCGATGTGATCGCCCGGGTCCTTCCCACCCTCAGCGACGAAGAGCTCCCGGTCTTTATCCGGTTTGTCATGGGGCGGATCTTCCCCGACTGGAGTCCTGAAAAACTCGGGATCGGCCCGAACCTTCTCTACGAAGGGGTGGCATACGTTGCCGGGATACGGAAGGACGATGTCGTCGCGATCGTCAACCGGACCGGGGATGTCGGGACAGCGGTTGAAGAGCTCCTGGGCCGGAAGGAGCAGACCTCATTCTTCTCCGAAGAATTGACCCTGCTTGACTTGTACAGGGAACTTACGGGGATCGCTGCTACCGGCGGGTCCAAATCACAGAAGGAGAAACTCCGCGTGGTCAGAAAACTCTTCAGCAATGCGGGACCCCTCGAGGGGAGATATCTCGCCCGCATCATGCTCGAAGACCTGAGGATTGGGGTCGGCGAGGGGAATGTGAGGGAGGCGATCGCCCGGGCGTTCCAGGTCGATCCCTACCAGGTGGAGCATGCGGTCCAGGCGATCAATGACCTGGGGCAGGTCGCACTTCTCGCAAAGGAGGGCGAGGAACGGTTGAAAGAGGTCCGGATCGAACTGTTCCACCCGGTGAAGATGATGCTCGCACAGCAGGGGAGCATCGGGAGCGCCATTGCCGAGAACGGGGCCAGTGGCTGCGGAATACAAGTATGACGGGAGCAGGTTCCAGTTCCACAAATCGGGCGGGACCTGCCGGATGTATTCACGGAAACTCGAGGACGTGACCGATGCACTCCCGGATGTGGCCGGCCTCCTGATGAAGTCCACCGATCATGATGTGATCCTCGATGGGGAGGTGATCGCCATCAAGGACGGCAGGCCCATGCCGTTCCAGACCGTGCTCCGGAGGTTTCGGAGAAAATACGGGATTGAAGAGATCAGCGAAGAGATACAGGATGTTCCCGAATGTCTTTGACATCCTCCATCTTGACGGCGAGACCCTGATCGACCTTCCCTTCTCGGAGCGGAGGTCACGGCTGGTTGGAGCACTCCGTGAGTACATCGCCCCCCAGGTCGTGAGTGACGACCCGGAGGTGATCGGGAAGATGTACCAGGACGCTTTAGCGGCCGGCCATGAAGGGCTGATGCTCAAGGTGCCGGCATCCCCCTACACTCCCGGCGTGAGAGGTAAGAACTGGATCAAGATCAAGCCGGCGGTCGACACCCTCGACCTCGCGGTCATCGGCGCCGACTGGGGCGAGGGGAAACGGGCCCGTCTCTTCGGCTCCTTCCTCCTCGCATGCCAGGACCCGGATGGCGACCTGCAACCGTTGTCAAAGGTCGCCACCGGATTTTCAGACGAGCAGCTCCAGGAGATGTATGCCCTGCTCAAAGACAGGGTGATCAGCGGATCAGGAAAAGAGGTGCGGTTCGAGCCCGGCCTCGTGGTCGAGGTCGGGTATTCCGAGATCCAGAAAAGCCCCAATTACGAGGGGGGATTTGCGTTGCGGTTCCCCCGGTTCGTCCGGCTCCGCGACGACAAGTCGATCGATGAGATCGAGACCCTTGACAGCATCAGGGAGCGGTATTCCCGGCAGTCGTCTGACGAGAAGAGGGGAGGGTAGGGGATCGCAACGAGAGATTATCAGGAATTCGCCAAAGAATTGTACTGTTTGGGGAGAATAACGAGTGGTAACCAGTGAGAAAAGACACCCGGTTGAACCCATCCGGCTGAAGAAGACCCCCTCTTCAAGGAAGATTTGTTTATTCAATGATGAGTCACGGACCTCTTCTCCGCTACCGGGGGTATCATCCCCGTGGGTCAAAACTCAAAGAGCGTCTTCTGGCTCCTGATTTCCGGGACCAGGGCGGAATGGCGGGACCACCCGGGAAATCCGGTGAGAACCCCTGCCTGCCCGATTGCTTCTGCGAGGGAGGGGAGGAGGAGAGGTTCCGCTGCCATCGCACGTCGGGTTGCCTCCCGAACCACCCATGTACCCAGGGGAGCCCAGTAGGACGGCTCGACATTCCGGATGACGATCGCCCGTGCACACCGCCCTTCATGGACCAGGTGCTCGGTGACCGCAAGCCTCGCCGAGTAATAGGCGCCAGTGATCGGGGAGTACCCGGTCTTTTTCAATGACTCTCCGTCCCTTGTGATGCTCTCCGTCTCCCCGGCCCAGAGGCTCCGGGGCCCCCACCGTTCGATCATCTCGTACCGCCAGTCACCGGGAATGAGGATCACGGCTATCCGGTTTCCGAAAAGTTCCGCGTAATGGAGCCGTACCTCCTGGACCTCCGGACACCGTGAAATTGCTTTTTTCTGTGCGGTCGAGACCGAGTCGTCCACTGCCGTGATCGCCCACCGGGTCGGCACGATCTTCCGTCTCTTTCCTAAGAGCCCGGCAGTGAAAAGGGGGGCGATCCGGTACACGTCAATCCCCGACTGGTGAAGGGCGATGCACGCCTCTCCGGCAGAGAGATCGGTATCTGAAGTCACCCTGTCAACGGCACGGTCGGTGCCGGGATGATCCAGTATATCGAGGCGGGAGATATTCCCCGAGCATCCGACCGGTGCAGTCACCCGGTCGAAATCGGGATTGAACCGTACCGGTCGATCGAACGATGCCTCGACCGTGACGGGGCGGGGAGCCAGGGCTATCTCCTGTATCGGCTCAAGGTAGGGGGCGACCTTGGAAGCACCCCGTATGGTCTCTGCACGGAGCCGGACGATATCCTCGATCCCGAGCCCCTGCCGGAGCCAGTCGGTAGGGAGATCGCTGTCATTGACGAGCAGGGGGCCTCCACTCACCGAAGGATACCCGGAACTCCCGATAAAGACGGAGGGAGCAAGACCCGCATAACCAGTTACCGGTTTTGAAGCGGCAAGGGAATGAAACCGTGCCGTAATCGGGCAGCTGGCAAGCCCGCAGAGGCCTTTTCCCTTGCAGACTGCGCAGAGCACCCGGTCCCGAATAACCAGTTACCGGTTTTGAAGCGGCAAGGGAATGAAACCGTGCCGTAATCGGGCAGCGGGCAAGCCCGCAGAGACCTTTTCCCTTGCAGACTGCGCAGAGCACCCGATATCACCCCGGATGCTTCGAAAGGGTCACCCGGCTACCCAGGTAATGTATCAACCGCGAGACAAACTCGTTCCATTCCACCGGGTCTGCCGGGATCATCTCCCTGACCTCGGCGCCGATATCATCGTCCCTCTCGTTTTCGGCAAACGCGATCACCGAGTCACTGGCATACCTGGCATCGACGATTCCGTCTCGATCCCCGTCAACGATTCCAAAGACCGGGATGCCGAGGTGTGAGCAGATATGCCCGCAGACTGCGGTCGTATCATCCCCGACACTGACAATACCGCAGACGTCGGGGGTGAGCAGGGTATAGAGGTGATGCCCGCAATGGTCGATGAAAAGCACCCGGCCGGTACGGTTCCGCCCTGGAGACGAGGCAGGACTCCCCCTCCGTATCGTTCCGCTCTTGCACCAGACCCTGGAGAGGTCGTTGTACTGCCTGTCCCTGATCTTCTCAAGACCGTGAAGTTTCGGCACTATTCCGGAGACCGGTACGATTGTTCCTCCCGATGCCTTCAGGACTACCTCCGGCCCGGTGGCATGGCCGATAACGATCCCGTCGATGTATACCGGTTCTCCCTCGATACACCCGCGAATGGTCCGTTCCCCGGATCTCCCTTTTTCCGAAACAATTGCAGGGACAACCTGGAATCCCGTCTTCCCTGCAATATCCTGGACCTCGCGGTCGATTGGCCGGTTCCATGCATAGAGAGTCCTATCCGAACACTCCAGGTGGATCAGTCCACGGGGCAGGAGCCGGGACGCCACGATCTCGCCGAATATCTTCCCGGACTCCGGTGTCTTGCCATGGTTTGCGAGGATACAACACCCGTCAAGGTCCTTCAGGACCCAGCTTGGGGGGACACTGATGAACTCGCAGGCGATCCCCGACTCCTCTGCAGCGGTACGTGCCATCACTCCGGCGACAATGACCCGATCGGGGCGGAGCCGGTCGATCAGGAACGACACGTCGCCGGCATCGAACACCTCCGGTCCATGGAGGACGAGGATACAGGGATCGGATGAGGGAGAGGACATGGCACGTCAGGAACGGGTCTTTTGTACAAGTATGATGTGAAGGTTCAGATAAGGGTACGGATGTGAGCAGGTATGGTTCGTTCAGAGGATACGCGGCGTCAGGACTGGGGGGGATCATGCTGCATCGGGGGATCCCCGATGGTCCTGCTGGTACTTGGCACTACAGACAGTACCTGGTTCATGAATATATGTTCACAACCAGTGCAGAGGGTCTAAATACACATGCGCAGACGATGGGATCCTCGAGTCATCTGACTCCAAAGGAGCACTGCATCTGACCTCCTTTTGCTCGTGTTTCGTATGCCGAATCCTTATAATCTGGTGCATGGAATAACTACCATGAGCTCTGGGGTCACCATCGACGAAGTATATCAGGAGATCAAGAAGATCAGGGAAACAATGGTACGACGTGAAGATCTCGAACCTCTTGTCGATACCATTGAGATACTCAGCAATCCGGAAACAATGGAGTCAATAAAGCGGAGCGAATCCGACATTGCAGCAGGTCGGGTGAAAGAGATCTCATCAGTCGATGACCTTCTGGATGAGTTATCCTGATGAGCTGGGCAATCAAGCGGACTGATACATTTTTAGAGAGCCTCGCATGTATCAGGGATAACAAAGAGGCTCTTGTGGAACTGGGTAAAAAACTGAAGCGGCTCCAGGAAGACCCACTCCATACCGGAGGGTGGCTTTCCGGCTCGTTGCACGGTAAAAAGGCCACCAGGATTGCGAAACGGTACCGGTTAATTTTCCTCCCTGATGAGAAGGAGCAGGTTGTCTATCTCGTTACTATCGACCACCGGGAGCATGTCTATAAGTGATGAATGGCGAATGCCTGAAACGCTCCCTGCAATGTCCTTATAAACGAGCGATCCCTCGCAAAGGACCGGATGATAAGTCCTAATAGTAGTAAGCAATGATCTTAGATCTCCGTTCGATCGGAGGTGAACTTGCGATCCTCCATGCCCGATACCGCCCTATCGCATCTTGGGGGACGCCACAGCGGCAGGGGGTGCGCTGAATGCGAAACCTCCAGGGGAGCATCTGAAAAATATCAGTTTTTCTATAGGTTAAAAAAATAGGGATCCAAGAACAATCAGAGAACTACCCCTTAAAAAAAGAGTTCATGTTCTCCTGAATCCAACGAGCAAGAGAAAGAAGTATTCCAGTATCAGCACCGGAAGAACCGTCTGTTGTGGTGGCCGGGACAGCTACGGTCGTTTCTAAAACCGTCACATCCTTTGTGACTGCAGGAGTGGTTATCGCTTGAGAGCCTGAAGCGGTTTCGTTCCCCACCTCCAGGACCAGTTTTTCAGCGATGTATACGGCAGAGAGTTTTTCAGATACTCCCTCGATCTTCGGGTTCATGGCGAGGGCCTTCAGGTACTGCTCAGCGGCATCCTTGTACTCTCCTGCTGCACTGCGGGCATCGCCAAGGAGGGCATACGTCCCTGCATCACCGGGATCCAATTTCAGTGACCGGTTAAATGCAGTTACCGCCTCGTCAGACCTGCCAAGAGCGAGCAGTGCCTTTCCCTTTCCCTGCCAGGATTTGATGGAGACAGGATCAAGGGAGATGGCTTTTTCATAGGCAGCAAGCGATTCGTTATACTGGCCCTTTGCGTACAGGTCATCCCCTTTCATCCTCCAGAGTAACCCGTCTTCTGCCGATCCCCCGGCCGATACTGACGATCCTCCGGAATCTGATGAGGAACTGCTCGAACTGCTATCCGACGCGCTATCTGATGCACTATCTGATCCACTATCTGATCCACTGCCCGATCCACTATCTGATGCGCCATCCGATCCGCCATTATTACCAGAGTCGTCACTATGATCTGAGGAAAAATCGCTGTCATCCCATCCGTCACCCGGACCGGGACTGCTGTCAGGGCCACTATCACACCCGCAGTCATCGGCTGCTGCAATTGCCACGAAGATTACTACTACGATAGCGATGATTACCGCTATCCGAACCGGTTTCATGAGAAGAGATTGTTCCGGGAACCAATAATAGGTTTGTTCCCCGGAGAGTGATTTGTCGGGGCTGTCAGAGTTGGAGTATCGCGATGGTCTCGATGACCGCAATGACACCAATCATCAGCAGGCCGATCACAATGAACTGCCCGTCTGCGATGACATCACATCTCAGGTTCCCTGTGCTGATAGTATGGAACAGAAGGATGTAGGCCTGGGCATAGATCATCCCTATGACGATCAGGCAGATGTAGACGGGGGAGATGTGGGACAGGAGGAGGAGGGAGAGGACGGAGATGCCAAGGGTGATATTGACCAGGGTGAGGAGGGTCTTGGTGCGGGTTATACCGAGGAGCACGGGGATAGTACGGACCCCGGCAGCCCGGTCACCTTCCAGGTCCCTTATGTCGAACAGAACCGTGTTGATAAAGACTAAAGAGAAGAAGAACAGGATGACCGCAAGCGTGACCAAGGATGGGGTTGCACCAGACATCCTTGTATTCTCCTGCTGCACTGCGGGCATCGCCAAGGAGGGCATACGTCCCTGCATCACCGGGATCCAATTTCAGTGACCGGTTAAATGCAGTTACAGCCTCGTTAGACCTGCCAAGAGCGAGCAGTACCTTTCCCTTTCCCTGCCATGATTTGATGGCGACAGGATCAAGGGAGATGGCTTTTTCATAGGCAGCCAGCGATTCGTTATACTGGCCCTTTGCGTACAGGTCATCCCCTTTCATCCTCCAGAGTAACCCGTCTTCTGCCGATCCTCCGGCCGATACTGACGATCCTCCGGAATCTGATGAGGAACTGCTCGAACTGCTATCCGACGCGCTATCTGATGCACTACCTGATCCACTACCGATCCACTGCCCGATCCACTATCTGATGCGCTATCCGATCCGCCATTATTACCAGAGTCGTCACTATGATCTGAGGAAAAATCGCTGTCATCCCATCCGTCACCCGGACCGGGACTGCTATCAGGGCCGCTATCACACCCGCAGTCATCGGCTGCTGCAATCGCCACGAAGATTACTACTACGATAGCGATGATTACCGCTATCCGAACCGGTTTCATGAGAAGAGATTGTTCCGGGAACCAATAATAGGTTTGTTCCCCGGAGAGGGATTTGTCGAGGCTGTCAGAGTTGGAGTATCGCGATGGTCTCGATGACCGCAATGACACCAATCATCAGCAGGCCGAGCACGATGAACTGCCCGTCTGCGATGACATCACATCTCAGGTTCCCTGTGCTGATAGTATGGAACAGAAGGATGTAGGCCTGGGCATAGATCATCCCTGTGACGATCAGGCAGATGTAGACGGGGGAGATGTGGGAGAAGAGGAGGAGGGAGAGGACGGAGATGCCAAAGGTGATATTGACCAGGGTGAGGAGGGTCTTGGTGCGGGTTATCCCCAGGAGCACGGGGATAGTACGGACCCCGGCAGCCCGGTCACCTTCCAGGTCCCTTATGTCGAACAGAACCGTGTTGATAAAGACTAAAGAGAAGAAGAACAGGATGACCGCAAGCGTGACCAAGGAGGGGGTTGCACCAGAAATATATACCGGGAGAAGGGCGGGGGGAAGTGCCCAGGCAAAGGCAACAAGAAGGCTCTTTAAGACGGGGATTTCCTTGAGTCTGCGGTACCCAAATCTCTTCGGCAATAGTGGCATGCTGTAAATCAGACCGGTGAAGAGAGGTATGGAAGAGACTAGGATCACCGAAATTCCATAGAAACCAGAGAGCACAAGCGCAAGTAAATATGCCCCTATTCCCGATAAATAGAGTATTTTATTGTACTTCTTTGTAAATGCATACCGGTGAGCATGGTTGATGGCATCCTCGCTCTCATCGGTTTTCCTGTTCAGGTTGTAAATAGAGTAGGTTATCAGCATTCCAAGTGCCGATACTATAAGGCTGAAAGGGACCTGGTGCAGGATACTAGATATAAATACCATGGCACCAGCAGCAAAAGAAAGATACACGGAACTATAGACCAAGTATTCCACCATAACCTGAAGATCAATTTCTGACTTGGATCCTGACTGGCTTTGTTCAAACATAGGTTATTTTTCATTTAAAGAATAATCATACATTTTTATGACAAATATTACACGAAATGTAGAAGGTTAATATGACCAATTAATGTAAGAATAAAAAGCGATTCGATAAAAGCCTCAAGGAACTATCCGGCTAACCATTTATTACTCTTTTTCAAGAAGAGAGATATATCTTTGCCCGGTAATTCAGCCAAGATAATTGTGTTGCAGAGTTGGAAAAAACAGTACTCAATAGTATGGACTATTCATTTTCCGGATAGCATAATACCATTTAATAATCATGGATATAGATTTCCGACATTTCAATTATTAAGAAGAACAATCAAAAGGGAAGACTCCTGGGGAATGCGTAAAGAGGTTATAGTGTCAGTTCTATTGCATCAGCCCGGTAATATTGAAACAACCTCCGACCCCAGTTTACCGCCTTTTCATCGATAGAGAAGAGGTCTGTGGTAGTATCATAGATCCCGTCATTCTTGTAAAGACCGAGGGAGATATGCTTATCAGTGACTGTTAGCCCTATTCTTGGAGGCTTCTCGAGAATAAAAATTTTGCTCTTCGTGTGAGTGGCGAGCTCATGAATCTTATCAAAATCGGGATATGCTGAAAGTTGCCTGAAAAGATCTTTTCCCACCAGTGTTTCCACATACACTCCTTCACTTATTCGTTTCATGACTGCGTGCATATGCGCAGGGCTTGAGATTGGCGTGAGGATATAGAGCTGTTCGGCTTCCTGAATTAGCTTAAGAAAATTAAAGTAGACATTAAAAATTTCGACATTTGTATCCGCAATAATTTCCGAAATATTAAGATCCCCCATAGCAGCTAAAAACTCTTCCGGGATGTCCTCTGAAAAATGCTGGTCCCAAAAATTCTTGTGCTTCGTTGTAACCGACTTAAAGAGAATGATATCTTGCATCTTCTTGGTAAGTAACCTACCTATTGGAGTAAGGTGATACTCATAGTCCGAGATTGCCATGAAATTACCCGATTCTAGCTTGCGGATCCTTGGGATAAGTGCCTGGGATGAGCTCCCGGTTATATCCCGAAGTTGGGCAAGGGTCTTATTCCCGTCAGCCAAGGAAAGAAGGATCTGTATCTGAAGCCGCGACCGAAAAAGGGCCTGAATATCTCCCATACTACGACTATAATGATCTAACGCCATAATTCACAAACCCTGATTACAAGTCGATCCGGAATGATACTTTTTAGTCTATCAGATATATTGAGGCTCTTGGAAAGGTGGATGCATGAGCTCCAGATCACCAGTTTGTCCCTTAATCCCCTAGAAAATATATTTAGGGAACCCTTTTAACTAATTCTATAATACTTGCATGTAGTATTATGCTGCTCAGTATAATACCTTACGAGAATGGATTTTTAGTATGTCATCCATGTCCCAATTTGAGAAATAACCCCCCACCCCTCTACCCCACCATAACCTGCACCGCCCCCGGATACTTCCGCATAATAGCATACACAATCGCCCTGCCTACCCATACCCTCCCCCCGGTCATCTCTCTCATATCAGAAAGCTCCCCGAGGAGCTGCAATGCTTCCAGGGCTGCACTATCGGTAAGAAAAAAACTGTCCTCAACCGTCGAATCAAAATAAAAAATGATGGGGAGCTTCAGGCGGGTATGGAGCGAGACAGGAAGCCTTTCACCAAGAAGACGTATGGTGTTTTTATCGAAGGCAAATTCTTTCCCTCCGCGGGTGACCGAAGAGGGTTTCGGATCCCTGAGAAGTTCTGAAAGCCGTTTCCGTTCCGCAACTACTCCATCGTTGATCCTGCCCATCTCGAGAGCCATCCACCGCATGAGGACCGATTCATCGGAGAGCGGGGGCGTGGGGGTCATTGCTGGTATGTATATATGGGAGGGGGAGGTTAGTAAAGTCTCGATAGCGGTAAAATGGAGAGGAAATCAAAGGATGCTCCTACGTTTAATCATAATATTTGGGATACACCATATGTGAGACTCAAATAAAAAATTATTTATATATCTTAATCAATCTGAAAATTATCCCTTGATAGGGGGGGATAGTGCTATGGCTCTGATGAAGTGTCGGATAATAATGGTAATTATCATTGCCCTTTTCGCAATGTGCGTTGGAATTGTGAGCGCGGATGTTCTTTTTGAGGATGATTTTGATGCTGGATTGGACCAATGGATTCTCTACGGCTCTCCTTCACCACGTGTTCTCCCATCAGTTGAGGGACGAACAGGGGTCTTCGATAACAACGGAGACAGCTGGTGTGAGAGCGGTATTGTAACGAAAGATTTGGTCTCATATCCCGAAGGCGTGATAATCGAGTCTGATGTGTATCTCCAGATTGCAAATTGGAATGGGTGCTGGGGTACAGCTCGAAGTATCAATCACTCGTGACAAGGATCCCTATTGGACACATCCCAACTGTCCTGGAGAGGGATATTACAATGGGGCTTCTATTGGACTGTACGGGTATGGAGATGCCTGCTGGGCAACCCCGAGCCAATATCGTCGTCATGCGTACATTGGGTGTAACATTCTGGCAGAGGATGGAACAGGTGATGGAAATGGATACACATTCAATGCAGATAACTACATCAATGGATGGCACACTCTGAAGATGGTCATTGATAAGGACCGGTACGTGAGTTATTATATTGATGACACATTTGTCTATAAAACCCAAAAGAAGCTCGACCCGACCATTCTTCAGGAGAAACGTATTCATTTAGGAAGCAGATCTTCGGGAAATATCGGGAAAGCGTATCATGATTCGGTTGCCGTGAGTACATTTGCATCAGATGACGCATCCGACGGTGTACTTATTTTACATTTCGATGAGGGATCGGGAAATATTGCCTTTGATGATTCTGGTAACGGAAACAACGGTTTGATTTATGACACAAATTGGGAACCAAACGGCATATCGGGCTCTGCATTAAAATTTAACGGTACAAAAGGGTATATTGAAGTTCCAGATGCTGCATCTTTGAAACCACAGCAACTCACAATATCAGTATGGGTGAAACCCTCAGTTGAACAGGGCGCTATTGATTACCTGCAACCTATTATTACACGAACAAATTCTGATGCATGGTTCAGCGCTGATGGGTATGACTTTTTTTACAATAATGAGGTGATTAGTCTTGCTCTTGCATACCACTCTACATGGAGGAGAGGAGGGGGAGTAGATGCAACCATTCCAGCGAGTGTCTGGTCCAATCTCGTCGCGACGTATGATCAGAACGAAATAAAATTTTATTTAAACGGCCAGTATATCGGATCTTCTGCGTATTCTTATCCGATCTATTATGGAACCGGCAATATCTGGATCGGACGTTGGTACCAGCGCGTCGGCAGTCATTCAGGTGATATATTATACAAAGGAAATTACCATTTTAGCGGCGTAATTGATGAAGTATCGATTTTTAATCGTGCCTTAAGTGCTGAAGAGGTTCAAACACGATATCAAGATTTCGCTCATCAGCCACCTGTTGCCAAATTTGTATTCCTTCCTGAAGAACCGATTGTGGGAGAATCTATTACCTTTGATGGTAGCGGTTCGTCTGATCCTGATGACTTTATCGTTTCTTATACTTGGGATTTTGGTGATGGTTCAACAGGCTCGGGTATAACCTGCAGCCATTCCTATTCCTCAAATGGGAAGCAGTATGTTACTCTCACAGTTATTGATGGCGATGGACTTACTGATTCTGAAACAATAGAGGTGGTGGTAACATCAATCGATACTATTCCTCCAGTATCCAGTTCACAACAAATTGGAAGTATCGGTTTGAAGGGTTGGTACCATTCAGAGGTAAACACTGAATTATTTGCTACTGATAATGAAGGGGGTTCCGGCGTTAAAAAAACCGAATGCAGTTACGATGGAATAAACTGGAACACATATTCTATCCCCTTCACACTTCCAAATGAGGGAATCACTACGATCTACTACCGTTCCACTGATAATGCCGGTAACATCGAAGAAACCAAACAGGAGACGATAAAAATCGATAAAACTCATCCTGTGCTCTCCATGCCGCCACCCATCTTCGTTACAGACTACCAGTGCACAGGGTGCTACGGTTACCTACAGTTATACTGCCACCGATTCCATCAGCGGTATTGCATCCTCAGCATGTACTCCTGAATCCGGTTCTACCTTCCCAATCGGAGAGTCAACGATCACTTGTACGGCAACGGACAACGCAGGTAATAACGCTACCGCGACCCAGGTCATCACAGTGACCACGGGACCGGTTGCACCGGTTGCAGCGTTCATCGGGACCCCTACTTCAGGGACTGCCCCCCTGAATGTCCAGTTCACGGACCAGTCTTCCGGGAATATCACTTCGTATGCATGGGACTTCAACAACGATGGCCGAATAGACAGCACGATGAAGGATCCCACTTATATCTATCGTAATACAGGATTGTACACAGTTAAACTGATAATCAACGGATCGGATGGCATTGACGAGGAGATAAAAGAGAGATATATCAATGTCGGAGCAAATTCAAGAGTCCCGGCAACAAGGTTTACAGAGGATAAATGGTTTGGATATGTTCCCTTGACTGTCCAGTTCACCGTTCTGACACCAGATAATGCTGATACATACCTCTGGGATTTTGGGGATGGCACAAGCTCCATTGATGAAGAACCTGGAGGCATTCATCGCATCCAATGATGAAATCCCACCCTCGTCAAGGTGGCCTTGATTCATTCCCAATTCGAAACTATTCACCCGTTTCTTGACGGGAACGCAGGATGGGGCGCCTCCTCTTCGCATTCTCCCATCTTTGCAGGGAAGGTATCCTTCAAAGACCTCTTCTCTATATCCAGTATCTATCTGAACCGCCACAAACCCGAATATATGCAACTTCTCAATAACACCCGGACAGATGGTGATTTGGAGAGTTGGGTCAAATTTTTCCTGCAGGGTGTGATCGAAGTCTCACGTGATTCGACCATGGCCGCGAACTGGCAGACTATCATCCTGCAGGGTTTGTCACGCGGGAGATCAGGGAGGGAGGAACCAGGAAAGGATTTCTTCTTGTAAAGGGGCATTATGATATAAAAATAGTACGCTATTCCAATTGTGTACTATAATATAGAAAAAAAGGTACACAAAAACGAAAGAGATAGGGGAAATAGTGATGTTGCGATATGAAAATAGTACGCTATTCTCATTGTGTACTTTAATAACGAAAATATAGTACGAAAAATTATATATTAGTTCATATAATTGAGCCCGGTATGAAGCAACTATTGAGAAACTGCTAAAAGTCTCTCAAATCTGTAAGAACTTGGTTTTCTACCTCTGCCTTCATGATATATGGTGATGATCCCTGCCTTCTCTAAATCGTTAATTAATTTTACAGCACTTTGTTTGGGTATATTTACCTCTTTGACGAATTTACTCGATGTAAAAATAGGGCGTGAGAACAGGAAATCTAAGACCTGAATTGAGTATTTTGTTTTCGGAATTTGTTGCTTCATGACATTATACAAATGCAAAATTTCAGTTGCTTTCGTACAATTGTCTTCAGCTTGCTCTATTATTGCTTGTAAGAAGAAGGCAATCCAATCGTCCCAGGCATTATGTTGAGAAATCGCATTGAGTTTTGTATAATATTGTAATTGATGGCTTTCAAAATATGCACTAATATAAAAAAATGGACTTGCAATAATTCTTTTGTAATAAAGGAATAGAGGCACAAGCATTCTACCTACACGTCCATTACCGTCTCTGAATGGGTGAATAAGTTCAAACTGCGCTTTTAATATCGCTAATTGAACAAGCGGATCCTTTTCATCCGTTGTAAGGTATTGTTCCCAGTTCTTTAATGAAGGTAGTACATCCTCCGGTTTTGGGGGAATAAAGGTCGCATTTTCAATACCCGTTCCCTTAGGTCCGATATAATTTTGTACAGTCCTAATTTCACCAGGACTTTTAGTCTGTCCTCTTACCCCTGTTAAAAGGATACGGTGCAGTTCGCGAACGGTTTCAATAGTGAGTGGATGATAGTGTAGCAATTCGAGGGCTCTCTCCATTGCTTTACGATAATTCATAATTTCAATGATATCGTGAGTCTGTCCAGAATCGAATCGCTGTGTCAATTCTGCCTCATATTCGAGGACGTCTTCGAACGAAACTTGTGTTCCCTCAATGCGAGATGAAATTACCGCTTCTTGGGTGGTGAGAGGAGAGAGCAGAATACTTTGATTCACGATTCCGTATAAAATTCCATCATATTTCGCAAGAGCTCTATTAGACTTTGCCCAGTAACTGAATGTGTCTTACCCAATCAATGTCAGTTATAGGGAGTTCTTGTGAGATATAAGGCTCCATTTTTTAATAATAACATCTTCTCGTTATTAAATGAACAGATACGGTTTTGATTCAAATGCATTCCTTCAATAGGAAGCAAAATGATGACGCCGCCAAGGACAATGACCGAAATCTCCTTCTCACCGGCAACCCTGGCATCGGCAAGACCACGCTCATGGTCTCGCTGGCAAAAGCCCTGGCAGACTATCATCCTGCAGGGTTTGTCACCCGGGAGATCAGGGAGGGAGGAACCAGAAAAGGGTTTCTGCTCGTCAGTTGTTCAGGGGCAAGACAGGTCCTTTCCCATGTCGATATCAACAGTCCGCTCCGGGTCGGAAAGTATAAGATCGATCTTCCCGGATTCGAGCAGTTTCTCAAAGAGATACATCTTTCAGAAGACAGCACCGATCTTGTGTTGATCGATGAGATAGGCAAGATGGAATGCCTTTCCCCGCTTTTCAGGGACTCTGTTCTCCGCCTCCTCGATGCTGACCAGCCCTTTATTGCTACCATCGGAAAGAAGGGGACCCCGTTCATGGAAGGAATCAAGAAGAGATCAGATGTGAAAATTGTCGAAGTGACGCTCGAGAACCGTGAATGGATCAGGGATAATCTGCTCGATGCAGTTACTGCGATGGTGAAATAACCCTTAATCTCTCCTCATAGGAAGTAACAGCAGAGGAAAATTTTAACGTTAATAAAAGCATTCAAAGCATTTTGGCATGAAAACCGCATCCGCGGTTTTCATAAGGGGGGCATGTGACGATGGGTCTCATGTGCGTTTCATTCGGCAATCTATCGATGAGACGGTAATATTGCATTGCATACTTTTATCCCAATCCTTGTGTATACTGGTGCATGCCAGGAGCTATCTTCTGGGTATTGGTAAAAAAATGGAGGATTATTGTGAAGGAAAGTTCATGGTTCAAATCCCTGCAGAGTAATCATCGATTACTGATTCTGATTGTCGTAGTTGTAATGTGCGCATCAGCCGGCTGTGTTTACATGAAGATGTCTCCACCCGGCGATGCGGACAAATTCTCTCCTGACCCGGACAATTCCTGCTACCTTGCAACCGCTTCGAACATGCTTGCCGGGGCGGGATACGGCAACGGAGCAACGGTCCAGGCGAGAGCGGATGACATATACCAGGATATGATCGCCCAGTTCGGGGTAGCCAATACTGGTTGGACCGATACAGCGTTGAGCTGGTGGCTCGGTTCAGCCAACAATATATGGCCGGCGAATCCCTATACCGTCGTGACGGTGTACGGAAACAAGAATCCCAAATATCCGTGGGCTGATGCCAATGGTGCTCGTTTTATTGGCAATAAACTGCGTGAATGTAATTTTGTCGGTTTGAGCATAAGCTGGCCAACCAGTGGCTCTTCAATAGGGAGTGGAGGCCATGCAATTACCAGCTGGGGTGACAGCAGCAGCGATGGGACCCTTACTACCAATCCATCAGCGGTGAGACTCACCGACTCGGACACGGATACAGGTGGAGATGTCCAAAGCTATACCTACGATGTGTATACCACTCCGAATCCGGGTGGAGCCAATGAAGGAAACGGCTGGTACATCAATTACGATACCAATCATCCCTACATCAAACATATCGTTGTGCTTTCTCCGGCGACTACCCCTTCGGGTGGCGCATTGACCCAGAAAGTGGTCGGATCCTACAAGATACACCAGGACAAAAAGGAGGTGAATGCAACCGACCTGCATTACGCGGTGAGCACCGATGTGGATATCCTGAGTTATTCAACAAAGATCGATTGGGGAACGAAAAATACCCCTTCAATTAAGGAAAGTTCACCTCAACGCAGGCAAATCACTGTTGATTGGAACCTTGCTGACAATACAGTTCCCTACTGCAACTGGGTAACGATAACCACTGAATTCATCCTTCCCTATTGGAATGCAATACAGTACAGTAATGTTTACTTTACCTATCCTGAGGGGGTAGATGGGAAGGTAGCTCCATCAGTAAAGTGGACTATGCAAACGCCTATGATCGAGAAGGCAACGTCGATTCCAGATGTTACGGGCGGCTTTGTGGTGGGAAGCTTCGACATCGTCGATCCGAACATCGAGGCCAATAGAGGAGTTGTGGGAGAATACCGGTTCATTCATGAATACAGTTATAACCAGGCACCAGAAGAACACACATTAGTCCTCATGGGGGAGAGGGGTTACTACGCGACTAATTTCCGCTTTGGTCACAGCTACGGGTATCTCGATACAGAATCCCTCTGGAAATTTGAACAGTGGATGACGAGAGATGAAAAGAAATACGATTTCGCTGATCAACCGATTGAATTGAAGATCGATTGGCAAGGACAGTTACCGTATCCTGAAGGAGAAAACATCAAGGGAAGAATACCTGACATCAGAGGAGGGGTCGAGGTTCTCAAGTAAAAAAAGGATAACCCGGTCCAGCAAAACCCGAATCGGCAATCAGCGCCCTTTCGGGAAATTTTTTCCTCAATTTTTCTATTTTTTAGATGAAGGATCGATAGCGTGGTCAATTTACAGCATTATGCGTAACAGGTCTGAAAAGGGATAATAAGGCCTTAATTCCGGATTGGAACCCTATCCTATTCTGGAATTTTTATTGCATGGCAAATGAATATATTCACATTGTGTAATGTGATCTATTTGGTCCTTGGTAAAACTCGGACCGGACATCCTGGAGGAAACCAGGGGGGAAAAGGGGGGATGACGATGCGGACATACGATCGATTGAAGAGTGAACTGCAGACCATGAGATCTGCAAGTTCTGGAGGGAACAGGAACGTTGCACAACTGATATCTATCTACGATCGGATTGCCAGAAAGGGCACTAGATAAAATCCCGGGATTAATTCTTTTCTGGATAACTGCTGACAATCGCAGGGATGCCCGAACCATACGATGGTTGGTAATTGGATGTACATGATTGATCCAGGGAAAAAATTCCTCTGATTCATATCATCTGACAGATATCACCGGGCCTCTTTGCATCTCCAAAAAAGCCCTCACCGTATTCTCGCGATCGTTCCGGTCATGACACCCATTATAAATAGAGGAAACCCGAAATCAATCGAGTATCAATCAGAGGATACACACTATGGAGTTTGCAGATATCGTGATGTCGCGGTATGCGACAAAGAAATTTACGGCAGAAAGATTCCTGAAACCAAGATCAATGAGCTGAGATGGTACGGTTTGCCCGTCAGCGATAAACCTCCAGCCTTGAAGATTAAGGTCTCACCGACCAAAAGATAAGGCAGCTGAAACCTGCAGCCTTTACCAGGAACATCACTAATTTACATAAGATGTCTCACCGGGGATGCGGACAAATTCTCTCCTGACCCGGACAATTCCTGCTACCTTGCAACCGCTTCGAATATGCTTGCCGGGGCGGGATACGGCAACGGAGCAACGGTCCAGGCGAGAGCGGATGACATATACCAGGATATGATCGCCCAGTTCGGGGTAGCCAATACTGGTTGGACCGATACAGCGTTGAGCTGGTGGCTCGGTTCAGCCAACAATATATGGCCGGCGAATCCCTATACCGTCGTGACGGTGTACGGAAACAAGAATCCCAAATATCCGTGGGCTGATGCCAATGGTGCTCGTTTTATTGGCAATAAACTGCGTGAATGTAATTTTGTCGGTTTGAGCATAAGCTGGCCAACCAGTGGCTCTTCAATAGGGAGTGGAGGCCATGCAATTACCAGCTGGGGTGACAGCAGCAGCGATGGGACCCTTACTACCAATCCATCAGCGGTGAGACTCACCGATTCGGACACGGATACAGGTGGAGATGTCCAAAGCTATACCTACGATGTGTATACCACTCCGAATCCGGGTGGAGCCAATGAAGGAAACGGCTGGTACATCAATTACGATACCAATCATCCCTACATCAAACATATCGTTGTGCTTTCTCCGGCGACTACCCCTTCGGGTGGCGCATTGACCCAGAAAGTGGTCGGATCCTACAAGATACACCAGGACAAAAAGGAGGTGAATGCAACCGACCTGCATTACGCGGTGAGCACCGATGTGGATATCCTGAGTTATTCAACAAAGATCGATTGGGGAACGAAAAATACCCCTTCAATTAAGGAAAGTTCACCTCAACGCAGGCAAATCACTGTTGATTGGAACCTTGCTGACAATACAGTCCCCTACTGCAACTGGGTAACGATAACCACTGAATTCATCCTTCCCTATTGGAATGCAATGCAGTACAGTAATGTTTACTTTACCTATCCTGAGGGGGTAGATGGGAAGGTAGCTCCATCAGTAAAGTGGACTATGCAAACGCCCATGATCGAGAAGGCAGCGTCGATTCCAGATGTTACGGGCGGCTTTGTGGTGGGAAGCTTCGACATCGTCGATCCGAACATCGAGGCCAATAGAGGAGTTGTGGGAGAATACCGGTTCATTCATGAATACAGTTATAACCAGGCACCAGAAGAACACACATTAGTCCTCATGGGGGAGAGGGGTTACTACGCGACCAATTTCCGCTTTGGTCACAGCTACGGGTATCTTGATACAGAATCCCTCTGGAAATTTGAACAGTGGATGACGAGAGATGAAAAGAAATACGATTTCGCTGATCAACCGATTGAATTGAAGATCGATTGGCAAGGACAGTTACCGTATCCTGAAGGAGAAAACATCAAGGGAAGAATACCTGACATCAGAGGAGGGGTCGAGGTTCTCAAGTAAAAAAAGGATAACCCGGTCCAGCAGAACCCGAATCGGCAATGAGCGCCCTTTCGGGAAATTTTTTCCTCAATTTTTCTATTTTTTAGATGAAGGATCGATAGCGTGGTAAATTTACAGCATTATGCGTAACAGGTCTGAAAAAAGATAATAATGCCTTAATTCAGAATTTGAACCCTATCCTATTCTGGAATTTTTATTGCATGGCAAATGAATATATTCACATTGGGTAATGTGATCTATTTGGTCCATGGTAAAACTCGGACCGGACATCCTGGAGGAAACCAGGGGGGAAAAGGGGGGATGACGATGCGGACATACGATCGATTGATGACTGAACTGCAGACCATGAGATCTGCAAGTTCTGGAGGGAACAGGAACGTTGCACAACTGATATCTATCTACGATCGGATTGCCAGAAAGGGCACTAGATAAAATCCCGGGATTTATTCTTTTCTGGATAACTGCTGAGAATCGCAGGGATGCCCGAACCATACGATGGTTGGTAATTGGGTGTACATGAGGGTCCAGGGAAAAAATTCCTCTGATTCATATAATCTGACAGATATCACCGGGCCTCTTTGCTTCTCCAAAAAAGCCCTCAACCGTCTTCTCACGATCATTCCGGTCATGACACCCATTATAAATAGAGGAACCCCGAAATCAATCGATTATCAATCAGAGGGTACACACTATGGAGTTTGCAGATATCGTGATGTCGCGGTATGCGACAAAGAAATTTGACGGCAGGAAGATTCCTGAAACCAAGATCAATGAGCTCCTCGAGATGGTGCGGTTTGCCCCGTCAGCGCTAAACCTCCAGCCCTGGAAGATCAAGGTCGTCACCGACCAAAAGATAAAAGAGCAGCTGAAACCAGCAGCCTTTGATCAGGAACAGGTCACTACCTGTTCGCACCTGCTCGTGTTCTGTGCCGATCCCGACTACGACAGCCTCATCCGCAGGCTTGGGGCACTCTTAAAAAAGAGTAAGGTACCCGAAGAGATGCAGGAGCGGGTCATCGGGATGGCGGTTCAGTTCACCAAGCCAATGTCCCCGGACCAGAAACTGGCATGGTCCCAGGCCCAGACCTATCTGGCGCTCGGAAATGCCCTGAACGGTGCAAAATCACTCGGTTTTGATTCCTGCCCGATGGGAGGATTCGACCCGAAGGAGTTTACCCGGATCCTGAAGATCCCCCCGCCCCTTGTCCCGACGATGCTCTGCCCGGTGGGGTACGCTGCCGACAAGCCGATGCCGAAAGTGAGGTTCGCAAAAGAGGATATTGTGTTCTGAAACGGGGTGAGGTAGTAAGAGCCAGGGGCCTGAGAATGAGTAAGGAGAACGGATTCCATTTTTTTCCCCCGTCCCCGTCCCGAACAAAAGGCAGGTGACAACCAGGGATCCATATTGTTTCAGCCCAGTGGATCTGGTGTTGGTAGTTTGAAGATGTGGATCGACTGGTCTTTCCGGGCACAGCGTCCGGGCTGATCGGACTTCCCTTTATCCGATACAACCACCAGCCGGTCGTTTCCAAGCCAGGTCACCCCTTCCATATTGCAGTACATGATCCGACCTTTATGGTCGCGGGGGAACAGATACACCTGGCCATCGTCTTCGAACATATCGTCCAGACCGGCCGGCTGCGCACGAAGTCGCCCTACCCACATGGCCGACGAAGACTGCGAGATCACCGACAGAGAGCCGTTGCAGACATCGAGGCTGGCGTAGTCAACAAACCGTACCGCTTTTGGCAGCCTGATGGTTCCGACGTGCTCCCAGCGTTCCGCCGCCCACGTGAAGACCTGGATACGTCCCTTTCCCGGGTGAGCACCCCCTTTGCCGCTTTTACAGTCATTTCCCTCGCAGAGACCGAGCAGGTAATTATTCCCGGAATAGTGCAGGGTCGATAAGCCTTCGAACCCCTTGTTGCCGGCTTTGAGCGGGAAGTCCAGCCAGTGCCCTTTGATAAAGGAGAACGATTCGTCAAACTCATCGATACGCGGCATTGAGACGCCCGACTTCGTTTCGGCAGCCTCGATCAGGCAATACCACCGGCGGGTGGATGACTGATACGTGATATCTTCATAACCAGCACCGGTGCCCTTCAAATCCAGTAAGACAGGCTCCTCTCCTTCCTGGTGCCAATCCGGCCTGATGCGCAAAAGGCGCGGATTATCATCGAAAATGATGTGGAGATAGCCATCCTTCAGGTAGACGCCACTGGCTTCGTAATCCTTATCGCCAGCGCCTTTGAACAGGTCGCCGATCCTGGCCTCCTGAACAAGCTCCAGGAGCGTCGCATTGTCCTTGTCCATCGTTTTCACACCTGCAAATCCAAACCCACCCAGGTCCTAGGCCGTCACAGTGGCAGGTGTTGCACTGACAACCGGGACCATGGTCAGCTTTTGAGCGCTTCTGCAATCAGTTTGACCACCTTTCGGTATTCAGGTAGTGGGACCGATGGAGAGATGATCGGTGTTTTCATCAGGGTTCTCCATCCTTGCATACCCAATGGATTGCTTTTTTGGGTATATAATCCTCTTTCCCAGTGCATTCTTGTTGTGCAGGAGTATCATTGAGCCTTCGGTTGATGAATTCGATCCATTCCAGGTCTGTATCTGTGAAGGGACACCCGATAATTCAGGTATGCAGGGTGCCTGACGGCTCATTCGACAGACGAGTCAGACTTCGTCAAGAGATCGGGGTATGATCGACCAGCCGGGAAATGCCCGACCATCTATTGCGATCCATTGATGTTCCCGGTCATTGAGAGCGGTTGTTTGGCAACAAATGGAAAGACACACTATCCGGGCATGCATAAAAGATGCTCACCTGTTTTTATCAGTGGAATCAACGATCGGTTGTTCGTCCGGTTGCACTGCTTTTTTCAGAAAATCTGTTGGTAAGAACCACTTCCGGAAGCCAGGAGAAGGTCATGCAATAGCTGAAGAATTCTGCTGAATGAGACCCTGGTCGGCCAATTCTCATTGTATCTGTAGCCACTTCCCCAGGTATATGGAAAAATGGGATATACCTTCATTCAATAATTACTACAGGACTACCCGCACGATCATTCCGCGGTGGTTTAGCTGGACGTAGATCCTGTGCTCTCTCCAAGCAAAGCGCCGATAACCAACCCGGCTCCACCAGTGAACGCCGTGAGCAACGCATCGCTTGCAGTATCCCACGTATACCTTTTGCATAAAATGCAGCCACTAATATGACAAGAAGAAACGCCATGGCTACCGCGAGGTTCACATAATCGACATTTTTTTCCACTGTTTCTGTCGTTTGCTGTGGCTGATTCGATCCCCACCGAATCCCTGCTGGCCATCGTAATTTCCTTTTTCCTGACAGTTTTTACAAACATTTTTTTCAACCCCCAAAATGTTTACAGATAACTGCATATATATACTTACTATATATTTGTATCCCTCCTGAAAAATGGACCCTGAATTTTAGGAGCCCCTCCGGATTGTTTTTCCGCACTCACGATTCCAACACTTGTCACGAGTAATGCAACAAACACTCCAAATTTATCAGACCCATCCCAGATACCCCCTGGAAAGGACTTCATTGAGAAGGAATCAAAGAATATAAAAACGCAGGTAATTTCAGCCAGTGGTGTGCCCTTGTATTTACCTTATTTCGAAAAATATCCGATCAGGTTCATCTGTTTCTTGACGTGTAGGACATTTTTTTGGAGAACGTGGTAATATCGCCATCAACCCGGGTATACTCGTGCAATTCGAGCTCGGATGCCAGGCCCGGGCGATAGGAACTGAAGAAATCATTTATGCTCCACATTTTTGTTATCATTCCTTCACTCGAATGAATCGTGCCATACGCAGAGGCCATCCCATGGGCAGGGGAGTCACCTACCCCGGTGACAGAGAGAGCATAGTCCATTGACACCGGAACATCTGCCATTGCGGCAATCCCCCGGTCACTGGCCGAGGTGATCAGGGACGCCTGTTGCAGCGATACCGAGCTGCCCATCTCCGCACTGTTGCAGAATTGGGGGTACACTTCACTCCCTCCGGGAGAAAACGGACAGGCGAAGAGGTTGTCTGTCCAACCGATCTGCCCTGCGGAACTCATGAACAGGGATTCATCCGATGCAATGCTCCCCCCCTCATCTCCCAGAAAAGTCACCACTTTGTCTGCTTCCAGGTTATTCCCGGAACCTGCGCTGTTCTTGGTATCGATCGTCAAGGATTTACTATACGAGATCAGCCCTGAAAATCCGACGGTATCTTCACTGTAGGTAGTAGTATGTCGCACTTCGCCTGGCAGTTTCTGGGTATACCGGGGATCCTGTTCCCCATACCGCGTTATGTTATCCCAGACTGCAATATCACCCGGTGCAATGGGAGTGGTCTCGGAATTTTTCACGAGTGCGATGAATCGACCCCACGGGGTATTCAGTATCGAGATGTAATTATCGTCGGCATAATGCTCCCATGGCGTCATGGACGACGTCGGCAGGGATAACGAATTATCCAGTTCATCAGTCGAAACGAACAGGGCAATCGCGTCTGATTCCTTGAAGGTTCCATCACAGATCACATTTGTGGAAGATCTGAATAGTTGTGTCTCCTGGGTCTGATTTGACGGGAATGTCTGCAATAGCGATGCCAATACATCCAATGAGCAAGAGAAGAGCAATTGGATGTTGCATGGACGCCCCCTTATGCTGTGTTATACCGTGTAAATATAAAATATCATGGTTGTTTCAGAACCATGGTAGTGGACACGAAATGTCTGGGACATTGATGAGTGAGGAAGGAGATGACGGGTTCTGCAGAATCAGGGGCTGTATCTCAACGCTGAAAAAGAATGAGATGCCTGTGTTCGCGGTCACTTCTGAAAGTATTCGAGGGAGAACCTTTCATCCCTTCTGCCGCTCACAGGACAGGATGGACAGTTATATAATGGATTCAATCAACAATGAAGAAAAACAGCGATGGGCTCGAGGAGATTCGAACTCCTGATCTCCGCCATGTCAAGGCGACGTCATAACCAGCTAGACCACGGGCCCATTCGGAATAACGAGATGCTCTCTACTATAGGTCACTTGGAGAATGTACAAAAGCAATAGTAAAAGACCTTAAGGGGAATCTCCATACATTCGTAAATCTATTTATACAGAGTGTTGACTATTATTCAACATATGATGAAAAGGAATCAACAATCGTTGAATGATCGTCAATCTGCCAACAAAATTCCTCGTACTACTGGAGATGAAAACCCAATCGCCTACGATACGATTGTAGACAAGGATTATGGGAATTTTCTGGATAATTACGGAACTTTATTCAGGAAATCCTCATTGGTACTGATTGTTACTCTTGGACGGCAATACACAACCAGGTTCCATGTTAGGGATCTTTCGCGTTTGTTGAACTATGATGTGTCTTTGATGAGCAAAAATCTGAGAGAATTAGAGAGTTTTGGTTTAGTGAAACACGAAGACGTAGGGAATCTTGTCCTTTATACGGCAAATATGAATAGCGTGCTTCTGAAACAGGTGAAAATATGTTTCACACTACTGGAGCTGAATGATCTTATCCATGGGATAAATCCCATCTCTTCCAATTCAATTCTCTATGGCAGTTGTGCAAAAGGAGAAGATACCTCTTCGAGCGATATTGATCTCTTCATTGAAACGATAGATAAAGATGCAGTGAGGGGGGTTATGGACAACTGCCAGAAAACGCTTACAAGAACTCTCGCTCCTGTTATCGCCACTCCGGATGAAATGTACAAAATGAAAATGACTGATAAAAACTTTTTTTCCAGCATTAACCAGGGAATTATTCTGAAAGAGGGAGAGAATGTCGTCTAGATTTCGGGATTGTATAACCAATCGCTATTTACGGAAATGCCTAATCGACGCGAATAAAGTCCGAAGAGAGATCGCTGAAGCAAAAAATGATCTTGAGTCTTCTAAGATATCCCTTAAAGAATCGAACTATAAATGGGCTATTATTCAAGGGTATTATTCCATGTTTCATGCCTGTAAATCACTACTCTATAGCGTAGGATATGACGAAAAAAGCCACGAATGCGTGATTATTGCAGTTGAGGAACTTTTTACTGATACAGGCAAACTGCCTTCATCAATCGTTAGCACTATCAGGAATGCGAAAAGTGCCCGGGAAGCCGCTGATTATGGATGTACCTATGGTGTCAATGCTGCCCATGGGATCATTCAGGATGCAGAAGATGCCTATCGAATCATATCGTCCTATCATAACCTCGGATAAGTGTGCTCGAATCAGGAAGTATTCAATTTTTTATCTGGCAGCCCTTCTAAAACACAAATCAGACTTCGAAACTCTCCCGAAAAACAGCGATGGGCTCGAGGAGATTCGAACTCCTGATCTCCGCCATGTCAAGGCGACGTCATAACCAGCTAGACCACGGGCCCACTCGGAATAACGAGATGCCTCTTAATATCGGTCACATACCTATTAAACTATTCTCTTTTTCTCCAATCACCGCCGGTAGGGAATGATATTGGTGTAATGGGAGAGGATCTTTGAACATTTCCTCACATTCGGGATACTTCAAGGTGTTATTTTTCCCTGAAAGGGAGAAAGGAATCATTGGCTAATTGGCTCAATTTTTATCCATGTGGAAAGAATTTTTCTTATCAGAGAAAGGCGATCTTGTAAATGTGCATCATTTCGTGCTCATTCCTTGATTTTTCTCTCTCTTGGGCAGCATATTTAAAGGGGTAGAACTGCGGAACTATTCAGTGTGATGTTGATATGACTGAAATTATTCCTGAACAGAACATTGTTCCTGACCAGATTTTCGTGTACGAGCACGATGCCCGCAGGCTCGAGCTCTTTGTCCGTATCGTGTACTGGATCGCGATCGGTCTCGTAGCCATGGTATACGGGATCCTCGCCATGATCTGCCTCTTTATCCAGTGGTTCTTCATCCTGATCTTCGGCAGGCGCCAACAGGGTCTCTCTGACTTTGCAAAAGGCTATTTCGAGTACAACGTGTCACGGATGCCGTACATGTATTTCATGACCGACGTCCGGCCGACAATCCTCCCTGACCCGGTGAAGATTTACAAGGAATTGAAGAATGGATACTCTCTTTTTTTCCACGTAGTGCCTGGAGATTCTGCTTCCACATCCTGTGAAGAAGTGATTGATTGAGATCAGGTTATCCGGGATCCTGGCAAATTTTGCGGTACCATTACCTGGAGACATTGCCTCCATACCCAGTAAAAAAGTGAATAAAATCAGATCAGGTTATCCGAGATCTTGGCAAATTTTGCGGTAAAGATCCCGGGCATCGAGCGGATCTCGTCCATGGCTCCAGAGGGGACTTCGGAATCCACGTTCAGCACCATGATCGCTTCTTCGCCAGGGGTGATCCGGCCGACCTGCATGCCGGCAATGTTGATATTTATTTTGCCGAGGATGGTTGACGCCCGGCCGATCACACCGGGCTTGTCGAGATGCCGGGATACGATCACGTACCCTTCCGGTATCATGTCCATCGTATAGCCGCCGATGGAAACGATCCGGCTCCTTCCCTTGAAAAAGACCGTCCCGCTCATCGTCTCCTCCATGGTGTCGGTCTTGACCCTGATAGTTATCAGGCTCGTGAATCCGCCCGAATCAGGGGTCGTAGTCTCCGAGTAGCTGATCCCCCGTTCCTTTGCAATGAACTCGGCATTCACGATATTGACCGGCACCTGCAGGATCGGGTCGAGCAGCCCCTTCAGGCCCATGCGGGTGATGAACCGCGTGTTCGTCCCAAGCTGGGAGAGTTCCCCGCTGTACGTGAACTCCACCCGTTCCACGCGTCCCCCTACAAGTTGGGTGAGGAACCGTGCCATCTTCTCGGCAAGAGAGGCAAACGGCTCGATCGTATCGGCATCTTCTGCAGGGACGATCGGTGCGTTCACGATATACTTGGCCGATCCTCCTTTCAACACCGCACTGCACTGCTTTGCGATCGAGACCGCGACATTGGTCTGCGCCTCGACCGTGCTTGCACCGAGATGGGGGGTCGTGATGACCTGGTCGAGGGTGAGGAGGTCCGAGTTGAGCGGCGGCTCCTCCTCGAACACATCGAGTGCCGCACCGGCCACTTTCCCTGCCTTCACCGCGTCATACAGGGCTTTTTCATCGATGATGCCCCCGCGGGCACAGTTGATGATCCTGACCCCGTCCTTCATCGTGGCGATGCTTTTGGCATTGATGATGTGCTTCGTCTCCTTGATAAGAGGGGTATGGACCGTGATGAAATCCGAGATCCTGAAGAGCTCCTCGACGGATACCGATTCGACTCCCAGCTGGGAAGCCCGATCTTTGCTGATGAACGGGTCATACCCTGCACAGTGCATCCCCATCGCATTTGCCCTTTTTGCGATCTCCCGCCCGATCCTGCCAAGCCCGACAATCCCGAGCGTCTTTTCGTTCAGCTCCACCCCCATGAACTTCGAGCGCTTCCACTCCTTCCTCTTCAGTGACGCATTCGCCTGCGGGATATTCCGGGCGAGGGAGAGCATCATGGCCATGGTATGCTCGGTTGCCGCAAGGGTATTTCCCTCCGGGGCGTTCGCGACAATGATCCCCCGCCGGGTTGCCGCATCCATATCGATATTATCCACCCCGGCCCCGGCCCTCCCGATGAACCGGAGTCTCTTTCCTGCGTCGATCACCTTCGCAGTGACCTCTGTCCCGCTCCGGACAAGGAGCGCATCGTATTCCCCGATGATTTTGATAAGTCTCTTCTTCAGGGAGGTCCGTTTTTACATCCACCTGGAACTCGGACCTGAGCAGCCCTAACCCATCTTCGGCCAGCGGATCGCTGACCAGTATCCTGGAGCTCACATTAAAACCCATAGTATGTAGTTATCCAGAGTATTCTAACCTTCTTCTTGAACAACACTCCCCAGGGACTCCCTCAAAGGATTAGGGATAATAATTTATTAACCAGATGACAGGTGAGATTATAGTGGTGCGTGAATGAAGGAGAGTGGTGCGTGAATGGATGAGATGCCGGATATTCTTTGGCTTGAAGAGATACGAAAAGAGGATATCTCTGCAGTGGGGGGAAAAGGAGCATCGCTTGGCGAGATGTCTTCAATCGGCCTGCCGGTCCCGGGTGGGTTTGTGGTCACGAGCCGGGCGTTCCGCCACTTCCTCATCGATGCAGGGATCGAACAGACCCTGTTTGCCGATCTTGAGGACCTGAACGTCGACGATAACCCTGCCCTCGAGCGGGCTTCGAAAAAGGCCCGGGCAGCAGTGATGAAGGCAAAGATGCCGGCATCCCTGAAGGACCGGATCAGGGAGGCCTACCTGAAGCTTGAAGGAGGAGGGATGGTGGTCGCCGTCCGATCGAGCGCGACTGCCGAGGATCTCCCCGATGCAAGTTTCGCCGGCCAGCAGGAGACCTACCTGAACATAAAAGGAGAGAAACGCCTCCTCGAAGCGGTCCAGAAATGCTGGGCATCGCTCTATGGGGCGAGGGCACTCTATTACCGCGCGAAACAGGGGTTTGACGACAGGAGCGTCAATATTGCAGTCGTCGTCCAGCAGATGATCAACTCCGAGAAGGCCGGGGTGATGTTCACCTCCCACCCGGTCACCGGCGAGCCGCTCTCGATCATCGAGGGATCCTGGGGACTCGGCGAATCGGTGGTATCCGGTTCGGTCTCCCCTGACAAGTATGTCTTTGACCAGAGGACCGGAAAAGTGATCGACCGTCTCGTCGCCCGGAAAAAAATCGAGATCGTCTCGGATGGGGAGCATGGGACAAAGACGCTCTATGTCGGGAAAGAACGGCAGGAGACCCCGGTTCTTTCCGATGATGAAATCGCCAGGCTTGCAACGTTTGGCAAGGTGGCGGAGACCCATTACGGGGTTCCCCAGGACGTGGAATGGAGCATTGTGGGAACGACGATCTACATCCTCCAGTCACGGCCCATCACGACCATCAGGACCGGTGCTGCCGCAGTGAAAACCGAATCGGCCGGAGGACAGATCCTTGTGAAGGGGCAGGGGGCATCGCCGGGCATTGCGACCGGGCGTGTCGTGGTGATCAGGAATGTCAAGGATACGGGTTCGGTCAGCGAAGGGGATATTCTCGTCACCAGGATGACGAACCCTGACATGGTGCCGGCTATGCAGAAGGTCGCTGCTATCGTGACCGACGAGGGAGGTATGACCTGCCATGCCGCGATCGTCAGCCGTGAACTCGGGACCCCGGCTGTCGTGGGAACCAGGAACGCCACGTCGGTGCTGAAACCAGG
>CAWHEC010000011.1:0-4571 GCA_963828315.1 uncultured Methanoregulaceae archaeon | reverse complement strand
ACCTCGGAAGGCTTGTCGCGGGATGGAAGGCCGGGATTATTGCTGCGATCTTCATCGCATTGGTATCAGGAGAGTATTTTTACAGGACCATGGCGGGGGTTGTCGACCACCATTGTGCCGAGGTTTTTTTTACGACGGTATTCTGCCTGTTCTATATCTACACCCTCAAAAAAGCCTCGGAGAAAGAGGCGGATCTTGCGAACCCGGCGTCATTGAAGCACCTGCTCATCCCTTCTGCCATCTCCGGCGTGGCATTGGCTGCGGGACTGGCCGTCATGCCGACGGTCCTGCTTTTTGCCATGATTGTGGCTCTCTTTACCCTTTTCATGTATACCTGGAATGCATTCCATGGAAAGCGTAGCGACTACCTTCTCGTCTCAAACGGCATAATATCCGCGATTGCCATTGCAGGCCTGGCGATTATTGGTATCCATTCCCCTGTCTATTCCCTTGCCACCTATTCAGCTGCCCCCATCCATGCAATTGTCCTCCTGTTCTTCGGAACGGCGCTCCTCCAGTTTTTTTCGATGGTCTTTTTGGGAAAACCACGGCTATTCATCGGAGTGACCGTGTTCTGTGCGATCGGGTGCATCGGTGCAGCAGCGCTTGTGAACCACTCGCTCGTCGATTCGGGGTTCAGTGCGATCTCTTCAGTTTTCGGGCAGAGGTTCCAGGATTTTCCCATCAGCGAAGAGAAACCCTGGTCCCTCTCACAGATGTGGAGCAGTTACAATATCGGCATCATCCTGGCCTTTATCGGGCTTTCACTGCTCGCCCACCGGTTTTGGAAAAGGGAATGTCCGGCACACCTGTTCGTCCTGGTCTGGGGGGTGATCATACTCATATCGACGATCATGCATTCAAGGTATGAATATTATTGTGCCGTCATTGTCGTCATATCCGCAGCCACTGCCCTCTCGTATGCCCTTGTTCTCGATGCACCCGGGGCAGGGAAAAAGAAGGGTGCCAGGCCTTCCCGTGAACGGGAAGGGAAAAAAGAGAAGAGAAAGAGTGAAGGTTCTTCCCCCCGGAAGGCCGGCAAGGGTCTGCTCTCCGGGCTGGAAGGGACCGGCACCTCGCTCGTGCTGGCCTGCATGGTGGTGTTCTGCGGGGTGTCCCTGATAACCGATTATTCGGTTGCCACCAGCACAAAAAATACCCTGATCCCGCCCCAATGGACAGAGACCCTGGAATGGCTGGATGGGGTGGCGGCTGACACGGGTGTTTCCTACCTTGGCCCCTATGATGGCGACAATTGGACGTATCCTGCAGGCTCCTATAGTATCCTCTCCTGGTGGGACTACGGCCACTGGATAACGTTCCTTTCTAAAAGGATACCGGTCACCAATCCGTTCCAGGATAATGTCGGCCTCTCGTCCCTCTATTTCTTCGCGGAATCTGAAGCCACTGCAAACCTCCGGGCGGACAGGCTGGGGGCACGCTATATAATAACCGACTGGAAGATGGTTGACTCGAAATTCCCTGCCATGGTTACCTGGATTCAGAGCTCGTATCCGAACGGTTCGCATTCCGACAATTATTATTACCAGGTGTTCCGCATTGCCCCGCAGAATGGAGCGACCAATCAGACCCTGGTAGTCACTCAAATTCCAGCCCTATTATCGGACCATGGTGAGCAGGCTGCAGAATTTTGACGGGACCATGGTCGAGCCGGGAGAAGTGGTGTATATCGAGTATGATGAACCGCAAAGCCGGAGCGTGACACCGCTGGTGTATCGGTATGAAGTACTTGGCATCGGGAAAGCCCGGGAGAACCTGGCATCGTTCGAGTCCAATCCCCGGGAAGGGAAGGGAGCAGCCATCGGGAATACGAAACCCGGTGCTCCGGTTGAAACGATCGATGCCCTGAAGCATTACCGGCTCATCTATGAGCAGGTGGACGATCCTGCAAATGCCAGCTCCGATGAAACCCACCCGGTGAAAGCGTTTGAGTATGTCAGGGGTGCGAGGCTGGAAGGAGAAGGCCGTATCGAGGTGACAATCCGGACGAACATCGGGCGGACGTTCGTCTACCGCCAGGAGAGCGAAAATGGTCTCTTTATCCTCCCGTATCCGACAAAAAATTCACCCTACCCTGTAAAAACGACGGGCCCCTACCGGCTGGTCTCATCGGGAAGGACCATCGAGGTCTCTGAACAGGATGTCATGGATGGCGCCACGATCACGGGGTGAACCCAGGCATCCCGGTGAGCGCTGAATGGGTACGGGCTCTCCAGTCGGTATCCCCTGTCCACCCTTGTAGGGTAACGGGAGACGGGGATGAACGTTTCGCATAGGAATGATTATGCAGTTTCCGGCAGAAACGTCAGATACTACCGGGAAAGCAGATGGTCATTTTGGCATGAAAACCGCATCCGCCGTTTTCATCAGGGGGGTCTGTGAACATAAGTTATCGTGAGCGTTTCAAGGGGACATACGATACGGAATGAATACTGCGGGAACCACCAGCCAGCCGTACCTATCGGTCATTCTCCCGACACTCAATGAGGAGGCTACCGTCGGCATCTGCATCCAGAAAATCCAGAAGGTATTCGACGATCTCGGGGTCAGCGGAGAGATCATCGTCTCCGATTCATCGACCGACCGCACACCGGATATTGCCCGGAAGCTCGGGGCGGTTGTGGTGCATCCCTCTCACCGTGGTTATGGGTTTGCCTACCTGGAGGCATTCACCCATGCCCGGGGAGCGTATATCGTGATGGGCGATGCGGACAACACGTATGATTTCCTCGAACTGCCCCTTCTGATCCGGGAGCTTGACCTTGGTGCCGACCTTGTTACCGGCTCGCGGTTTGCAGGGGAGATACAGAAAGGAGCAATGACCCCGCTCCACCAGTATATTGGCAATCCGTTCCTGACCTGGGTCCTGAACACGGTGTTTCACACTGAATTTTCTGATACCCATTGTGGATTTCGTGCAATCCGTGCCGATGCCCTGAAAAAAATGGACCTGCAGAGCTGGGGGATGGAATTAGCCTCGGAGATGCTGATTAAAGCGTCCCGGAACGGGCTGAAGATTGTGGAAGTCCCCATCACCTATTACCCGAGAGAGACCCCCTCCAACCTGAACAGTTTTTCTGACGGATGGAGGCATGTCAGGTTCATCATCCTCTTAAAACCTATACCCTTTCTTACGATCCCGGGTATCTTCTTTGCCCTTTTTGGGTTTTTGATGATGGCAGCGTTCTATGCATCCTCGGAAGGCCCAGCCGGGCGGACCCATTCATTTATCCTCGGCGCAATTCTCTTCACGGGGGGGTTCCAGCTCCTCGTATCCGGTCTTATGATCAAGGTCTATTCGGTTGTGCATGGATTTGAACGACCTGAGGGGTTTGTCGGGACACTCCTCAACTACCAGAACCTTGAGATATTCCTGGCAGCAGGAATAGTGGTGATTCTTGCAGGGCTGGTCATCGGGGGTTTTATCCTTGAGAACTGGATACAGTCAGGATTCGGGCCGCTCTCCCAGATCACCAATGCCGTGCTCTCCCTCTCATTGGTTATTATCGGACTTGAGATCTCCTTCATCGCGGTGTTCATCAGCATGATGTGCCTCAACAGCGACGTATCGTCCTAGGATTGGCCCCATGCGGATTGCCTTTGTGTATGATGCGGTATATCCCTACCTCCTTGGCGGGGGTGAGAAAAGGGTCTCTGAGATGGCACGACGGCTGGTTGCGAGGGGGCATGAGGTCCACCTGTTCGGGATGCAGTTCTGGGAAGGGGAGCAGACGATCACCCGGGATGGGGTGGTCCTCCATGGGGTCTGCAGGCCTTATTCCTTCTACCGGAACGGAAGACGCAGGATACTGCCGGCATTCATCTTCGGGGTCATGGTTTTTTTAGCCCTTTTCAGGGAGAGGTTTGATGTGGTGGACTGCCAGCAGTTTCCCTATACCTCGGTGTTCGGGTCTGCCGCAGCCTGCAGGATCTCACGGTCTCCGTTCGTCATCACCTGGTACGAGGTGTGGGGGGACTCCTGGTATGACTACCTGGGACGAATCGGTGCCGGAGGTAAAGTGCTCGAACGGCTTGCCGCCCGGGTTCCTGCCCATACCGTCGCAATCTCTGAAACCACAAAGGCCGGGTTGGTCAGCATGGTCGGTGACAGGGAGATTACGGTTCTTCCGATTGGTATCGATACCGAAGAGATTGATTCCGTACTTCCTGCAAAAACCAGATCGGATGTCCTGTTCGCGGGGAGGCTGATCCGGGAGAAACATGTCGATGTGCTGGTCGATGCGGTCGGGATACTCAGGCTGACCAGTCCCGGGATACGATGCCTGATCATAGGTGACGGCCCGGAACGGATCAACCTCGAAAAAAAAGTAAGATCAATGGGCCTTTCTGACACTATCCTGTTCACAGGATTCCTCCCGCGATCCGAGGATGTGATCGCACATATGAAATCATCCCGGGTGTTTGTTCTCCCCTCGACAAGGGAAGGCTTCGGCATCTCGGTGCTTGAAGCGCTTGCTGCCGGTCTCCCGGTCGTCACGGTCGATCATCCGATGAATGCGAGCAGGGTCTTTACCAGGGATGGATGCGGG
>CAWHEC010000010.1:0-13769 GCA_963828315.1 uncultured Methanoregulaceae archaeon | reverse complement strand
AGCCTGCTTTTTGAATCCCCGAATATGACCGGCAGGGTGACGACAGTAGAATGGGGGTTCACCCCGTTTTTATAATCGACTACAATATCGAGATGGGTCGGCTCTGCCGGGGTGATATTGAACGAGATCCTCTTGGCCTGATCAGGGACTCAGCGTGCCGATGAAGTAACTCGAAGGTGCCGGGTCAACCGATGCTCCCCTGAAGTGAACGATCACACTCCCCACAGGGTTGTCCCTCGGGTTCCCCACATTCAGCTCCATCTGATCCCTTCTCCCTGCACTGTAGGTATCGGGTTTATCAAGCACTGAAATCTCGACGGGATCATTCTCAACGCGTATCTGGACGGGGTAGCGGAGAGTACCCTGCATCACGGAAATCAAGCGAGAAACTCGGGTAATAGATTCCCGGAGGCACATCAGCCTTTACGGTAAAGGAGAACTGCATCCTGTTGCCGGCACCAACAGTGGTTGTCGTATCATAGGAGCCTGACAGGACAGTGATATCTGAATCATACATCGTTGCCCTGCGAATCGCCACACTTTCAGGACCGTTGTTGACAACCTCTATCGTGATGATTCCTGTATCGCCTTCAAAGAAGACTCCGGGATTGATATCAACGCTTGAAACCGTGATCTGTGAGGCGCCCTCCGGGTTAACCTGGGCCGACGCAATAGTACCGAGAAGGGAACAGGCGATTACTGCAAAAAGCACAACAATACCACCGTTTTTCATTATGATCCTCCTGGGAACGGCGTCCCGATAAATGCCATATACAGGGTGTAGATCACAAAAATGACGACCGGGATCAGGACAACGATAACGGCGTTCCGGACTGAAATGGCCCGGGCATGCCTGACTGCAAATATCCACAGGTTCGCACTCCAGGCGAGGAAGACAGCCGATATAATCGCGGATAACTGTGTAAACTCCCTGAATGCCGGATCTTCCAGGATCGCGCTCATGAAACGCTGGACCGCGGCAGGATCCTGAATGCTGGAGAGGACCGGGACCTCGATCATAGGAAGATAATAGAACGAAATGAGGGCGGTGATGAACGACCCGATAATGACAGGAACCAGACCATATCCTGCACATTCCAGGGTTCTCCTGAACGTACCGGTTCCGGCAAACGCCATGGAGAGAAGATAGAAAATACCGCTAAAGATCACCCACCAGATGAGGATAAAAACGAAAAATGCAGATATCGCACCGAAAATTCCGAGCATCGATGCCAGTCCCTCCCCGGCAGCCGCTATATACAAGCCTTCATAAATCCCGGACAGCAGGTAGGTTCCCACTGCAGCGACTATCGCACCGACGAGTACGATAATCCCGGGTATCTTCAGGTCCTCGGGCTCTTTCATCCTCTCACCGAAAAATGTATCGGGGTGGAGGAGGAGCGACGTTAGCATCCCTTTCATACGAATCGTAGTAAATATAGAACTAAAGGTCTATCAACATTCTCCATGCGGGGTGCGGGTGATACTCCCTGATACTGCCGGAAACGTACATGAGACCCATCGTCACATGCCCCCCTTATGAAAACCGCGGATGCGGTTTAATATGAAAATGCCTCCGGCATTTTCATTTTGTATGCTTGTGGCCTTGCGGCATCGTGACTGTTTTCATGTCAACAGCCGATGACCGCCGTTCGGTCGGGCATAAAGCATGAAAATGGCGAAGCCATTTTCATTGGAAAAATGGCTTATATTGCTTAAAAGAACTCTTTTCTCCAGAAAAAGGCGATCCCGATTACCGATGCGATGATAGCGAAGGCGATTACAATGAGAAACGCATACGGGCTGTGCTGGAACGGCAGCTCGACATTCATCCCATAGATACTTGATACGAGTAAGGGTATCGACAGGATGATGGTAACGGTGGTGAGGAGCTTGATGATCACGTTCAGATTATTTGAGATAATGGATGCAAATGCGTCCATCATACCGGAAAGGATGCTTGTGTAGATATTAGCCATCTCGATGGCCTGCTTGTTCTCGATCACCACTTCTTCAAAAATATCACGGTCGTCATCGTCCATCCGCATGCAACCGGACGTGTTGAACTTCTCGAGCATCAGGGCATTCGAACGGAGCGAGGTGATGAAAAACACCAGGCTCTTCTCCATATTGAGCAGCTGTATAAGCTGAACGTTCCGGAGCGCCTTGTGCAGGTCATTCTCGATGGCCCCTGTCGTGCGGTTGATCTCCTTCAGATAACGGAGAAACATCAGGGAGGTGCGAAGGAAGAGCAGGAGGACAAAACGGGTCCTGTTCTCAGTCGAAAAATTCCGGATCTTGCCGTTCAGGAACTCCTGGACCACGTCAACCTCTGTGAGGGTGATCGTGATAACCAGACCCTGCGTGAGAATAATACCGATGGGAAGGGTGGTGAAAGGGATAACTGCTTCCGTTGCTTCACGACGGGGGGTTCTCAGGAGGATGAGGGTGTTTCCCTCCTCCCGTTCAATACGGGCCCGTTCATCCACATCGAGCGGATCAGTGAGAAAATCGGGTGGAATACTGAAACGCGAAATCAGCTCTTCAATCTCAGCCGGGCTCGGGTTGACGACATTCACCCATGATCCGCTCTCGAAGCTGCTGATGATCTCAAGACCATTCAGGGCGCTGGTCTTGTAGATGGTAATCATTGGTATCCCCCCTTTTTTGTTTCAATGAAAATGGCTCCGCCATTTTCATCCTTTATTCCCGACCGCACTGCGGTCATGGGTGGTACTATGAAAATGCCTCAGGCATTTTCATTTTATATGCTTGTGTCACAAGCGGGAATTATGTGGTTTTTTCTGTAACAGGGAACCCTGTCACCGGAACGAATATACCCGGATCAAGGTGGTGTTCAATCCTTTATCACTGCTTCGCACCAAAGAGCGGGATTCTGTCATCGTCCCCTGTTGACCATTGCGAGTTTTATAAGAAGATCAGGATGAGAGAGAAGGCCATTGTATCAACACCTGTCATTTTGTTCCGGACAATCCTCCAGGTTCACTCTTGAATGGAAGCATACCCTCAGTGACCGCGGTTTGAAATCTGACACCAGGGAAGAAAAGTATAAAAAACCCTCATGAAGTTCCAGGACTTCGCACCAAAGCAATGAACATTTTGCACGCACAACTCAATTTCCATGTGCCTGCTCTATCGTTTGAAGTTTTCAAAATTTTCATGACAACCGCCAATGATCGCCCTGCGGTCGTGCATAAAGCATGAAAATGGCAGAGCCATTTTCATTGGATAGATCAGGAGAGGCTTCTGATACGAAGCACTGCAGTGTGGAGCCGCTCCATGGAGGTGGCGTAGGAGATCCGCTGCCACCCGGGAGTATTGAAAGCCGACCCGGGGGTGACCGCAACCAGTCCCTTTTCCAGCCATTTCCGCGCGGTGGCTATATCATCCCCTCCTGTTTTTATGTACGCATAAAACGCCCCATCAGCGGGCGCAACTTCATGCCCCATCAGCAGCAGTTCCCGCACGAGATAATCCCTTCTCCTTTTGAACTCCGTTCTCATCGTTTCAACGCACGATTGATCAGCGGTCAGGGCTGCTACTCCGCCATACATGGCAAACGTAGTCGGATGGCTGATCGAGTGCTGCTGCACCTTGGACATCTGGTTGATGATGAGCCGGGGAGCGACAGCCCACCCGAGCCGCCATCCGGTCATTGCATAGGCCTTGGAAAAGCCATTCACCGTGATGGTTCTCTGTGCCATATCACCGAGGGATGCAAGTGAGGTATGCTCCTTTCCGTAGATGAGTTTCTCGTATATTTCATCAGACAGGGCCACGAGGTCATAGTCATCACACATATCGGCTATCAGGCCGAGCGATGACCGGTCAAGGACTGCCCCTGATGGATTCGATGGGGAGTTGACAACGATCATCCTTGTTTTCTGGGTGATCTTTTCAAGAACTGCCTCATCAAGCTGGAACGTCCGGGTATCAAGCGGATGATGGACGGGCTTTCCACCCGCCATCTTCACACAGGGTTCATAGGAGACCCAGGAAGGATCAAGGATGATCACTTCATCCCCCGCGTTCAGCACTGCAGCCGTCGCATCAAAAATTGCATCTTTTGCACCGCAGGTAACGATCACCTGCCCGGGGGTGCAGGGTATTTTATTTTCCTTCTCTGTTTTTCCTGCGATTGCCGATATCAGTTCAGGAATCCCGTTACTGGGGGCGTAATGAGTCTCTCCCCTCAGCAGTGCCTGGATACAGGCCTCCTTGATGTGTGCCGGGGTGTCGAAGTCCGGCTCCCCTATGGAGAGGCTGATCACGTCCAGTCCCTGGAGCTGCATCTGCCGTGCCTTGTCCGAGATCTCCAGCGTTGCAGAAGGGGCGATGCCGGTGATGATATCTGACAGCCCTCTCATGCCAATCGCTGGCACATCTTTACCGCAGACTCGACAGCACGCTTCGCATAATCGATACGCTCACTTGCCTCGAGGCGCGTCATCCCGGGACCTGAGATCCCGAGGGTGACCGGTTTTTCGAATTCAAGCGAGAGATCGATGATCTTGCGGGCTGCATGCTGGACCACGATCTCGTCGTGCTGTGTTGCGCCCTCAATCACGCAGCCGATGGTGACGATCGCATCCACGGCTCCCTTCTTCAGCATCTTCTTTACTGCAAGCGGCATGTCGTATGCCCCGGGGACATACATGCAGTCGGTCACTTCAGCACCAAGGAACGACGCGTGCTCCCTCCCCTCGACTTCCATCATATAGGTGATATCCCGGTTGAATTCCGAGACCACAAAACCGAGTTTCACTTTCATATCTTTCCCTCTTTAGATATCTCCCACTGATAATTCATAAACAATGGCACCCCCTCATCTTCGTGCCGGGCCGGCATCCGGAAATCCCTGCCGCTGGCCCGTTCCCGCCTCTTTTGTCATCTCCTGGGGGTAAAATGCGAGTTTCAGGGCATTTTTCGCATGTTCGCGGGTCCTCTGCTCGGCAAGCCATGCGAGTTCCCGCTCGTCCCTGGCTTCGTCCTCATGCACAAAAACCTCGATGATATGGGTATTTGTCATGAGCTGGCAGTTGATCAGGCCCGTGGATGCCTCATGGGCACACATCAGGTCCTTCTCCTTGCCACCCGGCATCCCGAGAGCAATCACGAGACCGCAATGTCTCTCCTCGATCAGTTTCTTGCATGCCACCGGCAGGTCCTTGATCCCGGGCACGGTTACCCGCTCGAGTGAGACGCTGGCATTTTTTCTCAGTTCATCGGCGGCTATCCCGCCCATATTCACCCGTGCAAACGTGGTATCGGCGATCCCGATCTTCATCCAAGAACCTCGCAGGCAGCCCGGACGCCGTTCCCGGCCGGCCGGAATCCATGTTTTACCAGCGAGTGCTCGACCGCGGAGAGCGTTGCAAGAATTTCCGGCGCACTGGTCGCCCCCATCGTGCCGATCCTGAAGATTTTTCCTTTGAGATGGTCCTGCCCTCCGGCAATCTCGATACCCATCTTCTTGATCGTCCCCCGGAAGGCGCTGTCCTCTACTCCTGAAGGCAGGGAGGTTGCAGTGACCGTGTTCGAATAGGCATGATCGGCGTCGGTCTTCGGGAAGAGCGAGAGCCCCCACGCGGTAACGGCACTCCGCACGGCTTCGGCCATTTTCCGGTGGCGTGCAATCCTTTCCGTGAGCCCTTCCTCCTCGACTATCAGGCAGGCCTCACGGAGTGCGAGGAACAACGGAACTGCGGGAGTGTACGGGGTTTCCATCACTTTTGCCGATGCGCTCTTCCGGTACGCGGCAAGGTCGAGGTAATATGGCCTTTTTTCGGAGAGGCGTTCCCAGGCGCGCTCACTCACCGAGATGGCAGAGAGCCCGGCCGGAGCTGCCAGGCATTTCTGTGAACCTACCACAACGACGTCAGCACCCCACGTATCGGCATGCACCTCGTCCCCTCCGATAGAGGTGATGCCGTCCATCACAAAGAGGGCATCGTATTTCCGGGCAAGTCTGCCGACCTTCTCGGCCGGATTTTTGATCCCTGCCGAGGTCTCGTTATGGACGAGCGTTACCATCCCTGCACCCTCGGCAAGCTCGTGCTCAAGTGCTGCAAGGTCGAGAGGGGTCCCCCACTCCGACGAGACCGTTTTTGCTGTCCCGTACCGCTGCGCGATTTTGAACATCCGTTCGCCGAACTTGCCGTTCTCGAGGCAGGCAATGGTCAATCCGTTCCCGAAATTGGCCACCGCTGCCTCCATGGCGGCAGTACCGGAGCCACTGATAACAAAGAGCTCATTTTTTGTATCGAAGGTCTTTTTCAAAACCCGGACGCAGTCTGCATAGACCGACCCGAATTCGGCTCCGCGGTGGTTGATGGCCTGTCGTATCATCGCCATCCGGACCCGTTCAGGCATCGGAACGGGGCCGGGAAGCATCAGGAGGGGTTCTTTTTCCATTGTATCAGCCCATAGTATTTTTATAATGACGGGATATAAGTGTGGATGGCGAATCAATGGTCGAAGTAGCCATTCTCAGCGGATCGGCCTCAGATGCGGCCATTGGAGAGAGTGTCGCGGCAGTGCTGAAAGAGCATGGCGTCTCCTATGATTCCCGGGTCATCTCTGCCCACCGCGAACCGGATATTCTCGATGACTACATAAAAAAGAGTGATTGCAAGGTTTTTATCGCAATCGCAGGGCTTTCTGCAGCTCTTCCCGGGGTGATTGCATCGAAGACCCACAGGCCGGTTATCGGGGTTCCGGTGAGCGGGAAACTGATGGGGTTTGATGCACTCCTCTCCATTGTCCAGATGCCAAAAGGGGTCCCCGTTGCCTGTGTCGGAATCGACAGCGGGGAAAATGCCGCGCTGCTGGCAGTGAGGATATTAAAAATAAGCGGACCCTGAACAATCCCAACGTTTTTTTATCCCCCGGAACTCTTACATTTCCGACTTGAAGGCTTGGATTTTCTTCCATACGGGCAGATATACAGGCACAGACCGCACACCGCGACGCTCTTTTTCTCCTCCATTTCCCTGAAGTGCTTGTCGCAGGCAGCAGCATCAAACCGTGCCTCCCTCGGTTCATTCCGGTAAAACGGTCTTCCGGTCAAGGCATGCTGCGGGCAGATATCCACACACGCAGCACAGTCTCCGCACCGGGGTTCCAGGGGAGTTCCGGTCGGGTTCAGCGGGGCATCGGTGAGGATGCTGACCCAGCGGACGCGTGGTCCGTGATCAGGGGTGATGAGCAGGCAGCTCTTTCCTATCCATCCAAGACCAGCGAGGTGTGCCGCGATTTTCTGGGAGACGATACCGCATATGTTTTCATCGTCAGTTCGTTTGGACGCCGGAACAGGGAAGGCACTATGACCCGCTCGCTGGAGCTCGTTTGCTATGCGGACTCCGATCTGGTCCAGCATCAGGTTGACAACATCGTAACTGTTGTGCCGGTACACCATTGCACCTTCAGGATCCTTGTCCAAAAGGAGATCGACAAGACTGTCCTGAAGTCGTATTCCAATGGCAATCGCTCTTGGATACCAGGCAACCCGTTCCCCTCCCTGAAGGTAAATGAAGTCCCGGGCAGAGCTGAGATCCGCAATCCCAAAATAATCTGCGCCAAGGCCGTGGGCAAGTCTGCCGAGGTATTGTTCCGTTTGCATGATCACCAGGTATGTACCGGAATGAGGTGAGAAGGTATCAGAATGGCGATCAAACCCCATGCATGCAGGATTTCCCCTCTACGCACTTCGCCCGGATGAACGCGGATACCGAACGCGGATACCAGGAGACAGGGTGGATTCCCTACATCTCCTTCTTCCTGGTTCCCAAAAATATCCTGCATCATTTTCACTGCACAGAGGTCGCCGCACATCGAGCAGGTATCGAGTTCCCCGTCCCGTGCATGGATCGTTTTTGCTGCATCCGGGAAGAGAGAGAGGGCGAACTGTTCCTTCCAGTCAAGCCTCCTCCGCGCATCAGCCATCTGCCGCTCACGTGACATCCTGTACCCATCCTTTCCCCGGACGAGATCGCCGATATGGGCCGATATCCTCGCCACCCGGGTCCCTTCAACAATATCATCGATAAGCGGGAGGGCAAGGTGCTCGCTTGGAGAGACCATGCAGAGAAAATCAGCCCCGTGCATGCACGCTTCGGCGCCACCGATTGCCGCCACGACATGATCGTACCCTGGTGCGATATCGGTCACCAGGGGGCCGAGCAGGTAGAGAGGGGCATCGTTGGTGAGCTCCTTGATCATCCGGACATTGTAACCGATCTGATCGAACGGGATATGCCCCGGTCCCTCGATCATCCGCTGGACCCCTGCATCGAGTGCCCGGTTTGCAAGTCTTCCCAGGTTCAGATACTCCACTGCTTTTGCATGCCGGCCGGCATCCTGGAGGCACCCCGGCCGCATTCCGTCACCAAGGCTCGCCACCACCTCGTGCTCTGCAAGAATCTCGAGAAGATAGTCGAACTCTGAAAAGAGCGGGTTCTCTTCACCGGACTGCTCCATCCAGGCCACATGGAACGCTCCCCCCCTTGAAACAACAGGCATGATCCGGGGGTCCGATTTGAGCGCTGCAAGCGCTTCCCGGTTTACCCCGCAGTGGAGCGTGAGGAAGTCCACCCCCTGCCTGCAATGTTCGCGGATGACATTGAAGAGGAGATCAGAACTCAGGGATGCGGCATTCCCTGCCCGCCGCACAGCCTCATAGACAGGGACCGTGCCCAAAGGGATATCGAATGAAAGGATACTCTGTCGTATTGCCTTGAGATCACCCCCGGTGGAAAGGTCCATGAGGGTATCAGTGCCGTTGTGTAGTGCTGCAAGGGCTTTCTCTCTCTCGAGTCCCGGATCGCAGCGTTCACCGGATGTCCCGATATTGACATTGACCTTCACCCTGCAGCCGCCTCCGATGGCACAAATCCGGTGCGGCCGTACGGCATTTATGGGAATGACCACATGGCCCCGGGCCACCGCACGGGCAAAATCTCCTGGATCCTGCCCTTCCTGGCGCGCTGCTCTCTCCACCAGCGGTGGAATTCCTGCAACGCACTCCTGGATCAGGGTACGCATAAGACAGATGTAAGATGCGTTTCTTATTAGTTATGCATGCCAGTCACGTGGATCCCGGGAGCTGGGTTTGTGGCGAATGCCTACCTTGTCGACACCATCCTTATCGATGCCGGCGTCCTTCCCTCCGCGATCGAACCCTACAGGGGGGAGATCGATACCATCGTGCTCACGCACTGCCACTATGATCACACTGCGTATGTGAGGGAGATAGCGCATATGTGTAATGCCGGCGTTGCAATCCACCACCTCGATGCGCCTGGCCTTTCCGAGGATCATTTGAGCCTCGCCCTTCATTTTGGCGCACGATCCCCCGGTATCGCTGCACAACGGGTTCTCTCCGAAGGAGACCAGGTCGGACCCCTGAAAGTCCTCCATACCCCGGGACACACCGCGGGAAGCATCTGCCTGTATCTTGAGGAAGAGAACCTCCTGATTTCCGGAGATACCGTATTTACCGATGGAGGATTCGGACGGTTCGATTTTCCGGGAGGGGATCGCGTAGCACTCGCACAATCGATACGCCGGCTTGACAAACTGGGAATTGAGGGGCTCTATCCCGGACACGGGACTCCTGTTCGCCACGAGGGAAGACTCCATATCGCAGCTGCCCGTCAGCTCCTGAACAGCGGATATGCATAAAGGGGTCTACTGCCTGGTGTTGCGGAACCGCAGCTGTACTGTGGAGGTCGGCGCACTCGGTCCCCTGCCGTTCGCTCGCGGCTGGTACGTGTATACCGGTTCTGCACAGGGACCCGGAGGCCTCGCCCGGGTCTCCCGTCACATCAGGGTGAAGCGGGCAGGGGATCCGATCACCACACTGGCATATCGATTACCTGCTTGTGCATCCCGCGTTCGACCTTGTCTCAGTTGCATGCGCACCAACGGCGGATCGCGATGATGAATGCCGGATTTCCGGTCTCCTCACAATGACCCCGATCCCTGGTTTTGGATGCAGTGACTGCTCGTGCAGGTCGCATCTCGGATATTTTGGGACGAATCCAAAAGAGGCAATACAATCAGCATTTTCTCGTGCAGGCCTTCATGTAACCATCACAACACTCAATATATCCTAAACCCAAGAACACGAATATGACGGTGCTTGGCATTTCAGGGAGCATGCGGAAAGACGGGAATACGGCCATCCTCGTCAAAGCAATTCTTGACACCTGCGAAAAGGCGGGGTGTAGAGACCAAGTTCATCTCCCTTGCAGGGAAAAAAATCAATCCCTGCCTTGGTTGCGAGAAATGCAAGGAGAAGGACTGGTGCGTCGTCCAGAATGATGACTGGGGTGAGATTATGCAGCAGGTGATCGATGCCGAGGTACTCGTGATCGGATCCCCTACCTATTACTTTGACGTCTCCGGCCATCTCAAGAACTTCATCGACCGAAGCTACTCACTCTACCACCGGCGGAAACTGGCAGGGAGAAAGGCCGTGGCGGTAGCTATCTGCGCAAACAAGGGCGGTGCCAGGACCATTGAGACCCTTGAAGGGTTCCTGAATACCCACGAATTTGCGTATCTCGGCTGGGTCAGGGGCAAGGGCTACCTTGAGGGTGATATCCTGAAGGATACCCTGGCGCTCAAACGAGCAGAACAAATCGGTGAGAAAATTGTCAAACTCTTAAAGCCGCACGATTGAGTACTCCCGTCACTCCCCTTTTTTCCGGACAGGACCTTGCTGTATTGTTTCTTCACGTGCCGTTCCACGAACAGGGTACCTGTCCTGTCGATTCAGAATAGATCAGTTCCATCAGGATACCCGCCATGTCATCAGATCAGACGGTAGAGCGTATCTCTCTCCCGCAGCGTTCTCCCGATGTCCGATGCAATACGCTCCATCTCCCCCGGATCGAGATAATCGGTATTCAATGCACCGGCACACTTCGATATGCTCTCCTCAAACATGGTCCCTCCCAGATCGTCTGCACCGGCCATAAGCCCTAGCTGAGCCATCTTCAGCCCTGTTTTCACCCATGATACCTGGATATGATCGACATTGTCCAGATACAGACGGGAGACCGCTGTCATGAGCAGGTCTTCCCTGCCGGTGGCCCCTGGCCTTGCAAGACCCTTCCGGTACAGGGGGGTGTTCATATGCACGAATGAGAGGGGGACAAATTCAGTAAACCCGCCGGTCTCGTCCTGAATGGCCCTGAGAACGGACAGGTGGCGGACCCTGTCCTTCACTGTTTCACAATGTCCGAACATGATGGTGGCCGTCGTCGGAATCCCGATTCCGTGTGCCTCCCTGATGATCCGAACCCATTCATCCGTGGAGATCTTTCCAGGGCAGATAATCCTTCTCACCTCGTCAACAAGGATCTCGGCTGCGGTCCCGCACAGGGAACCCAGACCTGCTGCCTTCAGTTGCTCCAGGACCTCGAGAGTGGTAATTCCACTCTTTCTTGCAGCGTACGCGACCTCCATCGGATTGCTTGCATGGATGTGGACTCCCGGGGCCCCTTCCCGGAGCGTGGTAATGATATCGGTGTATGAGCCCGCGTTAAAATCAGGGTGGAGCCCGCTCACGGTACATATCTCAGTGACCCCCCGTTTACGGGCAAGCGCCGCTTTATCCCGGATTTCGTTTTGAGAGGAGAGATAGCCACCTTCATCCCCCTCCTTTTTGGAAAAGCCGCAAAATCCACAGGAGTTGATACAGTAATTCGTCACATTGATATTCTGATTCCGGACATACGTGACGACAGGTCCCTGTACCCTCTCCCGCTTTTCGTCTGCTGCGGCAGCAATCTGCCAGACGCTCCGGTCATCGGTGAGGAAGAGCCGGAGGGCTTCCTCATCACTCAGCCTGTGCCCCCCAAGTGCATCTTCGAGGAGGGTTCTGAGAGTCCGTTTGTCTCTCTTCCCGGCGGTTACCATGCTACTCCTTGACAAGGATTCCCATGGAACATCTGGAGCACACCAATATAAAACATCTGACCATGGCATTAATCCAATACTCTCCCCTAAAAGATTGTGGTGATCGTATGAATCAGGAAGAGATCCCGCTGAAAAATTCGATAGGAACGGGATACGTTCTCCCGCTCGGTCCGGTAAACCTGGTATGGGTAATTGCCAGAAAAGGCCTTGTCGGGTGTGGTGCCATCGACGTGGCCGCACTTGGGAAATTCGGGTATCCCGCAGCCAGGGTGAGGCCGGCCGGTGGCACCATGATTACTACCCTCGATGATCTCCTTTCAGGAATTATAAAGGAAGCGAATCCCACCGCGGAAGGGCTCGGAGTCAGGGCAGGTATGAAAGGGAAGGAAGCCCTTGATCTTCTCTCGTAATATACAACCAAATGATTCCAATCGGGACATACGCGGAGAGGATGAAAATGCCGAAGGTAGTTTCATCGTAAAAAGGGAGCCGGGAGTCATCCTTCCACCGGGATGAATTCATCGCTGGGATGAATTCATAAAGGATCAGGTCGTCAGGTTTGTAGTCATGCACTATTCCCATATCTTCGGCCCGGTGCATTCCAGAAGACTTGGCCGTTCGCTCGGAATTGATCTTGTCCCGGTGAAAACCTGCAGCTATGACTGTGTGTACTGCGAGTGCGGGCATACCACCCGGGAAATGACAGAACGGCATGAATTTTTTCCACTTCAGGAAGTCCTTTCCGAAATCCAGGACTGCCTCTGCCGGTCCCCTGCACTCGATTTCATCACCTTTTCCGGTTCAGGGGAACCAACCCTCTCCACTTCAATCGGTGAGGTCATCCGTTTCCTCAGACACTCCTTTCCCCACTACCGTGTGGCAGTCCTGACCAACGGTAGTCTTCTGTGGCGCCCGGAGGTGCGGGATGATCTCCTCCCGGCCGATGTCGTCCTCCCGACGCTCTCTTCGGTATTCGAAGCGACGTTCAGGAAGATTCAACGGCCGGCGCCAGGCATTACGGTTGCGCAGGTTCTGGAGGGGCTGGAGCGCTTCCGCGAAGAGTATCGAGGAGAGATCTGGCTTGAAGTCTTCATCATCCCCGGAATCAATACCAGTCAGCGTGAACTGGAAGGGCTGCGTGCGGCAATAGGGCGGATTCGTCCCGACAGAGTCCAGCTCAACACCCTTGACCGGCCAGGGACCGAGGACTGGGTTCGCCCTGCCTCACCGGAAGACCTGGAACGGATTCGGGGCGTGCTCGGGCGGAGCGGTGTGAAAGCAGTCGAGCCGGTCCGGTACGAAATCTCGGCAGGCTCAACAATGACCAGGGAATGGTCGGATGCCGTGGCACTCGTGTATGATCTGATCAGGCGCAGACCCTGTACGCTTGACGACATATCGGCCTCGACCGGCCACTCCCGCCGCGAGATTCTCAAGATCCTGCGTGAGATCCAGATATCTTCAGTAATCGAGGAAAAAAGGGAAGAGAGGGGTATATTCTTCTTCTGCCCCGAATAACTGTCGGGACGGTGCATATCCGCGGTCCGCCTCCCCTGCCGGCAGCCTTCGATAGCATCGACAATGGACCAAATCTGAAAATCCCGAATCTTCTTTCCTATTCTTTTCAACCGCTATACCAGCGTATAATCGGTATGTCTCTGCCGAAGCGATCGCCCGAGATCGCGGACAATGATCTCCATCATTCCGGGATCCAGGTAATCTGCACCGGACGCCCCTGCATCCCCTGATACATCGTCGGAGAACATGGTCCCGGCCAGGTCGTTTGCCCCGGAGAGGAGTGCGAGTGCGGCCAGCCCGATTTC
>CAWHEC010000009.1:0-89266 GCA_963828315.1 uncultured Methanoregulaceae archaeon | reverse complement strand
ACTGCCGAACTGCAGAAACTGGCTGATCTCCACAAGCAGGGCGTTCTGACCGATGATGAGTTCGCCGCAATGAAAAAGAAATTGCTGGGGCTCTGAAGTATGATTGACAAGAGTATACAGGGGGAATCGCATGACAAGCGTGTCTGGCTGAAGAACCTCTTTCTTACCAGCCGTATCCTGGTCATCATCGCCATCATCGGTATGATTGTGACCTCGATTATCGTGATACTATTCGGAATCGGGGAATTGGTCCGGATACTGTCATTTCTCATGCATGAGGGCATCCTCTCTGAAGAAGCGGGAAAATTCCTGGCGGTAACCGTGACAGAGATGATAGATCTCTACCTCCTGGGGCTGGTCCTTATGATCATGTCTCTTGGGCTCTATCAGCTGTTCATCGATCCCAACCTCAACCTTCCGGAATGGCTGGACACCCCCACATTCGATACCTTAAAGGCGCGCCTCCTGGTCGTTGTCGTCGTCGTCCTTGCAGTGATGTTCCTGGGCTATGCCGCGACAGCCACCGATGGCATCCTGATCGCAGGAATAGGGATCGCCATTTCATTGGTGATCTTCGCATGCGGGTATATACTGAGTATCCATTCCAAGGCAAATATCAAGAGAAAACGTCTGGAAATGGCAGGTGACGAGCAGAAAAAGTAACATCTGGCGATAATCATGCCCATCTCCTGGTAACAACCCGGATTTCTCCTTTTTCGTCGTGAACCAGGTTCAGAATCTCTTCGGGAAAGAGACTGTGCACTCCATTTCTTGAGATACGTGCCATTCTTCACCATATCCTCTAGGTAGGGACAATTGAGGATAGGGACCGTTGAGGGAAGAGATCAGGACAGAGATCCTATCAGTCGTTGTGTCGGTATTATTCGCCCGGCATGACAGGCCGGTTGCGGAATTCCGGAAAGACCGGTGTCGATGATATTTTGTCGGTTGGGGTAGGATGTCAGCGGAGCCTGATTTTCTTTCCAATTATTGAAACATCCGGATCGTTCTTTCCGATTATTGAAAATAATCCGAAGGTACAAATAACAATCTTCCCGATATGAGGTGCACCCATCAGACTGGGAGTTTCAAGATGAAGCGAATAACAGGAGGAAGACAATGGTAGAATTCGGACCCGTTCAATTGATAGTAATCGGTTTTCCAGAATTGGAGAAATTGAAGGGTGAGTTGCTCAAGGAGATATTCAGGCTCAGTGAAGCGAGGATCATCCGGGTGATCGGGCTCCTTGCGATTGTGAAAGACCAGAAAGGAGAGATCGCATCAGCCCAGATTACCGAGCTTTCTGATGAGGACAGGGTAAAACTGGGGGCTGCAATCGGGGCTCTCATCGGTTTTGGTGCCGCGGGAAAGAAAGGGGCGATGGCTGGCGCAGAAGCCGGGGCAAAGACCGTTGCTTCCAAGGAATTCGGACTCAGTCAGACACAGATCGAGGAAATTGCCAAAGATATACCAAACGGCACGGCAGCAGGACTCCTGCTCATTGAACACCTGTGGGCAAAGAAATTCAAAGAGATCGCACGGAAACAACACGGTGTTCTCCTCGCAAACGGTTTTATTACCCCAGAAGCCCTTGTGGCTGCTGGTGTCGAGCTGGCAGAGGGAACACTCGTCGCAGAAAAGGCATTCGATTATTACCAGGAACAAGGAGGCCTCTGCCTTTAAGAGGGCGGCCTTCTCTTTGAGATGATGAGCATGACAGATCCCATGAAAATCGAGATGGATTACGCCGGGTCCTCGGAACTCCTCAAAACTTCCCTGAAGTTGAAAGGATCCCCGGTTGCACTGGCGTTTGCGACCACCCAAGAGGAAATTCCCCCCGGGATGACCGAGGTCGACAAAACCATACGGCACTGCATGATGATAAGCCTTGCACGGAATGAGGGCAGGGTCTTCTATGCCACCGCTGACCGGCATGAATGCAATGGCGGAGCCTTCGCGTTGGGACTGAAAGACCTTACCGCGACTCTGAAGACGGGCAAGTTCTATTACAAACTGGGGAAATTTGCGAGTGTACCTGCTTCTGCAAGGACGATGAAAAGCATCCCTCATCTCAATCCGGGTGAGACCTATGCCACCATGTATGCTCCTCTCGAAAAAGCACCGTTCACTCCCCAGGTGATTGTTGTTGTTACCAACCCGTGGGCCATGCTGAAACTGGGGCAATCTTCGATATTCCGGCTGGGGGGCAGAGTTCACTCGGAGTTCTCAGGTATCCAGTCCGTCTGTTCTGACGCGGTCGCATCCCCCTATCTTTCAGGAAAGCCGAATTTTTCGCTCGGGTGTGATGGTTCGCGTACGTTCTCCGGGATTGCCGATGATGAGATGGTGATGGGGTTCCCCGCGGAAATGCTGCCGGAAATCGTGGATGCGGTAAAAGTTATTACGAAAGCTCCCGGTTCCAAGAAGATATAACGATTGAAACGAACCCATTTTTTCCGGAGGGGGTAACTCTCCGTAACGATGAATGATTGCAATCAGATTTTCTTAAAAGACTGGTCCCCTGCCTGTCCCGGGTCAGGAGGACAGGCAGCATTCACACGACTATTTCCTCTCACAAAGCCGGAATGAGGTCACATACCAGGGATGCGGCGATACAACCCATGAACAACAAGGTGGCGGCGGGTAGCCGCCACCTGGCCTCCCTCTATGTGCTCCACGAAGGCTGTCGTGGGGCAATCATACATTCGCCATAACGGGAAAAAGGACGAACGGAAACCATGAGGCTTCCCTTACTCCGTGTTTCCCTACTCCGGATCCCTTCATCAGGCCATACTCAATCTCATAGAACCCTTCACCCCGGTCTTTAAAGGTCAGGTAGTAGTGAAAGTCACCTGTTGCCCTTCGGCATCCTCGATTTGCTTGAGGAGTCTAGCCTGGTTCTCGCATCATGCCCGACCAGGACCCAGCGCTTGGTCTTGTTGTCCATCTTTCAGGACCGGGAAATCATCCTCCAGGACGTATAATGCGATCGATAGAAAAAGAGAACCTGGGGATTCGAACCTTACGTATAAGGATGCTGCGGGTGGGATCCGAACCCACGATCTCCAGATGTCTCAGATGACGGCGCCTCGAAATGCAACATAACCCTATGAGTCTGGCGCCCTAACCAGCTAGGCCACCGCAGCGCACAAAAGTGCATAATTAAGACGATACAAATCCTATTAAAGGTTCTCTTGTGCGTTCTGCCCACGATGCCGCGGATTCATGACGGCATACATTCCGGAGCAGAAGGCCACGGGATGTAGGAAATACCGGGAAAATATACGGTAGTTTTCCCAAAAAACAGCGCCCCGGGCAGTCATTCACACTTTTTCCGGCTCTGGAGATATACATTGACTGCACCGGTAATTGCCGCAACCTCCTTTCCCTGGCGGAGTGATGCTGCAAGCGTATGCATCCGCTGCTCCTCCTCGCGGACATAACGGGGGAGGGTCTTCATGATATGCTCTTCCTGGAGGAAGTGGGTATGCGTATCGCCGTCGATGAAATGCTGGTTGTGTATGACCGCGTGATGGAGCGGCAGGGTTGTCTTGACCCCGATGATGACATATTCATAGATAGCCCGACGCATCCTGGCTATCGCCTCCGCCCGGTTCATACCGTATGCACACAGCTTGGCGATCATTGAATCGTAATTCGTAGGGATGGTGTATCCCATGTGGATTCCCGAGTCAACCCGGATTCCCGGTCCACCAGGTGACCGGTATCTCTGGATCTTTCCAGGGTCAGCGGCAAAGTTATTGAGCGGATCTTCCGCATTGATCCGGCACTCGATTGCATGCCCCCGGATGCTGATATCCTTCTGGTCGAACTGCAGGGTCTCTCCGGCGGCAACTGCCAGCTGGGCTTTGACGATATCGATGCCGGTGATGAGCTCGGTCACCGTGTGCTCGACCTGGAGCCGGGTGTTCATCTCCATGAAGTAATAATTCCCATCGGCATAGAGGAACTCCACCGTTCCTGCATTCCAATAATCGGACACTTTTGCCACCGCGATTGCCGATTTGGACATCCTGTCGCGGAGCTCGTCTGTCATGATCGGGCAGGGAGCTTCCTCGACAAGTTTCTGGTGACGCCGCTGGATAGAGCATTCCCTGTCATAGAGGTGGATCACGTTCCCGTGCTCATCTGCGAGGATCTGGAACTCGATATGCCTCGGCTTTATCATGTACTTCTCGATAAAAACCGTGGCATCACCGAACGCGGATTCGGCCATACGCATCCCTGCGCTGATGGCATCCTCAAGAGCGGCTTCATCGTTGACGATCTGCATCCCGATCCCGCCGCCTCCTGCGCTTGCCTTCACGATCACCGGGTAACCGATATCGTCGGCGACTCTCTTTGCCTCATCGGATCCCTTCACCCCACCCGGGGTGCCGGGTATAACCGGCACGCCGGCTTCCCGCATCATCTGCTTGCTCTCGATCTTGGATCCCATTGCCCGGATCGTCTTCCATGAAGGTCCGATGAACGTGATCCCTTCTTCGGTGCAGCGCTTTGCGAAATGGTAATTCTCGGCCAGGAATCCGTATCCGGGATGGATTGCCTCGCTCCCTGATTTTTTTGCGATATCGACAATCCGTTCGATATTCAGGTAACTCCTGGAGGGCGGGGCTTCTCCGACAAGGAATGCCTCATCGGCGTACTTGACATGCAGCGCGTCCTTGTCGGCGGTCGAATAGATAGCCACGGCTTCAACATTCAGCTCCCTGCAGGCCCGCATCACCCTGATGGCGATCTCGCCCCGGTTGGCGATGAGGACCTTTTCGAAGTATTTCATTCCACCACCAGGAGCACGTCACCGCTCTGGACAACATCCCCTGCATTCACAAAAATGTCTGCCACCTTCCCGTCCACCGGCGAGTGAATCGGGTTCTCCATCTTCATCGCCTCGAGGACAACGAGCAGATCCCCTTTCTTCACATCGGACCCCCGGTTCACCGCAACTTCAAGCACCATTCCCTGCATGTTCGATTTGATCCCGCCCTGGATATCGCCCCTGGGTATCTTCTGGACCGGTGCCGCGGTTGCAGATACTGCCGTTCCTGCCACAGAAAGGATGCGGACATTATAGATCTCCCCGTCAACCTCCACTTCCATCGCGTGCGGAATCTCGGTTGATGCGGCTGCCTGCCGGCTCACCGGAATAATCACCTCGGGCTTCCTTTCTCCTCTGAGGAACGACGGGGCGATGGCCGGGTACAGGATATAGGTGAGGACATCCTCCTCCTTCTTCACGAGACCTTCAGCGACTGCCTGTTCTTTCATCTTCTGATACACAGGTTCAAGCAGGTCGGCGGGCCTGACGGTAATCACCGGTTCATCACCAATGATCAGCTCTCGTATCTCATCGCTGATCGGTGCCGGAGACCTCCCGTACAGCCCGCGGACATAATCCCTGACTTCGTTTGTCACATTCCGGTACCGTTCTTTCCCAAGAAGCACATTCATGACCGCCTGAGTCCCAACGATCTGCGATGTAGGGGTCACCAGGGGAGGATACCCCAGATCCTTTCGTACACGGGGGATCTCTTCCAGCACTTCGTTCCACCGCTCGATTGCATCCTGTTCCTGGAGCTGGGAGACCAGGTTCGAGATCATCCCCCCGGGAAGCTGATAGATCAGTACATCGCTGTCCATCCGTTCGGAGATCGGATTCAGGATACCGGCATACTTTTCCCGCAGCTTGACGCAGATGTTCCGGACGTCCCTCAGCGCGAGAAGATCGATACCGGTGTCCCGGGGTGTATTTTTCAGGGAGGCCACGACCGATTCAGTCGGTGGCTGTGATGTCCCGAGAGCGAAGGGTGACATCGCAGTATCGAGGATATCAACCCCGGCTTCGATGGCTGCCTGATAGCTCATGGAAGCAATACCGCTGGTCGAGTGGCTGTGAAGGTCGACTTTCGTATCGATCTCGTCCTTGATGCCGGTGATCAGCTCCCGTGCTGCCTCAGGCATGATCAGTCCGGCCATGTCCTTGATGCAGAGAGAGTCACAGTCATGGGCATAGAGCTCCTTGGCCATATCGATGAACCCTGGGATGCTGTTGACCGGACTCGTGGTGTAGCACAGTGCTCCCTGGAGGTGAGCGCCGACCTTCCTGACCATCCGCATCGATTCGCTCATGTTCCTGATATCGTTGAGGGCATCAAAGACCCGGAATATATCAACCCCGTTCTTATGTGACAGCTCCACGAACCGCTGGACCACATCGTCAGAGTAATGACGGTACCCGACAAGGTTCTGGCCCCGCAGCAGCATCTGGATGGGCGTGTGTTTCAGTTCATCATGGAGCAGCCGTACCCGGTCCCACGGGTCCTCTGCAAGGAACCGGATGCTCGAGTCGAAGGTGGCCCCTCCCCATGCCTCGACTGAAAAGAATCCAACCTTATCGATGACGCGGGCGAGAGGGATCATGTCCTCAGTCTTCAGGCGTGTTGCGATCAGGGACTGGTGGGCATCGCGCAGGGTGGTGTCAGTGATCAGCAGTTTTGTGGACATCAGGGTTCTCCACCTCGGTGATAAAGGAGGGATTTTTTCAAACCTTTAGATCTTTTACATCATAAGTATAAAAATATCACGAAATGGCATTAAAACACTGAATAAAATAAGAATTGCACAAAATGAAGCGATTATATCGCGATTTGAAGCATGGAATTCCGGACAGCAGCTCCCCCCGGACTGGTAGCCCCTGGTGGTGAGCAGATCTGCCTGGTCGCGTGCCCGTAACAGGCGCAGATGGATCAGGAGAAAACCGAGAGAGGTCAGGTTCCGTATCCCGGGATGCATACCCTTCAGTTTCATTGCGGTGAGGACCCGGGACCAGTCACGCGAGGCTTCATCGATTCCCTGGATGGTCATCTCGATGGCAAGCCCGAGGTCAAATCCGGTCTTTGTGCCAAATAACCAGACCGACAGGTCAAGGAACTCTCCAGGAGACCAGCCCCTGAAGATCGAAAACCCGAGAAGCAGGAGCACCCCCATCCTGATGAGGTACGATATTCCGTCCTCTCCTGAGATTTGCATGAATAGGGCGACGATCCCAGTAAAGGGGAGGAGGAGATAGAACGCCTTCGACCGCACCGCAGCCTTCAGGTATACCGGGTACAGAAAAAGCCAGACCAGGGTGAGAATCGCCCCCGCCACGCTGATAAAGGAGGCTATCGAGAGGAGGAGAACCGAGAGAAGCCTCAGCCTTGCATCCTGCACAGGCCCTCCTCCAGATCTTCCTCGGTAAGGTTTGCCGGGATGATCCCCTTTTCAAGGAGCATCCGGACGTGAAAAGGAGCGGTCTCCCAGGAGATGAGAGCTTCCGGGACCGTTCCACGGTACATCAGGACTCCGTCACGCATCTCCCAGAGGTAATCGGTCCTTGGGAGGTACCGCTGCTCGTGCGTGAACACAACCACTATCCTGGAAGAGAGGGCAGATATTCTCCGACTCTCTTTTTGTTTCTCCCTGCAGTCAAGGCCGCTGAACGGCTCATCGAACACCAGCAGATCCCAGTCCCGCAGGGAGAGACAGGCGATCTGAAACCGCCGGAGCTCCCCACGGGAAAGTCTGAACGGATCATCCTCACCCCTGCCGGAGAGTCCTGCCATATCCAGGGCTTTTTCCGCTGCTACTCCATAGGATTCAGCCTCTTTTTCCAGGGTCGATCCAATGACATGATATTCAGGATACTGCTGGCAGAACATGCTCGAGGATATTCCTTCGCGGATTATCTCTCCTGACGAGGGGTTCTGCACCCCTGAGATGATCCCTGCCAGAGTCGTTTTCCCTGATCCAACCCGCCCGGTTATCAGGTGGATCCCAGGAAGCAGGATACCCTCTGCAGAACAGCGCCATTCACCTCGTGCCACGGTAATCCTGTCAAGGATCAGTTTCATCAGGGTGACCTCCATCCGAAAGGGACAAAACAGGTTCCGGAAAGAGCGGAGAATACTTCACGGGGTTTGCCAGATTCACGGATCCGCCCGTTGAAAAGAGCGACCAGGGTTTCTGACCGGGAAGCAACCTCCATGTTCTGCGTACACCGTAGCACTGACCCGGCTCCTGACCTGCTGATGACCTGCTCTGCAGCGTCAACAGCCCGGTCGTCAAGGTGGGAATCAAATTCGTCCAGGATGAGTACCTCGGGGGATTGTATGGTAGCGGCGAGAAGGGCGACCAGTGTCTTCTCACCACCCGAGAGCGTATGGATTCGCCGGTTCATGAGGTGCAAAACTCCTGCACGCTCCAGAGCCAGTTCCACTCTTTGCGAGATCTCAACGCAGGGGAGATGAGAGAACCGCAACGGTGAAGCTATCTCATCGGATACCCGTGAAAAGAGTATATTCCGGTCGGGATACTCGTTCACAAAACCAATACGGCATTCCCCCGGACTCCTGCCGTTGAACCGGACGGAACACTGTTCCGGTTTCAGGATACCTGCAAGTACCTGGAGAAAGGTTGTTTTCCCGCTGCCGTTTGGTCCAATAAGCGCGACAGAACCAGGAGGGATGATAAGTTCCGGAATAGAGAGCGTGCGGAAGGCAAGATTCCTGACACGTATCATTCCCCGGATTCCTCCCGCGTTTCTGGAGCGCTCACCCGTTCCAGACGCCCGGCAATCAGCCAGACCGCATATCCCTTCACGAAATCCCCTGGGATGAAGGGAAGCACTCCTATGAGAAATGCGGTGGCAAGGGAGATCCCGGTCGAGATGGTGAGCCACAACATCCCGCAGAGCAGGATGACCCCATCCCCCAGCACCAATCCAAGCACCCTCGCCCATTGCTCCCGGCGCTCGAAAAAAAGTCCTGAAACGAATGCGCCAGGGATGAAGCCAAGGATATACCCCCCTGTCGGCCCAAGCAGGATCCCAAGCCCCGCGCTCCCGCCATGAAAAACGGGGATGCCAAGGATGCCCATCATCACGTATAATGCTGCAGGAAGAACGGCATAGCGCCTCATAACGGCGCCTGACAGGAGCACGAACAGGGTCTGTAATGTGAAGGGTACAGGAATGAACGGGATTGATATCCATGACCCGAGTGCAATAAGCCCGGTGAATGCAGCGGTCTCGGTGAGGAGGAGCGGCCGCCCCGGGGCTTTGTACATCGTCAACTCAATAATAATTTCTGGTTGACGATAAAGTATTACCGCTGGATGCAGTCCCCGCCAATAACCCGCTCGATCTTCCCGTTATCCTTCCTGATGAGGAGAGCCCCGTACTCATCGATATCGACTGCCTCTCCCTCAAAGGTCGCTTTCATCGTATTGATCCTGACACGGTGTTCAAGAGTACAGGAGAGGGACTTCCACTCCCTGATCACCGCCTCGTACTCTCCTTCCTCGATAAGAAGGTACCTGCTCTCGAATTCACGGAGCAGACGTGCAAGGAATGAAGCCCGGTCCACATCGTGACCCATCTCTGCGGAGATTGAGGTTACCGCGCTTTTTACACTCTCGAGATCATGAGGGGAGATGTTGACATCGACCCCTATCCCGAGCAGGCAGTAATGGATGTCGTCCGCCTCTGCAAAGAGCTCAAGAAGGAGACCGGCAACTTTTTTGTCCCCTATGTAAATGTCGTTCGGCCACTTGATGAGAGCCCCGAGATCAAACTCTTTCCTGATCGCACGGGCGACAGCAACCGATCCTGCCATTGTCACCATGAAGACACGGTCGATTGGGATGCGGGGCTTCAGGACGATGGTGATCCAGACACCCCCCATCGGTGAGACCCAGGAACGGCCGAGCCGGCCTATCCCGCCCGTCTGTTCCTCGGCAATGATAACCATCCCGTGGAGCAGGCTGGCATCACCCTCGCTCGCGAGTCTGTTTACCAACCCAGATCGTGGAGGGGGTGTTCTCGAAATACCGTATCTTCTTGCCGATGAAGCTGGTCCGGAGTTTTTTATGGACCTCGTACGGAAGGAGCCTGTTGCTCTTCTTGGTGAGGCGGTATCCCTCCTTCTGGGAAGAAGATATCTCATAGCCCATGCTGATGAGCTCTTTTACATGCTTCCAGACAGCTGAACGCGATATCCCCAGTCTGCTGCTGATATACTCTCCTGATACCGGACCCTCGCCTCCCTCAAGCACCTCCAGGACCTTAAACGCCGCGTCGTACATCCTCATTACCTTTTTGCCATGATCTGTTCGCCGGGGAGAGGACACGGGTCCTTGCCGCACACCTGTTCAAGGATCAGGGACTGGTGCTCCATCAGGGTCGCCAGATCAAATATTCCGGTGATATCCACGATCCCGATTGCGACCATCGCATCCCCGTTCGCATCGCGGATTGGGCTTACCACGACAGGGACCCCCTTGTATGGCCCTGACTTCGGGGTCACTTTCATGACCTTGTTCCCCTGCAGGACCTGTTCGAGCACCGGACCGCTGTAAGACTTGTCCACGATAACCCCCGACTCGATACGGATTCCGGGCTGCTCCTTTGATCGTGCGGTGATGGGGAGGCGGTTGAGCATCTCATGCAGGGCCATTCCCACAGGGAGAAGGTCATCGGCAGTCGATCCGGATGAAATGATGTAACGGTTCATCGGTACTCTCTCATACAATCCACGCTTCCAGTCAAAATAATGTTTCCTCCGGTGCTGTACAGAATTGTTTCAGAAATGCCCTTGAAGGATATTCGTGCACCGTGGTGACCACAACCTCCCCTCTCCCTATGCGCTGTGCAATCATGACAGGATTCCCGCACGATGACGCGACTACAGAGGCTTCGTAATCGGTAAAATACCCGTCACATTCGATAGTGCCGGTATCGTAACCTTCCAGGAGTACAGCACAGGGGTGGCAGGTATCGACATCAAGGCTCCGCCCTCCATATTCGTGGTGGTACCTGACCCTCATCGGGAGCCAGTCGTATGCATCCTCCCGTTCCGATGCTGCGCCGAAGACGAGCAGGTGGCCCCCTTCGGAGATGAAGCGCCGGATACGGGAGGACGAGGCTTTCAGCGCAGGGAGGAGGCACGAATACGCCGGATTGGCAAACCCGGTCGGGATGATCAAGGCACCAAACCTCCCCCTGTAGAACGGCGCCGCGATCATATGCGGGGTAATATGCTCGCACGGAACTCCGCACTCCTCAATGTAACGGGAGAAGAGCATCTTTTGGTCCCAGATGAGGCCTGACCTGCAGATCACCCTTTGATCACTCCCAGCGGTGCGAAGCTTGCGACCAGGCGTGCTATCCCGGCAGAATCAACCACCCTGACCACCTCGGCACTCGGTTTGTACACCCCGGGGGCTTCATCCGCAATCGCACCCTCGTTGCGGGGCCCGGACGATAATCCCCTGAGCAGCGAGTGCATCTTTCACTTCTCGTCCGGATAGCTCCTTCTTGGCTTTTGCGCGGCTCATGACCCTTCCTGATCCATGGCAGGCAGACCCGAATGTCTGCTCCATGGCACTTTGTGTCCCGTGCAGCAGAAACGATGACGTCCCCATACTTCCGGGAATGATCACCGGCTGCCCGAAAGGAGCGTACTCACCCGGCAGGTCAGGGGCACCCGGCCCGAATGCACGGGTAGCACCTTTCCTGTGCACGCACAACTGCATCCGCCGACCGTCAACGGTATGCTCTTCCATCTTGGCCACGTTGTGGGCGACATCGTACACAAGGGACATCTCTTCATACGAGATATGATACAGCTCCACGAATACCTGCCGGACCATGTGCATAATCACCTGCCGGTTCGCCCATGCATAGTTCGATGATGCCGCCATCCCACCGAAATATGCTCTTCCTTCCGGAGAGGTGATGGGGGCGCAGGCCAGTTGCCGGTCCGGGAGTGATATCCCGTATTTTTTTGTCGCTCCCTCGAGAACTTTCAGGTGTTCAGTGCAGACCTGGTGCCCCAGTCCCCGTGAACCACAATGGATCATCACGCAGATCTGGCCGGGGGTGAGGCCACATGCTCGTGCGACATCCTCCTGAAAAATCTCCCGGACTGCCTGAATCTCAAGAAAATGATTTCCTGCGCCAAGAGTTCCGCTCTGGGGCATGCCACGCTGGCGGGCTTTTGCAGAAACTGCCGCGGGATCGGCACCGGCCATCGCTCCCTTCTCCTCGCACCGGACCAGGTCGCTCTCCATGCCAAAACCCTGACGGACAGCCCATCTGGCTCCTCCTGTGAGCATCCCGTCGAGCTCTTTTAGAGAGAGCCGGATAGTACTTTTTGCTCCAACACCGGTCGGCACCGCGTTGAAGAGACGTTCGATCAATTCACGTTTTTTTGTGAGATCCTTTTCAGAGAGGGGAGTAGTGAGAATCCGGACGCCGCAGTTGATGTCAAATCCGACACCCCCCGGTGAAATGACACCCTCTTCAATGGAAAATGCAGCAACACCGCCAATAGGAAATCCATACCCCCAGTGGATGTCCGGCATCGCCAGCGAATTTTTTACGATTCCCGGCATCGTGGCCACGTTCGCGAGCTGCCGCACGGCACCTTCCTCAAGGGTTTTTGCAAGCTCGTCTGACAGGAAAAACCTTCCCGGCACACGCATGCCCTCAACGTACCCGACGGGCACCTCCCATTCAAACGGAGCAAGACGCTTTATTCCCGGAAGCATGGCTCTTCACACATCAAAGATGACCTCAAGTATATAAGAATCGTGTTCACGGGCGATCGTAAGGTCGGAGTAAGAGATCCCCTTCACCTCCCGGCCCCCGGTATGCTTATCCCTTGAAAATGGCTCCCCGATGAGATCTGCCGAGAGATGCGTCCCTGCAATGCGGAGTTCCGCACCCGAGATCACGAGTTCCTCTACCTCGGAAATAAAAATGAGTTCTGACAGGAACCCCTGGAGCAGGGACACAGTATCCGGTGCATCCATTTCGATGTGCCTGCGGATAGTTCCCGGGCTGATGCTCCCGTACATTACTGTCATGAGGGCCCGTGCAGCATCTGAAAAAAGGTCTTCGATGTTCGATGCCTTCACCCGTATCCGGATATCAGCGGTATGGTCCAGTTCTTCAAAGCTCATGCGGACAGGGGGACTCCTCATCAATCTCATCAATGAAATACGGGATCAGACCCATATGCACGGTCGAGAGATACCGTGCCTGATGGATTGAGACAAAGATGGTGTAATCCCCGGCAGGGATTTGAATATCCGTTGGTTTCGGGGGTTTAACGCTGACCGGGAGGAGGATCGGACCGCCGCAGGAAGTAGAAATGCGAAAATCACACTTCCGCTTCATGATAAAGGATACCACCTCATCAGTGACCCGGATATCTCCGAACGAAAAATGGTTGCTTTCCTGGGTGTGCATGCTATGCTCTCATCATGAGCAGGCAACCATGAAAAAAGTAATCCTGTGCTTCAGGAGACAATCCTTGCAACCATTCCTGCATACTCCTCCTTAAGAGAGTAGACGCCGCAGGACCCCTCACGGTTTTTTGTCACATGGAGAATGCCAATCCTTGATGCGATGATGCCCACCATCGCGGCAACTGAGTGATAGCTGATAGAGAATGTTCTGGCGAGAACCTCAAAAATCTCTGCAATGGTCAGAGATTTCAAGCGAAGGAAGAGCTGCATGAGTGCATGCCGGACACCGGTCCTGTCACGGGACAGATACTTCTTAAGTCGGCTCTCTATGACCTCTTTGATCTCGTGCGGAGATCTCATAGTGAGCTAATACCACCAAGTTTATATAATATTTTTGCTTTTTTCCCGCGTCAGATCCCAATGCCCGGTCAAATATCCTGCGTGATGAGGAATTCCCCTACGCGTTATCTAAAGCCTTTTAATCGTGCATTACGAACTTTATTGATATGGGATTTATCAAATACGATGTGAACCGCTATACCCCCAGGCAGATGGTGGTAATCCCCCTGGTTCTCCTGATACTATCCCTTGGGGTGCTCGGCTACAACATGGCTACCACAGGTATGCCGGTACCACCGGGAATGGATTTTTCCGGGGGGACTGCGGTCACATTATTCACGTCTGACAGCGCTGACAGCCTCAGCGCTACTTTTTCAGGATACCCGCTTATCAGTATTGGCGAAGGGGTAAATAATGGGAAATACCTCAAATTCGGGCCCATGGACGATGACTCCCTCCAGTCACTTGCCACCCTGATCAATGAGCGTTATCCGGATGCAAAGATAGACCAGATCGGTGCATCATTCGGGGAAACTCTCCAGAACCAGGCTGCCATTGCCCTTGTTTTATCATTCATCGGGATGGCAATCGTGGTATTCCTTGCATTCCGGACCTTTGTGCCTTCAGGTGCAGTCGTGCTCTCTGCATTTGCCGACATCGTTATGACTGCCGCGGTAATGACCGTCCTTGGAATCGAACTCACCCTTCCGACAACCGCAGCCCTCCTCATGCTGATCGGTTATTCGGTGGACAGCGATATTCTCCTCACGATGCGCGTACTCAAGCGCCAGGGGAAGCTGGATGAAAAACTTGCCGGAGCCTTCCATACCGGTATCATCATGACAACGACCACCCTTGCCGCTGTTGCGGCGATGTGGGCTGTCACCTACTTTGGGAATGTTCCGGTTATTCCGGAAATATCAGCAGTCCTGTTCATTGGCCTTCTCATTGACATGATGAACACGTGGCTGACCAACGCAGGCATCATCAAGTGGTACATGATTGGGAGGGGAGCGAAATGAACAAGAATGAGCTGATCGCCCTGCTGAAAAACTGGCAGGTGGCGCTTCTCATCATCCTCGTAATCGCGTCAGCATTCCTGATCCTGCCCCATATTGAAGAGGGAAAACTCGCCACAAACCTCCAGTACGGGCTTGATCTCTCTGATGGCACATGGCTTCAGATGGAATTTCAGTCCGAGGTCGTGGGCTTCCAGACTGACCGGCCTGTGAGTGAGTTTTTAACAGACCTCCAGAAGAAGCTTGACGCAGAGATCGTCCTTGTTGAAGACGATAAGATAGAGATCCGGACGTTCTACCCACGCGAGCAGCTTGAAACCGCTTTCGCAGATTCGGGCGGAACGTTGACCAGCTACGAGCAGGGGGTCTCCAAAGATACGGCGGAACAGATCAAGAAAATTCTCGAAGATAAGCTCAATTCACTCGGCACAAAGGATGCAAAAGTCAACCCGCTCACAGGACTTTCAGGAGTTTCGCACTATGTCAGGGTTGAGCTTGCAGGGGTGAGCCTGAGCGAGGCCAAGGAAATTGTCGGAAAGCAGGGCAGGTTCGAGATCCGGATCCACACGACGGATAATGCGACCGAGCATGTCCTGTACGGTGATGCCATTAATACCGTTGGTGTGCCGACACAGCAATCCTATGGAAGCAATACCTGGGGGGTCTCATTCACGCTCACGGAACAGGGAGCAACCCAGTTCAGGGATGCTATGATACAATACGGGGCAACGACTGACCCTGATCAGCACTATATCGATATGATTCTGGATGGGAAAGTGGTGTTTTCTGCCCCTCTGTCACCAGATCTTGCAGCAAAAGTCCAGGCTGAGCCGATCCGTGAGATGTACGCATCCACCGGGTCCGGGGATGCGGGCCTGAACGATGCCAAAAACCTCGAGATACACCTCAGGGCAGGAGCCTTGCCGGTTGAGGTGAAAGTGGCCGGATCAGGATATGTGCCGGCCGCACTTTCAGACTATTTCAAGAATATGGCCGTGGTCGCGTTCATCATTGCAGCCATCGCTGTCGGCATCGTTATTTACCTGCGTTACCGGGAACCCGGAATCGTGCTCCCTATGATGGCCATCAATCTGTCGGAGATTGTAATCCTGCTTGGAGTCGCAGCCGCCATCGGGCAACAACTGGATCTGGCGGCTATCGCAGGTCTGATTGCCGTGCTCGGTACCGGCATTGACCAGTTGGTTATCATCACCGATGAGGTCCTCCATGAAGGCAGGGTCCCGTCCAAGAATATCTACGAAAAACGCCTTACAAGGGCGATAGGCATCATCATGGTTTCAGCTGCAACGGTCATCATCGCGATGCTCCCGCTCGCCCTGATGGATCTCTCAACCCTCCGCGGCTTTGCCATCATCACCATACTCGGTGTCCTTATCGGGGTGCTGATCACAAGACCGGCATATGGCAAGATTATCATGGCGATCCTCTCCAAAAATACCTGATAACAATCTTTATCTTCTTTTTCCACCGACCACTCTGGAGGTAATGCAGATGGGAAAACCGGTAGTGCTGGACTTTTTTGCAGAATGGTGCGGGCCCTGCAAAAGGCAGGGGCCTTATCTCGAAGAGCTCAAGAAGAACATGGGTGAGAAGATCGAGATTCGGAAGATCGATGTGGATGAGAATATGGATCTCGCCAATAAGTACGGAATCAGGGTCGTTCCCACCCTCATTATCGAGAAAGATGGGAACGTGGTGAGGATGCTGGAAGGGGTCACCAGCGCAGACTCACTCGAATCTATGCTCCTGCCGCTGGTGGAATAGGTGAAGATCGGCATTGTTGGCGGAACGGGGGATATAGGGGAGGGTATCGCGATGCGCCTCTCTCCCAACCACGATGTGGTTATCGGTTCCCGTGAGGAGGAGAAGGCAGTTGAGTCGAGTGAGGTCTGTTATGCGACGGTCACAAAACTGGGCCTTCCCTGTTCTGTGAGCGGAAATACCAACCAGGAGGCAGTTGATCGCGCTGATATCATCATCCTGGCTATTCCGTTCAAACACGTTGAACCAACGCTCGCTTCTCTCCATGGCTTTGAAAAAAAGGTTGTGATATCTCCTGTGAATCCGATGGAAAAAAGAGATTTTTTTGTATTCACTCCCCCTCCGGAAGGATCGGCTGCGCTCCTTATCAGAAGACTGCTCCCCCCGGAAACAAGGCTCTGTTCGGCATTCAATACCGTGGCAGCAAACAAGTGGAAGGCACTCACTGAACCGCTCGACCTTGCTGTACCGGTCTGTGGCGATGACCCCGTGACAAAAGCTACCGTGCTGGAGCATTGTCAGGAGTATTCCCGGGGTAAAAGCATACGATGCCGGGCCGCTTGCAGTATCCTGTATGGTAGAGTGCCTCACCCCCCTGCTCCTGAATATTGCACGGTTCAATAAGATGAAGGATGTCGGGATCCAGTTCAGGTGAACCGCCCCTACCCCACGTTCTATCATGGATGCAGCGGAGACAGGGAAGGAATTCGGCCGGATCGGCCGCAGGCTTTTTACCGCGGGTCTGCTCAGCGCTAATTTCGGAAACATGAGCGTCCGCTCCGGTGACGGATTTTATATCACACGGACGGGGTCGTTTCTGGATGTGCCTGAACAACCGGTCTATGTTCCCCTTGAAGGGCCCGGTCCCGGGGGATGCTTCAAGCGAGTACAGGGTCCACCGGGAGATTTATAGGATAACCTCTCACCGTGCCGTTGTCCACGCCCACCCGCCCCACGCAATCGCTCTCTCACTTTTACATGCCCACATTATCCCGGTAGATACGGAAGGCGTCATGTTCTGCCCGTCAATGCCCGTTATCGAGGGAAAGCCTGGCAGTGAGGAGCTCGCGGTGAATGTCGCGAGAAGCCTCCTCTCTTCCTGTGTCGCGGTAGCCCGGGGTCACGGCACTTTTGCGGGGGGTAAAAATCTCGATGAGGCATATAGTCGTACCTCCCTCGCAGAGCACAGTTGCCGGATCCTGATCCTTATAGGGAAATCGCATTAGGGGCTCGGCCTTCCCCACGGGCGATCATTCCGGAAATTCCAGGGCCCCCTCCCTTCATGCGCTTCCCCGGCCGGGTTGGTTTAATACCGGAACAGGTACAGAAAGATGTACAGAGATAACCGAGGTTGCACATGGGTTCACTCGAGGACAAAATTGCCCGTCTCTCTCCCGAACAGAGAAGCGATGCTGAAACGTTCATCGATTTTCTGCTCCAGAAGGGAGGGGCTGCAAAGCCGGGTCTGACCCCCAATCCTTTCCTGACTTCTGAATCTGCATCCCCTGCCGCACCGCCGATCATCCTGGCTGATGAGAATCCCCACCCGGTTGTTACCCGTTCAAACGACAAGCTCCCCACATTGGGAGACCTTCAGATACGGGAGACGTCTCAAACCAGCGATGAGCGGTTATCCCAGGGCAATCGATCAAAGCGAAAAGATCCCGGGTTGCTGCTCGATTGGATCGATTAAAATAAAGGGTATAGTGACATTTCATCCACCCAATTTTCCCACAACTATACGATTCCACGTTTTTAAAGACGCCACGGGGGTTACGCCTTTCGGTTAACCCCCCGTCGCTGTGGCGTCCCCCGGGATGCGATAGGGCGGTATCAGGCATCAGATTCTTTCTTCCTTCTTTTCGAATTGTCGTATCACTTTTTTTGCCAGGTTTTTTGACGGGCAGTATGACAAATTTTCAGTCGTAAATTGAGGGTATAGTGAGTGGTAAAAAATCGTCGTATACCCAAATAAAAATGAAAAAACATGGACTCGACGGGATTCGAACCCGTGGCCTTCACGTTGCAAACGTGACGATCTACCCCTGATCTACGAGCCCCAGAGGTCTCTCATTAGTTCAGTGCGGATTCCATATAAGGCATTGCTGATCAGAGCCCCAAAAATAATTGATTGCTGGAAAAGAAATTGCCTGATGAATGGACCTGGCCGGATTCGGACCCGCGGCCTTTACGTTCCGAACCGAAGGCTCCGCCTTCGCATCCGCGGCGACCTCCGGTCGCCTCTTCTTCACCGGATTGCATAAAAAACAGTATGGACTTGGCGGGATTCGAACCCGCGGCCTTTACGTTGCGAACGTAACGATCTACCCCTGATCTACAAGCCCTGAATGCAGAATAATAATGTACGGTCGTTTGATTATAGTTGTTCCTTTTACACATCTGACAGAGATGATTTTTACTACGTGGGGAGAGAATTCAGAAAAAAAGGTCAGAGAATAATTTCGATATCGAGCTTCTCTGCCAGTTCCTTGTACCTGTTCCTTATCGTGACTTCAGTCACCCCGGCGACTTCGGCGACCTCACGCTGGGTTCGCCGTTCACCCCCGAGGATGGAGGAGATATAAATCGCTGCAGCTGCAACACCCGTGGGTCCCCGCCCGCTGGTGAGCTCCCTCTCCCCTGCCTGGCGGAGTATCTCCACTGCCCTGCTCTGAACCTCTCCTTTCAGATTGAGTCCTGAGCAGAACCGTGGCACATAGTCAATCGGAGATGTCGGAAGAAGTTTGAGCCCGAGTTCCCTTGAGATAAACCTGTAGGTCCTTCCGATCTCCTTCCTGGAAACACGGGACACTTCCGCGATCTCGTCAAGAGTCCGTGGTACATTACACTGCCTGCATGCCGCATACAGCGCCGCTGCAGCCACACCTTCAATACTTCTTCCACGGATCAGGTTCTTGTCCACGGCATCACGGTAAACGACTGCTGCAGTCTCACGAACATTGCGTGGCAGCCCCAGCGCTGATGCCATACGGTCAAGTTCGGAAAGCGCGAATGCCAGGTTGCGTTCGGTGGCATTGCTGACACGAATCCGCCGCTGCCACTTGCGCAGGCGGTAGAGTTGGGCACGGTTCTTGCTGGAGATGGCCCGGCCGTATGAATCGCGGTTTCTCCAGTCGATCATGGTGGAGAGCCCCTTATCATGGATGGTGAAGGTCATCGGCGCCCCGACCCGCGAGCGTTTCATTCTCTGGTCATGGTCAAATGCACGCCATTCCGGCCCGCGGTCAATGAAATCCTCATCGATCACAAGACCGCAGTTCTGGCAGACCAGCTCTGCACGCTCATAATCATGCACAAGCTGCCGCCCCCCACACTCAGGGCAGACTGTCTCGGTATGGTCTTCGGCTTTCTTCTCATGTTCCTTGACACGCTCTTTGAGCCGGTTTTTAAGGGCTTCCCGCTCATTCTGAAGAATTTTTAACTTCTCTACTTCCTGCATGGTGATGCCTCCTATCTCGCTATGAACAACATCTCGCCTTTCGCAATCCTGCAGTCATCGCTGCAGTGGACCGCTGCATAAGGAGCTGCCACACTCCCGAATACCTCCACCACTTTTCCGACTGGTTTCAATCTTTTGTTGAGAACGTCTGCATACAACCTGGGCAGCTGTGCCGGATCACATCGCATAACCAGGATGCGCGTCCCTACCGTATGCATCGCAGTCCCAATCGCTTTCAAGATAAAACCCCGTGCACCTGCCCCGGATAAAAGGCAAGGTGAAATGGTTTAGTAATTTAAATATATCCTCTTTTTTACTATATAAACCATTGTAAAGGTATAAATATCATTTTTTAAGTAAAACAAGCGAATCGATATTAAAGGCCATTACGCGGGCGCACTCCTCCTTTTTAAGGCCTGCCCCTCTTGCCACATCAAATTTCGCGCGCTTATCAAGGAGATCGTGAGGAGCATGGGCGTCCGAGTTCACGACCATGATGCACCCTGCCTCCCGGGCAACGGAAACCACGTGGCCGTTTGTCCGGTTATGTCCACCCCTCGACGTAATCTCAAGGGCAACCCCGTGGTCGCGTGCCTCATGGGCGTCCTCATCGGTGATGAACCCAGGGTGCGCAAGCACATCCACATCCCTGCAGGTGCAGGCTGCATGATTCGTCCCTGCTGCAACCGGTTCGACCGGGGACTCCCCGTGCACAAGAACGATATCAGCCCCGGAATTCTTTGCATCCCTTGCACTGGTCGGGATGAGGGACGGGGGAATATGGGTAAGTTCAACCCCGGAGAGCAGTCGCACCCCGGAGAGTTCTGCAGAGGGTTTCAGGAGGATGATAGATTCGATAAGATGGTGCAGGTTTGTGCTGTCAGCATGGTCGGTGATGGCAACTGTTGTATACCCAAGGACGGCCATCCGCCGCACCAGTTCAGCGGGGATCATCTCACCGTCAGTGAGCGTGGTATGGGTATGCAGATCGTAGAACCCGCTCATCTCTTCACCTCGAGATACCCTGCAACTTTTTTCAACAGCTGCTCCTTGCCCTGCTCCCATGCAACCACAATACGGCCCTCCCGTTTCCACCAGAACGCCGGATGGCTCTTCTGTTCTGTCCGGTAACGGACCCCGCACCGCTTCACCGCACGCTCGATATCCGCAAGGGAGGGGTCCTTCACCGCACGCGAGCGCGCGATCCGCCGACCCTGGCCCCTCATAAGATTGGCGTTGAAATAACAGGGATAGAGGATCCGTTGCCCCTTCATCTCATCTTTCATTACACTAAGGTGTGTTGATGGAACCTATAAACACTGCAGCAGCCATATTTTAAGTTATGCACCATGTCGACGTCAGACTTGAAAAAGACATATTGGACGTCAATAACCGGATTGCAGAAAAAAATGCAGCCCGTTTCAGGGCGCACGGAATTCGTGCTATCGATCTGCTCGGGGCCATAGGATCCGGAAAGACTGCACTGATCGAGCGGATAGTGCCGGTTCTCTCTGCCCGGGGACTCAGGTGCGGGGCAATCGCAGGTGACGTGTACGGAGACGATGATTACAAGAGGATACAGGCGCTTGGTATCCCGGTCGATAATGCCAACACCGGAAAGGAGTGCCATCTCGATGCACATCTCGTCGAACACGCATCAGAACACCTCCCCCTCGACCAGATCGATATCCTTTTTATCGAGAATGTGGGGAATATGGTCTGTCCCACCGACTTTCTTCTCGGAGCTGCAATCAGGGTTGTGATAGTCAGCACAACTGAAGGGGACGATGTGGTGAACAAACACCCCATGATGTTCAGGGGATGTAGTATCGGGATCATCAACAAAGTGGACCTCGCACCGCTTGTCGGCGCCAATCTTGATCGCATGGAAGAGGATATGCGCCGTTATAATCCCGGGATGAAGGTATTCCGGACCAATCTTAAAACAGGTGAAGGTCTGGCAGGCGTGGTCGCAGCCCTCCTCGGTTGAATCAAGCAGAGTAATTAAATACGATGCAGGGCTATATTTTTAGCACTTGTCTGGATGATATTCCGGACGTTGATAATCCAGAATAGTAAAAGAGGGATGAGAGAATGCCGTCACAAGGGAGATCAGTTCGCAGATCGACAGGTGGAAGATACCGACCTTCACGTGGAAAGAGGAGAGACGAGATAGGGTCAGCACCGACAGACACCCATATCGGGGAGGACAGGAGAAAAATTGTCCGGACGTTTGGCGGCACACCAAAGGTCCGTGCCATGCGGGCAATGTTTGCCAATGTTGCAAACAGGTCCAATGGCGAGATAAAAAAAGTCCGTATCGAAACAGTTGAGAAGAACGGGGCAAACCCCAACTATGTGCGGCGTAATCTTCTCACAAAAGGCGCAGTAATAAGGACCGAGACTTGGGCACGCCCGCATACAGAGCAGGCCCGGCCAGGACGGCGTGATCAACGCAGTCCTTATTGAATAAAACTATCTTTTCTTCGCGATGACTGAGTCCGGGCAGCGTGTGGCTTTTTATCTTTGTGCCGGAAGGAAACCTGAGAGAAAATAGCGGAGCCACTCATCTCCTGATCCGGTGGAGGATAGCAGGGTAAAACTATTGCCGGGACTATTTTTACCCAATCCCGACAACAAACCTGATGCCGCCTGATGCCAGCCTCCTGTGAGGAGAGAGGCCGGATCAGACGTCTTTGAATTTCTCTTTCGCCCTTGCAACCGCATTCTTCATATCGGCAACAGCAAGATCTGCCCCTGCTTTCATCTCCTCAAAGGCGCCTCCCCCTGCGATCCTGACTTTCTCAATTTTCTTGCGTATATCCGGTTCACTCTCCCGAAGTTCCTGCAGCTTCCGGTCATACTCATCTGAGACCTCCCGTAATTTCCGGTCGTATTCCGCACGCAGCTCTTCCATTACCTTGTCTGTTCTGGACTGGAGTTTTTCGATCTCACTGGCAAGCTGGTCGATATGGGCCTTGGTCTTCTCAGCGTACTCCTGCGTTGTTGTCATACTCCAGAATTGGCGTTCAGATTATTAGTTATTTGGGACGTGACAGATACAGCCATTAAAAGGAACCGATTGATTGATACGAGACGGGATGGTATGATTATTCCTGTGAGACTCTTGATTGTGGGGAGAACAGGTCATGGGAGGGCAGCGGATGGGGGGACAGCGTGAGTCTTCCCGTCACGATTGCCGCCCCGTTTAAGCACACCCGGAAAGAGCAGTTGAAAAAGAATGAAATTGTCTATTATCTTGCTTTCGAACGCGGATGGATGAATATAGAGCAGGCCAACCTCCTTCTTGCAAGGGCAAAAGAGGAGGGACTGATTGCATACGAGGGAGATATGATCCGGCCGCTCTTTGATGTCCAATCCATCGAGATCCCTCTCGGCTTCAAACCTTCTGCATCCGTGTTCAGGAGATCAGATCCCCAGGAAGAGCTGATGCAGAGGATCGCCAGGGAAAAAAGTATGCCGCTCACCCTGGTGGTGGCAGACATGAATGCAATTATCAGCAGGGAATTTGACGGTCATATCAGGCCGGAAGGAGCCGTTATCATCCTGGCAAAGCGCCATGGAGTGGAGTTTTCTGACCTGCTGCCCGCTCTGCGGGAAAATGTTCTGAAAAAATAATTGATTATGCCTTTTTCTCTTCAGGAGCCGGCTTCGCAAAGTAGTCTTCGAGTGGTTTGTCCCCATACCCGGTGACCTTTGCATTGATCTGGACAAAGTCCGCGGTTATCTCATTGCCACGAATAGATTTTCTCTTCCGCTGACCTTCCATCACGGGCTTGAACCCGATTCCCCCTGCAAGAAGGAGCCGGCGCCTGCCTGCTACCGGCAGGTTCCGTTTCGCTGGCGTCCCATTCCGGTCAGATCCACCTGTTATCTCCATCCGGTACCCGGAGAGGCCGAAAGGCCCTGCATCAATATCATCACCTATTCGTTTGCCGATAAGCGCCCCTGCAACTCCACCGCTGACACTGACATTATAGGCGCGTCCGGTTTTCTGGTCAGACAACACAACCTTGAATTCCACCATTATGTCCAAGACTCCTTTCTACTATTATCCCGTAACCTGTGAGCTCCCGCAGTATACCATACCATTCCATCTGTTATAAGTGCTGGAAAGCAGTCCTGCGGGTATTCCCCGGGAAGTACCCATTATTTTGGGAGCCCAATCTATAAATACTATTTACCCCAGAAGGGATCAGATCGACGCTTCATGCCGGTAAACTCTCCAAGGATCTCCCGGGTGCTGATGGGGAGATGGGTGAACATCTCGCGTTCAAGCACTTTCACGTGTCGTTCAGGTATATCCACAAAAAGATCGTCTTCAACCGCGAACTGCCTCCCGGCAGTTGCCCCTTCAATTGAGATGGCAACTTCTGCACCGGCCTGTGCCTCCCTGATATTCTCCTGGTTGAGCTGAATGGACTTGAGATGCCCTACTTTCCTGCCGTCCAGGTGGATAAGGTTCACATCGCTCCGGAGGGTTCCCCCAAGTACCCGCACCCCTACCACGGCAGGGTTACTCTGACGGAAGATGCAATGAGGGAGAATCCGGATTTTTGCCGGATTGATGATCTGCTCAAACTTCTGCTGTTCGACTCTCCTCTTCTGCTCATCCTTCCAGGTGACATACTCTTCCACTATCTTGTAGATGACCTTGCCTTCAAAGACCCTGACATGGGAAAACCCGGGGTCCTTTATCATATCGGAAGCATCGGGAAGGATCGGGGTGTTGAACGCGAGCAGTACGCGGTAGAAAGAGTTCTTGATCGTCTCCACTTCGATCAGATCATGGCGGCTTACCGGCCCTACCTCGGCTCGCATCACCCCGATCTCACGGGCCTCAAGCTCATTGCAGAGCGCCTCAAGCGCCCCGATGGTGTCGGCTTTTATTACCAGCCCTTCGGGAGAGATCTTGACCTTGATCTCCTCCATCTCTTTTTTTATCCGATCCCTGACCGGCCCGGGATCTCCCCGTATCACAATGAGGGGAGAACCGGCAATCGCGCCTTCAAGTCCCGGTGCACTTACCTTGATCCCCGTTGCTGCAACAACGGTCTTTACCCGGTCAAACCTGTCCTCTACAAGGATCTCTGTCATCGGGCGTGGTTTTAACAGTGAGCGAACTTTCGTCTGTGCAACGCCGTCCTGCCGTGCAAATGCGATCTCATCCCCAACGGAAAGGGTACCGTCATAGAGGATGACATCAAGGGTCGTCCCAAGCCCGCGCTCCTCTTTCACTTCAAGGACCGTCCCCATACCGGGCCCTTCAACCGAGAGCGCAAGCTCCTGTTCCATATACCGCTGTGCAAGCCCTATCATCACCATGAGGAGTTCGGCAATTCCTTCACCGGTATGGGCGCTTACCGGCACAATCGCCAGGTTTCGCTGGAAATCAGATACCCGGTCAAACCGCTCGCCGGAAAAACCGAGGTCGGAAAGCCGGGCTACCATCTCATACAGCTTGGTCTCCACCATTTCCTTCACGCGGTCGTTCTGGCGTTCGAACGACACGAGGAACGGCTGATCCGCATGTGCCCGCCATCCGTGAATCCTGTCGAGCTTTGTTGCAGCAACGACAAATGGCGTCCTGCAGGACCGGAGGATCTGGAGGGCTTCCAGTGTCTGGGGCTGGAACCCCTGGCTGATATCCACGACGAGGATAGCCATATCGGCAAGAGCCCCGCCCCGTGCCCGGAGCGTGGTGAACGCATGGTGTCCCGGTGTATCGATGAAGAGTAATCCGGGCACGTTCAGGCTTAGCTTCTCCATCGACCCGCTCATCTTCCTGATTGTATCGATGGGGACGATGGTCGCACCGATATGTTGTGTGATCGCCCCGTCTTCCGTACTGACCACGGATGTGCCACGTATCCGGTCCAGGAGGGAGGTCTTGCCATGGTCCACATGGCCAAGGACGGCGACGATAGGTGTCCGGATATGTGATTTCTGGGTCATTCTGAGGATCACCCCTTTATCTTTTCTGATATGAAATGCCGGGATCGGTATGGCCTGCTATCGTTATTCGGACCCGGTTGGGATAATCTTGTCTGCGGGGGACTGGTATATCCCTTCTGCATACTACTAGCACACAGGATCACATAATTCCCTCCCCACCATCAGGCAGGAATCCTTCCGTCAGCATGGTGATATATTTATAGCGTAAAGACCAATCTATCCGGGTATATTTGCCAGGGTAGGGTAGTTGGTCATCCTAGGGGACTGTGGATCCCCCGACCCGGGTTCGAGTCTCGGCCCTGGCCTCACTTTTCTCTCATGGGCTTGTATCTCGCGCGTCCCTTTTAATCTCTACAGGTCTGTCATCGGTGAATCACACCGGGGACATCTCATGGCATAACACGGTACTGTTGGAGATCGTGCACGCTCATACCCGCAATTCGGGCACCTGCAGATCTCATGGGCACCTCCGGAACCATCCCGGCCTCCTCCTGCAGGGCTATCTCTCCTGCTCCCTGTCATCGTTGCACCACATAGGGAAGTGACACTGTTTCATTATCAAATATTCCAATGTTTGGGGAGGAGAAAGGCTCCCGTGCCCGAGGTTAAAAAATTCATGGGAAAATAAGGGGCATGAAACAGATATCCAGGGTTCGGGCTGGAGGAGACCCGAACCGAAATTTTGCATCTGAACGTATCGATAGGAGCATAACCAACATTCTCCTGAAGGACATCTTCAGGATTCCGGGGCACGATCCCACCTCGCTGTAGTGGATCCGGGTATTGATACTTTTAAATACCGCGGAAATGACCCTTACCGCATAGAGGCTGATGAAAATGAAATGGTACATAATCGCGGCAATTGTGCTGCTCTCTGCGATCCTTGGTGCAGGCGCCGCTGCTGATGTCGTCGCACCAATAGGCGGTGATATGGGAACGTACCGAATTCACTGTAATGTGGAGGGTGCAGGAGTGTTCTTTGACGGAGTGTTCAAAGGCAACATTTCAAGTGGTCGTCTGGATGTCCCCGTCTATGTCACCGGGACCCCGTACCAGTCCTATTCCCTGGAAAAGGAGGGCTACTATCCCTATACCGGCACGTTCACTTCTGTCCCGGCAAAAAATTCGATCATCGATATCTACGTAACCATGTCCGCTATCCCTCCGGTTGAATACGGAACCCTTCATCTCATGGTATCCCCTGTCCTCTCTTCCGTCTCTCTTGACGGTGAGTCCATGGGTCTTGTCCCTCCGACCGGGATTCTCATCATTCGCGAAGTAGTTCCCGGGAACCACGGGGTCCAGGTTTCAAAGGAGGGGTATGCAACGAACATGACACAGATCTACGTCGGGAAAAACGAGATCAAAAAAGTACCTATAACCCTGGCAGCAGCAGAGGGCGTCTCTGCAACCGGGGACGGGGCAACAGCATCCGCCACAACGGGTACAGCAGCCACGGTAAGCACAAAAGCAGGCCTTTCTCCCTGCACGCTGATAGGCGCTCTTCTCGGCGTTTGCCTTCTGGCAGGACTGAAACGGTATCACAGTTAATTTTTTCTCCACCACCTTATCTGATGCTTGAATCAGGATGATGATCGCGAAACAGGAGATTCAGGCAGGCAGAACCGATGGTGCTCATTTATGAGGTCCGGACCAGGACCACAAACGAGGTAGAAAAGATCGTGAAGAGTGATGAAGAGTGGCGGAACGTCCTTACCGAAGAGTCATTCCGGGTTGCCCGGAAAGCCGGTACAGAACCGGCTTTTTCCGGTGCCTATCATGATTTTCATGGCAGGGGTATCTACCAGTGCGTCTGCTGTGGCACCGACCTCTTCAGTTCTGATGCAAAGTTTGAATCGGGGACCGGATGGCCAAGTTTTTATGCACCGGTCAGCGACCATAACCTGCTCGCCCGGGTCGACCGGAGTTACGGGATGGTACGAACAGAAGTGCTCTGTGCCCGTTGCGACGCCCATCTCGGTCATGTATTTGATGACGGCCCACCCCCGACACATAAGCGGTTCTGCATGAACTCGGCATCCCTGAAATTCCTGCCTGGCTGAATACCCGGAAAAACAGTTCCCCGCCCCCTTTTTCCAAGAAAATGGCTTCGCCATTTCTACCGCATCGCGGTTTTCATAGCATGCGACCGCATGGCGGTCATCGATGCGGGTAGTAGGGTGTTCCTCACCGTGGAACAGCGGTAATGCGGTAAAACCACGGAGGAATATTCCGGACTTCAATGACAGAAAACCCGGCGTCCTCGATCAGTGCAGCGGCCTCCTCTGCTGAAAACCTGATATGCTGAGGAGGACCAAAGGGAGTCTCCTCTTTCTTCCAGTCAAGATCGACAAGCCTGCCACCGGTTTTCATCATCCGGCGGGCATTCGCCAGCACTTTCCCTGGATCAGAGAAGTCGTGAAGATCAATTCCGAAAAAGACAACATCGGCACACCCCTCACATACGACCGTCTCCTCTCCTGTACCGACAATCCCTTCGATAGTATGCAGTCTCTCTCTCCCGGCACGTTCCATCATCATCGCGACAGCTTCAGGATTGGTATCGATACCAAACACCTTCCCGCTATTCCCGACTCTTCGCGCAGCGGGAAGTGCGAAAAATCCCTGCCCGCATCCGACGTCAATTACCACAAGGCCATCACCTACCCCGATATCGGCAAGGATCGCATCAGGATCCTGCCATGACCGCCGTTCCTCTTCATCATGATACTGGAAGTGAGGCATAGTACAGCATTGATTCGCCTTCCGGAGTATAAAATCCGCTCTGCCAGGGGTCCTGCAGGTATCCCTTTTCCAATGAAACGCCTATGAACCCATGTTGCTTGTGACACAAGCATACAAATGAAAATGCCAGGCATTTTCATTTAACCGCATCCGCGGTTTTCATACGGGGGGCATGTGACGATGGGTCTCATGGGCGGTTCGTATATTCTCTTCATCCCGGGCAATGCGAATAACGAGTCATACCGTTCAGACAAAAAGGGTTCAAAGGGGATTTTTGGAAGAATTATTTTGACCATAGAATACCAATGCTGGAAAGCGATGCGGCAGTCTCTTACCGAAGCTCTGACAAACATCCGTGGCGGGCTTACCGGGGTTCTTGTGTACCTCGTGATTACCGTTCTTGTCTATTTTGCTGCATTCATGGCTGCGTTCGGAAACGACACGCCGGCTGCCCGGCTGGTTCTAGCCTTTGCTGAGACATACGCCATCGTTGCCTACCCCCTCTGGGCTGTCCCCCTGTCATACATTCTCGGAGGCTGCTTTTTTTATACCGGCAACCCCGGGAAAGAAGATAGCAGGAGGGGGTGAGCGGTGAGGGAAACCCCAGAGACCGTCTCGGCCATTCGTTGCACCTCATACGATCGGAACGAAGTGATCAATGCAGTCCGGAGCGCTGCAGACTCGCTTGGCGGGATCGAATCATACATTCGCCCGGGCAGCAGGGTGCTTGTCAAGCCAAATCTCCTGCAGGGGCTTTCTCCCGATCGGTGTGTCACCACTCACCCTGCTGTCGTGGGAGCGGTCTGCACACTGCTTCGGGAACTCGACTGCAGCGTCACGATCGCCGACAGCCCGGGTGGCGGTATCCGGTATACACCGGCAAACCTCCGCACCCTCTACCATGCAGCCGGATATGACAGCATTGCGGAAGAGACCGGGGCAGAGCTGAACTATGACACCAGTTTCTATGAACACTCCTTCCCGGAAGGGCGGTATGCAAAAAGATTTCCGGTTATCAGTCCTGTAAAGGACTGCGACCATATCGTGGTTGTCTCAAAAGCAAAAACGCATCTGTGGACTCTGTTTTCCGGTGGCGCCAAAAACCTTTTCGGGGTGATACCAGGTCTCGAGAAGCCGATTCACCATGCACGGTTCCAGGATCCTGCCCATTTTGGAGGGATGATTGTTGATCTCAACGAGGCACTCAAGCCCTCGCTCCAGGTAATGGATGGCGTTATTGCAATGGAAGGGGACGGCCCCTCGTCAGGCACTCCCCGGCCACTCGGTCTGATACTGGCAAGTCCTGACTGGACCGCAATCGATATTGTTGCCTGCCGGATGATTGGGATTCATCCGCCGGATGTACCTACCATCAAGGCTGCGATGGACAGGGGTGAGAGCAAAGATTACATGACGGACATCCTCCTTAAAGGCGACGAATTTGGTTTTCCCGCCATCCAGGGATTCAGGCTGCCTTCCACGTACCGCGGGGAGGGAAAAGGGTTGCAGAAGAGCCTTCTGCTCAGTGCGATACAGAATCTTGGCAGGTTCTCAACGTTATATCCTGTTCTCAACCGCTCCCGTTGTATACAGTGCGGCCGGTGTGCCATGATCTGCCCGGTGAAGGCCATCTCAATCCCTTCGAAATTCCCGGAGACAAACCGTCACACCTGTATCAGGTGTTACTGTTGCCACGAGATCTGTCCTGCCGGTGCAATTCATTTAGAGCCCGGAATAACCGGCCGGATAATCCGGAAGGTGACAGGCCGTTTATGAACAGGGAAAGACGCGACGAACAATCCCGTTCTCAGAGGAGAGGCTGATGCAGGGAGAACGATACCGGAAATCTCTTGGCCTGACTGAACTTGTCAGTCTGGGTGTCGGCGGAACAATTGGATCGGGAATTTTCGTAGTTCCCGGCATAGCTGCCGGGATTCTTGGCCCCTCTTCGCTCCTTGCATGGATTATTGTTGCGGTCTCAGCATCCTGCGTCCTCCTCTCTCTCGCAGGGCTGCTGCAGAAGACCGGGTTCCATAACTCCTTCTATACCCTTTTTTCACAGGTTTTTGGTGAACATGTCTCGGCAGCCCTGATCGTTCTTTACCTTGTTTCAGGGATTCTGGGGATAGCAACGATTGCCGCCGGCATCGGGCAGTACCTCTCGTTCTTCGGGATAGATGGGATCCTTTTTCTTGAACTTCTCATCATCGGGATGTTCTGTGCAATCAACCTGATAGGGATCACCCTCTCAGGAACCACAGAGAATATTCTTACCGTCCTGAAAGTGATCCCGCTGGTGGTGATAGCGGTTCTTCTCCTGCCTAAAATTGAGCTCCAAAACCTTGTTCCCCTTGTCCCTGTCACCGCCACAGGTCTGATTTCAACGGTTCTCATCGTATATTGGCCATTTACGGGATTTGAGATAAGTGCCATTCCTGTTGAGGAGATGAAAGATCCCCGGAATATTCCCCGGGCACTGGTGCTCGTCATGCTGATCGTTTCCGGAATATATCTCCTCCTGAATGTTGCCCTGATCGGAAGCGTGGGGAGCGCAGTCCTCGCATCGTCCCCTGCACCGATTGCAACGGCAGCGGGTTTTATTTTTTCGCGATCAGGTTCGATCGTTGCCGTGATAGGGATCATCGCAATGTTTTCAGCCCTGAATGCCTACCTTGTCGGGGGATCGCGTCTCCTCCACAGCACCGCCGTCACACGACACCTGTCATGCCTGGAAGGTCTGAACCAGAGGGGAACCCCGACCATCCCGCTCCTTCTCATCTCCCTCCTTGCTTCGGGAGCACTGCTCTTTTCAAACAGTTTTGAAAATCTGGCAGTGCTCTCGGTAATTGCGACACTTGTCCCCTACCTGTTCTTCTGCATCGCCGCTTTTCTTGTCATCCCGGAAATTCCAAGGCGGCTCATTGCTTTTGGGGGAATAGCCAGTAGCGGAGGTCTGCTGCTTCTCTCGTTCCTGCTCTGAAAGGTGCGAAAATCCCGAACAGGGATGAGTCTACGATTGAAGGAGCGTGGAACAGGAGAACGTGAATCTCAAACCCGGACTATCGACCTATTTTTTATATCACTACGTCCCTGATGGTAAGAGAGGAGGAATTATGAGAGAAAATATTCTGATGGCCGTTGCAATCATCGTTTTTTCATGCGTCCCGGTTGTCCAGCTCATCGGCGGCTTCTAGCCAGCCTGTATTTTTTAATATAAAAATGCCTCCGGCATTTTCATTTTGTATGGTTGCGTCACAATGGGAATCATGTAGTTTTTTTCGTTAGGTATTTCCCGTCCCGTCCCTTAGATCCTCATCGTCCATGACCTGCACGAGAGAGCAGTTGCTGGAGCGATGGAGGAAAAATCCCCGGATACGGGGGATATTTTCCCGGGCATGGCGTGCATGGAACGCTGCAATCAAAAGGAATTGCTGGATACAATAGTGCTAAGAAGAGGAGGGAACCATTGACCGAAAAATTGTGTCCGTTTGATAAAAAGCCCTGTATCGGAGAGCGGTGCGCTGTCTACAGGGAAGAATCCGGCGTGTGTGCATTTCTGCTCGCCGGAGGGCGGGGGGCCGGGCATTCATCCCCGCAAAAGAGCAATGCGGATGACCGGTCGTCAGGGAAGTTCAAGGCTCATCTGTTTGACTGAATTCTCCTGAGGGGAATATAAGAATCCAGATGTTCTATTAGAAAAAATAGTGATTTACATTGAACATCAATTTTCCGAGTCGTCAAATCGTCCTCTTCTGTCTTTTTCTGGTTCTCCTGACCGCTGGGCATGGAGCTGCAGAAGCCAGGAATGGCACCATCGGAGAGGTCGTCCCCCTCTCAGGCACAGCGCCCGGTTATGACATGGTCTACCTCTTCATGACCGGCCCGGGGGTCCCGGCCAATGGCGCAAGAATGGACAACAGCAATCTGCCGGTCGTTTCAGGAGAGCCGGATACCTTCACCCAGGTTCCTGTCGCAGGAGACTCAACATGGTCCTATACATGGCAGACCGGAAGGGTCTCCGGCGGGCTGGCAGCCGGCCTGTACACCCTCTATGCCGCAACGCAGCCGGCAGCAAAAAATGCCCTCGCGGGGGTCGCCTATTCAAGCACGGATATTGTTCTTTCACAGCCGGTGACGACCGGGACCATCAGTGCTCAATCAGTCCCTTCCGGGGCACAGGTAGAGGTAAATCGGAAATATGCGGGAAATACCCCGATCAATCTGCCTGATCTCTCTCCTGGTATGTACCAGGTCACTATCTCACTCCGGGATTATGTTCCCTATAATGAACGGGTAAACCTTCGTGCGGGAGAGACAAAACAGATCTCAGCGAAACTGGAGCCCCGGTCTCCGCTTACGACCTCTCCCACTCTTCCGATGACAGTATCTCAGGAATCCATGGAAACTACCGTTCCGGTAACTCCAACCAAGGCTCCACTCTCTGGTATCATGGTGATACTGGGTATAATCACAGGACTCGCTCTGGCTGTTTGGGTCTCAAGGAGGTAATTTCTGAAGTAATGTATACCTTGTTTCATGACGAGCCACTCCCGTGCCTGAAAAGGAGGATAACCTTATTACAAAGGCTGACTGATGCATCCTATTGAGGTAGGAAACAATGTGCAGTGTTGGTGGACCCATGGATATGGAGATACCTCCTGAACGGGTGAAAGGAAAGGAATACAAATGCAATGAGTGCGGAGAGAGATTCAAGGGAATTGGGAAACGGCCGATGTGTCCCGCCTGCCAGTCCGAGGACGTCGTAGAGGTATAATCAATTCCTGCGGTTTTTTCCAATGAAAATGCGCTCCGCCATTTTCATCTTTTATGCACGACCGCAGGGCGGTCATGTGCGGTTTAATATGAAAATGCCTCCGGCATTTTCATTTTGTATGCTTGTGGCCTTCCGGCATCATGTCCGTTTTCATACCAGTATCATCTGATGTGATCTCTCGCAAAGAAACCAGATTTATTTCATTTTTACGAGCAACGTGCCCTTCCCGCGGTTGGCAACATCGCCCCTGTACATCGTCATCCGGAAGCGTTGGCCGCCATAGTCCCTCTCTTCAATACCGGTGCTCCTGAAGGTGGGGAGCATCGCATCAGCATTTCCAAAGATCATGCAGGTACCTCCCGTCATATTTCCACAGGGCCGGTGGCAGCTGCCGCCGATGACCAGGGTTCCGCCCCGCATCTCGACCCCGGGGAGATCTCCACAGTCCCCGTGCACATGAACCTCTCCCCCCGAAAGGTACTCTGCAGTGAAATCGCCGGCATCCCCCATCACCTCTACCGTCCCCCCACGCATGCCCCGTTTTTCACCACGATATCCCGCCGCACAGTAATGGCCTGCATTCCCTTCGCAACGGATCATGCCTCCCCGCATCTCACGGCCGAGCCATGCATCGGCATTTCCCCTGATGACGATCTCTCCGGCGCTCATAAAATTTCCGCAGTGCATGCCGATGTCTCCCTCGATGACGATGCGGCCTGCATTCATGTACTCCCCGACCCTTTTGATCATTCCAGTCTCCCCGGAAAGGACGATCTCGACCTGGTCGGGGGAGACCGCGGGTCCTTCGGTAGTGATATAAAATATATCCTCCAGTCTCCGTTCCTTGTTCCCTTCATAGACCCAAACATCATTGTTCCGGAGAAAATTCTGGGGAATAATCGCCTCTGCCTCGATAGGGATAGTGGGTTTTTTCCTCGGTTTTGTCTGAAGGATAACCTTCATAATGATGCCTCTGTCGGGATACAGATTGCCCGGGGAAGATACACATCCTGGACGGGATAATTTCTCATCCTGACGGTATAGTACTGTTCAAATTTTTTCACAAACTCTGGATCGACAGAGAGATCATATTCGGGAGGTATGTGTGCCTTTGTCCAGATCGTTCTGTTCGCACCTTCCACCACCACCTCGCCTTCTCTCGCAATAACGCGTCCCCGTTTGATGGTATACCTCGTCTTGCCGAATCCCGCCATCACCTGCTGGTAATCAGTCGATGGATCCAGTGACCCGGGTTTCAACGGGTAAATCGCGATATCGGCTTCTGCACCGGGGGCGAGATACCCTTTCCCGATGGAGGTAATACCAAGGGCTTTTGCCTGGGCGGCTCGTGTCATGATCGCGATCTCGTACCAGTCAAGTTCCCGATCGAGTGCAGGGAGGGGAATATAATACCCGGTCCTCGGGTCCAGGCGGGCGATCTCGCTCTCCCTGAACCGCCTGCTCATGAGCAGTGCGATAATTTCCGGATACTTTACGAAGGGTGCGCCATTAGGGTTATCGGTGGCGAGCATGCACTGCCACGGATCTTTTACGAGAAGGGCGAGCTCGAGCCCGATAGCCCACATGACACAGTTCACGAGGCTCTTGCGCGAATAATAGACAGGGATGATACCCGAGCCGGTCTCGAGCTCCACGTCGTGGTTGCTCCACTTGTTATGGTGGAGCATGTACAGCTTGAACTCCATCGGACCATCGGCAGTCATGGTCGTGGTCCGGCCGAACATGATCTGCCCCATGTCGATTGCCAGCTGGGGCTTGTTGTTCACCGCCCGGGCAATATCCTCGGATTTTGAACTGATGTCCCTCCAGGTTGACCCGCCGTAGGAGTGGAACTGGAGATGTGTCAGGTAGAGACTCTGGCGCTTGTCATTGAGATCAGGGACAAGGTCGATAGTATCGAGCGTGGTCCGGTAATTGCCCGGCACCCCGAGAGCGTTGCAGTGGAGATGCACTGAATGGGGGAGGTTGAGCAGCTCATTTGCCCTGATCATCGTTTCGATAATTTCAGCCGGAGTCACTCCGAAGTGGGGAACCTCGTCCCTTATGCTGTGGACATCCTCGCCAAACCCCCATGCCTCGGTCCCCCCCGGGTTGGTCAGCTTGATGGCAAATCCTTTCGCTGCAGTGAGCGTCCATGCCACGACCGCTGCCGCACGTTTCACGTCCTTGTCCCGCACCGCCTCCATAACCGACCAGTTCCCGTCAAAGAGGGTGTTTGCGAGCATATCCTGGTGAGGGGTGGCAGTAAACTCTTCATGCGTATGGCGGGCTTCGAGGGGGGCCATCGCCCCTTCAAGCACGGTCGTGTATCCCATGGCGCTGTACCGATAGGAGTTTCCGAATGTGGTTGGCACGCTGTAGCCGGAGGTGACATGCATCACCCCCTTGCGTGCGGTCCTGCCCGCCCGCATGTCTTCGGGACTCATGTACCGGCCGAAATTGACCTTGGTTCCGCAGACGTGGGAATGGGAGTCGATGCCCCCGGGGAGGGTAAGGCAGTGATCTGCATCGATCACCTCTGCATTTCTCCCGACTTCTTCAACGATCTTCCCGTCGCGGACTGCAATATCCATGATATCTCCCTTTATCCCTGAAAGGGGGTCAATAACAAACGCGTTTCTGATAAGCAGCTCGGTCATGGCCCTTTTGCCTCCTTCACGAGCGTGTATAACCGCTCAAGTACTTCGGTATCACTTGGATAGTCACTCTTGAACAGCGTACGGGTCCTGATCGGCACACCGTCCATCCGGTATGCGGTCCCTTCTGCGTCAATACCCGTGACGGCGACAGGGATCTGGATGCGGGAGAGATGGGTAGTCGCATTGGTATACGGGTCTAACTGGATAGTGGGGATCCTCGCCAGGTGCTCTGCACACGCCTTTGGGAAGTGTGCACCGGGATCACTTGCCACCACAAGGCAGGCATCGCATTCTCCCCGACGGAGGACATCAACACTGGTCGTCTCCCCGGGGTTATAAAAAGCAATGCCTCGTGCAAAATCAACCGCATAGGGATACCCGGTAATCCACGTGAACACTTCGTTTGACCCGTACACGTTCCAGTGCCCCCGCATCGGAGAGATAGTATACTTCGTATGACGATTCAGCTCCTCGGTCAGCTCGATCGCATTCCTGACGTTTTTATATTTCCCAGGGGACATGGTGAGGCCGAGCCCGAAGAATATCGCCCCGAATTTTGCAGAGAGGAGGAGATCTGCCACGCGGAACAGCTGTTCCCGTGATACCCCCGACACAGAGGAGGGGATTATTCCCCGCTTTCCCATCACGATCGCTCGTAATGCAGAGAGCACCGCGTAATCCCCGCCCGGCTGGATCCTGACAAACTCATCGGCAATATTCGCCGACTCGGTCTTTCGGACATCGACAACAATGACCTTTCGATCCCTGAATGCATCCTTCAGAAAGAACCCGTCAGCAAAGGTGGTGTACCGGCTCATATGCCTCGGGTGGGCATCGATTGGATTCGTACCCCAGTACACAATCACATCGGCCCGGTTCTTGACCTGTCCCAGTGTGCACCCGGGATGCCCCACCTCCTGGATAGCCATGATGGAGGGCCCGTGGCAGACCGTCGATGTATTGTCGACCAGTGCACCGAGGAGTTCGGCCAGGTGGATCCCGACGGTCTGGGCCTCTCCGTGTGTGCCACTCCAGCCGTAGAGGAGAGGCCGGTCAGCATCGCAGAGGATCTCGGCTGTCTCCCGGATAGCCTCGTTATAGGATGTCTCCTCCCACCCTTTCTCCGTCCTGCGGATTGGGGCTTTCAGGCGATGGTCCCCCATGAACTTCTCGTTTGCAAGAGTACAGCCATTCTCGACACTGACAACCCGGGTCCCTTCTACTTCCACCACGAGATCATCACACAGGCATCCGCAGAACGTGCACACCACATCCTCAATCTTCATACCGTACCCCTCCGCATTGCTCCATGAGTGTCGCAACCGTTTCCAGCGGTTCAGAAGTTGGAGTGATAGCCACAATCATTCCCTTGAAATCAGGCATACCTGTGCCGTGGGTTTCAGGGCTTACGAGATGGTTTGCATACGGCCCGAGGCATACAAAAACCTCCCCCTGTGTAACCCATACTGCAGGGTGGACTTTCATCACGACGGCCCCGTACTCGCTTTCCACCCGCACATGGGACTCCTCTTCAACCTCCAGATCCATCATGTCGACCGGATGCATGTGCAGGGATGTGGCCTCCTGCCGGTATGCGGTCGAGTTCTTCCGTTCTACAAAGGAACCCTGTCTGATAGTCCGGCCGGTATTGAGAAGGAATTTCATGCCTCCTCCGTTTGTGCATGAACCGCCTCAAGAAGACGGGAGACCCGGATCGCTTCGTTCGGACAATGGTTCTCGCAGGTCTTGCAGCCAGTACAGTGCTCCCCGTGCAGGACATGGCATTTTCCCTCGCTCAGCTTGAGCAGGAGCTGATCTGATGAGGCGCGGCCGCCATGGGCCATCTGGGCATCGATCAGCTTGTTCACGGGACAGGCTACCGCACAGTTCCCGCACCCCATGCAGAGATCGGTATCCACATCGATATGGAACGAAAAGGAGAGGCGGGTATTGTCATAAAACATGGATTCAAGGATCCGGCCGCTCGTGAGCACCCCGTTTGGGCAGGCTTCCACGCAGAGACCGCACCGGATGCAGTGCCCCTTGTGGATTCGTGGCTCCCAGCCGTCGGGGGTATGGATCACATCGATTGCTCCCGGAGCAGGGCAGGCCATCATGCAGAACAGGGCATGGGTACAGGTTTTGCCGGTGAGTTCCGGGAACCCGCGGGAGTATGCGGGAGTTACCAGCGGTGCGGTCCGGACGAAAAAGAATTTCCGCAGCCACTCAAGCCGGGTTATCTCCTGGAGGTAGGGGACGATAGGCAACGCCATATCACCGCTCCGTGCAGGCAATGCACGGGTCTGCACTCACGAATGTCGATGAGACGTCTGCAAGTGAAGAGACCCCTTTCAGCATGTAATGGCAGCATGCCTCGATGTTCATGATGGAGGGGGTCTGGATCGAGATATCAACCACCCTCCCCGCCGCATCGGTCTTTATGAAGTACGAGAGCTCCCCGCGGGGAGCCTCTCCCGAATAAGCGATCTCGCCTGCTCCGGGAATGCCTCCTCCCGCGGATCGGACCTTCCGGAAGCATGTCAAGGCATCTCCGGATTATCGCGATGCTCTCCAGCACCTCCTGGAACCGGACCATGATCCTGGCATAATTATCCCCTTCTGTCCGGGAAACCGGGGTAAAGCCGAGTTTCTTATAGGTGGGATGCACAACCCGCCGGTCGGTTTCCGGCATACCGCTTGCCCGGGCAGTAGGGCCGACGGCATATGCCTCGAGGGCGGCATTCTTTGTAAGGACCCCTATTCCCCTGCTCCTTAAGGCGATAAGGGGGCCGCTCTCGAACATGTGCAGGTAGCGGGTGACCTCCCCCTCGATTGCTGCAAGGTTTGCCCTGAGATGGAGGGCATCTTCGGATCGCAGATCGAACCTGACCCCGCCGGGCACAATGTAAGCGCACGTAACACGGGCACCAGTAATCCGTTCGAGCTCGTCCATGACATGCTCCCGCACGTCCAGCAGGTACATTGCCAGCGTTTCATGCTCGATGGTATAGCAGTACGAGAAATTGGCCAGGATATGACTCTGCATCCGGTCGAGCTCGTTCACGATGACACGAAGAAGGGCGGCCCTCTCCGGCACGGGAATCGCGCTTATCTGTTCGAGGCCCTCGATAAATACCATATTGTGGATGACAGAACAGATCCCGCAGACCCGTTCAGCAAGGAACATCACTTCCTGCCAGGGTCGCCCACGCATGATCCGTTCGATCCCCTTTTTCATGTAGCCGAGCTCCACCTCTGCCGAGATGACATACTCCCCTTTTGTCTCGCATTTGACCCGTGCCGGTTCCTTGAAGCAGGGGTGGATGGGGCCGAGAGGGACCGAGACGTCAACCGTCCGCTTCACCGCTTTGTCACCTCGTAATCTTTGAACACGGTAGGGGCGACGGAGAGGACCGCGGCAAGGATTTCAGTCGGCCTTGGAGGACAGCCCGGGACCTCTGCGGCAACAGGGATATGCTTTGACACCGGAGGGTCAACGAGCGTGTGCGGCCGGTTGAACAGGCAGCCGGAGATAGGACAGTTCCCGATCGCAATTGCCGCCTTGGGGTCGGGTATCTTCTCCCAGAGGGTGTGGAGTTTCCCCTCCCATCCGGGCGTGTAGGCACCGATCACGAGCAGGATGTCGGCCTCCCTCGGGTTATTATGCACGTAGATGCCGTACTGCTCGATATCATACCGTGGGGAGAGGCACGCGAGCACCTCGATATCGCACCCGTTGCAGGAGCCGACATCTACGTAAGCGACATGGATGGACTTTGCACGGACCAGGTTTTTCACCGACTGGAGGAGACTCATTGAAGGATCACGTCCCTGATCATGTTCCGCCCTGCGATAGCAGCCTCCTCTTCAGAACTCCCTTCCCGGATCAGGGTCTGCACCCGCTCTGTTATCCGGTCCATCTCGCTGCTGCTTATGAGGGGAATGGCACGGGTATAGAGGCCCGCACCAATATCTTTCAGAACGGCATTTTCATTTCCCCTTGCGATCTTTCCCTGATCATACCGGGCCGGCAGGTTCTCAAGAAGTATCATATCGAAACGATTCATCATCCATTTGCGGAGCTTGATCTGGGGAATCTCCAGTTCTGCCGCTATCTCCCTGACCATCCTGTCATGCCTGGTGCTGGTGAGTATTGCATACTTCATTGCGGAGAGATCCTTCTCGTACATAAACCCGGTCATATGACACCCGCAAATTTCAGGATTCCATAGATCACAAACAGGAGGATCGCAGACCAGAGCATGACGATCTCCCACTTATGAACGCCTTCATGACTGCCATACCAGTAGAATCCCGCTGCAATCATAATCAGACTCCCTGCAGCGATCGCTGCTGTCGCAATGGATGGTCTCTGGATGATCTGGATCGCGAGGATTATCAGGTAGGTGATACCCGCTCCGAGAATAACCTCCCGGATCATGCAAGCACCCCGAGAATGGCAGCATACCCAAGCATGACGCCGGTTATCAGCATCTGCACGGTCACGCTGTCAAACGGAGACAGCATAGGGGAGAATGCACAGGCAAAAGAGAGCGAGACGGTAAGGAGAATCATCCCCGCCACCATCCACCAGAGAGGGATGCCCCCTATGAACACCGTGATGAACATGAACAGCAGGACATACGTCTTCAGTCCATTGCATATCTCAAGGCCTGCCCTCCAGGCTCCGAAATGTTCGGTCTTATACCCGCTGACGAGTCTCTTTGCTTTCGACTATGGAGAAGGGGCCGAATGGCATTTTTGAGAGAATCACGATGTACATCGCGACCGCAGCAAGCGGAACGATGAACAGGAGAGGCCCATTGATCTCCTGGTACTGGACGATTGATGAGATCTCGAGTGAATGGGTATACAACGCCACGACTGCAACACTGACAAAGAGCGGTATCTCCGATGCCGCTGATATCACCGACCTCACTCCACCGAATTTTCCGTAGGGCGACCCTGATGAGAGACCAAACCCGTGTTCCACAATCTTATGGATCATGTATATCCCAAAGATAATCAGTATGCTACCCCCGGCAAGAAGCACAAAAAGGGCTGCACTCCAGATTCCGATTGCCACGAGCACCACCCCGACAAACAGGGTATCGCTGGCAGTCGACGGGATCCATGTGCTCTTGAAGGAGAATTTCAGCATGTGCAGCAGCTCCTGCCAGACAGGGGGTCCCGGACGACGCTGGATCCTTGCGATCACCTTCCGGTGGATTCCAAGCAACAGGAGGCCGAATACAATCGCAAAGAGGAGGTAGCCTATCATGTCAGTATCCTATGAATGGAATATCCTCCCCGTGTTCACGCGCCATCCACCAGAGGAATACACTGATTACGAAGATCGGAAAACATACCACGATAACCGCCTCATATCCCACGAGCGGGAGTATTCCGCTTTGCTGGAGCACGAACCCGATGACCAGGAGTGCCCCTGTGATGAGCGCCAATGCACGAAGCTTGTCCTTCTTTTTCGCCATTATATCACCAGCACGACTTCGATCACCCTGAGGAATATCAGGAGTGACGAGAGCGAACACATGATCACATAGGGTGCACCCGGAGCCCTGAACATCTCGGCCTTGGCCGCATAGAACGGTGCCATCCCTTCACCCATCACTCCAAGCACGAGCAGTGCTTTTACCACGAGGGGTACCGCAGGGGTTGCACTATTCCAGAGTTCTACCATCGAAAGTGTCCCGGTCGTTGCTGCGATAATGGCGGCGGCTCCGAAAAGAGGGACGGTAGCAGCAAGAGCAACGATCCCGTACTGGAATGCAGCATTCTGGACGTGACGATTTTTCACCGCTGCGACAATTCCCACATTACAGATCCCCACAAGTGATATAAACAGGGTAAAATTGAAGATGTCCCCGGTCACCATCGCACCCATGGTAGCAAATCCGCACGCAATCGCCATGAACCGCCGGAATTTGAGCTCCTGGAGGGAGATTTCCTTGGCGTAATACGCATCACCGCCAAAGGCGATATCCACCTGCCGTTCAGGTTTTGCCATAATTGCAAACAGGGTGAATACCAGCGCGAGGATACACAGCGAAACCGTATAGGGAGTGAAGTAGACCAGTTCGTCGCCAAACTCCAGGATATAGTAGGGTATTCCGCCAAGGCTATCCATTCCCGTCACCCCACATCGTTCCGACGAGCGACATTTTTACAATCACCTTCAGGAGGATACCGATTGCCGCCATGAAGAGCGCCAAAAGCCAGTATTCCGGGAGGAACATAAAGACAAAGAAGGCGAAGATCCAGATCGCCCAGGAGATACCGCTTGCCATCTCCAGAAGTTCGAAATGTTCCCGGTGGCCGCGTGCCATAATGTAAAAGACCACCCCGAGTCCGGCCACGCCACCGCCGGTAAAACCTGACAGTACAATCCCGTAACAGATGAGCAGTACAGAGATGATAAGGGGCGCGTCCGCCTGTATCACCTCGATGTTCAGCCCCTGCACCGCCTTCTCTCTCAACCCCTCCTTCGTAATATAGATCTGTGAGAGGGCAAGAAGCTCGGCGATCCCGACCACCAGTCCCGGGAGGATCAGGGCCTCTGCCAGGTCGGTGCCGAGAAGTGCGATGATCCCAAGGGAAGGGATCTCGACAAGATCGAGGAGGAGGAGCCGGTGAAGGTCATCCTTCTCAACAACAAGGGCGAAGAAGGAAATGACCGCAGCGATAAAAACCAGCAGCAACCCGAATGAATATTCCTGCCACATGGGTCATCCCTTCCTGAAAAGATACGCGGCGATCGCAAACGCTATGAACAGGATGGTCGGTTCAACCACCGTGTCGAGTCCCCGTGTATTGTAGAGGATTTCATCGAGAATTCCCCCGGGATGAGCGACAATGGTCGTGCCAAGATACAGGGTCGAATTGGCCATGTACCACGAGAGCGGGCTGAGGTAGGTAGTCACATAACCGGCGGTGGGAGAGTTTTTTGGATACTGGTCCTTTATATCGACCTGGGTGAAGGGAGGACCTCCCCGGTCATATGGATTGAGGGGACTTGCAGGATCAATTGTCTTTGGATAGAGTTGCTCCTCGTAGTAAGGGAGGGGGAGAGAGAAGATTGCTAGCACGAAAAGGATTGTCACTGCTCCTGCAAAGAGCGGCATAATCACCTCGTAATTCGAGATGATCCGGGAGATCCTCTGGATGATCATATCCCCTCCCGTTTCTGGATCACCCTCGCGTAGATGAAGGTCGACAGGGCAGACACTCCCCCGAAGGTAAGGAGGGCAAGGGCCTCGTTGTAGGAGAGCATCACGAGCAGGAGTCCCCAGGCAGGTATCTCGAGGTTGATGAGCTGGACAAGATAGGTCTTTGGCCGGGGAAATGCGGATGCAACAGTCCCGACAAGTATCAGTGCCAATCCAAGGACAAATTCAGGACCCATCCTCCCTCCTCCGTATCGCCATCAGGATGAATATCGTCGAAAGGGGGGCAATCAGCGCAGTTGCGGTGAGCACATCCAGAAGGCCCCGGTCGGCCAGGAACGGCATGATCCCGGCCACGATAATCCCAAGCGAGATCAGCTTGTCAAAAAGGTCCCGGGCCATGACAGTGGCTATGGCCCCAAGAATAAGCATTGCCCCGAAAACGACCATGAGGACTTCATTCATCCTTCGGCCCTCCGGCATACGTGCTCGCAATGGCATTTGACTCGAGGGTAGATCCGACAAAATATGCTGCCGCTGCAACGATGGCCAGCGGATGGGGAACGAGGAGAACGATCGAACCTGCTATTGCAAACGAGACAACGTTCAGGAATGGCAGCTTTCTCAGGGTATCTTTTTCGAGCACCACCCGGACTGACGCATAGAGGGCAATAATCCCGCAGAGGGCAAGAGCGATCTCAGGGCCGGTCATCCCTGCCTCCACCTCCAGAGGGTGGAGAGGAGGTGGCTTGCATGGACATGCGAGATGCCCTGTATCGTAAGGATGGCAATAACCATCCCCACGATGAACTCGGCAGCGGAGAATCCGATAAGGGTAAACCCGTATACAATGAAGGTTGCCGTAATGCATCCCGCAGTCCCGGCATACCCCGGATCATGGCAAATCCGGTTCCCGATATACACAAGGAGTGCGGCAAGGAGTCCTCCGGGGATTCCGGCAGCGTACACACCACAGGAGGCGAGCAGGGTTCCTGCCGATGCATCAGGGGATGAGACAATATTCCCCATCATGTATCCCCCGTGGAGAGCCCCTCCCCCTTCCTCAATGTGCCGGCCGATTTCAGTGGCCCCGGAGACACCTCCCTTTTCAGGAAGCTTGAAGAAAACGTCGATTATAACGAAATTTGCCCAGCTCACCATCGCGGCGATCAGAATATGCAGTGATTCAGCCGGCACCTTCTAATCTCCAGTATAGACAGGTATCGGTGTTTTCTCAATAAAGGTTTGCTTTTTATAAAAGAAGGGCTTTGAGGCGATTATTTGGGAGGAGAGGCGCTGTGTTCCCCACTTCTCAAGCGGTTCACCTCGCTTCAAATCCACGGACTACTCCCATTACCAGGATAAATACCGGGACAATCTCAAGCCTGCCGATCCACATCACAAAAATAAAAAGCCATTTCAACGTCATCGGGCTTGCAGCAGTGATATACCCAAGACCGAGTCCGACATTGCTTGCTGCAGACACCAGCTCAAAGACAACCTGGTGGACAGCAAAATCGGTGGGGGCCAGGTGGAGAGCCAGGATGGTTGCAACAAATATGGTGAGCACGTACAGGATGATGATAAGCATGTTCTTTGAGAGCTCCACCTCGGAGATGCGGGTCGGGATATTCCTTCCCTCGTGTTTGAAAGGAACGATGACGTTTCTCCTGACAAAGAGGCGTTTGAACCACCAGACCAGTCCTTCGTAGCCGAGAATCACCCTGTTGGTCTTTATTCCTCCGGATGTGCTTCCCGCAGCACCTCCAATCATCATGAGCAGGGTAACAACAATGAGCGGGAGGGCTACCCATTGGAGCGTCGAATTCTGGAGTCCTGTACAGGTATACCCCGAGATCGTGCAGAATGTTCCGACCCTTATTGCGTCTGAAACCGGGAGGTTGTTGAAGAGGAACAGGTTTAATGAGACGATAAGAGAACCGATCAGGGCGAGTGCAAGGATCAGCCGTACGACCGGATCCTTGAAAAACCGCCTGAATTTGCCCCGGTAAATAAAAAAATACAGTTTGAACGGGAGTGCCCCGGCGAGCATGACCGGAATCAACAGCGCCTCGAGGACCGGGTTATTATAATAGAACATTCCCGCATCATGGGGGGCAAATCCCCCTGTTGCGAGCGAGACCATCACCAGGTTCATCGCATCCCAGAGCGGAACTCCTGAAAAAAGGACCATCCCTGTAAAGACAACGGTGAGGAACAGGTAGATCGCCCACATTCTTCTCCCTGTGGAAACGACGCTCGGCATCAGTTCCTCCGAACGGCCCTCCGAACGATACAGTTGAGACTGGGTAAGACCGGAGCGGGAGAGCATAGCGATACCAAACGCAATCACTCCCATACCGCCGACCCACTGCATAAAAGAGCGCCAGAAGATCAGGGTCATTGGCATAGTATCCAGGGAGGTCATCATGGTGTAACCAGTCCCTGTCCAGCCTGACATGGCTTCGAAGATACTGTCAGTCCATGACAGATTCAGGGCAAGCACGAAAGGGACCGCACCGATGAAAGCGATGGCAAGCCATGTGAGGGCGACCGCAACAAGGGCAACGGATAGCGACGGAGCATATGATTTTTTTGGCACCCTTGAGATAACCAACCCGGACGTTATGAAGATGAACGGGACCGCCCCCATCGGGATGATCATCTCCCATTCCTGGTAAATGATGAGAACGATGAAGGGGACCAGGGTGATCAACGCAAGGAACTCAAAGATAAGCCCCATGTCATGTGCGATAATCGCCAGGTGCCCGAGGCGCTTCATTGAAAGATAACGTGTGCATCCATCCAATATCTTTATTCTTAAAGGAAATGCTGAACGGATAGCGGACCATTCCCTGCCCTACCCGATGGGGGTCGGGAGAAGGTGGGATATCAGGGATAGTGGACCCGAAAACTCCAGTATCCTGGTACGAGTTCGATCCTGAAAGGAGGGTAAAGTGAAGGGGTTTAGGAGGTATTTTGCCATTGAACTGATCGATGCCGTTGCAGATCCGGCACCGCTCGGGTTCCCTTCACCCTTATGCTTCTCTAAAAAGCAGAAAAGGGTACCATATATGATACAATAGAGGCCCGTTACCGGGTATCTTAAGGCCATGCCAGACATCCTCATTGCTCAGTGTGACAGGCAGATTCACTCGTAGGAGGGAATGATCACTATTGAAGAACCGCCGGCTGCAAGGTGGCGAAGAGCCGCGATCTCTTTCAAACCCCGTCAGGGGTGTGATCCTTCTGCCTGTCATGTTTTTTATCCGGTATTCCGGGATGCTGCACATGTCATACCTTACTGGTGCTGTCGACAAGGTGGTAAACCCGGTACTGCACAGCTCCCAGGCCCTCATATATGGCATATTCTTATTAAATCTCCTTGTTTATAATATTTGCGCAAAATAATAATTCTGCGATACCAATGTTCGCAAAGGTCAAATTACCGGAATATTCTTTGATCCGGGCTGAAAATGATGAGATCCTATAGCGCAAAAATCATGATAAAACGAGAATACTACGCAAAACCATGCAATGCTGTTGAAAGGGCAAATGAACCCATAAATACAGACCTGACCCATCCTGGACCCGACCGCCATGGGTATCATAGCTAATAAGAGATCAGAAAGAGAAGTACCTTGTCTGCCCAATGCGAGGGTTGCCGAGCCAGGTCAAAGGCGACGGATTTAGGGTCCGTTCTCGCAGGAGTTCGCCGGTTCGAATCCGGCCCCTCGCATAACACCCCGGCAATCCCACACATTCAGAAGAATGTATTCAGTAACAATCTAAAGAAACATATCAGAATAGTTCCCTGTTCTCCAATGCAATACTAGTTATACTCGTACAGCATGTATCCTTACACAGTTTCCATATAACTGTTTGAGAAGCATTATGTATAAATCAAATTATGGCGCCCCGAGAAACACGGGTACGCGCGAGATGACAAAAGTAGTATGTTCAGATTGTGGAAAGGATTGCGAAGTACCGTTCAAGCCCACTGAGGGAAGACCGGTTTATTGCCAGGAATGCCTGCCAAAGCACAGGCAGCCCCGGTATTAATTTTTTTAGTATTCACTTCATCATCACAAGGTCTTTTCCTGGATTCCCCGTTCAGTCAGGGTCGTGTATTTTCCCGGGGATAGGTGTCCTGCCAGGTCAGGAAGTGTCTTTTACCTTCTGTGTACCTGAAAAATCTGATAAATGCATCTGTCTCTGCCTGCATGATTCGGCAAGGAGGGTGCTTTCCCTGACAAAACGTGATACGGGAAGATGGAACTTTTGTGAGACATGGTTCAGGGAGGAACTGAGATCTTCAAAAACAACCGGGGTCTGGAGCATTGCTTGACGCACATTCTCCCTCACGTTAAATACACCCATCGGAATATACCCTTTCCGTGCCTCACGAAGTATAATGACACCCGCCTGTTTTCCCTCCCTGCAGAGCGCTTCTAACACGGCCATTTTGCTTGAATAGTAACAGCCGCCCACACAGGAATATTCCTTCTTTCTCCTGTTCCTTTCATGATCCGAGAAGATCAGTTCTTCATTGCCGGTTATGTGGAGGAACGCCTCAATCCATTCGAATTCCCACGGGACAGGCATCAGAATTACGGCATAATGATTATGGAGGCTTGAAAACTCATGCACACGGAACGTATCAATAGTGGCACATTTCCGTAGCCTTGAAAGAAAGGTGTTCCCAAGGGCTGTATCGCAGGCAGTGATCGCCCACCTGGTCGGAACAAGCCTCCTGTCTTTTTTTCTCCCTAGAGTCCCTGCCGACAATGCCTTTTGAACCAGAGAGAAGGGATGCCCTTCTGCATGGAGATGCAGTATTGCATCCGTTGCCGTGAGATCCGTATCGTAATAGACCTTCTCAAGGCCATTTTCCCACCGCGCTGACCCGGTTTCAAACCGGTCGAGGCAGGCACTCGGACCAAAAGGGGTATGCTCTTCTCCGGCAAAGCCCCCCTGGGGAGGTTTGGAAAACACCGCTTCACTCTCCAGCGATGCCGAAGAAAGGGCAATATCCCTGAGCTGTTCTGCGAACCGGCTGGAGAGATCCCTGACATTCATCAGATACTTTCCCCGCACAAGGCTCATCCTGTAACCGACAATATCGTCCTGGGAGATCCCTCCGGGTATCCAGCGTTCCGGTGTATCCATGATCCGGATATCCCCAAAAGACGGGCTGATCATGGGACCTGCATATACCTTCGGGTAATTCCAGCTCCCGACAAAAACCGAAGGGGGAGACGTACCCTCAAGTGTCGTTCCTATCCTCGCGGATGGCATGGGCTGCGCTGCGGTGAGTTTTTTCAGGTAGGCACCTTTCACCCCATGCATCTGAGACAAAAGGAGAGGTAGTCTTCCTAAAAGGTAGTGTATGCGGGGAGAAAGTGAATCAGAACCTTTGGGAAAAGGATTACCGCCTCAAACGGAATCCATGCACACATACGATTCAATTTTTTGGCTGCTCACGTCCGACTGACTCCCGCAATCCAGGAGTGCAGTTCTCCAGATAGCGGGTATCAGAGAAGGCTGTTTTTAATGCCGGAGAAGAGAACCCTGTTCGGGTACTCCATCGATGAATACATTCCAGACTGATTCGGAATCGGGACAAGGTGAGAAGAAGCATCATGTAAAGCATTCCTCTCCTTCTCATACCCCGGGGAATCCCTGATCTGACAAACCCCGGGAAAACCATATGTGGTCCTGGGATACCCATACTTTCATGGATCTCTATCTTCTACGGCACGGGAAAGCTGAAAAGGCAATCCCCAGCGGCGGCAGTGATGAAGAACGTCCATTAACAGGGCGTGGAAAATCCGAGCTGCAGGAGATCGCATCATGGATGTGCGCTTCAGGATGCGTGATCGACTGCATCGCAACAAGCCCGCTCGCCCGGGCAAAGGAAACTGCTGCAATCATCGCCAAAGTATACCCTGCTGCCAAAGGCCCGGAACTATGGGAAGAGCTTGTACCGGGCGTTGAATTCGATCGCCTCCTCAACCGGATCCGGGAGCAGCCCACCGTCCAATCCCTTCTTCTCATCGGGCATGAGCCATCGATGAGTGCCTTTATCAGCCGGATCATCTCAGGTTCGGGAAATGTCCGTATTGAACTGAAGAAAGGCGGCCTGGCAAAAATTGTGAATTTCTTTCCCCTAGAGCAGTCTTCCGGAGATCTGATCTGGTTGCTCTCCCCGCGCCACATGCGTACTACTCTCTGACAAACGGGTACCCGCCTGGCGGGCATCCGGATATATCCGGACTGCCTGCTCTCTCAATTCGAATCTGCAGAGATTACTCCCCATCGCATAACAGCGGGTCTCAATCGCTTTCATCTGCTGTCCATAATATTGGGAGAAAAGGGATGAGAGTACCCCGGATTCAAAAGCACATGCAGGTCTTCCCAGTATAGGGAGGTCTATGCATTCAAAACAATCGCGAATATTCAGTGTCAGCGGAGTTCTCCTTTCCAGCTCCACTTCACCCAGTCCATTCTTCTCCCATAATTTCCCCATCCCGTGGATCATCCCCTCGATATCAGTATCCTTGACACAGGGATACAAACTCGCCCCTGCTTTCAGCCCGGCAAGGTGGAGCACAGGATCGATGGTGATCCCCTGATTCATGAGATTAAGGCGTATTGTCGAGAGAATGAACCGATAGAGGGAGGCCGGATTCCCGTCACAGGGGATCTCTTTTCTGATATACCGGTCGAGGTCAAACCATCCCCGTTCCCCGGAACCTGCGCTCCCAAGGAAGAGCGAATCCAGATAAAAGATTTTTTTCCGGCCGTCCACGGGATCGGTTCTGGCTCCTACAATCCCTGCTTCTGCAAGGTCACTGAGATGTACTGAAATCGTAGACTTTGCACGCCCGGAATGTTCCACAAGGTCATCAAATGCCATCTCATCCCGGGCAAGCATCTCAAGGATCTTCACCTTTACCGGACTTCCCACCGCGCTTATACCGTTCTCCGTTGAATAGAGGCCTACATAGGGAAACCTCTCCGGGTTGAGGAAGTCGGGGTCTGCCATTTTTGGTTCTTCTCATAATTCCTGTGCATCAAAAAGTATATAGTAGTATAGTTCGTATACCATTGAATGTTCGTATGACTATAAAACAATAAGCAGGGCACGGCGCCTGGATCTCGCCCCCGGTTGTGCTCCAAGGTTATGCACCAAAAAAATCCCAAACGGTGCCGCACCCTGCAACCTGGAGATGAATATGCAATGAGCAAAACAGTAACCGATGTGACCTGTCCCTTCTGCGGGACACTCTGCGATGACCTGGAAGTCGAGGTATCTGATGACGGCAAGAAGATTGTGGAGGTATACAACGCCTGTGCGGTCGGTGCGGCGAAGTTCCTTCACACAGCGGCGAAGGACCGTGTGAAGCGGCCGCGAATGCAGCAGGAGGACGGTTCATACAAGGAGGTGTCCTACGATGTAGCGATCGAGTACACGGCGCAGATGCTCGCGAAATCGAAGAAACCCCTGATGTACGGCTGGTCCAATACCAATTGCGAGTCCCAGTCGGTAGGAAACGAGATCGCCGAGATGGTTGGCGGGGTCGTGGATAACACCGCGACCGTCTGCCATGGCCCATCGCTGATCGCGATCCAGGATGTCGGGATCCCGAGCTGCACGCTCGGTGAGGTCAAGAACCGGGCGGACCGTGTCGTCTTCTGGGGCTGCAACCCTGCGCATGCGCACCCCCGGCACATGTCGCGGTACTCGATCTTCCCCCGCGGCTTCTTCACGGGCAAGGGCCACAAAGGGCGCAAGATGATCGTGGTAGACCCGCGCACTACGGACACCATGAAGCTGGCCGATGTCGGGCTCCAGATCGAGCAGGGGCGCGACTACGAGCTCCTCTCGGCCTTCAGGGTCGCTCTCCGCGGCGAGGATCTGCCCGCTACAGTCGCCGGCATTCCAAAAGAGCGGATCTATGAGGCTGTCGACTCCTTGAAAAGCGGCCGGTTCGGGGTGATCTTCTTCGGCATGGGAGTCACCCAGTCGCTCGGCAAGAACCATAACATCGACGAGGCGATCATGCTGACAAAGGACCTGAACGAATTCACGAAGTTCTCAATCATCGCCATGCGCGGTCACTACAACGTGACAGGCTCCGGCCAGGTCATGGGCTGGCAGTTCGGATTCCCGTTTGCGACCGACCTCTCCCGGGGTTTTGCGAGATACAATCCTGGCGAGACCACGTCAAACGACCTGCTCCGTCGTCGTGAGGTGGACGCGATCCTCGTGGTGGCTTCGGACCCCGGCTCGCACTTCCCGATCTCCTCAGTCCGGGAGATGGCAAAGATCCCATCGGTCGCCGTAGTTCCGGACATAACCCCGACCACCGAGATCTCGAAGCTTCACGTCCCGGTCGCGATCAACGCGATCGAGACGGGGGGCAACTGCTACCGGATGGACAACGTCCCGATCGATGCCAGGAAAGTCGTTGACCCGCCGGAAGGCATGCTGACCGACTACGAGTTCCTGACCCGCGTCAACAAACGTCTCGGCGAACTGATGGGAGCGCAGGCATGACGGCATCAGAGTACCTGATCAAAAACGGCTTTGTCTTTGACCCTGTGCAGAAGATCAAGGGGGACAAGGCGGATGTTGCCGTCAAAGACGGCAAGATCGTCAAGAGCACGGAACTCTCCTCCAAAGCGAAGGTGATCGACGCTTCCGGCAAGACCGTGATGGCCGGTGCCGTGGAGATCCATGCCCACATTGCCGGGCCGAAAGTCAACGAGGGGCGGAACTACCGGCCCGAGGACAAACTGTTCACCTACACCCCGAAGAAGAAGGGGAGCCGGATGGCCGGCGGGTTCTCGATCCCGACCACATTCAAGACGGGATACGAGTATGCGAAGATGGGGTATACCACCTGCATGGAGGCAGCAATGCCGCCGCTGTTTGCCCGCCATGTCCACGAGGAGATGAAGGATACCCCGATCATCGACGAAGGAGCCTACCCGGTGTTCGGGAACAACTGGTTCGTGATGGAGTATCTGAAGAACGGCGAGATCGACAACGCTGCCGCGTATGTGGCCTGGCTGCTCAACTCCACCAAGGGCTACGCCGTGAAAGTCGTGAACCCCGGCGGAACCGAGGCATGGGGCTGGGGCCTGAACTGCCTGACGGTACACGACCCGGTCCCGTACTTCGACATCACGCCGGCCGAGATCATGACCGGCCTGATGAAGACCAACGAGTATCTCGGTCTGCCGCACTCGATGCATGTCCACCAGAACAGTCTCGGGAACCCCGGCAACTATACCGTGACGCTCGACTCCCTGAAACTTGCTGAAGGGATCAAGGCCACCAACAAGTTCGGGCGCGAGACCGTGCTCCACTCCACCCACCTCCAGTTCCACTCCTACGGCGGGGACAACTGGGGCAACTTCGAGTCCAAGTCAAAAGAGGTGATGGACTATGTCAACCGGCAGAAGAATATCACCGTCGATACGGGCTGCGTGACCCTCGACGAGACCACCACGATGACCGCCGACGGGCCGTTCGAGCACCACCTGACCGAACTCAACCATCTCAAGTGGGCGAACGTCGACGTCGAACTCGAGACCGCTGCCGGGATCGTGCCGTACGTGTACAGCCCGGATATCAAGGTCTGCGAGATCCAGTGGGCGATCGGGCTTGAGATCGCCCTGCTGGCAAAAGACCCGATGCGGTGCTTCATCACGACCGACCACCCGAACGCCGGGCCGTTCATCCGGTACCCGCGGATCTTCAAGTGGCTGATGAGCGCTGACGCCCGCAAGGAGCGGATCGACTCGTTCAAGCATTCCGCAAAAATGGTCGATGCGACCCTGCTCGCCGGGATGGACAAGGAACTCTCCCTGTACGAACTCGCCCAGATGACCCGGGCAGGTCCCGCACAATCGCTCGGGCTTGCCAGTATCTACGGCGGGCTCGCGCCAGGTATGGACGCCGATGTCGCGGTCTACGACTTCAACCCCGAGAAATCCCATAAACCCGACGAGATCGAGAAGGCGTTCTCCGCCGCGGCCTTTGTCATGAAGACCGGGGTGCCGGTCGTTATCAACGGCGAGATCGTCTCGAACGGCAACAAGCGGACCATCTGGGTCGACGCAAAGGTCAACGAGAACCCCCAGGTCATGCGGGATATCAAGGAGAAATTCCTCAAGTATTACAGCGTGACCCAGGGGAACTACGACGTGACGAATCATTTCCTCCCGGAAAACCCGCGGGTTATTGCGGTGGATGCGACAAAGTGAAAGGACCAAAAGGATTTCAGGAAAGAATGTGGGACAGTACCATGACAACAACAACAATGACACTACAGATCGAAAAACCAATCGAAGAATTACCCTCCTCGGCAAAGGCAGTATTTTCCCTGCTGGTCGATGGAAAACCACGGACGTTGAACGAGATGGTGGGCAGGGTCTCCTTCTCACCCCGCACGATCCGGAACGCATTGAACCGCCTGAAAGAAGCCGGGCTTATTGTGGCCAAGTTCAATTTCAGGGATGCAAGAAAACCGCTCTACCAGCTCAAGACAGCGTAAAGGTAGAGAAATCACAGCCCGGGGGGACAACCCTTTGAGGCTGGAATCTCACTATAATGAGGTGCATGATGCAGAAGATGATATGTATAGTCTGTGGCCATATCTACGACCCTGAAACCGGGGATGCGGGGATCGCACGCGGTGTGGCATTCGAATCAGTTCCCGCTGACTGGTGTTGTCCGGTCTGTGGTGCAGAAAAAACAAAGTTCGTTCCCAAAAAGTGACTGTTCAGGGTCTCTTTGAAACCCTTTCATTCCCCTCCTATCGCTCGGGCGAATGATTATCCCGCTGTGGTTCCTGAAGGCTGCAGACCGTTAAAGAGGGATCGTTCGTTCAGGGTTCAGGAGGATCTCGTTTGGGAGCCCGGAAAGCGTGATTGCAGCAAGTGCCCCGATAACGCCCCGGCCTCCATGCAGCGTGATTCCATGGTTCCCTGCGGTCTCCCGTGCTGTTTCACTGCTGACGATCTCGTCCCTGACCCGTTTTCCATACGATCTGAGGAGAGAATCGATGCGGAACCCCTGTTTCACCGCGATCCCCCATTCCCCGGAGAAAGCCTCGTCCCCGACGAACATGACAGCCCGTTCCACCACCTTTTCCAGGGATTCCGGGTCTACTGCCAGTTCGATACAGCTGCAGGAATTCCCCGCAGTCTTCCATGGGACCTCCGGATTGAGCATGGCAACATGGTGCTCGATCGGGATCACCCCCTTTGTTGCACCAAGATACTGGAGCAGTGCAAGCGCCAGTGCAAAGGTTGCCCCCCCTTCCCTGCTGTCAGTGTCGTCGATGCCAATAATGAGGTGGGAGAGGGCACGGGTCCGTACAGCACCCTCGACCACATCCCCCTCCCGCTGAAGCCGAACATCGCATACTCCGTCTGCATGCGCCATCATGTCGGTCAGGGAATAGGCGGGCCCCCCGATGCAGCGGATATGCTGCACGATGTACTCTCCCTCGCGCTCAACACCAACCACCCCTACGGCAGGTGAAGGATACAGGCCTATCCCCACATCGGAATGGCCAATCCGGGCACATTCTCTCAAAAGAGTCCCGTCCCTCCGCACCTGCATCACCACCCCGTCGGCCAGTGCGTGATGGTGCCCGCAGAAGGCGGCGCATGCTCCACTGAGGCATTCGTGAAAAATCTGGACCTGGTCGCCATCGACCGTCGTAAAGATCTTCCTGCAGGCACTCTGGGGAAGTGCTGAAAGGGCGGCATAGCGGGAAGGTGAACGCCCCTGCTTTTTCTCCCGCTGGACCACACACCCTTCATCAACCAGCCGGTTTACCCAGTCCTGGGCAGTACTCCGGGGAACCCCGGTGCCATTCCGGACATCGGTGACGGTGAATGACCCTTTTTCGAGGGTATACGCCCTCATCAGGTGGAGAAACTCCCGTCTCCGTTTAATGACCCCGTGCATGGATATCCCTGATAAAGAGGAGGTCCCCGATGCATGCGCTGGCCGTCTCCTTTGACCCCGCCCCCTTGCCGATAAGGGTGATCTCCCCGGCCATGTCGGTATCGATCGTTATGGCATTCAATGTATTTTCTACTACGAGGGGATGGGTTCGCGGGAGGATCCTTGGAGTTACCCTGAGGATCCCTTTCTCAGGGACAGCTTCGGCGATCAGCCTGATGGTGCAGTGCTGCTCCTCGGCAAGCCGGAGCGCATCGTTCGTCAGCATATCGATCCCGGTAATATTCACATCGGAGAGTTTCACATTCCGCTTCCAGATCGTGTTGGAGAGAATCACGAGCTTTATTGCAGCATCGATCCCTTTCACGTCATACGTGGGGTCTGCCTCTGCATACCCCATCTCCCTGGCCTCGAGGAGTGCCTGTTCATACGTAAGGCCTTCGGCTGCCATTCTCGTCAGGATAAAATTAGAGGTGCCGTTTAAAATACCGTACACCGCAATCACGCGGTTTCCGGCAAGGCCGTGCTCGAGCGTATGCATGACGGGGATTGCTCCCCCTACGGTAGCCTCGTAGCGTATGGCCACCCCGTGCTTTCGGGCAAGGGACTGGAGCGTGGCGAAGTGCAGGGCTATAGGACCCTTGTTGGAGGTCACCACATGCTTCCCCCGTTCGATCGCTCTCTTCATGAACCCTGTCGCGGGCTCGCCCGAACGTGCATCGGTCGGGGTAACCTCTACGAGCGCATCATAATCTCCCCGTTCAACAACATCGGCTGCAGAAAGTCCTTTATCGCCGCATACCCCCCTTTCACGTTTCGCCTTCAGGACCTCCTCGATATGGATACCCTCCGGGTCGAGGAGTGCGCTCTTCGAATCGGCAATACCGGTGACCGTAAGCCCGAGGTCCTTTCCATCGATCATCTCAAGGAGGCCGCGGCCGACAGATCCCATCCCGAGGATGGCAACCTTCATCCCTTCGCCTCCAGGGGCTCAATAACGAGGAGATTTTTTTCTTTTGCAACCCCGCGGAGAATGCCAAGCGCCTGTTCCATGTCAGCCCGGTTCACGGCCTTGATCACCAGGCGGGCGGATGAAGGTTCATGGATGGCAGGCATCACCATGGTGAGCTCGGTCACCTCTGCAAACCCGGTGCAGTCTATCCGGTCCACGGTATCGCCGAGATCGGTATGCATGATATGGCCGATCATGATCATGGTCTGTTTGTACAGGAGCCGCTCTTTTCCGATCCGAAGCACATTCACTCCCTGGCTTTTTAGCAGGGAGATCAGCTCCCCCAGGCGTTGTTCCTGGAGCTCGAGCACAATCTGCACGCCGAGCACATCCCCGGTTGCCTCCTCATCCCGCTGATGGATAACCGCGATAATATTCCCGCCCACTTCCGATATCGGTTTCAACGCGGCCACGAGCTGACCGGGAGAGTCCTTCATCTCCAGTTTCATGGATACCTGCACCAGGAACCACCTGTATCTCTATTCGAATCCGGGAATGATAAGCCTTTTACCCGTCATCTCAAACCCCTCCGACCTGACCGGAGGGGGAGGAATGCATAAACCCAGGATCAGGGCATCAGTCGCCAGGCCCTGTCTTCTGTCACGGAAAAACCCTGTAGGGTCTATTCGTCTTTCTCCTCCGGAAGCAGATGGTATTTCTGGCAGAAAAACGCAAATGAGCGGTTTCTTTCCCTTGCAACAAGAGGTGAAAACAACGTGATAATATCCCCCATGAACGCTATCCTTGAGGTATAATGCCGGGGGATCATCCCATTGAAAATCTCCTTCGTGATGTGATTGGTGGTCCCAAAATGCCGGATACCGAGATGCTGCTGTGCCCGTTCATCAAGCCCGGCAAGGTACCAGCTCTCGATCTCCCTGATGATAATAACCATATGATCGTTCTCAAAAAGACCGTACCGCTCATTCAGCACCTTTTTTTTGGCCCGGACGCTCTCCTCCCGGTCGATATCGGCACACAGGATGAAATCATGCTCCATCTCAATGATGCTTCGGACAAAACTGTAGACTTTCTCGTTCTTCATGCAGGCAAACATGACAATCTCGATTGAGGCATACATATCTGCGAAGATCGGCCTTATGATCCGCGAGAAGAACCGTTCGTCATCGTTGCCTTCAACCAGAATGAAAAGGCGTCGTTCCTTCATTCCATTCCCAGGAGGTTCTGGATAAAGAGATCCTCGATGCCGATCTCGTGTTCAAGAAACGTCCGTATCTCCTTCCGCGTTACATGGGCGGCTCAACCGGGAAAATCCGTCACTGTCCCGTGATATGAGCAGGATATCCTCGAGGTCCACCTGCTTCACCATTTCAGGGTTGTGTGTGGTGACGATAACCTGTTTTGATGACGATGCATCCTTCAGCATCTCCACGAGCTTGGAGATCAGGAACGGGTGGATATTCCTTTCAGGCTCTTCGATGATGGTAACCGGGCGTTTCTCAAAATAGAGCGCTATGATGAGGGCGAGGATATTGATGGTTCCATCCGATACCATGGACGCGGGAAGGAACTTGTTTTTACTGTAAATTTCTTTTAGTTTCAAAAACAGGGACATATCCATGAATTTTTCCACGGCTATCTCGTCCACGAACGGGACCATCTCCTTGATCAGGCTGAAGAACTCTGCTTTTTTCCTGGGGGTCTTCGAGGATATTTTTTATCACGATGGCAAGATTGCTCCCGTCCTTCTCAAGTTCGGTCTTTCCCATGATGGGGACGGCTCTCTTGAGAAGCCGCGGGTCGAAATCAAACACCTTCATCCCACGGAAGATCCATTCGAGGGGGGGTATGCCCGGGACCGAGATCGGGAGGTTCATGATCAGCCATCGCTCGGGAATTTCCCTTTTCTGGAAGTAATGGGGGAAGAGCTCCTGTTCTCTGAGGTCGAGGCATTCCGGGGGGGATACATTGTACGCCACGGATCCTTCAACCCGGGAGAGCGTCAGGGTCCCTGCGCCAAGCTGATCCATCCCCTCTGCGCCAGGCCGGTGAAAATTGCCGGAAATGATCAGACGATCGAGGGAGATCTCATAATTCTCACCGGAATCGGGAAACGATAACGCAAATTCGTACCGGATCTCGTACGGCTCGAAATAGATCGGGAGATCATCCTTCACCCCGATGACGTCCCCTCTCTTCTCCTCGAGGACGTAGACGATCCTGAAGGTAAACGGCTTATCTGGTCCGATAATGGTATTCCGGAGATATTCGACACCTCCCTGGAGAGAGATGGCATTATTCAGCCCGTATTTTGCAATATCCCTGATAAATTTAAAGATCTGGATGAGATTTGACTTTCCGGATGCATTGGAACCGATGATGATATTAAAATTGTCTGGTGAGAACGCAAGCTCGCGGAAACTTTTGAAATTGCTGACTGCAATCTCCCTTATGGGCATGTAAAACCTTCTCTGGCTGGATCTACAAATATGTTTGTTCCAGGGGAGGGAACGTTCCGTATGCCCGATCGAAAGAATGTTCTCATGATCGGCCCCACTTGAAATCAAAGGATGGGGAACATGGGGCCTGTTATCAGCGCGGAGAACCTCAGCAAACGGTATGGTTCACTCCTCGCTGTCGATACCATCAGTTTTTCGGTCAGGCGGGGGGAGGTGTTCGGTTTTCTGGGACCCAATGGAGCCGGAAAGACGACGACCATGAAGATGATCCAGTGCATCTCTCCCAAAACCAGCGGCCGTCTCACTGTTTTTGACATGGACGTTGACACCCATCCCCGGGAGATCAAGCGGATGCTCGGGGTGCTCCCCCAGGAGACCAACCTCGACCCGGACTTCACCTGCTACGAGAACCTCACCAATTATGCACGGTATTTCGAGATTGCGAAAAAAGAGGCAGGCGATCGCGCGGATCAACTCCTCTCTTTTCTCCAGCTCGAAGAGAAACGGGATGTCAGGATAGAGAAACTCTCCGGGGGCATGAAGCGACGGCTTCTCCTCGCAAGAGCCCTTATCAACGATCCACAGCTCCTCATCCTCGATGAACCGACGATAGGCCTTGACCCGCAGGGGCGTCACCTGATCTGGGAGAAGCTCAAAGCCCTGCAGGCTGAAGGGAATACGATCGTGCTCACCACCCATTATCTCGAGGAGGCGGAACGGCTCTGCAACAGGCTCGTCATCATGGACGAGGGGAAGATCCTGGTCGAGGGCAGCCCGGGAGATCTCGTCTCGAACTACGTGGGGAGCGATATTCTTGAGGTTGAACATACCGCTCCGGTGATAGCCTGCCTGGATGCCATGCACGCAAAGTACGAGATATTCGGGGATATTGTCCAGGTGCAGACTGCTCATCCACGCGAAGTTGCAAAAGAGCTTTTTGAACGCTGCAACCCGGGACGGGTGTTTGCACGGCCTGCATCGCTTGAGGATGTGTTCCTCAAGCTGACCGGGAGGGTCCTTCGGGAGTGACAAAATCGGCATGGATTCCTACCTGATACCCCGGATATCGCGGTTGTCCCTGAAGGTCTGGCGGAGAAACTGGGATGTGTTCTTTAAAACATACCAGGTGAATTTTCTCCCTCCTTTCATTGAACCAGTCCTCTACCTCGTTGCAATCGGGTTTGGGCTCGGGATGTTTGTGGGGGAGATTGACGGCGTCCCCTATGTGAATTTTATCGCTCCCGCGCTGCTCGCTATCTCGATGATGAACGCAGCATTCTTCGAATGTACCTACTCCTCGTACGTGCGGATGTATTACCAGAAGACATTTGAGGCCATGATTGCCACCCCGCTCTCCATCGATGACGTGGTCACGGGAGAGCTCCTGTGGGGGGCGACGAGGAGCCTCATCTATTCATCGGTGATGCTGCTCGTGCTCACCGCATTCGGGGTCGTCGATCTCCCCCTCTCCCTCTTTATCATCCCCTTCTCGTTTCTTGCGGGGCTTCTCTTTGCCTGCATCGCTATGTGTTTCACCGCGATCACCCCGGGAATCGATGCGCTCAACTACCCGTCGTTCCTCTTCATCACTCCCATGTTCCTCTTTTCAGGGACCTTCTTCCCCTTGAGCGTCCTTCCCCCGACAGTACAAGTCCTCGCAGTTGTGTTCCTCCCGCTCACCCAGCTTGTGGTCATCACCCGATCGCTCACCCTGTCGTCACTTTCCCCGCTCTTCCTGTACAGCCTCGCCTGGATCATCCTGGTGACCTCTCTATGTTTTGTCCTCTCACTCCGGCTGATGCGCCGGAGACTCATTGTCTGACCAGGGTTTCTTCGCATTCTGGATAAGGACTTAATAGTGAAACGTCATCGTTCTTAGAGCCAGGGATTCCAACAATGACCGTGTATGCATGTTGCCAGACCAATGTGGTAAGCGTCAAGCCTGACGCGACCGTCCAGTTCGTTGCGGGACTTATGAAGGAGAAGAATATCGGCTGTGTGGTGGTCACCGATGACCACCGGCCGGTTGGCATTGTAACCGACCGGGACATAGCGCTCCGGAGTGTGACGCTCTGCAATGAGCCTGAAATGGCTCTGATAGAGAGTATAATGACCCGGGATCCGATGACGATACGGAAGGACACCGGGATATTTGATGCCATCAAGGAGATGAAGCGATCAGGAGTCCGCAGAATGCCCATCGTTGATTCGGGCGGGAGGCTCGTAGGCCTTCTCACCGTCGATGACCTCATCAGGCTTCTTGCCCGCGAAATGGCCGATATCGCACGGATTATCGGCAAAGAGAGCCCTTCCATCTGATCCTTTTTCCCTTTTTCCCGGTATTTCCGTAAAAACGGTAAAGCTTAATGAAAGCCTGAATGTAAAATTTTACCACGACTGTCTGTATATTCCTCATTCGCGGCCGGGGGGAACCCTGATGCCGACCCTGGTGAACAATGATTCGCGGGGCGTAATCCTCATCATCGTTACAATCGGAACCTTCCTCAACCCGTTCACCGGTTCGTCCATCAACCTTGCTCTTCCGTTGATCGGTGAGGAGTTCGCAATCGATGCCATCATGCTCTCGTGGATCCCGGCTGCATACCTCCTCTCCACCTCGATCTTCCTTCTTCCCGCCGGGATGCTTGGAGATATCATCGGAAGGGCGAAGGTATTTTCCACAGGGACACTGGTCTACACCTCCGCATCGCTCCTTGCCTTCTTCACTCCCAATGCTCCTATGCTCCTCGCCTGCAGATTTCTCCAGGGGATAGGAGGTGCGATGGTGTATGCCACCGCAGTTGCGATCATCGCGGAGTTGTACTCCCCGGGAGAGAGGGGCCGGGCTGTCGGTATCAACGTAATGGCAGTGTACGGGGGAATGACCCTCGGCCCGTTCATAGGGGGGCTCCTGACCCAGTTCTTCGGGTGGAGGAGTATATTTTTTGTCACGGTTATTCTTGGATGCATCGTCCTGTTCTATGTCAGGAGGTTCCCTTCACTCCTCAACGAGAAGAGACGCGAGATCTTTGATTATCAGGGTGCAGTGCTCTCCGGGGCCGCCCTTGATACTCTTCTTTATTGGCGTCTCCCGTATTCCCGCCACGGCTGCGTTTGGGCTTATCCTCCTCTCAGGACTGACATTTCTCCTGTTTTACGTTGTTGAGACAAGAAAAACCTCTCCCCTCTTTCCATTCCCACTCCTCGCTTCGAACAGGACCTTTTCCTTCTCAAACCTGGCTGCCCTCATCAACTACAGCGCCACATTTGCCGTTACGTTCCTTTTAAGCCTCTATCTTCAGGTTGAGAGGGGATTGTCCCCTGCAGCGGCGGGATCCGTCCTCCTGGTCCAGCCCTTTGTGCAGATGATTGTCTCCCCGGTCGCCGGCCGGCTGGCCGACAGGACCGATCCCTCTCACCTGGCCTCGCTCGGTCTGCTCATCTCTGCCTCCGGTCTTCTCGGCCTGGCATCCCTCGGGAGCAACGCACCGCTTTCATGGGTTGTCTTCTTCCTTGTGCTCCTTGGATGCGGCCTGGGGCTCTTCTCGGCACCCAATACGACGCTCGTAATGGGGAGTGTGGAACGGGAACAGTACGGCATTGCCTCATCACTCCTCGCAACGATGCGAAACACCGGAATGATGCTCTCGATGGGTATCGTGATGATCGTCTTTGCCCTTTACATAGGGACCTCTGCAATTACACCGGAAGTATCTGCCGGATTCCTTGCAAGCATGCACCTGATCTTCCTGGTGTTTTTTGTGCTGACGATCCTTGGGGCAATCATCTCACTTGGTAAATCGGTCAGCCTGTCAACATTCCTGCGGGCCCGGATTCGATAATCGCAGGATATGGAAGCCAGCCGCTAATAGGGTCTTCCAGGGAAATTTCGACCGGGGACAAAGGGATGCCGCGGGAGGGCTACAGCCACCCCTTCTCTTTCCAGTAGGTATATTCGTGGACCCAGATATCCTTGTTATACGAGACCAGGGCCCGCATGTGTTCCTTCATCTCCGAATGCATCAGGTCCTGATCCGGATACCGTGTCCTGGTTCTGATCGCATTCACCAGGAGACCCCCGAGATCATACGCCTTTTTCTCGGCGGGCACGAGTGCCGATGGATCGGGCCCGAGCACGACATCAACACCCCCGACCGTGGTTGCCCCGAGAATGCGGAGGATACTGTTCTGGTAATCGACCACTTCCCGCGCAAATGAACCCCCGGCCGTCGATACCGAACACCCGTATTTCCCTTCAAACTTCTGGCAGTGAATAGCGTCTGCCATGCGGTCAAGGACCTGTTTCATCTGGGCAGAGACCGAGTTGATGTATACCGGTGAGCCAAAGACGATTCCGTCCGCCTCCACCATCTGGTCAAAGAGGAAGGGGAAATCATCTTCATGGATACACGCCCCCCGCTCATAGCAGACCCCGCACCCGATGCAGAACTCAATGTCAAGGGCAGAGACGTCGACAACCTCGTACGAAGCCCCCGCATCTTCTGCCCCTTTCATCACGGCATTGACCAGCCGGAGGGTACGGCTCTGCTCCCCCCGCGGACTTCCACACATACCAAGCACTTTCACCATATGACAACAGATGATACTATTGGAGAGGACTACTATAACCATACGGTCTTTCCCAATTCCGCGATTACGCGAGGTACTGCGGGTGCACAACACATTTCTCCCGGGAAATGCAATGATTTCCTGGCCACGCTCGTATGACATTCTGGATTTTCATCGGTATCATTGCTGCCTGCCTGACGATGTTTGGTTTTATTCCCCAGATTGTCAGGATGTACAGGACAAAATCGGTCGCCGATATCAGTAGTGGTACCCTTTTTCAGTTCACCCTTGGAGTAACACTCTGGGCAGTCTATGGCTTTTCAATCAGTGACCCGATCCTTATCGGGGCGAATATTGTCAGTCTTTTGATTCTTATAGTGGCTCTTGGCCTCTATTTCCATTATAAGGGCATCCACAGCGTACCTGACAGTGCCGGTGAGGTGGGCTGATGCCCATGGGGTTCTGGGACCCGGTTCCCGACGATGCTACCCTCCATGATGCAGGGCGGGGGACGATTGTATGATGCCCCCCTCTGCATCATCAGCAGATCCTCCGGATATCTGGTGCCCGATCCTCTCTCATGCGGTTGCAGCACCAAGCCCGCTGAACATCCAGCCCTGGCGGGTGATACACAAGGGACCTCTCATCCTTGACCTCTTTCTGGATACGGAGCGATTACTGCCCCGGATTGATCCGACATCACGGCAGGTGTACATCTCTTCCGGTGCGTTTATCGAGAACCTGGAGATCGCAGCACGCGAGGCAGGATTCAGGGCTGAAATCTCTCTTTTCCCCTCCGGCTGGCCCGGGGCATCCCAAAGCCCTGACCAGCCTGTCGCAAGGATTGAACTTGCCTATGGTGACACCGCAGGGTCTGATCCTCTCTTCTCCTGCCTCCCTACACGGCATACAAACAGGAGGATATATACTGCAAAGGAGATCCCGCAGGAGACATGTTCTGCTCTCGCCAGTTCATTCGACCTGGAGTTCACGTCATTCGGGTTCTCTGCCGACCCCTCGTTTAGGGAAGATCTCGCAGGGTATCTTGTGGAGGCCACGGAGATTGAACTCTCTGATCCCGATCGACTTGCAGAACTCCTGTCGCATGTCCGGATACTCGATCAAACAGGGAAGGACCGGCAGGAGGGATATGGGAGCGCAGAGCTTGGTCTTTGTGGCATCACGGGATGGCTCTCACGTCTCCGCATCCGGATGCACTCACCCGAATCAAAACAACGCCGCGCAAAGGATCTGCTGATCAGGCTTACACAAAAGCAGGCGGAATCTGCCGCTGCATTCGGCTGGATCGCAACAAAAGGCAATTCCCGGTATGACCAGGTCAGGGCAGGACGGGCATATGAACGGGTGCATCTCACCGCGACCTCGCACGATCTCTCCCTGCATGCAATAACCCCGATCCTTGAGTCCTATCAGGGAATGGAAGTACCTGCAGGGAAATTACGAAACCTTCTCGCCATCCCTGACACCCATACCGTCCAGATGCTGTTCAGGCTTGGTTACTCGCACCCCGGCACCCCGCCAGGAAGGAGGGCGGTGAAAGATTTTGTGAGGTCCGTTACGCTGCCGGAAGGCAGCAGCTGAACTCACGCTCCTGCTGCGATGAACTGGATACCCAGGGCGGCAAGGTAGAGTGCGATCCCGCACAGGGCCAGGGGGAGGGTGTAATACCGGATCATCCCGGAGAGATCCTCTCCGGTAGCCCTGCTGATGACCCAGAAATAGGGGTCGGTCACAAACGAGAAGAGGAAACATCCGGCCGCGACCATAAGGACGAGAGCAGCAGGGTTGATTGCTGCAGCAACCGGCGTTCCTGCAAGGATTCCGGCGGTAACGACCGCGGTAACGACCCTGGAGCCCTGTGCGGTCTGGATCAACGAGGCCAGCACGAAGGGAACCAGGAGAACCGGAACAATCCCTGCGATCTGTCCCAATGCTGTTTCTGAAAATCCACTGGCAAGGATCACTCCTGCAAGCGCCCCGGCCCCGCAGATGTCAAAAATGATAATGCCGGCATGCTTCGTCCCGCGCTGCAACCCTCCGGCCCGTGCACCAGGAGCGGCCATGGCGAGAGCGGTCACCGCACCTGCAAGCATGATCACCTGGATGAGTGCCCCGTGCGAAAGGCCGAGGGCAAGCCCGACAGGTATCGCGAGGAGAATGGCAATAAAAGGGGCGTACGGGCGGAACGACCGCTCCGCCCGGGATGCGTCGCTTCGTGCGGATTCATCGCAACTACCGGAAGCATCTCCGGGATGTTCGCGGCACTGGAACCACTTCCGGTACACGACAACAACCCCGGCAAGAAGGACGAGAGAGAGCGGAATGGCAAGGGCGTCATACCATAAAGGTGAGAGATCGGGCGCAAGGGACTGGACGAGTGGGATGACGGCAGGGGCAGGATACACCAGCCCGAATGATATCAGGCTTCCGACCGCTACACAAAACAGGAGCATCCTTCGCTGATATTCGCCCCTCCCGAGTCCTTTGACGACAGGGGTGAGTATGACGAACGCGGTGACGCTGCAGGCGACCGGAAGGGCCAGGAGGTACCCTGAGAGCCCTGACAGGGTGAACGGGTTGCCTGAAAAGTTCCTGATATCTTCCACGATCCGCTCGATATACCCCTGCTCTTCCAGGGTTGCGGCGATTATTGCCCCGGAGAGAATGATAAGGGCAAACAGGGCAAAAACCCGCCCCAGGCCTGAGGTGATCACACTGATCAGCTCGTCGGCAGGCATCCCGATAAGAATCCCAAGAAAAATTGCTCCCCCGATTAAGTTGAAAATCGGCGGGACCCGGAACCGGATCCCAAGAAATGATATAAGGAGAAGGGTCAGGCCAAGGGCGGGAAGAGGGTCCATCAGATACTCTCAGGGCATTCAAAGTAATAAATACAGGACGTGGCCATGGAACATCTCCAATCCATGTTCAGGGACAAAGGAAATAAGGGCAGGGACGATGATTGTCTCCTGATGAAGGCTGGTGAAGAGGAGATCCTGCAAAGAAAAGAGATCAAAACACCTGACCGGACATTTCTGCTGCTTGCTCACGGAAAGAGACCTCGGGGCACAGTATCCAGGCATGATCCTCTACTCCCTCCGCATCCTTTCCGGAGACACCGAAATTGCGCTGTTTGCGACCAACACCTACGAGTATCCCCCTTCCTCCCCGATACATGCGCTGGGGGTGGTGCAGGCAAAAGCCGATGAATGGGAGCGGGAACTTCTCTCGAATCCTCCTGAATTTCAGGCCTGGCATGAGAGCAGGCGGAGTGGATCATCAGGGGAACCCCGGACTCCTGACGTCCTGATCCTGCAGGGAAGCCCGAGACCGGCCGGGAACTGCAGCGTGATGGCGGGATGGGCACGGGATGCTGCAGAACGTGCAGGCAGAACGGCAGAGGTGATCTACATCGATGACCTCACGATCAGGGCATGCATCGGCTGCTACCAGTGCTATAATACCGGAACCTGTATTTTTGAGGATGATATGGCAGGGATTATCAGGGCGCTCTCCGCCGCCCGGGTTGTTATTGTCTGCACCCCCGTCTATACCAACACCGTTCCCGGCAGCCTCAAGATCGTATTCGATCGATGCCAGGCGTACCATGCACATCAGGTGCGGAACGGTCATTCGCAGGGAAAGACGGGGCTGCTCTTCTCTGTGGCAGGACGGAAAGGGAGGGAGAATTTTTCCTGCATCACAAGGGTCGTTGAGGCATTTATGGGAAATATCCATATACGACCATCAGGGAAGGTTCTCATCGATGACCTCGACAGGACAGGGGACATAAGGAATGTCCCGGGCATAGAGCTGCAGATCCGGAAAGCAGTGGAAGGAGTGTTATTGTAACGAATTACAGCGAAATTCTCCTATAATCCCGGATTATCGTGTAAGTGACCCTTCGGGAGATCCTATCCCCGCCCTCCGGCACCACGTTCCAAAGGCCGCATTAAAAAGAATATCCTAATCCCGCCTCCCATAGCACCTATGATGCATGGAGCAGGAAGCAGTCCGGACGCTCAACCGGGACATCGTGACCTGCACACGGTGCAGGCTTGCCCTGACGAGGAACAATGCTGTTCCCGGGGAGGGGCCCGGAGATTCGGGATTGGTATTCATCGGAGAAGCCCCCGGAAGAAATGAGGATCTTTCGGGAAGACCGTTTGTCGGTCGTGCCGGTGCTGTTCTCGAAGACCTCCTCTCTTCCATCGATCTGGAGAGGAGTGATGTCTTCATTACAAGTATCATCAAATGCAGGCCTCCTGAAAACAGGATTCCCAGGAAGGATGAAATTGCTGCCTGTGCAGGATATCTCGACCGGCAGATCGACCACCTCTCTCCGGAAATTATCATCCCCATGGGACGCCTGGCGTCAGAACAGGTTTTCTCCCGCTTCGGGATCCCGCATGGACCCATCGGCAGTATCCATGGGAAGATATTTCACACAGTGACACCCCGTGGGAAGCTCGTGATCATCCCGGTCTACCATCCCGCTGCAATGACCCACAACCCCCTGCTCAAGGGTGCTGTTTTCGAGGATTTCAGGATCATTGGGGAGGTGCTTCGGAAAAAGGAAGAGCCGTGACAGAAAGCCCGGGGGATTGGATGAACAATCGACCAGCGAGTGACGACAACCGGAGATCTGCTCATTTATTGCCGATAGTGTTCCTCAGGACCGGAGTAACCCGTCAATTTCACCTGACCGGACAAGGCCCACCCCGATCGCTACCATATCACTGCAATTGGCACGATGGATATCCTGGTTCTTTGCTGCAACGGCATCTTCAACAAGAATTACCGTGTAGTTGAGGGCACATGCATCAAAAACCGTCGTGCGGATACAGTTTGGGGTCTGGATACCCGCAATAAAGACCGTGTCGACCCCAAGCGTCCGGAGCACCAGGTCGAGATCGGTATGCATGAATGCGCTCATCCTGGTTTTCCTGATGATATATTCACCTTCGCGTGGTTCGAGCTCCCCGATGATCCCCGCTCCCTTCGTCCCTTCCACTGCAAACGGCATCGTTCTGAAGAGATCGCGCCGGAATATCTCCACATCGGAACCATCCCTGCGGTGCACACGGATGACGTGGAAGACCGGGAGCCGGTTTCTCCGGAATAGATCGAGGACTGACTGGATCTTCCCGATGATCAGGCCCGCATCGCTCACCTTCAGGGGGGCGTCATCCCGGACAAAATCATTCTGCATGTCGATAATAAGGAGGGCAGATTTTTTCATGGATCTTTTTCCCCATTATTCAGATGGTTGTGACAGCAAAAATAGGATCGGCCGGTCGATGATCTCGAACCCGTGTGCATTAAGCCCGGAAAAAGAACCCGGAGGTGACCTGCTCCCTGCCACAGTCCGGCGATCGGCATACTCCATTGACCAAATCTTAAATACTTGCTTTTATAATTCCTCCACATCACAAAGGTGACAATTCACTATGCCGATCATTAAATTGAAACGTTTGAACGTCCTGAGTGTCGCAAAGATTGGAGCGATTGTAGGATTGATTTTTGGTCTGATCTATGGAATCATTCTGGCCCTCGTGATTTGGAGCCTCGGGCCCATTGCCGGGGATGTTGTAGCCATGGCAGGTCTCGGTGCGGGTCTGATATTCGTAATCTCGATAATTATCGGACTGGTAGCCGGGTTCATCGGCGGCGCTCTCTATGCTTTCTTTTATAATGTCGCTTCCGGCCTCGTTGGCCCGATAGAGATGGAACTCGAAGACTGACCTCAATTCATTCTTTTCCTTTTTTAAAAGAGAGAACGTTTTATCAAGGAGGGAGTTTGTTACGAGAGAGGAGGTTCCACGATTCTCCGGGATAAGGATGCTCTCTTTGCTATGATACGTGAGCCTGCCCCATTTTTCCGATCTCTGGTGAGAGAGGATGCTCTGGTGAACGGTGAGAGGGCCCTGTCGTCACATCATTCGCAGATATGTCTCCAGGTATACCGGTTATCCCGATTTTTGAGCGCCTTACAGCGTCCGAAATAGGTCTCGCCCCATATCCACGGCTGGTAATTCCAGCACATCTCCGGTTTCACCTGGTGGATACCGCAGAGGTACTTTTCTTTTTTTATCCTTTGCAAAAACGGGCAGACCGTGGGATACTCTCCCGTCTTGGGATCTCTCATCTCGATAAGGACGACAGATCCGAGATCCTCGGCGAGAAGATCGGCACAGTTCACCCTGGTGCCGTCCTCTTTTGCGGCAGAAAAATGCCGGAGAATATCCGTTCTGCCCTGTTCAATCCACGAGTAGAGATTCATCACGGTCGGTGTGATCGAATTCCCAAAAATCCTGCAGCAGAGCCCGCACTGCTCGCAGTCGTCGCTCTGGGTATCAGGGTCATTCCCGGTATCAGTCATTTTTTACCCTCTCGTTCTGCAGATTCAGTCTGTGAGATGGACCAAAAAACCCCGGTCCGGAGTGAAGCATACCCCATGGGGAACACATCATTTTATTTTGGCTTGTAATACCCCCACTTTTCAAGTGCACGGGCAAGTTCCTTTGACCTGGACGCTTTCTCATCGAGAGAGATCCCCTCCTTCCATGCTTCGATCGCCTGCATGGTTGCCTGCGCCCCGGCTCTCGTACCATCCGGATGTCCGTGGATCCCGCCGCTGACGAGCAGGACGAGGTCTTCGCCATAGATATCAAGGACATCGGGGACGAGACCGGGATGGAGTCCGCCGGAAGAGACAGGGAAGGCGCTCTTTATAGTCCCCCAGTCCTGTTCAAGGAGGATGTGCCCCGATGCCTTTGTCAGGGAATTCCGGAGGACATCTCCAAGGAGTGTCACCTCCTTTTTCGTCCCGGTAAGTTTTCCGACCGCCGTACCGGTATGGATCTGGCTCACCCCGATGAGTCGCATCAGCTTCGCCAGGAACTGCATCGTTATCCCATGCTTTGGGTTTCGATCGAATGCGGCATGCATAGCCCGGTGCGCATGAATGGCAAGTCCGAGGTCAGAACAGTGATCCCTGAGCGTCGAGACTGCAGATGTTCCCGCCACGACAACATCGATCATTGCATAATTCCAGCCGTATTCGGCGAGCAGGGAGGCCCGTTGTTCCATGGTGGCGGTATCGGCAGTGATATTGAGAAACGCGGATTTTCTCTCCCCGGTGAGCTGCTCGGCTTTATCCCTCATTTTTGCAAGGGCCCTGACCCTGTCCTCGAAGCGGTTGAAGGAGGTCGACGTCAGGTTCTCGTCATCCTTGACAAAATCAAACCCCCCCATCCATGTCTCAAATCCGATGGCAGCATGTTCATCTGCAGAAAATCCGACCTTCGGTTTAGGAACAGCACCGGTAAGAGGACGCCCGTGGATCTGCATCATATCCCGGATTCCTTCCATGCCGAAGTGAGGTCCCTTGAAGTGCGAGAGATATGCCGGAGACAGGGTGACATCGATCAGCCGGAGGTTCTTTAACGCCTTCATTCCGAAAATATTCCCGGCGATCCCGCTCAACAACTGGGATGCGTTTCCTTCCTCCCATAAGGCGAGAGGATAGGCAATCTTCACATACTTGCCATCAATTTCAAAGACCGTTGCCTGGAGATCTTTCATTCGCGGGGGAAGGGAGAACAGGGTCGTCCATGTTCCCGTCGAACTCTCAGATGCAATCCTCCCTGCCGCCTCCTCCCTGCTGATACCTGCTGCCGGTTCAAAATAATACAGGCAGATCAGCTCGTCCCGGGCAGGCGTATAGCCCGGGTCCACAAAATCCATGTACCAGTCAATCGCCATAGGATCTCTGTAGTAAAAAAGATCTGAAACCAGATAAGGATGCACCGGAAACACAGGATCTCCCGATATTTGACGATGACTGGCCTGATCTGAATTCTCATGGATAAGGCTGGATTGAAACAGCAGGTGGATCCCACGAGTAACACTCCCCTTTTCATCAAAGACTATCCGGTAAAACCCTTCCATCACAGCCAGTGCGGCGGGTTTGCTGTTCTCTTTTACCAGCACGATGAATTCGAAGTGTTCAGGGGGAGTGGGTGCCATTTCTTCGCGATCTTTGGGAAGGTTGTAGAGAAATCTCCCCTGCTCCTGGGTCTTATCATTTCCAGTGCGATCCCCATGCCTCATTCATGAGAGGAGATTTCATAGGAAACTGAATTCCTTTTTTTAAAAAATACCGAAGTTACCCCCGTTTTTCTATTGCTCTTCAAAACAATTACAATGGCATACATATTTTCAACAGAAGATCGACTGAATATTCACAATTCACGTCGGAGATAAAATCGATTTACTAATAAAACATAGAAGATTACTTCTTTCCATCATGAAACCTCCAGAAAATTGCCCAAAATCACCGTTGAACATCAATTTATTCTGTCTTCAGGGGGTAGCGGTATAATGGCAGCAGATGGTTCCACCATTGCATGGCTTCTCTGTGCAACCGCCCTGGTCATGCTCATGACCCCGGGAGTCGGTTTTTTTTATGGCGGACTGGTGCGAAAAAAGAATTTTATCTCCATGGTTGCCTTGTCTTTCATCGCCCTTGCACTTGTCATGATCCAGTGGGTTGTGATTGGGTACACCCTTGCTTTTGGCGGAGATGTAGGCGGGGTGATCGGAAATCTTGAGTTTATCGGGCTTTCCAATGTACCCGCGGAATCCGATGCTGCTCTGCCCCCCCTCCTTTTTATGATGTATCAGCTCACATTTGCTGCTGTCACCCTTGCCATTGTCACCTCGGGTATGGCAGAGCGGATCAAGCTCAGTGCTTTTCTTCTATTTTCCCTTTTCTGGGTATCGTTCGTATATTCACCAGTCGCTCACTGGATCTGGGGGGGCGGATGGCTCGCAGATCTTGGATTCCTTGACTTTGCGGGAGGGGCTGTAGTCCACATCTCAGCGGGGTTTGCGGCACTTGCCCTGGCACTTGTCATCGGGAAACGGGCCGGTTTTGGGGAGTACTCGATGGACCCCCATAACATCCCGATGACACTTCTCGGAGCTGCCCTGCTCTGGTTCGGGTGGTTCGGATTCAATGGCGGAAGTGCGCTCGCAGCAAACGGGCTTGCGGTAAATGCAATCGTAGTCACCAATATTTCCGCTGCGTCCGGGGCCCTGGCATGGCTCTTTATCTCGTGGGCGAGGGGGATGCCAAGCTCAATCGGCATGGTCAGCGGAGCAATTGCAGGTCTTGGTGCTATCACCCCTGCTGCCGGTTATGTGGCCCCTCTTTCAGGGATCGTGATCGGCGGGGTTGCAGGAATCCTGTGTTATCGCGCGATGCTCTGGCGAATCCAGCGGAAGATGGATGAGAGCCTTGATGCGTGGGCAGTCCACGGGGTCGGCGGACTATGGGGAACTGTTGCGGTTGGTATCTTTGCAACGAGTGCGGTGAACGGAGCCTCCGGCCTTATCGAGGGGAATGCTGATCTCTTCTTCACCCAGATTTTTGGAGCCATAGTGGTGATGATCTTCGCATTCGTAGTCACGTACTTACTGGGGTGGGGGGTGAACAGGATCATCGGGTTACGGGTATCAGAAACCGAAGAATATGTCGGGCTTGATTTATCTCAGCACGGGGAGCGTGCCTACTAGGACGTCCGGGTTTTTAGAAAAGATACCTCCCGGATGTGATGAGAAGAAAAGAAATTATTTTTTCATGCCGACCCGGTGTTTTTCAAGGTCCACCTGATAGGCTTTCGGATCTTCCAGAAGATCAAGGGCGTTAATCTTCAGATCGATCAGTTCTGAATAGTTGAAAGATTCCTGTTTTATTTCGTTTCCCTCCATGTAGTACACGGCAACCCCGTTCTCCATTTTCCTTGTTTTCACAATGTCTTTCATATGAATCCGATCGCCCGGTCAAAATAAAATACTATCCCCCATATGAGGCTCCAGGCTTTCGCATCAGGATATCTTTCCCCGACATTATCCTCTCCATGCCCTGGAAAGAAGAAAACTGTTAACATCTTGGAAAAGGGACACTGCTGCAGGCGAATATGAAAAATGCCTTCCACGTGATGCTCATTCCGACGTTGGGATGTCCCGCACACTGCAGTTATTGCTGGAGTTCGGAAACCGGCTCTCCAAAGATGAGTATCGGGACCATCCGGGATGTGGTCTCATGGCTGAAAGACTTCCGGAATGATCGGGTTACCTTCACGTTCCACGGGGGCGAACCACTCCTTGCAGGGGCTGAATTTTACCGGGAAGCCCTTCCGATGCTCTCGGATGAACTGAGCCATCTGAAACCGGATTTTGCCATGCAGACCAATTTATGGCTCCTCACTCCGGAACTTGCCGGAATTCTTGCGGCGTACCATGTTCCTCTCGGCACCAGCATCGACGGTCCGCAGGAACTGAACGATCTTCAGCGGGGCGATGGTTACTTTGAAAAGACCATGCGTGGGTATGAAATTGCCAGGTCTGCTGGCCTGCAGGTCAGCTTCATCTGCACGTTCACCAATTATTCCGTACAATTCCGCGAGGAGATCTTCAATTTCTTCCTCCAAAACCGGTTCAGGCTGAAACTGCACCCTGCCCTTCCCTCGTTGCGTGGCAGGAATCCGGAGCAATGGGCCCTCCCACCGGAAGAATACGGGGAGCTGCTGGTCTTTCTTCTCGACAAGTACCTGGAGAACATGGGGGCAATCGAGATCATGAACATCAATGATCTCTGCCGTTGCGTCTTCACCCGGAGAGGGTCAGTCTGTACCTTCGTGAACTGCACGGGCAATACCTTTGCAGTAGGTCCTGACGGGAGCATTTACCCGTGCTATCGCTTTGTCGGGATGCCGGAGTGGGTGATGGGTCATGTCCGTGATCGGCCAACGATGGAGGAATTGTCCCGGTCAGATGCCTGGCAACGGATGCACCGGTACGAAGAGTACGTGGATACCGCCTGTGCAGGGTGCGCCCATATCCGGTACTGCCGTGGCGGCTGTCCTTACAATGCCATTGTCCCGACCGGGGGCGAGATCAAGGGCGTTGATCCCCATTGCAGGGCTTACAAACGGATATTTTGTGAGATTACTGAACGGCTCAATGAAGAGATGTCAGGATCCTCGTTCCTTGACCGGGCATCGTTCCAGGGACCATCGGGGAAGCGTGAAAAGCCGGGGGTAATGGCACTCATCCACAAGGTCATCTCCCAATAGGACCGCCCCTGAGTCAGGGACATCCCGATTTTTCACGGGTCCAGGCCACTTAAGAGACCTGCATCTTCCTTTTCCTGGCGAATTTAAAGATTTCAAACCAGAGCACGCTCAATAAACCCATACCACTACAAATGAGGAGGTATGGCAGAGGTACCGGACTGAACTGGAAGATATTCTGCAGGACCGGCAGGGAGACTGCTGCGGCGAGGAACAGGAGTGTCCCCCCAATGACCCACCAGAAGGCTTTGTTTGGCCTGCGAAGAGTCCTGATGATACTTTCAGTCCATGATCGGTTCGTACCGATAAGGGCAAGATTTGCGATCACGATGGTCACAAAGGTGAGGGTGCGGATTGCCGGTTCATCAAGATCCCTTGCAACTGCCGCAAGGTAGATTGCGAGAACCATTCCGAGCACCACAAAACCCTGCGTGAGTGCAATCAGCGTGGTCTTTTTATCGAGCAGATGTTCGGCGGGACTCCTGGGGCGGCGCTGCATGATACCCGGTTCCTCCTGTTCTGCTTCAAACACTACCGAACATGCCGGGTCGATGATCAGCTCCAGGAATACGATATGCACCGGCAGCAGGATGAGTGGCCAGCCGAGAAGCACAGGAACCAGGGACAACCCGGCAATCGGCACATGGATGGAGATGATATAGGCCATCGCCTTTTTGAGGTTATCAAAAATCCGCCTCCCCATCCGGACCGCTGCGACGATGGACGCAAAGTTATCATCAAGCAGCACCAGCGAGGATGCTTCTCTTGCCACGTCAGTTCCCCTGCTGCCCATCGCGATACCGATATGTGCCGATTTCAGGGCAGGGGCGTCGTTCACCCCGTCTCCGGTCATCGCAACGATCTCGTTTTTTTCCTTCAGGGCTTCGACAATCCGGAGTTTCTGTTGCGGAACAACCCGGGCGAAAATGTTGGCATCCCCGATCAAACCGGAGATCCCGCCTTCACCTGCTGCATCAAGGTCAGAACCGGAAATAACCCTCTCATGGGAAGAAAGCCCTATCTGCTTTCCGATGTTCCGGGCGGTTGAAGGGTAATCTCCGGTGATCATGATAACCCGTATTCCTGCAGAGTAGCATTCCCTGATCGCCCCTGCTGCATCAGGTCGTACCGGGTCGGCAAACCCGATCAGTCCGAGGTGGGTGAACGAGAAGTCATGCTGGCCGTCCGGCAGCTCTCTCTCCCTGAAGACGGCTTTTGCCACGGCGATAACCCGCAGTCCGTCCGCCGCCATCTTCTCAACCTGCACCTGAAGAGGGGTAGTCTGTTCCTCTCCCAGATGACAGAGGTCCGCAATCGCTTCAGGGGCACCTTTCGCCGCAATCATGAACTCTCCTCCTGTCCTTGAGCGCCAGACATTGGACATGGCAAGGAGTTCGTGGGAGAGAGGATATTCCACGACAAGTTCCCAGTCCCGGTGCAGGTGCTCGGTTCCGTCCAGCTTGTCACAGCCCGTCTGCAACAGGGCCTGTTCCATCGGATCGAACGGATCCTTTTTGCAGGAGAGTATCGCAAACTCCAGGAGTTCGTGGAATGGTTCGGGCGGAGGATTCACGCTGCCGGGGATGCATTCGAAAAACTGGTTGTGAGCCTCCAGCCTCGCAACCGACATACGGTTGAGGGTGAGGGTGCCGGTCTTGTCGACTGCAAGGACCGTTGCCGCCCCCAGTGTCTCGATGGCAGGAACATGCCGGGTGAGCACATTCTTCTTCGAGAGCCTCCATGCACCCAGAGCAAGAAAGATGGTAAGGACTACCGGGAACTCCTCGGGAAGGATTGCCATCGCAAGAGTGATCCCGGCAAGAAGCCCGTTCAGCCAGTCCCCCCGTGTAACTCCATACACGACAATGACGATGGTGCAGAGAAAAAGGCCGATGATGGCGATATCCCGGACGATCCGTGACGTCTCCAGGTGAAGTTTTGTCTCTTCCCGGGTCAGCCCCTGGAGGGCTTTTCCGATCTTCCCCATCTCGGTATTCATTCCTGTGCCCGTTGCCTCGGCAATCCCCTGTCCCTGGATGACGAGTGTTCCCGAGAACAGCCATGGCGTATCATCTCCGCCGGGTTTTCGTTCCTGGTGGTTTTCTGCACCGGCATGCTTGCGTACGGGGACCGATTCGCCGGTGAGCAGGGATTCATCCACCACCAGGTTGTTTCCCGAAAGCAGGGTGGCATCAGCCGGAATCCGGTCTCCTTCGCTGACGATCAGGATATCGCCCCGGACCACCTCCCGGCCTGCAATCCGTGCATGGACCCCGTCACGGATCACGAGCGCCCTCGGGCTGGAGAGATTCTTCAGGGCTTCCAGGGCATGCTCGGTCTTCTGTTCCTGGTAGACCGTGATCCCGATGATCACCGCGACAAATAAGAGAAGGATTGCCCCTTCTTCGACATCCCCGAGTACAAAATAGATAATCCCCGCTCCAACCAGGAGAAGGAACATCGGCTCCCGCACCACATCGGCAACGAGACGAAGAATCCCGCGCTCCTCTGACGAGGGAATTTCATTATACCCCTCATTCCTGAGACGCAGACTGGCCTCATCGCCGGTAAGGCCTGAAAATGAAGAGATGTCGAGAGGGGACATGGAGAGAAACCTTTTGGATGAGGAGGTATGTCATGACACCCTAAAGGATTGCTGGTGCCAGACTCCTCCCTTCATCTCGTGAACGGGCTACCGTCTTGGTTTTGAAAAGGACATGGGTATGACCGTCGCTCTCGTATCGATCCGTGAGATGAACGAGTTCCTAAAAAGCCTTTCGTTTCGTGCGGTTCCGGACTGCAATATCGTCTTTTAACCGTAAATCGCTTTTTAATGGTTTTTCCCGGGTCACCCATGAATCAGGATCAGGACAAGGATCATCCCGTGAAGGGCAATGAATAGAGGGACCAGAAGGACAAACTTTCGTGTGCTGGTCTTGTGCCTGAAGAGCACCATACCAAAAAGAGCGCCGAAAGGTGCGATTACGGCCGATAGCAGGAGGGTTCTTTCAGATATTCTCCGGCCGGAAAGAACTGCCTGGTACTTGTCATATCCGTACAGGAGCAGCACAGAAAAATTAGCAATACACGAAAGGACTGGAAACCAGAGAGGCGGACCTGTACCTGTCATGGTCCTGCGGATACAGCATCATCAATCCATTGCCCGTCAGTACCCTGTCGCGTAATAGTATCCCCCTTCCTCTACAACATGCACGGGGATATGAAACAGTCCTCCAAGGTTGGCATCGGTAAGGATCTCTTCTTTTCCCCCATCTTTCCAGAACCTGCCCTCTTTCATCAGGACGACCCGTGATATCTCAGGGATTATGTCATGGAGGTTATGCGTGACCAGGATGATCCCGGTACCGGACTTTGCGATCTTCCGAAGAATCGTCCGGAACGTGTGGAGTGCGTGGAGATCGAGGCTGTTTGTCGGTTCATCAAGGATGAGGGTCCTGGGATTATGCACCAGCGCCCGCCCAATGAGAAATCTTCGGGCTTCACCTGATGACAGGAGGGTCATCGGTTTTCGCTGGAGGTGGCTGATTTCAAGGAATTCAAGGACACGGTCGGTCTTCTCTTCCATCTCCGTAGTGATTTCGTGGGAAAAGAGCCCGACGCTTGAGAAGAAACCTGACAGGATCACGTCGCGACCTGATATCTCCCGGGTAAATGTGAACTGCAGGTCATTTGAAACGATCCCGAGCAGGGATCTGAGATCCGTAACATGCCAGACGTCCTGTCCCCATATCCTGAAGACGACATCGTCATCCTGGAGTACCGGGTAGTATTCCCTGCTGATTGCTTTGATAAATGAGGATTTTCCGGCGCCATTTGGTCCCAGGATAGCGATCTGCTCGCCTTCGCAGATGGTGATCGAAATGCCGTCAAGTACCTTTTTCTTCCCCTTTATTACCGTGACATTCCTGAATTCAAGAAGCGGGGAGGGGCTGGTATTCCGTGATGGTGTCATGATCGGGACAGTTGTGTTTTTTGAGGGATTTCAACTATAGAATCTCGCGGCAATTCGGATTAATCTATGTTGACGGGCTCAAATCCTGGTACATACAAGATACTCCGGGTGTTTAGAGGAAGAAATACCGAATTGTTCTGTAATTTTCATCATTACAAGTGTATTCCTGGATTTCTCACAACCCTTGAGAGGCCCGGGCGGGTAAACACCTCACGATACAGACAAGGAGATGACTGCCGGAGGTAAGGAGGGGTATCTCTTTTCGCATAGTTTATCGGGATTCCATACCAGTCAATAAGGTATGGCACAGATGACTCCCGAAATAATGACGGCGTTGAGAGCAGGCAGGATCTTCCCCCTGGCAACCGCATCCAGGGATGGCGAACCAAATGTCGCTCCCATGGGCGGTGTCTTCGCCCGGGACCCGGAGACACTATGGATAGGCAACCAGTTCATGAAGACGTCGATCCAGAATGTCCTCGAAAACCCGCGTGCCTGCCTCTATGTCTGGGGACCGGGCATCACCGGGTGCTATAAAATTAAAGGGGACGTCGAAGTCAAGACGAAAGGAAAAGACTACGAGACGATGAAGGAACAGGTGGCAAAGGCAAAACCAGGGCTTATCTGCAGGTCGCTCCTGGTGCTGAAGGTCACCGAAGTCTATGAATGCATGCCAGGTGAACATGCAGGAGACCGGTTGATCTGAAAATACCACACGCTTACCGATGCTTCTTCTGTATGGTGTGGAGGAATGGTACTTCCTCTCTATCAGATATTTTGCCTGGGTTCCGGGCTTTCGACTGCGCCTTGTGGCCGAGGAGAATGCCCTCAGGGTGAATGTTATTATAGCAAGAAGATAACGAATCAGGTATGGGAGATTTCAATCCAAAAGTGCACACAGCCGAACAGAAAGGGTATGATGCCAATGACAATTATGTACGCGGACTGAAGATGCCTGATGAAAGGTTCCAGAACATGGTACACGGCCATTCCGCTGAAGAGCAAAAGAAAATGAGACAGCAGGTCGATGAAGCCGAGGCAAAGGGTCTTCGCACCTATCAGGTCAAACACGCCAAGGGATACTACAACATTGAGAACGGGATCGTGATCGGAAGCGCAAGGGGATAATATCCCCTTTTCCTTCAGGGGAAGTCTGAAGGAACAGAATTCCGTCTTCTTTTAAAAATAAGATTTTTTTTCCGGGAGCAGGCCAATTTCCCCTCGTTATGCATCCAGTGGGTTCCAAAAAAGGAGATTGCCCTGCTCCGTCGATCAATTGCCCCAGAACGCGGAGATGCGGTGCTTTCTTTTCATTATAGCGTATCTTCACCTCAACAGGGGAATCTGTTTTACTGTGAGGGGTTACCACGACCCGGTGAGGAAGTGATCGAGCACGAGATAGAGAATCACGATAACGCCAAGGACGATCAGGATAAATCCACCAAGTGAAAGAGGGATGAACATGACAAAATGCAGCCGTGAAAGGACGAACCAGAGTACGATCAGTACAATGAATGCCAGCAACAGGATCGATGCATTCCCTTTCGTCCCATCCCGCATAGAGGCAATTCTGCTCTTTAAGGGAGATATACCTTAGGATACCAGACCCGTTTTCCCCCAAAGGGAATAGGTACATGGAGCGTGCCAGCTGTCGTGGTGGGGAATAATAAAAAAATGGAAAAAGATTATTTCCCGAATAGTTTCTTGAAAAACCCTATTTTCTCGCCCGCTTCCTGCGTCGACCCCAGCAGATCCTTGGCCATATTCGCTGCATCAGGTGAAGCCGCCATCGCCATCTTTGACTGTTCCCCAAGAAGGCTCGTGAGACCCTGCGGGTCCACCTTTTTGCCGGCGAACATCTTGCCGACATAGCCGATGACCATCGGAGCCGCGATGGCCAGGACCTTGCCGACGATAGCGGGAGGCAGCCCGGTCTTCTGCGCAATTGCGTTCTGGATAGGTGCCATCTGGCTCCCAAGCAGGCTGCTTACCATGCCGGATCCCCCTGCTGCTGCCGAACTGCCGAGGAAACCTCCCAGGTTGTCGATGGGGCTGCTGCCGCCCATCTGTCCAAGCATTCCCGTAATAAGGTCCGCTCCTCCTGGCTTTGATGCGGTGTTCGACATGGATCCAAGGATCATGGGGAGTGCCATACCGAGGGCAGACTGGACCCCCTTCTCATCTCCGCCAACCGACTTGGTGATCTGGGAGAGGTTATCCCCCGTCGCTACCTGTTTTAAAAGATCTCCGACTATGTCCATAATGGATAAGGATAGCCATAGGGGAGATTAAAGGTATGCATGCACCTGCTGTTTCGAATGAAACGCACATGAGACTCCTTCGTCACATGCCCCCCTGATGAAAACCGCGGATGCGGTTTAATATGAAAATGCCTCCGGCATTTTCATTTTGTATGCTTGTGGCCTTGCGGCATCGTGACTGTTTTCATGCCAAAAATGAACGTTTGCATGAGGAGTGCCACGGTCAAAAAGTATATAGTGCATCTCGTAGCTCATAACATGGAGACACGTCCTCCCGAGCGTGAGGACAAGGAGAAGATAACGATGGGTCTTTTGAACCGTATGGGGACTGTAATCAAGGCAAAGATGAATAAGTTAATCGGAAAGATGGAGGATCCGAGGGAGACTCTGGATTACTCCTATGAAAAGCAGCTCGATCTCCTGCAGAATGTCAAGCGGGGTGTTGCGGAGGTTGCCACCTCAAAGAAGCGGCTGGAGTTGCAGAGGGCAAAACTGCTCCAGAACAGCGAGAAGCTTGAATCACAGGCACGCGAGGCGGTCCTGGCAAACAGGGAGGACCTCGCACGGCTCGCCCTCGAACGGAAAAATGCCCTCACCTCCCAGATTGCCGGTCTTGACAAGGAGATTGTTTCCCTCGAGACCGAAAAGGAGAAGCTTGTTGCCGCCGAGAAACGGCTCTCAACCAAGATCGAGGTATTCCGGTCCCGGAAAGAGACCATAAAAGCACAGTATTCCGCAGCGGAAGCACAGGTCAAGATCAGCGAATCCGTCTCTGGCATCAGCGAAGAGATGGCTGATGTGGGGATGTCGATAGAGCGGGCCGAGAGTAAAACTGAAGAGATGAAGGCACGCTCTCTTGCCCTGGACGATCTGCTGGAGGAAGGTGCTCTTGTGGATTTCACTGCTGGCGAGGATGATATCGAACGCGAGCTTGCCAAGATCGGCCATATAGGCAGCATCGAATCCGATCTTGCCAGGCTCAAATCGGAGGTAGGCAAAAAATGATCATACGAATTATCGGCCAGGGTCAGTATCTGGTGAAAAGCAGCCTTTTTGATGACCTGAATAAGATAGACAACCAGATCGTCGAGTATGTGCAGAAGGGGAACGAGAAGGCGTACAAAAAGAGCCTGGCCGAGCTGATCGGAACGATCGTCAGCGAAGGGGAGACGCTCGACCACAAGGAGATTATCGAATCAGATATCATCGTACCGTATTCAGATATGACGCTTGAAGAGGCAAGGCAGGTTTTCAAGGGCACCGGAATTTTTGAAGGATAGCCTTTGACAGAATCCTTTGGAGCGGTGTACCTGAACTGAATAAAAGTGCACGAGCCGGGGGAGTTATAGCGGAATACCCCAGAGGGGGTACCACTTCCCCACATCTTTTTCGATCGGAAGTTCCCGTTCCATCACGGACCGGATCCTGAATTCAGCGGCACTGTCGCGTGTTTTTCCCGATGCAGGAATGAACGGATAGTACCTCCCCTGCTTGAAGTTGTAGATCCAGTAGACCGGCTTCTGATCGCCAAAACGGAATATGGCGCAGAGGAGATAGTCGCCAAACCCTTTCTCGATGAATGTCTGGGAGACGAGATGGATCCCGGTGACCAGGTCATCAAAATCGGGATCCTCGAGGATCACCCAGGTGAAATGGTAGTCATCCGTCAGCAGTCTGGCCTTGCTCCCGGTTTCCCTGGAACTGAACGCGAGGAGCTCTTCGATCTCCGCTTTCGCAGCATCAAACTGCGATGATTCGACTGGTTTGAAACAGATCCCTGCCATCGGGGATGGTGTCTGGTCAAACTCGCTCTGCATCGTGATGCTGGCAGCAGAGATTGCGAACAGCTTCTCGAGGTTTGCTTTGGGAAGAGACGTGGTCCCCAGCAGTGTGCCCAGGGCCTCCTTAAACCCCATGCCCTCTGAGCTCCTGTTCAATCCGTTCGAGTGCAGCGATCCGCTTTTCGACTGACGGGTGGGTTGAAAAAAGGTCCAGGAACGATGATCCGGATATCGCCGGAATGATGAAGAACGCATTCATTCCCTCGACGTCCCTGAGATCTCTGGTGGGAATGCGCTCCATCATTCCGCTGATCTTCATCAGGGCCGATGCGAGCACCGAGGGACGTCCGGTCAGGATAGCCGATCCCCGGTCCGCAGAATATTCACGGTACCGTGAGAGCGCCCTGATCAGGAGGTAGCTGATGATCCAGACCGCTGCTGCAACCAGCGGGATGATGAACCAGAGGTTCTGCTTCCCGCCTTTTCCCCCGGACCTGGAGGAATACAGGGTAGTTCTGAAGAGGAAGAACGCGGCAGTGGAGATCAGGCTGGCAAAGGTGATGACCATGACATCCCGGTTCTTCACATGGCTGAGTTCATGGGCAAGGACCGCCTCCAGCTCTTCCTGGTCGAGCATGGAGCGAAGGCCGGTGGTGACGGCGATAACCGAGTTTTTTGCATTCCTTCCCGTCGCAAAGGCATTCGGGACGGAAGAATTCGCGATGGCCAGCCGTGGCCGGGTAATTCCGGCGATGGCGCAGAGACGGGTCAGGGTCTCATAGAGCTGCGGTTCTTCCTGCTCCGTGACAACCCGGGCGCCCATGGAGAAGAGTGCCATGCGGTCCGAGAAAAAATACTGGAGCAGGAGCACAATCGTCACAATTACGACGAGCAGGAGGGTATCTATCCCGATATATGCCAGCACCGCGATGAAGACGAAGTATACCAGGGCGAGGAGAAACATCGTCCCGAGCATCCGCACCTGCAACCCCCAATCCCTCGGCCATCGTACCATAAACGGAGAACTCCCACATGTCTGATGCAGTGAACCGCCGGTCCGGAAAGAGAGAACGGGTTACGGCGGAACAATACGTTATTCCTGATAGATACCAGATAGACCACGTGATGATAAATACATTCTTACTTTGGTGGGGTGGACACGGTTTTTCTGCCAGAAGAAACGTTCGTGGACCCATAGCAGAAATCATGGTTGCAATTTTTCGATTCCGGGCAGGCAATTTTCATCGGAGAGGTGGTGTAGGTGGTGTCCGAAGAGAACGTGTGAGAAGGAACTATTCGGGAACGGGCTTGATCTCCACAAAAAATGGTGCGAAGAGAGGATTACACTACCTGTCCGTCTATCGAGATGGTGATCTCCTTTAAGGGAATTTTCTTTCCCGATCGTTCCAGTGCCTGGTTCACGAGGTAAGTGACCCCGCTGCAGCAAGGGACTTCCATGTGAAGGATCGTGATCGAGTTGATCATATGTCCCGAGAATATATCAGTCAGTTTCGTGATGTACCCGTCGACATCCGTGTCAAGTTTCGGGCAGAATATAATCACAATTTTGCCCTTCAGAAAATCGCGGTGGAAGTCTGCAAAGGCGAAGGGGACGCAGTCTGCGGCGATGAGAAGATCTGCATGCTCAAAGTAGGGAGCACGCGGGTTCAGGAGTTTGAGCTGCACCGGCCATTGCCTCAGTTCGGATGCGGTATTCCCGGATTGTTGCAGGGATCCGGCAGGAGGGTTCCGGGGAATACTCCTCGCGGCAGATCCCGGGCAGCCTGCAAAGGAGGGATGACCATGAGGTTCGTGATCCGGCGGACACCCCGGGATTTCGTGTCCTGGGATCGGAACCTGCTGCTCGTTCAGGTATTCAAGAGCCTGGTTGTAGAGGCCCGTCTCCCCATGCCTGAGAAGGTGTTCGAGATGTGCAGCGATGACCGCGGGTCCCTTGGGGACAATATTCGCCATGACGGCCTTCTCATCGTATGCTCCTGCCTCCCGCTCGATAACCGTGATCGCTCCCTCCGGGCAGGTCCCCATGCAGGCACCGAGGCCATCGCAGAAGAGATCGCTCACCAGGCGTGCCTTTCCGTCGATCACCATAAGGGCCCCTTCAGGGCAGTCAGGGATGCACTGGCCGCACCCGGTGCATTTTTCCTCGTCGATATTGATGATTTTTCGTTTCATTGCTTCACTCCACCAGTGTTGATAAGGAGAACTCATTCGAACACTCCTCCTGTTTTTCATATTCTTCCTTTCAGAGGATCGTCAATTTCGGATTCGGATAGTCCTGAAAGGACAGCATTCGCCATCACAGCCTCGAGAACGTCAACCCGTTGACCCGGCATTCCTCCTCAATGGAAATTCCCCTGATTCCGGCAGACCCAGGAATGTTGTCCATGCAGTTTTTTAAGGCAGCAGCGGTGGGTCCTCCCCTTTCACACAGGATGTCCTGGTTTTTCCGCCGTCAGCTTGCGATAGGTCTCCTCCCCGACGCACTCTTTTGCATACTTGCACCACTGGACGCAGGAGAGGGTATCATTGTAGACGGTGAATCCGCACCTGCTGCAGTTCACCGAGATGTCGTTTGAAAAGACTTCGATCTCTTCACCGCACTGGGGGCACTTTTTCAGGGTAAGCGTAGGGGTGCGTATGTTTGATGCCCCCGGACAGCGGTCAAGCATTCTCCTGCTCCCATTTCCGGTATTCCCGGAGCAGGCCTTCCGCATAGAGGGCTTGTTTCTTTGTCGGCACGTAGTTGAACACCTTGACCCGTTTCACGATCTCTGATGCAATGGCGGCATCATCGGTGAGATGCAATCCTTTCACGTTTTCAAAAATGAAGTCGAGGTGGTCGATACCCGTCTCCTTGCCATCGATAAGAACCCTTTTTGTCTTGATCTTGTCCGGGGGGATACCTCCGCAGATCGAGCAGTAATACCCGTCCTTCTCATCGCCTGGCATGGTTACTCCCTGATCATGATCAGCATCATCTTGAACCGGGTGATCGCTGAAAGTGCGTGCGGAACGTTTGCCGGGAAGATGATCGTCTCTCCTTCTTTCATCTGGTGGGTCGTGCCGGCGACCCAGACCTCGCATTCCCCGTCGAGGATGGTGACGACTGCATCGTAGGGAGCCGTGTGTTCGGAGAGCCCCTCATCCTCGTCAAAGGAGAAGAGGGTGATGCTCCCCGGCTTCCGGTTCACAATCATCCGGCTGGCGACAGTGCCGTCCTGGTACTGGACCAGGTCCTTCAGGGAGAGAACCTTTCCCAGGAGCTCTGCCCGCTTTGCATCGCGGCTATCCGGTTTCTCGAGGCTGAATTCTGCCATGCTATCCTTCCCTTTGCATCATAGGAGTTGCGGATATAATAAGTACCGCACCGGTTCAGCAACCCGGGACCATGCGGGCAAGATCGTCCTGCACCGTGGTATTTGGTTTCAGGTCGAACTCCTTCACGAGCACGTCCAGCACCGTTGGGGACACGAATGCCGGGAGTTTTGGGCCGAGCGTGATGTCTTTTATCCCGAGCGATGAGCAGGGCGAGGAGCACCAGCACGGCCTTCTGCTCGTACCAGGCGATGTTGTACGAGACGGGGAGGTCGTTGATCTCCGACTCCAAATGCTTCTGCGAGTGCCTGTGCGATCACCACGAGCGAGTAGCAGTCATTGCACTGGCCGGCATCAAGGACACGCGGGATACCGCCGATCGTCCCGAGATCGAGCGCTATTGTACCGGTACTTGGCGCACCCGGCGGTAAGGATGATCGTGTCTTTTGGGAGGGCTTTGGCAAACTCTGTATAGTATTCCCGTTCTCTTCTGCCTGCCATCGCATCCGGCCATGACGATGAACCGCTTGATATCGCCATTCTTGATCTGCTCGATCACCGGTCGGCAAGCGATGAGGACCGCATCGTGGGCACAGCCGGTGATCAGATCTCCGGCCGCTTCCCGGGCAGGTCCCGTGGAGGCGGGCAGGTTTTGGCATGCGATGATCCGGGCAGAAGTCCTTCTTCCCTTTTGCCAGGGCTGGCATCGATATGCGGGTCGCCGGAATATCCAGTAAGACCGGTGGTGATAGAGTCGGTCCTTGTAGGTGTCCTTTGGCGGGACAATGCAGTTGGTGGTGATACAGGATGGGGCCATTGAACGCCTCGAACTCTTCCTTCTGGTGCCACCAGGAAGAGCCCGTAGTTGCCGACAAGGTTGTCGTACTTCCTGAACGCGGGTACGCATGGGCCGGGAGCATCTCGCCGTGGGTATACACATCCACGCCGGATGCCCTTGGTCTGGTCAAGCAGCATCTTAAGGTCTTTCAGGTCATGGCCGGTGACGAGGATGCCCGGCCGGTTTCCCTGACCGTAGTCTTCACGCTCGTCATCTCGGGGTTTCCCAAACGTCGATGTGTGTGCCGTCTCGAGCAGGGCAAGGGTGCTTTACCCCGACTTCCCGCACTCAAGGACAAGCGACATCATCTCAGGGACCGGGAGATCTTCGAGGGTGGAGGCGAGCCCTTTCTGGATAAAGTCAGTTATCGAATGCATCGGTTTAGCCAAGTATCGCGGCGTGGTGGTAATAGGCAGACATCCCCTTCAGCCCGTAGACGGAGCTGCACGGAGCGAACGGACGTCTTCGTTCGCGGTTGAGAGGATCCCGATCGGTTTTTGCCTTTGCAAGGATGTCGCTGCATCGCCTTCGGTGTCCAGGTGCAGGCATCGGTTCCGTGCTGCCGCTTTTTCGAGCGCATCACGGATAACGATCGCCTGCCTGGATCTCTTCCCTGAACCGTGCGTTATCGAAATTCACATTGGTCAGCGTGGCAGAAGAGGGCATCCGCAATGAACAGCCCTGCCTGCCGGTTCCCTTTTCCCTTCTCTGATCACCGCATAGTTCCGAACGGAGATCCCTTTGCACAGATAGATGAGGACATCCTGAGTGCTGCAGTCTCTCCTTCTTTTCCGCAGACACCTTTGACGGTGCAGCCGGTCCCTTTCACCGTCTCTTCACACTGGTAACAGAACATGGTCGACTCCTGGTATATTTTTGTAACAAGATATTCTTTGTATACTTAATTATAAATAGCCGTGAGTTTCAAAAACAATACCATGCAGGAATCCTGCACGGTCAACCAGACGGTGCGTTATCTGACGAAAAAATGGACGCTCCTTATCATTCTCGAATTGTACAAAGGAGACGGGTATACGAAACGGTTCTCTGACCTGAAGGACTCGCTTGCCGGGATCACGCCAAAAATTCTCTCCGAGCGGCTGAAAGAGCTTGAAGGAGAAGGGCTTATCGCACGAAGGGTGGATGCCACCTCGTTCCCGGTGCGATCGGAATATACCCTGACCGAAAGCGGCCTTGAGATCATCGGGATTATCCGTGACATCAAGAGGTGGGCCCTGAAGTGGAAGGTGAAGAACATTGCCTGCGGGGACCAGGACTGTAAAGTCTGCGTCCTCTGATGCTATGCTCCATGAGAATGAGAGAGGTTGTACACTCCTGCAGAACGGAACGAAAGAGGAAGGTTATTCATATGAAGATCGTTGATGCAAACCAGATACCAAGCTCGCCAAATCCCCACCATGTTGATGCAAGAAAACTCTGTGAGATCCCCCATGCAGTCGTGGTCATGATCACGCTGCAGCCCGGGGAGTCGCTGAAGAAACATATGACCCCCGTGGATGTGATCTTCTACGTGCTGGAAGGGACAGGCACCGTAGAGATCGGGGAGGAGCGGGCAACGGTGGGGAAGGATACCCTGATCGAGAGCCCGGCACGGATCCCTCACCGCTGGATCAATGAGAGCGGAGCCGTATTCCGGGTGCTGGTCATCAAGGTGCCGAAGCCGACGGAAGAGACCAAACTGCTCTGAGGGGAAGACCATGGTTCATCCTGCGGGCGCCAGCCACCAGAAGACCTTCACTATCGTGACCACGGATCCCCGGAGGATTCGTGACTCCGGAGATGCTTGAGAAGATCGCGGCCGTCGCCCGGACCTACCAGGTGCCTTTGGTGAAGATCACCTCCGGCCAGCGCTTCATACTGATCGGTATGAATGAAAACGACCTTGCCGCGATTCGCCGGGACCTCGGGCCGCTTGCAGAGGAGCAGCCTCGCATCCTCGGTCAGGTATGTCCAGGCCTGCCTTGGCACGGATGTCTGCAGATACGGCACCCAGGACTCGACAGGATCTGGGAAGGGAGCTCGAGAAGAAGTATCAGGGGGCTGTGTACCCGGCAAAGCTCAAGATAGGCGTATCCGGCTGTCTCAGGTGCTGCGGGGAGAGTTACCTCAGGGATATCGGTCTTGTGGGGACCACGAAGGGGTGGACGGTGGTATTTGGAGGAAACAGCGGGAGGAGGCCGTCGCCAGGAGTGGTGGTTGCACAGGATCTCTCCCGTGCAGATGCCCTCGATCTCGTCCATCGTCTTCTCGAGTATTACAAGAGCAATGCCAGACCGAAGGAGAGGACGGCACGGTTCCTTGAGCGGATCGGGTTTGCGCAGACTGAAATCAGATCTTCTCACGCTCCTGCCGTATATCCGGCTCGACGATGCACGGTGATACCTGTACTCACTTTTTCAGTCCCCTTGCAGTCGCCGGTAACCAGATGAAGGGGGTCTGGCATTCCCTTCGGGAAAAAGAAGTCCTGTTCTGGTGATAACCGTTCGACCGCACCCCAGGTCGGTTCCGCCCTTCCTGTAGTATGCGCACAGGTCTGGGTACCTCACTATTCCTCATGATGCGCCCCAAACAATTTGTTTCATCGGGTGCGTTCGACTGCACCCGGGCAGGTTGCCCATACCGGGTGAGATCTGAAAAAGGATGGGATGATTCTT
>CAWHEC010000008.1:0-47450 GCA_963828315.1 uncultured Methanoregulaceae archaeon | reverse complement strand
CCGTAAATAAACGTTCGCTGGTTGGGTTCTAGAAGGCGGCAGGTTGTGAAGCAATACCTTCCCGCCTTCTTGGCAGGGAGGAATCACCTTAATATGGTGATATGAGAAAACTTTCAGAAATGAGTATTTTTACTTATTTTCAGAATATTCTTGCCTCCAAAAAGTGCACCACCTGCGGAACACGGTGGGGCAACATAAAAAATTGTAAATTTTGCGATGTGGCCTTGTGCGGGAAATGTTCCACCACTCATAAAACAACGCATCAGTGTGCACAATGCGAGGCTTTTTTTCAGGAATTGCACCAGTGCACCAAATGTCCACAGCACTATTGCAATGATTGCTGGCCCAATCATCCGCACGTTGAGAAATGTGCAATGTGCGGAATAATCTCAAGCACTCTGTATCGCTGTAAGGCATGTCAGCAGTACTTCTGTGCAAAATGTCTGCACGATCATCCGGAAGAGCCCATAAAAATTGACAACTACAGGGTTCGCCATACCCGACACAACGGGGTTCAGATTTCCCTGGATAAGAATGTCCTGACAGCAGAAGAGAGACGCCAGCGGGACTTGGAAGATGGATTCAGAAGGTAACCAATGCTTCCCGGGTCGTCCTTACTAGACCGGGCTCATAGGGAGATGTACCGCATCTCAAATCCTGTAGGAACGTGATCCCGGTATAAATTGGATATACAAATGAATCAGCAGATGGGATTATGTGATAATTTCTGTCCTGAATCTCCGCGGGTAATAGTACCGTCCCGGGTAATCCCTCACGGGTACAAGGATGTCCCCGGCCGGAAATCTGGATAAATACTGGATCGATAACAATTTTTCCTAGTTCCTTCCTGTTGTTTTTTCATATTTTTTTTTAGAAGGAGCCATCATACCTTGATCTTTTGATGGTGCTCTTTATTCAGGATGTCAGATGAACGGAAATAGTTTTATATCTCTTCTTCCCTTCCCTTCCTTATCCCTGGATAGGGGGGAACATCGAGACTGGTTTTGTCAAAAACCAGTTCGGCTACGGGAGTTCCTGTTGTGTGTTTCACAGTGGGTATTTCCTGGGCATTTGAGATATAAGTACACGAGGATGATCAACGATGAAAGGTGAGTACAATTCGTCACAAACAAACCGAGCGTGGCCATGTCGCCTATATCTCGGAAAAGACCGGATTGATGAAGATCCGTGAAGTCGAGTACGCCATTATCAGGGGTCGTGCCGTTTTTGAAGGGGACATTGTCATCAATACCCAGGAAGGGATCACGGCTGCCAAAGAGCTCGGTGCCAAACATCTGAAAACCAGCGACGTTTCGCGGGCCATGCCTGACGTCATCCATGCAGGTGATGTGGTGAAAGGCATCGTCGTCGTCGGCGCCGGGGTGCGCTGGCCCGGCGGAATAATCCCCTACACCATCGATCCCGGCCTGACGAATCAGGCACGGGTCACCGATGCTATCGCCCACTGGGAGGCGAACACACCCATTCGTTTCCGGCTGCGCACCACCGAGGCCGATTACGTGACCTTCTTCTCAGATCCCGACGGTTGCGCTTCGAATGTCGGGCGGGCGGGTGGACAACAGCACGTATGGCTGGCGACCGGCTGCTCCACAGGCAATGCAATCCACGAGATTGGCCATACGGTGGGGCTGTGGCACGAACAGAGCCGGGCGGATCGCAACAGCCATGTGACCATACACTACGAGAACATCGATGACGACAAGGCGTACAACTTTGACCAGCAGATTGCTGACGGCGACGATGTGGGGCCCTATGACTATGGCTCTCTCATGCACTACTCCCGGACCGCCTTTTCAAAGAACGGACTGGACACCATCACTCCCCCGGCCGGTGTAACGATCGGCCAGCGTACAGGGTTGAGCACCGGCGATATTATGGCAGTGGCCTACATGTACGGTGTCGGCGTCTATTACGTGGGCAATGTCAATACGCGTGAACTGCATCTGCCGAGCTGCTACTGGCTGACCCTGATGGCCCCCTCCCACCGGCGTTCATTCTGGACGGTGGAGGAGGCCAAGGCAAGCGGTTATAACGGCTGCTGGTACTGCAACCGCTACTGGGACACAGGCTAGGCACCATGGGCGTTGTGACGGGCCGAATCCTCCTGGAAGGGTGGCAGGGAGAGCCGGGGCCGGCCACGGTGGTACGTGCGGGTGCTCGATACGAGCCGGGCCGACGCACCTGCCGTGACGGTCTCCACCCTCACCATCAGGGATGTGGGGCTGGACGACCTGATGGAACAGGACGGAATAGACTTCTCGCTGAAAATCCTCCGCGGTGAATCCCAGGACCCGCTACACGGTCAGTGTGCTCGTGGACCTCGATGGAGACGGACAGAGCAGCCCGGGGGATTACCGGAGTATGCAGGCCTACCCTGTGCTGACCCACGGGCATGGAAACCGGGTGGAGGTCCACGCCAGGCGCATACCGTAAGATACCGATGAGAAGAGGTGGTCCGGAGTGGAGTTACGGTGCCACACCTCTCATCCCTTTTCCAAGAGCTTACTATGAAGACACCAGGTACCTGGACGCTGGAGGAGTTGTTTGCGGGAAGACCCGGTGCTCTTGCCCTCTTCCATTTCGTCCGACGATACATCGAATCGCTCGGCCCGGTGAAGATGGAGGTCATGAAGACCCAGGTCTCCTTCGGTGCAAAGACAAAGTTCGCCTGGGTCTGGCTCCCGCAGCTCTGGATAAAAAAACGTGTGGAACACAGCATCACCCTGACGTTTGATCTGAACCGAAGAATCGATGATGGCCGGATCGAAGAGGTGGTTGAACCAAGACCCGGCCGGTTTACCCATCATGTCATCATCGAAAAGGAATCTGATCTGGATCAGGAGGTGCGGGAATGGCTCCGTGAAGCATACGAATTGCACCGGCGATAAGAATTGAACCAGTTCAAATGGAAGAGAGAGAGCTTACGCCGATTCAGGTGTACCGAGACTGCTCCCTCACTTTCATCTCCCTCCATCCTTCATTTCTCTCATAGAGAGGCAAGTGTGTCCCTCGTCCGGTAAAAGAACTCATCCGTGAGCGTATCCTCAAGCCCATATTTCCGGTATACCCAGTCGGCATAGTGGTAGTTCATCCGGTCAATCAGGACATAGTCAATCTTCCCTCGGAGGAGCTCCACGAGGCCTTCTGCTCCCGGGAGCACCGGGGCGATCATGGCATACGTCCTGATACCGGCGTTGTGCAATACATCGAGTGCATGTATCCTGTCGTTTATTGGCGGTGCATCAGGTTCGAATAATTTCCTGATACTGTCATCCGCAGTAGTGACAGAAAGGCCGACCTCAATATCCTGAAACTCTTTTATAATGTCGATGTCACGGAGAACCAATGGAGAACGTGTCTGGATTATCACCGGCCAGTTATGGTGAGCAAGTAGTTCCAGGCATTGCCTGGTCAGTCGGTAGTGCTGCCTCGAGCGGTTGGTACGGGTCGCATACCCCGCTTATCCAGACTCTGCCCCGCTTCTTCTTCCCTATTTCTCCTCGTAATAACTCGGCGGCGTTGATCTTGACATCGACAAATTCGCCCCAGGGTTCCTTGTGCCCGGTCACCCTTTTCATGAAACGTGCATAGCAGTACGAGCAGCCATGCTGGCAACCGGTATACGGATTCACCACGTAGGGATAGATTTTCGATTTGGAGAGGATGGTTTTTGCCAGAATTTCCTTTACGATAAGCGTCATTTCAGTGGCTTTGCTATATGTGCTCGATGAAATGATTTCAATGTCTCGTAAGAGGAATTCACGCATGGGGCGGAAGCGCTCCTCAAACGACATATCGATGGTATCTCATTGTCACCAGTTGTTTTTTCAGAGCACTACGTTTTATTCCAGATAATGGGTATACGTCTTTCATGGACAACACAGTCTACTATCTGGAGTTCAGCTTCAAAGAATTGGTACCGCGTAAAGAGATACGTGATGAAGCGGTGGATAACCTCGAAGAGATGAGTGAGTTTTCCGAGATGACATCCATGCGTTTACAAATGACGATGGATAGGAGATCCAAATTTACCGAAACATTGTCCAACATCATGAAAGCTATTGATTCGACGCAAGACACACTGGTTCAAAACCTGAAATAGAATGGGGATGGTGGCATGGTAACGTTCCATGGTGAGTGGAAGACATATGTGGGGGAAGATACCCCCTTCCTATGCCTGACCTTGGGTATTCAGCAGCTCATCTCCGTCACCTCTCTATACAAAGATAGGATTTGCTCGATTACTATCTCTTTTAATGTCGATGTTCCGCCAAGGTTACTGGGTGAATTAGAGGGAGTCGGAGGTTTCGAGACGATAAAAAAAGGATTCAAATCATGTCAATTCTCTGGAATGCCGATTGCTGTAATAATCTCCTGGGCTGCGGTGATCAGGTCGTCAGCCTGTTCCTGGTCAAACGATTTTCCCGCCTGGGCATTGACTTGGTTGGTAAATGCATTTATCTGGTTCACGCCCGCCTTGTCATGACCTGCACAAATTGAATCGATTCATGTTAATACTCCCTTTTCATAATTTAACCTGTAATTACTTCTCCTTTTAAATTTTGGAACTATTACCGTTGAATTTTTTGATTGAGATCTTCATCTGTCATTCTCTAACCACGTGGTAATTAGAAAGAATCCCGATACATGTTTGCATGGTCTGCGAGATCCCGGTAATTTCCCGGAACTCGTACAGAGGAATCAAATAGTGAGGGATGCACCTGTTCTCCATGGATGCATCGCAAGGGTATCTCGCAATTTCCATTGCAATCCTGGCTGCAGTTGCACTTGTACTTTTCATTGCAGGCTGGAAAAAGCCCAGGGAAGACCTCTCGGGACTCGTAGCCCTCTCGCTTGCCTTGATCACCGCAGGAATCGTCTTTGGGGAGAACCGCCTCGTCGGCTATGGCCTTATCGGAGCCGGGATACTTCTCGCCGTCATAGATATCTATCTCACAATAACACACCGATGAAACGTGTCCAGGACAACATTTATCGGTGATACTTCCATTCTGGAATGCAGAGGAGATCGGGTTATCAGGTGATGAAGGCATGGATGAGGAATGCTGCCCAAGATTCGATCCCGCTCCGTGGGACGGGAAGATGCTGGAATGGGAGAACAAGAGGTTTGTCCGGGACAGGGTGAAGACGCTCTTTTTTATCCCCCTCAACTTCGGGAGTGTCATCACGAGGCTGAATGAGAAGGTGGAGAAGGCCGGGGCGACCATCCCCGACAATCTCTGCCTCTCCGATGACACCTCGAGATGGAACATGGATATCTACCTTGCAGTCGACAGGGATATCCCCGGGGCCGAGAACGTGACTCTGAGCGGGAAATATCTTATGCAAGGTCTATGAAGGACCGTATGGCGATACAGGGAAATGGTGCAGGGATTTTGAATTGTATGCCAAGGAGCAGAATCTCACCATAAAGAAATGGTACATGTGGTATACGACCTGCCCCAAATGTGCAAAAAAATATGGGAAAAACTATGTCGCCATCGTCAGCCAGGTAGGCTGAGCAGGACTTTTGTCGTCCGGCAAAAAGGTTCCCGGATGCCTGTCGTGTGCATGACAGGAATCATATACTCCTCCCGGCCATCTCTTCATGTGAATGGGGAATGGTTGCCATGGGAGGAGATCGTGTCAGGGTTACAAAGGAGCAGGTCGGACCGGCAAGCGAGATGCGGAGCAGGTCAGGCTTCCTGGAACAGAATTCCTCCATACGTGTATGGTTCGAAAACCAGGCGGAGCGGGATAAATGAGCGAGGTCTCCGGCACCTCTTCCTCCTGTTTTCAATGTCCGGGACCATTGCGTCGCGATTTTGTTCAATCTGCCGGTAATAAAAAGGAGGGCGGGGCCACCATCTCACGGCGTAAGGTCGCACCCGGTGCAGGCGAGGCACATGGTCTGCGATTCCCTGGTTGAGAGGCCATACTTCCCGAGGATCTCCCGTGTCATCGCGGTGAGTTCCAGGAGTCGTTCGGGACCCGGCCGGACCGCTCCCTTCAGTGCCTCTTTTCGCAGGGGGGAGATGGAGATCGGGCGGAGAACTGCGATAACCCCCATCTTTGCCAGGTATTCCACGCCCTGGCGGACACATTCGTCCGTCTCCCCGAGCCCGATGATGATATTGGACGAGACACGGTTCCTGCCAAAGACCTCCACTGCCTCGCGGAGCGACTCCAGGATAAATTCGAGCGTATGCCCTTTCCTCCCCCTGCACACCCGGTCGAAGATCTCCGGGTCCATGGTCTCGACGCTGTATTTTACTTCGGTGACCCCGGCCTCCTTCAGTCTCCGTGGAGGAATCTTTCGCCGGGTGAACGGCCACCCCGATGGGGACCTGATAGGGGGCAAGGGCCCTGACAATATCCACGACCCGATCGATCTCGTCATCGGGGGATGTCGCAATCCCGGACGTCAGGGAGATCACGTTCAGTCTCCCGTTCCTCTTTGCCTTCTCGACAATGGCAAGGATCTCTTCCCTGGTCTTGATCTTCCCTTTCGACATGGGCACCGAGCAGAACTGGCAGTTGTAGATGCACCGTTCGCTGATGGTGATGTAGACCTGGTCCGGGCAGTGGGCGACCACCTCCTCGATAGTCCCCTCCGCTATCTCTGTATTGTCCCGGAGAACCACGACATGATCGTTCTTCCGGACCATTCGGAACGGTGAGTCCTTGTTGACCTCGAGCCTGACACGGAGACCTCCGGACGAAAAGAAGATATTCTGGACTCCCATCCCTGGCCCGGCTGTCGATGTCCGGGGCGGGGGCAGCAGCGACTCTTCGACATCGATGGTCCCGACAGAGAGCAGTTCTGCTTTTATCCTCTCGTCCATGAGGGTCATCACACCACCCTCTCACCGGATGCCAAAGAGGGTCGATGCGTTCCCTCCAAGGAGGTTTTCGAGTACCTCCGGCTTGTAGGAGAACCGCTGGAACTCGGCAAGGCTCTGCGCAAGGGGCCGTACGGGGTATGACGAGGCATAGAGGATCCGGTCCCCGAGGAAATGGTTGGCAGCATCCACCCAGGCCTGGGCGCCGGGGAACCCGGGGATGAACTGGAAGAAGTCCGGGATCACCCAGAGGTTGCCCAGCGGGGCATTGGCGATCATGACCCCGATCATCTCGCTCGTGTGAGGGAATGCGGCATGGACAACGACGATCTGGAGGGTGGGGAAGGCATTGGCGACCCGCTGGATGCGGTACGGTTCGGCATACGAGATATCCGGCCCCTGCATCAGGCTGCAGGTGAGGTAGAGCACCCCCCCACGTTCGGCACATCGCTCGTAAAGAGGATAATTTTTCGGATCGTCCACGTAGCGGGGCGGGACCCACCACCCGGGATCGACAGCGATACCGTTGAAATGCAGATCCCCGAGTGTCCGCTCGATCTCCCGGACCCCTGCGTCCACATCGGCTCCGTTGATGCCCGCAAGAGCGACCGGGAACCGGTCGGGGAACAGGTCACGGAGCTCGGCAATATCATCGTTCAGGATAGTACGGTGCCCTGCCTGCCTCCCGACAAGGATTCCTTTGTCCACCCCTGCAGTATCCATCTCCTCCATGAAGAGCTCCCATGATTTTTTGGCCATGGAAGGGGTGCGTTCGTACCCGCTCACCAGCGGACTTCGTTTCACCGGCGGCCGGGCCCCTGGCTCAGATGCCAGGACCTGCGTCAGGCTTTTATACGGCGGTCTTACCCGTGCATCAATGATCATGATCTCCTCCCCTCCGTCTTCTCATCTCTCTCTTCCCTGCCGGATAATAACTCCATGGTATCCGGTAGGAACGGGATCCAGCCCTCATCCTCTTCGATCCGGCAATTGACACCAAAGAAATGACCACAATTCCCGGGTTGCAGGAGCATATTGTGAAAAAGACAGCTGCTGAAGTGCCATTCATCCTCCCTGGGGCACTCTCCATCACGCACGGGGACAAGGTACACCGGGCAGGGTTATGGCTGCACAGCACCTCTCCAGGTATAGCGACAGGAATTCTCCGAACATTCCCTGAATCCAGCGATTCCACTAGGATACAGGGAAAATGCGGGCGGCCTTCTCAATAAAAAAATGGGTTCGGATTATTTCTTCATCGCAGCAGCCAGCCGCTTTCCGACCTCGTCCCAGTTCACGATGTTCCAGAACGCCTCGACGAATTTCCCACGGTCGTTCCGGTAGTCGAGGTAGTAGGCATGCTCCCAGACATCCAGGACCATCAGGATCGGGTGCCCCGGGAACCCGTTCGTGTTGTGCTTCTCGACCTGCATGATCAGAAGCCTTCCGGTCTCGTTGCTGTAGGCAAGCGCTGCCCAGCCCGAGCCTTCCACGCTCGTCGCCGCCGTGGAAAACTCCTTTTTAAAGCGGTCGAATCCCCCGAAATCTGCATCGATCGCCTTTCCAAGGTCACCCTTGGGCAGTCCTCCGCCACCTTTCCCTGCGGGGGCAAGGTTCTGCCAGAACAGGGTGTGGAGCTTGTTCCCGCCGATGTGGAACGACAGCTCTTTTGCGGTCGCCTTGATGTCGAAATCAGTCTTCTCTTTCCGGGCCTTGTCGAATTTCTCAAAGATGGCGTTTGCGCCGGTCACATAGGCCTGGTGATGTTTCGTATGATGCAATGTCAGCTGGTCCTCCGAGATATATGGGGCAAGTGACGTGTAGTCATACGGGAGTTTTGGAAGCGTGTAGAGTTTTTCCATGGGTGCGTACTCCTATGAATGAACATGGAGGCAGTGATCCTATTTGTATCATTGGATAGAGGAAAAAACACCCCCCGGTCCTGTTTTTCCCGTCTGCCTTTCGGTACCTTGAGAGTACCGTTACGATTCGATCGTATGCACGATCTTCCCGTCCTTGAATATCGTGATAAGGCCGCCGCTCTGCGAGACCACGATCCCGATCGAACTGGTAACCATGGTAATCCCGGCGATAGAGGAATGGCGGGCCCCGAGCCCGTCCGGGATCTCCACCTGGCTCATATCCACGGTGATATACCGTCCTGCCGACTCGACAACACCATTTCCCGATACGATGAATGCACCGTCAAGCTGGGCAAACTCCTTGATATTCCCACGGATGCCGGTCTCTGTGATCTGCCGTGCAGCCTCATCGTGACCGTGGAACGGGTTTAAGACGAACTGCCGGGAGTTGTTCATCACGGCATCGGTATCTCCGACCACAAACGAGGTCCCGACTGCCTGCCCCTCTCTCCCCTCCCGGCCGATCTCCATTGCTACCCGGATGACCGACTCGACGACTTCAGGAGCGACATCGGTCCCCGCACAGATCTGTTCCAGTTCTTCACGGGAAGGGATGCGTTCGGATGCGGCACTTCCTTTCGGCAGATGCTGGTCGGGGATATCGGCAGTTCCCGTGGTCTGTGCAATAGTCTCCCATTTCTCTGCAAGTTCAAGATAGATGGCACGCATCTTGGGAGACTTTCCTGCCAGGGACCGGAACATCCGGGCACAGACATGGGCGCTTGCCGCAGCGGTTGCCAGGTCTCCCCTCCCTTTTGCCTCGTAGTACATCTCTTCCTGCAAAGAGACAGATTTGGGGATGTCAGGGACAGCCGATCCTTCTCTCTTCCTGAGGACGAGCCACTGGCCGATCCCCACGATCAGGACGAGAACAACGGCAGTGACAAGGATGATGATGTATACCCTCTGATCGTCTTGCGGAGGGGTTGATCCGGTGGGCACTGCTGGTGGTCCGGAATTTTCAGGCCGGATATCCACGGTGATTCCTTTTGTTGTTGTTTGCCCGTCGGACTGTATTCCCGTGATATTGACGGTGAATATCCCTGCGGCCGGGTACCGGTAGGTTGCAGGGAGGGCCGTCACATTCGTGACATTCCCGTCATCCCAGTCGATGCTGACCGACGAGATGGTGACGCCGGGTGAACCGGGGTCGAGGTTGCCATTCAGCGTGACGTTCGTCCCGTCAATCACCGGTTCGAGGAGCGTGAGTACTGGGGCACTGACCTGGCTGCCTGGTCCGGCCGGCTGAAAGGGAACCGGATTGGTGATTATCGGGATTTCCGGGACGACGCGTTGCCTTTCAATGGTGACGGTCTCTGTCTCGGTACTATTCTGGCCATCGGACTGGAACGCTGTGACAGAAATGGTGTAGGTGCCTGGACTGCGGTAGGTGTGGGAATAGGGGAACTCGTGACTCTCCGGGATGCTGGTATCCCCCCAGTCCCAGAGTATTTCGGTTATTGTGGTATTCAGGGAGCCTGGAATGACTGTTCCAAAAACCGTGGTGGTCATGCTGCTGGTCTCGGTCCGGATAATTACCAGCTGGGGCGGGGTATCTGGAAAGAGGGGGATCGTGACTTCCGGGGTGGTCGGCTGAAGGGATACGGTTGGAGATTCGGCCGGCGGGGTGGCGTTGATCGTCAGATTATCGGTAACCCCGGATGAAACCTCGGCACCCAGGGTGCCCGGAAGGAAGAGAACTACAATAAGCAGTGCGGCGGTGAGATATCGCACTCCGGCAGGTATACAGGATCCCTTCTTCATGAACGCCCCAATCTTTCCTATTACTATCATGGTGATTGGACATAAATTTCTTGACTCGTTGCGTACTGGTGATGCCCCGGATCATATCCTGGGATATGACTGATGGAAGGTACAGGGACTCATGTATCCTGCATCAGACAGAGGTGCGGATATCCTGGTGAACTGCTTTTCTCCGATACTCTTATCCTCCCGATATCCTCATGGATATCCATGCAGAGTGAACATTTCCCCCTCAATACCCCCTTCAAGCCTTCGTCGGCCCTTGTCCCGTGGCTCATCATCAATTTCCTCATCTTTGTCGTCTTCGTGAGCAGCTTCGTCCTTGTCCCGCTCTTCCTTTCGGGAGGGCCTTTCTTCTGGGCGGTGGGCGGCCTGGGCATTCTTGTTGTCCTGTTCATCATCTGGACAAGGTTGTACTATGACAGCATGTGGTACGAGTTGCATGACGACGAGATGCGCTGGAAACGGGGCGTCATATTCAGGAGGACCGGGATCGTCCCCTACAACCGGATCACCAATATCGACATACGGCAGGGCCCGGTGATGCGGGCACTCGACATTTCCACTCTTTCGATACAGACCGCCGGGTATTCAGGCCAGGCCCAGTCCGAGATCCGGATCGAGGCAATGGTGTATGCCGAGGAACTCCGGGAGCTGATACGGACGATGGTCCGCGTCTCCAGTGGCGGCGACGGGACCGGCACCGGAGTGGCAGTCCCGCACCCGGCCACGGGATCTGCCGACCTGCAGCAGGTGCTCGATGAAATGAGGGCGATCCGGGCATTGCTGGAAAAGAAACTGTAATTCCCCTATACGGGTCTGGAATACAGGATACCTTCGAAAATTTCCGCACTCAACGCCACATGATCCAATCGCAGGCCGGCACAACATCTGTGCCGTCTGGACCCCGGGACAATACTCGCCCTCGCAAAAAGAGAGCAATATATTTCATCTCATAGTCCGAGGTTCTCTCACTGGCAGGGGGATTTTCATGCCAGGGGGATTATCATGAATGGTCAGTTCCTTCGAAGAATGGCACTCATCTGCATCCTTACGATGATTGCGTTGTTCTGTGCCCCGGCAATGGCCCAATCGGCAGGTGCGTTCACCGTTACCGGCGATGATCTGGTGGATGAGGGGAAATACGAGGAAGCGCTTGGGTATTATGACCAGGCAATCGCCCTTGAGCCCAGGTAGGCGATGGCCTGGGCCGGCAAAGGAGTTGCCCTCAATTATCTGGGACGATACGCCGAAGCCAAAGATGCGCTTGAAGAAGCAATTGCCATCTCGCCCGGCTATGCAAAAGCATGGTACCAGAAAGGGATAGCTCATGCCGGTCTTTTGCAGTATGAGGATGCAATCATCGCGTACGACAAGGCCCTTGTAATATATCCCGAGTACGGATATCTCGCGTACTATGGGAAAGCAAACGCTCTTTCCGGTCTTGGGAGATACGCCGAAGCTCTCCCGCTGTACGAAAAAGCCATCAGCCTCGAGCCCCGGTACGCCGAACCATGGGCCAGGAAAGGCGATGCCCTGGCCGCAACCGGGGATTACCAGGGGGCCATCGCTGCCTACGACAAGTCCCTTTCCATAGAACCGAATTATATCCCTGCAACGAACGCACGGGCTGCTGCCGCTGCGAACCTTTCAGGAGCGGCACCAGGTACTACGATAGCACCGAAGGCGACAACGACCACAGCACCGGCCACCACCGCCCTGCCGACCCAGGCCCCTGACACTCCCCTGACAACACAGGGAATTCCTCTCCCGCCATGGCTGGCAATGGCAGGGATTGCTGCTGCGGTATATCCTATCTCTGCGAAGAACCTGATCCCGGACCGTATGACCTGAACAGGGGCCGGTACCGGCCCTTTCGTTCTTTTCTCTTTTCAGGGGTCTCTCTACGAGATCATCATCCCTTCTCCTCACAATCACCCCGCCATGAGTGTCGAAGGAGGTTGTAGTGGCGTTGCTGATAAATAAACGATTTAATTCTCTCCAAATACGATTCCGTCACCTCGGAGATGGAATTGTATCGTTGGATGAAAAAACCGGCATGGTGGCAATGCCTGGAATATACCTCTCTCCATGACCATGAGAAGGGAGACCCGAAAGGGGATATATCCCGCCGGAAACTGCTCTCTAAAAGACCTTTCCGGATCCCTCACGGCGCCCGGAGTGCATGGGGAACGAAAGAGACGTAAAGAAGGCTGGTTGCGAATGAAATGCACATGAGACTCGGTCGTCACATCCCCCAAGTGAAAATCGCACATGCGATTTTCAGGCGAAAAGGATAGATTAAAAAAAGGGTGAGATTTAATTCTGGCCCGGGGTAAGGACCATGAAATGTTTCCTGCATTTTGCACAGGTGCCGTCCCTGCTGTCCTTGTAGAAGGACTTTGGCATATTGAAAATAATCGAATTCTCGTTATGGCAATCCGGGCAAGTAAAACGGATCACGTACCCGGATCGCGTCCCAATCACTGAGGGTCGTACGGAATTTTTCATCATGGTTTCTTGTCTGCCTGGTGGTTATTCTGGACACCACCCCTCCATCTGTTATTCACATCCCCGCGAATGGAGGATGTATCGGCGCGTAAATTCCGGGATCGTCCTTTTTACCGAATGTAAGCAAAGGCACATTTTGTGCCCGGATACTGTGTGACTCTACTATCATTGGCGCTATGAGGGGATATAGGAATGCACAGGTCCGGTCTTGGGTCTCGTACTAAAAAATGACCCATCTGCAGGAACATTTCAGATTCCTGCAGCTCACCGCTTGCTTCCCTTTGCTACATGAATTCTTCCTACTCACTGACCCCAAAGGCTCCCGATAGCTCGGCAAGGGCGGCCTTTTCCAGGTCACTGACTGCAACCCCGTGCTCCTTTGCCGCCTCTGCCACCTTGAGGCCGATCGCGAGCACCCACTTTTTATACGCCAGCGCCTCCTCGGGAGGGACCTTTGACAGGGCTTCTACCGCCGATCTGCAGGCTACAAGGACCTTTCCCCGGTATCCTGCCTGGTCATGTTTCCAGGCGTTCTGCTGCTGCTTCATGAGGTCTTTTATTCTCGGCTGCATCTCGGCCAGGAGGAGCCCTACAAGGGAGCTTCCGCTTTTGGCGGCAAGGTTTGCCGGCTCCTGCATCATGGCTTTGGTCTCACCCCATACCCCGAGCACATTGGGGGCTGCAACCATGATCGTCATCGAGACCGCGTAGGGCAGACTGACCAGGTTCTCCCATTCATCGCTGGTGAAGTTCTCTTTCATTCCCATAGACAATCAGATGTTCTTCTGGGGAAATAAATGATCTTCTTGATAACCGGACAAAAATGACGGGTAATCATCAGTCAGGGATGCCCGCGAAAAAGAATAGTCCCTATCTCCATGTCACTTTCGCTGCATCCCTCTTTGGAGGGCGCTGGAACCGGTACTTCGGGTATCCGAGCATCATGACATAGTGGGATTTGTGATCATCAGGAAGCTCCAGTTCTTTCATCAGGTTCGGGGATGCATCGAGCGCAATCTGCATGAATCCTGCCCAGCAGGTCCCCAGACCAAAGACCGGTGCCGCCAGGTCGAGATGGGTCAATGCGATGACCGCATCGGTGAACCCTGCCGGGTTGTCCTTCCGGCCGTGGGCGATGACAAGGTGCGGTGCACCACGGCAGATGGGATCCCTCCCGCTCTCCCATGCACCGATAAGCACCGGAGCGATTGCTGCAAGCGGATGGTCCGGCTGATGCTTCACAAGATCCCTCATCCAGTCGATCACCAGCCCTGACAACCTTCGGACCTCTTCCGGGTCCCCGATCACCAGCCAGTGAACCGACTGCCCGTTTCCCCCGGTAGGAGCGTAGCGGATGATAGCAAAGATCTCCTCCATGGTCTCCGGTGGGACCATCCTCTCCTTGTAGTCCCGGACCGAACGGCGCATCATCATGAGCTGCCGGAGCTGCCCGGTCGTGACTGGTTGGTCCGGGATATCAGAACCAGGCCCGGCTCCCGGATACGTGACGGTGATGGCCCCTTCAGGGCAGGCAGCCTCGCAGTGGCCGCACCGGATGCAGTACGGGGCAGCAACAGGATTGACGGCCGGTATCTTCGTCTTCTCATCAGGGACAGGGATCCTGCTGGGGCAGAGGATCGAACAGATGCCGCAACCGGAACAGAGTGTTGTGTCAATATCAATGGGATCCATACAGAGCACCTTTCATTTTCACGTCACGATTATTGTCAGGGACTGATGATAAAAGGTGGAGCCAAAATGTGGCTGTTTGGGGACTGGCCAGCGGGAGGTGGCCAACCTGTCATAGTTCGTGGATTGGCAGACCTCTGGGAATTGCAAGGTTTCGAGACCTGTCCGGTATAAATCTCCCTCTCCAGCAGGATCCACTCTGTCTCATTCGAGCCGGAATCCGTATCCGGTACCCGGCCGGCACCAGGCCTGCCCTGCCGGTCCGAAAAAAGACCATGATTCGCATTCCCCAACCTTAAAGTCCCCTCCTCTCACATCCCCTGTTATAGCGTGGGGATGCGTTTGTTCGAAAAGTATGACCTGTCGAAAAAGACCGATGATAAAACGTTTGAGAAGGAGATGGAACCTCTCCGCGTCGAGATCGGGGTCCTCACGAGGTCCCTCTGGGAGCACCGGGTGCCGATCATCATCGTTGTCGAGGGCTGGAATGCGTCCGGCATCACGATGGCCACAAGCGAGCTGATCCAGCACATCGACCCCCGCGGGTTCTCCCTCTATTCGATCGGGTCACCGAATGACGAGGAACGGGCCCATCCTCTCCTCTGGCGGTTCTTCACGAAGATCCCGGCAAAAGGCAGGATTGCGATCTTCGCCCGGAGTTGGTATTCCCGTTCTCTTGCCGAGCAGATATCCGGGATCGAATGGAAAACAGGGATGCGGTCCTCGATTGCCACCATCAACAGTTTCGAGCGGCAGCTTGCCGATGACGGGACCCTCATTCTCAAGTTCTTCCTCCATATCAGCAAGGAGGAGCAGAAGCGGAGGCTTGATGTACGGGAGAGAAACCTGCTTACCTCATGGATGATCACGAAAGGGGACTGGGATTTCCACCACCATTACGACAGCTACCAGCCTGTTATCGAGGAGTTTATCGAGGAGACTGACAAGCCCTATGCACCCATGGACTATCGTGGAAGCGACCGACGGCAACTACACCTCCCTGAAGGTATACTCCACCGTTGTCAAATCGCTGAAAAAGCACCTGGACCGGATTGAAAGCGGGAGAAAGCAGGAAGGGAAGAATAACGGGAAGAACGAGAGCGTCAAACCCCCGAAAACAGCGGTGAAGAGGAAGTCTGCAGCTCCTGTCGAGTACTCAAGGCCGGACTACGAGCAGCTCCTCGTCCAGTGCCAGGAACAGGTGCGTGATATCCAGTACCTGCTCTACAAGCGGAAGATTCCTCTCATCATCGTCTACGAAGGCTGGGATGCGGCAGGAAAAGGGGGCAATATCATGCGCCTCGTCCGGTTGATGAATCCCCGGGGGTACGATGTTGTCTCGATCACGCGACCTGACCAGACCGAACTCGATCATCATTATCTCTGGCGGTTTTACCAGCGGTTCCCGAAAGCCGGGCACGTCACCATCTTTGACCGGAGCTGGTACGGCCGGGTGCTGGTGGAACGGGTGGAAGGGTACTGCACTGCTACCGAATGGAGACAGGCCTACCAGGAGATCAACGAGATGGAGCAGGCGTATGTCGCGAGCGGCGGGGGGCTCATCAAGTTCTGGCTCGAGGTGAGCAAAGATGAACAGCTCAAAAGGTTCCAGGACCGTCAGGATGACCCCCTGAAGCAGTGGAAGATCACGGACGAGGACTGGAGGAACCGCGAAAAATGGAACGAGTACGAGGAGGCGGTGGAAGAGATGCTTGCGAGGACAAGCACCCCGGAAGCCCCCTGGACGGTTGTCGAGTCAGACAACAAGTATTATGCCCGGGTAAAAACGCTCCAGACTGTGATCGGGTATGGCGGGCAGCTGTTCAGGTGATGCCAGAACACGGGAGATCCGGCTTATCCGTGAGGGGATCCTTTGGCATCCGGCTCACTGGTTCCGGATCCGCTCTCTTTGACCCCGACCGCCTTGAAAAATGTATAAGAGAATGTGCCGTCTTTTTCCGTTGTCCGGTGGAGATCCCGGATCCCCTTCTCCCAGGTCTCTGCATCAATACGGCTGCCTTCAAGAGCCTGTTCCCTCACCCCCTCGACCATGGCGATAAAGATGTTCCGCACCCCCTCGAGGGAGTCTGGCCGGCTGGCATCAGCGTACACCTGACGGGGTGAAACGGTGACCTTCGAAAATCCGGCGTCATTTACCAGGTGCCAGAGTTCCCTCCCGATCATCGCATTCCCCCCCATCTGCCGCTGGATCCCGACAAGGCAGTCGATCACCCTTTGGGCCTCGGTGCTGTCAGGGTAGAAAAGGGCGGAGCCATGGTCCCCTTCGATCACGGTCACGGTCCCTCCCTCTCTGAGCAACCCTCTCATTTTTTCCAGTGCAAGGAGCGGGTTTTTCAGGTGTTCGAGGAGAAAACAGACAAAAACATGGTCGAATGACTCCTCCCGGAACGGGAGGTGATAGATATCCCCCTGGTAGAACGTGACATTCTTCATCCCTTCTGCCCGTATCCGCTCCTCTGCCAGTGCGAGCGATTCCGGGGAGATATCCACCGATACAAACCCGGCACCCGGGCTGTTCTTCGCGAGGATGAGTGTCTGTGCACCGACCCCGCAGGCCGCTTCAAGCACCCGGGTCCCCGGGAGGTAGCGGGTGTCCCCATGGAGCAGGTCAGCCAGTCCTGATGCCTGGTAGTGCAGCCGTTCCGATTCCCTGCGTGAACGACCATGCACATAGGTGGGGCGATTGTCTTCCATTGCAGCACCTCCTCAATGGGGGTATTTCAGGATCTTTTTTTGATCGGAAGGAAGATGAATCTGATGGAAGCCTGGAAAATCCGAAAAAACAAGGAGGTGACATGCATTGATGATAGCAGCCACCTGTTCTGATCGGGATGAGCTACTCGGACAGCCACTCCCGGGATGATCGTCGTTATCTGGGGCAGGATACCAGGTGTCGATAATCCGGAAAAATTGGGGGAGAGGATCAGGGCTTCTCAACGACAACATTCAGGACAAACGTGTCTTCGCTCCCGGTCACATTCTCCCATGACCGCTTATAGATCGCTGAAAACTTCTGCTCCCCTGCCGCCGTTCCCTTGAGGGTCCAGGAATGGGTCCCGCCTGCTCCGACCCTGCCCTGGGAGAGGGGGTCGGCTTCATAGGTATCGTTGACTATGGCGAGTCCCGATGTCACTGTCGCATTCCATGAATAGCCGGTAGACGGGTTCTCGGCAAGCCGGACAATACATCCCCCGTCAAGGGGGATCTTCGCGGTCGATCCATTGGCATTCTCGTTGTACACATTCATATTGTTCTCTCCAACAGGGGCGGTAGTGGTCGGCACTGCCGTGGTTGCCGTGGGTGTGGTGGTCGTGTTTGTGGCCGGCTGGGTCGTGCAGCCGCTCAATACGAGCATTCCTGCAAGCAGTAAAAAGATCGCGGTTACCATCAAAGGTTTTCGCCTTTTCAGTGAATCGGGTATCATGCAATATCGTACCTCTTTCCGCTATATAAAGAATGAGATGAAATGAGAATCGTGTGACATGAGATGGTGCAGGGTGCTTCCGGGAAGACATTCAGAAAAACACTCGAAGGGATCGGGAACCCGAAAAGACGGCAGGTACACCCTGGAAAAAGATCAGGAATCCGGGATCTGGTACTCCCGGAACGTCTCTGCCATCTCGCGAAGCCTCTTATCGACAAGGTAGTTGACGGTCCCCTCTTCAAAAGTCCCGTCGGGCCGGCGTTCCCCTGCCTTAACCCCGGTCAGCACCTCGATGCCCTCATCGATCGTCTTCACCGGGTAAATCCTGAAATTTCCGGCCTTTGCCGCTTCCACGATCTCCTCTTTCAGCATCAGGTTCTCTACATTGCTTGCCGGGATCATGGCGCCCTGTCTGCCTGTCAGGCCTTTTGCCTTGCAGACCTCGAAGAATCCCTCGAGTTTCTCGTTCACCCCCCCGATTGCCTGCACCTCCCCTTTCTGGTTCACCGAACCGGTCACGGCGATATACTGCCTGATGGGGAGACCTGAGAGCGCAGAGAGCATTGCATACAGCTCGGGTACTCGAAGCACTGTCCCCTTCGACTCCCGAATAGCTCTGTTCAAAGACCAGCCGTGCCGAGAGAGAGAGTGGCTTATCCTGCGCATACTTGCTTGCCAGGTACCCGGAAAGGATGAGGACTCCCTTGGTGTGAATAGGGCCCCCCATGGCAGCCTCCCGTTCGATATCCATGATCCCACCCCGGCCTACTGCGACGGTCGCGGTCACCCTTGAAGTCTGGCCGAACTCGATATCCCCCTGGCTGACAACGGAAAGCCCGTTCACCTGCCCGACAGTCTCTCCCTCGGTATCGATCAGGAACACCCCCCTCCTGATATACTCCTGGATTTTTTCCCGGACGAGGCTCGATCGGTAGGTCTTCTCGTCGATGGCTTTCAGGATGTGCGTTCCTCCAATCATCTCGTCCCCATCCTGTGTCGCGTAGTAACTTGCTTCCCGGATGACATCAGAGATCAGTGAAAACCGGGCGGTGAGTTTCTTCTTGTCATCGGCCAGACGTGACCCGTATTCGATAATCTTGGCCACTGCAGATCGGTCGAGATGTTTCAGATTATATTTCTCACACATGGTACAGACGAACGCCGAATATTTCCGCACGTTCTCCTCATTCCGGTCCATGGTTGCGTCAAAATCGGCTTTCACCTTGAAGAGTTCGGAAAAATCGGGGTCCTGGGAATAGAGAACCTGGTTGATCGCCGGGGTGCCGATCAGCACGACCTTCAGGTCGAGCGGGATGGATTCGGGCCTGATACTCTTTGTGGTGATGTACCCCATCCGTTCAGCCGGCTCTTCGATTGAGATCTTCCCGGTCTTGAGTGCTGCCTTGAGCCCGTCCCATACAAACGGGTTCCTGAAAAGATCCTCGACCGGCAATACCAGGAATCCGCCATTGGCCTTGTGAATCGAACCGGCCCGTATCATGGAAAAATCGGTTGTCACCACACCGTACTGGAATTCCTTCTCGACCTTTCCTAAAAGGTTCGGATAGGACGGGTTCTGCTCGAACACCACGGGGGCTCCGGAACTTCCTGCGTTGTCCACGATCACGTTCACTTCGTATTTCCGGAATGCGAGCTCTTTCATCAGCGGGTTCTGGAACTGGGGAGGTACCTGGGGCTGCGGTACCTCTTCCATGAACTGGGGAAGGTTCTCGACGATGTCAGCCTGCACCGCATCGATAAAACCATGGACCTCCTCGATGTTGGCATATTTGTCCTTGAGGGATGCCCCCCGGTGACCCATGGCACTGAGAGCCACTTCGCGGTTGAGCTGCACAATGGTCTCCATCCCCTTCTGTTCGAGATCGCGGAGCTGCCGGAAGGTGTTGCGCAATTCAACGGTGAGTTCTTCCCTCTTTTTCTGGTATTCGCGCTGTTCCTCCTCGGGAAGGGCCAGGAACGTCTCCTGCTCAAGGGGCTTGCCGTCCTTGGTGGGGATCGTGAGCAGCCCCTGGGGTCCGGGCTGGATCACGAAACTCTTCTCCCTGGCGCTGGCATCGGTCTTTGCAATGAGCGTGGCCTTCTCAGTCTCAAGAGACGCAAGGGCTGCATCCCGACGATTCACATAGTCTTCGCTCTCAAAGATCTTCGGGATGACCCGTTTTGCTTCGGCAATATAGGCGGCCATGTCATCCCGGAACTCCCGGCCCATCCCGGGGGGAAGCTGGATGGCATTTGGTTCATACGGGTTCTTGAAGTTGTTCACGTAAATCCAGTCATTGCCCCTTGGCCGGGTCCTGGCAATTTCATCGAGGAACTTTTCGACAGCAGCCTTCCGGCCGGTCCCGTGTATCCCCGATGCATAGATATTGAACCCGCTATCCTTGATATTCAGGCCGAAGGTGAGTGCTTTCAAAGCCCGGTCCTGGCCGATAATCTCATCGAGCGGTTTCAGTTCTGCAGTACTTTTACACTCCACAAGCGTGGGATCGTAGGTATTTCGATACTCCTCAAGGGAGAGCGGCGTGATCATCATGGCACCTTTCAGGAGACCGGTTGACAATGTACCCTTATTATTCTATGGGAGAATTCTGAAAATTAGAACGATGGCCATTTCAATCCTTCACATGGTTTTTTTCGTGACCATCCAGGCAATGGCACATGCGGTAAGAACTGCGGGGATGGGGAAGGGAATTTTTTCAGTATGAGTCGGAAGAGGAGATGCTGTACCAGAAGGTTTGGGAGTATTCTCCTTTCCGGTGACATTCAGGGGGGTATCCGGACCTGTATCACTCCCGTTTCCTGTGCCGGGGGTCCGATTCCTCTGAGGTGCACCCTGAAGTTCTATAGGGGTTCCATCCGGAACACTATCGTTCTCCTGAGGGGATGCCCCGATTGTCACATCCCCTCCTGTTACCATGCCAATCCGCGGGCTTCCAAGCGAGACGAGCACGGTGGCATACTCTGCACCCGCAAGATCTTCTCTTCCGACGGGAGTCGTGACGATGAAGATCGTGTACGTCCCGGCATCAGGGGTCCCCCCTTTTGTCCGGGTATACCACGTATACTCCCAGCGGCCGTTGTCAACAGAAGTCCTGGTGAAGCTGGACGGATCTCCGCTCGTCACCGGGGCAGAGATGTCCTCGAGACGCACCCCGTTTGCCGGCAGGTTTGGTCCGGTTGCGAAAAGATAGACCACATCGGCCCCCGGTGCATATCCGGCCAGAGGGACAGGATCACCAATGGCAGCCGGGATCACCTGTGCCGAAACCGCAGGTCCGATGAGAAGGAGGAGCCCGACCATGACGGGGAGATACCGGTTCATGTGAACAAGGGTCTTTGTGCGGCAGGATAAATATGACGGGTCCTTCCAGGCATGGGGAGAGCGTGGTATCATGCGGCGATTCCCGATCTCCGCTATCTTTTTTAACCGGAGTATCCATCTCACCATGATGATAGTATCCGACAGCCAGGATCCCCTCTTCCCCTCCATTTCCTCGCATGCACTGAATGGGGAGATCGTTTCCCTCCCCGCAGACTGCAGGGGCTTTGTCACCCTGATCGCGGTTGCATTCCAGCGGGGTGCGCAGGGGATGATCGAGTCATGGTATGAACCGTTCTCGCGGGAGTTTGGAGATAACCCCGAGGTCCGGTTCTACGAGATACCCATGATCGGATCAGCATACTGGCGCATGGTATCCGGCTGGATCGATTCAGGGATGCGGTCCGGCATCCCGGTGGCCAAGCATCCCTTTGTTGTCACCTATTACGGGGATGTCTTTCCCTACCGGAAAGATCTGGGTATGGAAGACCCGGCCCTGGCCTATATGTTCCTGCTCGATCGGGAGGGAAGAATCCGCTGGAGAGCGAAAGGGTATGGCGAGGAAGAGGATGTGGCCGGGATGAAAGAATACGTCGGTCGCCTGCTGAAAGAGAAGGAGACCTAGGCTTTTTATCCGAATCCTTTTCGTTTTATCCGAATCCTTTTAGGTATCACCGTCCTACATGAGAAACAACGGCGGCGATCATATGGTACGATACCGGTGCAACGTATGCCACGTATTCGAGTATAATCCCCTGCATGGCAATTCCCTGACCGGCATAAAGCCAGGGACGGAGGTGGATGGCTTTCCTGATACCTGGAGGTGCCCGATCTGCGATTCGGATAAGTCGCATCTGATTCGTGTCCCGGACGAGAAGCATGAAGAGTCCGCAGTCGAGGCAGCGACCCGTTTTGCCTCGGCAATGAAGGCGATCTCGCACGAGGAGAAGAAGACCCTCGACTCGTACCTTGGGCCCTGGTGCAGGGAGCATGACGAGCTTGAATCACACATGCGGGAGATCCATCTCATCTCACGGACCGGGGAGTCCATCTGGGAGCCGATGCGGACCAGGAGACCGGTGATCTCCTGGGACGATATCCTCCTGAAAGGAGCCCAGATTGCAAAAATCCCGCTGAATAACGGGGTCGAGGTCACTACACGGACGGTTATCGGGCCATTCGCACGGCAACCGCTGGTCCTTGAGACTCCCCTCTACATCACCCATATGTCCTTTGGGGCACTCTCACGGGAGGTGAAAATAGCGCTTGCCATGGGAAGCGCCGCGGTAAAGACCGCCATTGGTTCGGGAGAGGGGGGATCCTCCCCGAGGAGCGGTCGCATGCCTACAAGTACATCTTCGAATATGTCCCGAACCGTTACAGCGTTACCGATGAGAATCTCCGCTCGGCTGATGCCATCGAGATAAAACTCGGGCAGTCCACTTCGCCCGGGCTCGGGGCACACCTCCCTGCCGAGAAAGTGACAAAGGAGATCGCGGACATCCGCGGGTATCCGGAGGGCACCGATATCGTCAGCCCTGCCAACTACCCTGATATCCGGAACGCAGAAGAGCTCGCTGCCAAGGTCAGATGGCTGCGGGAGCGATCAGGGGGGCGGCCGATCGGCGTCAAGATTGCTGCCGGGAACATCGAGGCGGATCTTGATGCGATCGTGCCGGCTGCTCCCGATTTCATCACCATCGACGGGAGGCCGGGCGGAACAGGTGCTGCCCCGCAGTTCATCAAGGATGCCACCTCGGTCCCCACGATCTTTGCCCTCTCCCGTGCCCGGAAATTCCTTGATTCGCATCGCGGAGAGGGGATCTCGCTTATCGTTACCGGGGGGCTCCGGGTCTCGCCTGATTTTGTAAAAGCCCTGGCAATGGGCGCCGATGCCGTCGCTATCGGGACGGCGGCACTGATGGCCTGCGGCTGCCAGCAGTACCGGATCTGCAATACCGGGAGATGCCCGGTCGGCATCACCACCCAGAACCCCGAGCTTCGGGATAGGCTGAAGATCGATATATCGGCAAGGAAACTGGAACTCTTTCTCCGGGTCTGTAACGAGGAACTGAAGGAGTTTGCCCGTCTCACCGGCAATGCTGATGTCCACCATATGGACATCTTTGACCTCTGCACCACGAACTCGGAAATCTCGGACCATACGGATATCGAGCACGTGTGAAGGGATGGAGAGGAGGTAGTTTTTTAAAAAATGATCTCTTTTTCACTATGGCTGTCGGACAACCCTGGCAAGTCCCGGAGTGATACCAAACACAACCTGCCGATAATAACTGCGGCAGCTTCACCTATTTTGGTCAGCCCACCCATTGAACAATCCGGAATGGTGAATCAAAGGTGAACTCGTTGCCAGTGATACCGGTTCCTTGCCCTCCGGCAACCTCTGCATGCTCTTCATTGGCGTTGCACCTTGGAGCTCCCTGGCACCGAAAATCCCCAAGAAGGCACTCTCTCGACCGTCAGGGGTACTGGACGCGATAAATGGTGCTCTCCCGCTGCACAAAGAGACTTCAAGGCCATGTCCCTGACCCGGCGGCCACAGATCAGCGGTTCTCCATAATGAAGAACATATACCCGTAGTATCGCTTGTAGTTCCTGTACATCTCCGCTTCATGCTCAAAGGAGTCAAGGACTGCTGCACACGCAGGATCAGCACCGTAGGTTCTTCTCAAATCTGCGACACGGGCAAGCATCGGGATATAGTAGTTTTCCCACCAGCCGGCTTCCGGCAGCCGGTATGAGGCGAGGAGGTGAAGACCTGCATTCCTGACCTGCTCCCTGAGCTGATCCTCCGTCTTTGGAATATACCCCTCCTTCTCCCACCACTGCACAAGCTCATGAGGGGGATTTGGCTCAAACCACGCAGCATCGGAGACGACAATGAAGCCTCCTTTTTTCACGAGCGGCTTCCACGTGGTGAGTCCTTTCTCAAACCCGATGATGAAGATGGCTCCTTCAGACCAGATGAGATCGAACTGCCCCGGCTCAAACGGCAGGGCATCCATCGAAGCGCACACGGTCCTGATTCGCTCCCCTGCGCCATCCTCCCTCGCTTTTTTTGTGACCGCGTCGAGAAACGGCTGGTGATTATCAACCGCGGTGATGGTGCCGCTGGTGAGTGCTGACAGGTCCCGTGTCTGGGCCCCTGAGCCGCACCCGATATCGAGGATCTTCGCGTCGTGGGGAAGTGGCGGAAGGTATGAATATGCTTTCCTTGTCGCACCCGTGCACCCCGGTCCCTGCCTGGGGAGGGACTCGAATACCTGGTAAAAAATGTCTTCAGGTGTCATGATGCTCCCAAGCTTGGCGAAGATCTTTTGAGTGCTTTGTGGTCATACAGCCAGAATCCGCAATCGGGATGACCCTATGCCGAAACAGTATCGCCAATCCAACAATTGCGATATAATCAGAATTATTAAGAATATTAGTTTTTATCAATCAACGGAGGCTGTATAGTATAAAAAAAATATTCCTGGCCGGGTTCGGGGGTTATCCCGGACCCTGTTCATGGCAGTGGCAGAAAACCTTTCCTATCACTTGTCCATCAGATTATGCATAGATCCCATGGAGCGGGAGAGTGATGCATATAAGGAGCATGAGTATTGTGGTTGTATGGAGTGTTGCAGCGGCGTAAATGGCCTTTTTGGCCATAATCACCTCTTTTAAACGGTGTGCCGATGCAACCGTGATCTCTCTTTTGCTGATATTCATTCCCTATACCTCCGGGGTATCAATCCTCATGGGATGACACCCCTGCCTACCTGCTCTGAAAAGACAGGGATATAATGGCACAATAGGGCCGGTTCCAGAACTGAACCCTTTGGTTCATCCATTTGTCAATCAGGACCCGTATGTGACCCAAAAACACTTTATAGGAGTAGAAAATACGTCCCATTCTGATATCATATGCAGGGTCAAGAGAAGGACGGCCTGTTTTACTGCATCATATACTGTCTGAATTCCTGGCATTTGCAGGAGAATGCCGCCCCTGTTTCCATGAATAAGGACGATCCGGCAGAATCAGAACATTATCGGAGAAAAAAGAAGACTGGTGATTCCGCCCTTGCCTCTTACTGCCCCCGTCCCATTTGTCTCGAGTAGAGCTCAAGGCCGATCGCGAGCACAATCCCGATGACCGATCCGGCAATGATGCCCGTGGTCTGGTTCCCGGTGACGTAGGTGAGGGGGAGCCAGAGGGTGAGCCCGATGGCAAGTCCGAGCACGAGGCCTATCCCTTTTCCTATCGGCTTATCGGGTGCAGCACGGATCCTCATGATCAGGACGATGAAATTCAGGAGAAGAAATACCAGGATGACGACAGAGAAGATCAGGACAAAATCCATGAACAGCATTCAACCGGACGGGAGATTAAGAATTCGCCTGGATGCATTCGTCCTCTCGCACCCGTAGTTCCGTTCAACCGGCTTCATACCCTTTTATCCTGTGCGGAGCCGGATACCTGTGTATTCACCCATGGGGAAAAGCCGGCGGAAGCTCTTCATATCTGCGACGATATCCGGCATAGCACTGAGGCTTGGGCTTCCTGGTCTTGCCGATCTCATCTCGCTTGCATGGAATACCACCAGAGGAACCATCGAACAGGTAACACCGTCCGATCTCCAGGTTGTCATATCGGTTGCAGGCTTCCTGATCTTTGGCGTCATCATGTATCTCAACTGGGAGATCTACCTGAAAGGGGCAAAGAGAGGGAAGAAGGGGATCATTACCGTCGTTGCCGGGATTAGTGCTCGGGTTTTTCATCGGTTCGGTCATCATCGCCCTGCTTGCGGATGCATTGGGCGCCTGAATCCCCGGACATCCAGAATAACAGCCTCCAATTTTCTCAGGGATATGGTCAACCGGCAAGAGCAGGGAAGGGGCAGGTTCACAGGATCCCGAAGAGGAACGCGATATAGAGGGCATAGGCGGCGATGAGCACTCCGCCCCAGATCCGGGATTCACAAAATCTCCGTAGAAACAGGGGGAATATTGCTATCGTAAATCCGATCATGACAAGGGTATCCTTCAGGTCCGGGACAGGAATGGTGAAAAAGAGCGAATTGATCCCGATAATAAAGAGAAGGTTGAAGATATTGCTCCCGAGGATGTTTCCGAGAGCGATACCGGGACTCTTTTTTATGGCCGCTACCGCAGACGTTGCAAGCTCGGGAACCGAGGTCCCGAAGGCAACCAGCGAGAGCCCGATTACCGAAGCAGGGACAGAGAGAATCTCGGCTATCTCTACTGCACCCGTAATCAGCAGGTGGGAACCGAGCACGACCATCCCAAGACCGGCAATGGTCAGGACGACCGGGTATTTGCTGGGAGAACCTGAGGAAGGTTCCACACCGGGCCCGGCCCTCCACATCCTGTACAGTATCCAGGAAAAGAGAACGAGGAAAGAGATCCCTGAGAGGAGATCAAAAGATCCCCGAAGCGTGAAGAGGGCAAAGACAATCGTGGCAGCCAGGGTGAGCAGGGCATTCTCATAGAGACGGGCACGGGACGTGGGTAAATGCGCATACTGCGGGCATGAGAAGCGCCACAAGACCGAGGATGAGTCCGATATTTACGATATTGCTCCCTACCACGTTCCCGGTCCCGATCGCATAATTCCCCGCTCTGAATGCCTCGGTGGAGACCACCAGTTCGGGCAATGAGGTACCAAATGCCACCACCGTCAACCCGATCGTAGTCGGGGATACCCCGATCCTGGAAGCAAGGCTCTCGGCACCCCTTACCGCAAAATCGGCCCCTTTCATGAGGAGGAGGAGACCGATTGCAAACAGGACCAGGGGAAGAAGAATAGTGTACCACTCCTCATGAATCGAGGCTGAAACCAGGCCTTCGTACAAGACAGGGGGAAGGGAGAGCGTATAAAAATGTCGTTTTACTGTTCAACAGCCCCCGGTCTCTGCTTTTATGGAAGAACCCGCCACTCACCGAGGTACCATTCGATATCGTTGTCTGCAGCGGAGTTGGGGAGGATATCCAAGCCACTTCCTGGGAAACCCTTAATTGCCGATCCGGTCAAAGATTCTGTCACTACATCCGATCTCATGTCCCGTCATAGACCCAAACTCTTGAAAAAAGCGGGCCAGCCGCCCGGAACCCTCCATGTGGACGGCATTCCATCAACCGGAGCGGTCCGTATCACCGTGATTGATTATGATGATGCTCATTTCACGGAGAAAGTGGTCGACCAGATCACAGAATGTTTTCCTTTCCGGGATACGGAAACCGTGACCTGGATCAACGTCGACGGTCTTGGGAATACCAAGGTCATTGAAGAGCTCGGGAAATGCTTCACCATCCACCCGCTCATCCTTGAAGATATCCTGAACACCGACCAGCGCCCGAAGATAGAGGATCTGGAATCGTATATCTACCTCAACCTGAAGATGCTCAGCCTCCTCGACGCTGACCAGAATATCAAGGTTGAGCATGTCAGCATGCTGATCGGCCATAACTTCCTGATCTCGTTCCAGGAGGATGTCGGGGACAACTTTGACCCGATCCGGGAACGTATAAGAAAAGACGGCAGGATACGGAAATTCGGGCCGGATTACCTGGCGTACGCCCTGATCGATACTATTGTCGATAATTATTTTGTGGTGATGGAAAAGATCGAGGAGAGAGTCGAAGAGCTCGAGGAGGAGCTGGTCGCCAATCCATCGCAGCAATCGCTCCAGCGGATCAGCAGGCTGAAGAAAGACATGATATTTTTGAGAAAATCGGTATGGCCGCTCCGTGAAGTGATCAACAACCTCGAGCATTTTGAGTCCCCGCTCATCAAGGAGACGACCGCGATCTATCTCCGCGATGTGTACGACCATACCATCCAGGTCATCGATAGCCTTGAGACGCTGCGGGACATGGTATCCGGGATGATTGATATCTACCTCTCCGGCCTCTCCTACAGGATGAACGAGATCATGAAGGTGCTCACCCTGATTGCCACCATCTTCATCCCCCTTACCTTCGTGGCAGGAGTCTATGGCATGAACTTCCGGTATATGCCTGAACTCAGTTGGGAATACGGGTATTTCTCCATATGGGCAGTGATGATCGGGATGGTGGTCCTGATGCTCCTCTATTTCCGGAAGAGGCAGTGGATCTGAGTCAGGAGGAAGCAGTGGACCGGGGTCCTGAAGAAGCAGAGGATCTGATGCGGGTTCCGGGCATCCGCCGTCACCTGGCATTATAACCACCTATTATCATCATCTGCGTGGAAGGTATCGTCAGATATGGAGACCGGGTACCTCCTCCTGCTTGCGATCGCTCCTGCAGCGTTCTGGCTCTGGTATTTTTATCGCAAAGACCGGTACGAACCCGAACCCCTTTCCTGGGTCCTCCTCATCTACATACTCGGGACAGCGGTCACCATCCCTGTGGCTCTTATCGAGGGAGTGATGGGGGCAGTGCTCCCGGAATTCCTGATCGTGGTACTGGTAGCCCCGGTGGTCGAAGAATTGGGGAAGTATCTCGTGGTGCGAAAGACGGTCTACGAGTCAACCGAGTTTGATGAGCCTGTTGACGGGATCGTCTATGCTTCTGCGGCAGGGCTCGGGTTTGCCACGCTCGAGAACGTGGTGTATGTCTTTTCAGCCCTCGAGACGTCGATGGTCCTTGCGCTTGAGACCGGTCTTGTCCGGGCAGTCCTGTCGGTCCCGGGACATGTCCTGTTCTCTGCGATGTGGGGCTATTCACTCGGGAAAGCCCGGTTCATCCCCAAAGAAAAACGTCCCGTGGTCATTGCAGCGGGGCTCATACTTGCCATGGCTTCCCATGCGCTGTTCAATCTCCTTTTATTCGATGCTATCGGGTTTGCCGTCCTGGTGCTTGTCGTAGTCCCGGTATTATGGTTTTCCGTGCAAAAGAGGATCGATCAGGCGCTCCTTTCGTCCATCTATCGCCCGCGATAAATGGCAGTGCCCGTGAATCACGGCCGAGTATCCACGGTTATCTGACCGTACCATCATGGGGGAGAAAAAAAGATGGGAGGGTCCGATCTCAACGGGATGCCCCGGAATCGTATCTCATCACCTTATCAAACAACCGGATTGATCCATCAATCGAAGTAAACTCGGAGAGTTCGAGTCCTCCATCGCATCAGTGGAACTGTCACTCACCCATCCCTCAATATCATATCTCTCTTCGCTTTCCGGCTCTGGATATATCGGAAGGCGAAATCGAGCCTGTCTGCAACTGATTGCTTTCCATGATCATCCCGTCCATGCCTGCCGATGCCTTGCCGACAGAGTCGGTGACACGGATTTCGTGATCCAGGATCACCGGGGTGTCAGCGCTCGATACGACAAAGCGTGCATCCGAGGACGTCCTGACGTTTGCGCACTCAGGTCAATGAGCTGGTTGACTCTGCATAGTTGCAGAACGCAGGCAGGATCGCAGATCCGTCGCTCCCGGCAAAAATGCAGATGAATTTCCCGTTGGTAGCACTTTCTGGTGCGTCCGTGTTGATACCCAACCCGAAGCTGCGTATGGTGACGGATTCCCGTACCCTCACTGAGATGAAATCTCGTAAGAGACGCGACCGTCATTCCGCGAAACTGGACCAGTTAGGCCGGATATTGAACTGCCGAACACGATGCAGGGCATCGGCTTCGAGACTATGGTATACCCGATCTGTCGCACCCGAGGAAGGTCTTTAACAGAAATGGTACCGAGCAGAGGAGACTTGCGATGGTTACCTCCTTTTTCCCGTAGGCATCGGCGATGATCCCGCCACTGATCTGCCCGGCCACCCCGCCAAAGAGCATCAGGGTGATCATCAGGTTTGCAGAGAAGAGGTCAAACCCTCTCCCCATGAGGAGTGCCGGGAAGAACGCGACTGCGGAAAAGACGGCGCAGGCACGGAGGGTGGATGCGGCAAAGAGGGATGCCAGGGGGGAGAACGAGACCCGGGGCCGATCAGTCCCCGGGTCAGCAGCCGGGGTATGCGTCATGGTACGGGGAGGACCTTGCGGAGTATCACTGCCATGATCACGGCTGGGATGACGAGATACATGAGCCCCGGCAGGCCGAAGAGGGCGACCACCCCGCCGGCAAGGAGCGGTCCGATCGCATAGCCGATATTTCCCCCGACAACAAAGAGGGAAGTGACCCTCCCCCGGTTCTCAGCAGTCGCAATCCGGCTCACCATGGAGAGAGCGTTCGGGTGGAAGCAGATAATGGACTGCGTGGAATATGTGCTGGTATCATCCGTGATCCTCTCCCTCCTGGTGGGGGGGGCATCAGCCATAACGTTTGTGATCAATGACGGCTATGCCCGATTGTCGCTCGCTGCTACGCCGGCGGGGAGGTTGCAGTCTCTCTGATGCAGCAAAGGAACCGGCCAGTTATTCTGCCACCACGCCGATACCAGTCCGATGCAGCAACGCAGGAGAGCAGCGTTAGGGATGCAGATTTTATATTCAGCGGAAGTTGGGCAATAAGCCCTGACCGAGAGCCAGCCTATACTGTCTCTGTAGCCGGGAGGGAAGTTGTAGGACGTCATCAGAACCCGGGCGAGCCAGGGAACCGCATCCGCAAGTCAGAACATGAGTATTGCCGGTTACCAGGGAGATGCCTGGCCGGTTCAACCGATGGCGCGAATTATGCCAGGGTGGGGGCAGGATTCAACGATTTTTCCTCACCTTCCCCTGGAAACCTCACCCTGCACCAGGTATCAACGATCAGCAGTGGACAAATATACTGAATGATGCTGCCGATGAGAGCGGAACAGTCCGGACTCATAACCCCACTCTACGGCGGTGCATGGACCTGGGCAGAAGGAGGAACTTCCAGTGGTCGGTTCGCGTGTGTAACGACTCAAGCGAGTCTTGCCACGATAACAGTGTACTCCTCTGTATTGTGCAACGATGTCTATTCCCTGGCATACGAGGATAAAACACGATCAGAATTTTCACCAGCCAGCACCACCATTGCCTTCGCCACGAATGGGATTGGTGCCAGCGTGAAAACCTACTCAGGCACCAACCTGAGAACGCGGGGTGATGCGATGGTAATAGCGAACATCCCCACTACCAGCTTGTATTGATGAAAACCCCGAACCATTCCGTATTCAGCGGGATGGTCCCCCACATTTCCATCCCCTGTTTTCCACCCCTCCCTTCGTGGACCAGGAAAGCGGACAATTGTCTGTTTCGCAAGTATTCATTGTCCATCACCACTTTTTGCTCTTGCCCGGCGAATCTGAAAGAGTTCGTGCACCCTCATACGGTATCCCCCTCCTAGTTCCCCATAAAACTGGCAGTTCAGGACAAGGCGGATAATTGCCAACCTATTTTTCCGAATAAAATAATAGATACCCCTAGGTGAGTCGCCGATGATAGCCAGGTTGTCGAAGCAACATTGGTTATCCTTGCGATGCTTATCGGGGCCCTCGTTACTCTCCCTCATCCTTCGTATCCTCCCCTTTTTCCAGATGGATTTTGCCGCATTTGCAGTGCATGGCGATCCTGATGTCTGGTATAATTTCCGCCAGATAGAGGTGATGGTCTCCGATTTTCCCCGGTATAACTGGTTTGATCCCATGACCGCCTATCCCAACGGTAAGTATATCGACTGGGGCCCTCTGTTTCCGATGATTGCATCTGCCCTCTGCATCGTGACGGGAGCCGTGCTGCGGGTGGATTTCATTGCGGTCTCTTCCTGGGTGCCTGTCATCTTTGGTGTCCTGATGGTGCCGGTAGTATACTTCCTTGGCCGGCTGGTCGCGGGATGGAAGGCCGGGATTATTGCAGCGGTCTTCATCGCAGTGGTCTCCGGGGAATATTTTTACCGGACCATGGCGGGGGTTGTCGACCACCATTGTGCAGAGGTTTTTTTCACCACGGTATTCTGCCTGTTCTTTCTCTCCGCCATCAGGAAAGCATCGGAGCGGGAGGTGGATATCAGAACCCCGGGGTCATGGAAGCCCCTGCTCATTCCCTCGGTTCTTGCCGGCGTGGCATTGGCTGCGGGACTGGCCGTGATGCCGACGGTCATGGTGTTTGCCATCATTGTCGCGCTTTACACGCTGCTCCAGTATACCTGGAATGCATTCCATGGAACGAAGACAGACTACCTTCTGATCGTAAACGGCATCGTATCTGCGTTTGCCATTGCGGGTCTTGCGATTGTCGGTGTCCAATCCCCTGTCTATTCGCTTGCCACCTATTCCTCTGCCCCGATCCATGCCTTCGTCCTCCTGTTCTGCGGAACTGCGCTCCTCCAGGTTTTTTCGATAGTTTTCCGGGGAAAACCATGGATATTCATCGGAGTGGCCATGGCCTGTGTGATCGGGTGCATCATTGGAGTGGCCTTTTTCAACTCCTCTTTCTTCGATTCGGGGTTCAGGGCGCTCTCATCATTCTTTGGGACGAGTTTCCAGGACTTTCCCCTCGATGAACAGAAACCATGGTCCCTCTCACAGATGTGGGGCAGTTACAATATCGGTATCATCCTGGCATGTATCGGGCTACCCCTGCTTGCCTACCGGTTCTGGAAGAGGGAATGTCCGGTCCACCTGTTCATCCTGGTCTGGGGTGTGATCGTGCTCATATCGACAATCCTGCATTCACGGTTTGAATATTATTCTGCCGTCATTGTCGTCATATCCGCAGCCACTGCCCTCTCGTATGCCCTTGTTCTCGATACACCCGGGGCAGGGAAAAAGAAGGGTGCCAGGCCTTCCCATGAACGGGAAGGGAAAAAAGAGAAGAGAAAGAGGGAAGGTTCTTCCCCCCGGAAGGCCGGCAACGGTCTGCTCTCAGGGCTGGAAAGGACCGGCACCTCGCTCGTGCTGGCCTGCATGGTGGTGTTCTGCGGGGTATCCCTGGTATCCGATTATTCGGTTGCCACCAGCACAAAAAATACCCTGATCCCGCCCCAATGGACCGATACCCTGGAATGGCTGGACGGGGTGGCGGCTGACACGGGGGTTCCTTACCTTGGCCCCTATGATGGCGCTGAATGGACGTATCCCGAGGGATCCTACAGCATCCTCTCCTGGTGGGACTACGGCCACTGGATAACATTCCTTTCAAAAGCGATCCCGGTCACCAATCCATTCCAGGATAATGTCGCCCAATCGTCTTTCTATTTCTTTGCACACTCTGAAGTGACTGCAAACCGGGTCGCGGACAGGCTGGATGCACGGTATGTCATCACCGACTGGAAGATGACTGACTCGAAATTCCCTTCCATGGTCAACTGGTTCCGAAGCACAGTTCCGATCCTTGCTATTCCTGACAATTATTATTTCCAGGTATTCCTTGTTGCCCCAGGAGAGGCCAATCAGACCCTGGTATCGCTCAAATTCCAGCCCTATTATCAGACCATGGTGAGCAGGCTGCAGAATTTTGACGGGACCATGGTCGAGCCACAGGAGGTGGTGTATATCGAGTATGATACACCGCAGAGCCGGAGTGCGATACCGATCGTGTACCGGTATGAAGTCCTCGGCATCGATGCTGCCCGGGAGAACCTGGCTGCGTTTACCGCAGCTCCCTATGAAGGGAAGGGAGCGGCCATCGGGAATATAGGACGTGGTGCTCCGGTTGAGACAATCGATGCCCTCCAGCATTACCGGCTCATCTACGAGCAGGCAAACGATCCGGCGCACATTGGTGACAATACTACCAATCTCGTGAAAACGTTCGAATATGTCGAGGGTGCGAGGCTGAAAGGGGAAGGCCGGATCGAGGTGACAATCCAGACGAACATTGGCCGGACATTCGTCTATCGCCAGGAGAGCGAAAACGGCCTCTTTATCCTCCCGTATGCAACGAAAAATTCGCCTTATCCTGTGAAAACGACAGGCCCCTACCGGCTGGTTTCATCGGGGATGAAAATCGAGGTCTCTGAACAGGATGTCATGGAGGGCGTCACGATCACGGGGTGAACCCCCGCGACCAGGCGAAGAGACAGGTTGGGGACAGGTGCGGGCTTGCCATCGATATCCCCATCTACTCGTTTCCCTTATATCGAAGGAAGATGGCTTCGCCATTTTCCCATTGTATGCCTGACCGAAGGGCGGTCATGGGCGGTTTATTTAAAAAAACGGGAGACCGCGATGCACAGTTCGGATAGGAATCATTATGCATGTTCCTGTTGAAAAATCAGGTGCTGTTATGATACCTGACGGTCTTTTTGCTGGAGGACACACGATACGGAATGAATGATGCGGGAGGACACCAGCCAGCCCTATCTCTCGGTAATTCTCCCGACGCTCAATGAAGAGACCACCATCGGTATCTGCATCCATAAAATTCAGAAGGTATTTGAGGATATCGGGGTCAGCGGGGAGATCATCGTCTCCGATTCATCGACCGACCGCACTCCGGATATCGCCCGTGAGCTCGGGGCAATTGTGGTGCATTCCTCTCATCGGGGCTATGGGTCTTCATACCTGGAGGGATTTTCCCATGCCCGGGGAGAGTATATCGTGATGGGCGATGCGGACAACACGTACGATTTTCTCGAACTTCCCCTCCTGATCCGGGACCTTGAACACGGGGCCGACCTTGTCATCGGCTCGCGTTTCAAGGGGGAGTTGAAGAAAGGTGCGATGCGTCCGCTCCACCGGTATATAGGCAATCCGCTCCTGACCTGGGTCCTGAACAGGGTGTTTCACACAACATTTTCCGATGCCCACAGTGGGTTCCGTGCAATACGCGCCGATGCTCTGAAAAAACTGGACCTGCAGAGCTGGGGGATGGAATTTGCGTCCGAGATGCTGATCAAAGCGTCCCGGGAGGGGCTGACGATCACGGAAGTGCCGATCACGTACTACCCGAGGGAAACCCCCTCCAAGCTGAACAGTTTTTCCGACGGATGGAGGCATATCCGGTTCATCATTCTCTTAAAACCAATCCCCTTTCTCACGATCCCGGGCCTCTTCTTCGCCCTATTCGGTCTTGTGATGATGGCAGCGTTCTATACCTCGTCAGAAAGCCCAAGCGGGCGGACCCATTCCTTTATCCTCGGTGCGATTCTCTTTACGGGGGGGGTTCAGGTCTTGGCATCCGGCCTTTTGATCAAAGTCTATTCTGCCGTGCATGGGTTTGACAGGCCTGAGGGGTACGTAAAGGCGCTCCTCAACTACCAGCACCTTGAGGTATTCCTGGTGGCGGGAATGGGGATAATCCTTGCAGGACTGGTCCTCGGAGGGAGTATCATCTGCGACTGGATACAGTCGGGATTGGGGCCACTCTACCAGATCACCAATGCCGTGCTCTCCCTCTCACTGGTTATCATCGGACTGGAGATCTCCTTCATCGCGGTGTTCATCAGCATGATGTGCCTCAACAGCGACGTATCGCCCTAGGGAGACCTCATGCGGATTGCCTTTGTGTATGATGCGGTGTACCCCTACATCACTGGTGGCGGTGAGAAGAGGGTATGGGAGGTCTCACGACGATTGGTTGCAAGGGGGCATGAAGTCCACCTGTTCGGGATGCAGTGCTGGGAAGGGGAGCAGACGATCACCAGGGAGGGGGTGATCCTCCATGGGGTCTGCAGGCCCTATTCTTTCTACCGGAAAGGAAGACGCAGGATCCTGCCGGCGTTTATCTTCGGGGTCATGGTTTTTCTGGCCCTTGCCAGGGAGAGGTTTGATGTGGTGGACTGCCAGCAGTTTCCCTATACATCGGTGTTCGGGTCTGCGGCTGCCTGCAGGATATCACGGTCTCCGCTCGTCATCACCTGGTACGAGGTGTGGGGGGACTACTGGTATGAATACCTGGGACTGAAAGGCTCGGCAGGCAAAGTGCTCGAACGGCTTGCCGCCCGGGTCCCTGCCCATACCGTCGCTATTTCTGAAACCACAAAGGCCGGACTGGTCAGCATGGCCGGTGACAGGGAGATTACGGTTCTTCCGATTGGCATCGACACCGGTGAGATCGATTCGGTACTTCCTGCAACGACTCGATCGGATATCCTGTTCGCGGGTAGGCTGATCCGGGAGAAACATGTCGACGTGCTGATCGATGCAGTCGGGATACTCAGACCATCCCAGCCCTCGATCCGGTGCCTGATTGTCGGCGACGGCCCGGAACGGACCAGTCTCGAAGAAAAAGTGAGATCGATGCACCTTTCCGGGAATGTCCTTTTCACGGGATTTCTCCCACGGTCCGGGGATGTGATCGCCCACATGAAATCATCCCGGGTGTTCGTTCTCCCTTCGACAAGGGAAGGATTCGGGATCTCGGCGCTCGAAGCGCTTGCATCCGGCCTCCCGGTCGTGACGATCGATCATCCGAAGAATGCGAGCAGGGTATTTGCCAGGGATGGGTGCGGGTTGGAAGCTCGCTCGATGCGGCTGACCTTGCAGAAAAAATCAGGGTGATGCTTACCGCTGGGGAGGATACAAGGCAGAGATGCCGGATAAAGGCGAGGGAGTATGACTGGGAGGCGATTATGGGGAGGATTGAGGCGTACTATCGGGAGGCAGGGGGATACCTCAAGTCCGGAGGAGTGATATAACGGGGGATTGCATCTATGATACTGCTTTTCAGATCGCCTGGAGATCCTATTCTGCCACTATTCCAGGTTTTTTTTATCATTTGCCGTTCTGCTGCTCTTCTCTACCCTGTCCATATAGGTCTCAAGGACGCCTGGAGTATCCCCTATCTGGATGATCTTTCCCTGTTCAAGGAGCATGCACCGGCTGGTAAGTTTCTTCAGCGCATCCAGGTAATGGGAAACATACACGATCGTTTTATTCTCTTCTCTCAACTGGGCGATCTTGTCATTGCATTTCTGCTGGAACGCTGCATCGCCGACAGTGATGATCTCGTCAACGAGAAGAATGTCGGGATCGGTCTGGATCGCCGTTGAAAAAGCAAGCCGCAACGTCATACCCGTCGAAAAATGCTTGAGTCGCGTATCCTCGAATTTTTTCAGGTCGGCAAATTCGATGATCTCGTCGTACCGTTGCGTAATTCCTTTCTTGCTGACTCCCATGATCGCCCCGTAGAGGAATACATTATTTCTCGCGGTAAGCTCGGGCTGGAACCCGACTCCGAGTTCGATGAACGGAGCGATCTTTCCATGAATCGTCACATCCCCGCCATCCGGATACATGATCCCGGCAAGGACCTTGAGAAGCGTGCTCTTGCCGCTTCCGTTCGGCCCGATAATCCCGAACGTCTCTCCCTCAGCGATGGTGAATGAGACCCTGTCGAGCGCAACCAATTCTTCGTACGAGATAGGACCCTCCCTTTACCAGGCCAAAAACATGATCGTAGATGGTCTTCTTTTTTTCATGCGGTATCTTGAACTTCTTTACAAGGTCACGTACCACCACCGCATCTCCTGAAGAATCCGAAAAAGACCTGGTCGACATGTCATACCACCTCGGCAAATCTTCGCTCAAGCTTGTTGAAAGGAGCCTGCCCGGCAGCAAACAGGATGACTCCCGCGATTGCAGCATAGGCAAGATAGCCAGCAGGAGGCAACGTGCCGTATATAAGGATATCGCGGAACATCTCCATGATCACGGTTATCGGGTTGAGCAGGTAGATCTGAAGATACTGCTCCGGAATCACGCTGATTGGGTAGACGATCGGCACGAGAAAAAAACCTGCCTGGAGAAGGACCCCCCACACCTGGTTCAGGTCCCGGTAATACACATACAGCGAGGCAAGGGCGAGGGAGAGGGCATAGATGATGACGAAGAGGAGAAGAAGTACCAGGGGAAACAGCACCATCGTGAGGGAGATCTGCACTTTGACGATGAGGATGATACAGAACAGCACGACAAATTCAAGAAGCGAACTGATCAGGCTCGAGAGGACGGAACTGAACACCAGGACATGGCGGGGGATGTGTATCTTCTGGACAAGGCCGGGATTGGCCACGATTGACGCCATTCCATTGGTGGTGCCATTTGAAAAGAACCTCCAGGTCACGATCCCGACAAAGAGGAACAGGACGAACTGGCTCTCTTCCATCTGGTAGATCCTGCTGAATACAAAATACAAAATGAGCAGGGTAAAAAGCGGGTTGATCAGCGACCACGCAAATCCGAGTACCGAGCTCTGGTATTTCACCCGGAGGTCGCTGATGGTCAGGATCTCTATCAGGTCGCGGTATTCAGTGATCCACATGCAATGGTGTAGTGGTTGACTCTTATGCCTTTAAAACCCTGTTAATTCCAGATGCCGGCATAGCACGCGTTCTCCAAAAAGACTGCAGTTGGCCATCCACAATCAGATCTTCAAAAATATCTCCTCGATAAAAAAATCCTTCCCTGGGACCTGTGGAATCCTCCCCTGATGCTCTCATCAGCCTATGGTCCCCTTCCATCCCACCCCCGGTATTCAACGTGGAGGCCGAAATTTGCCGATATCTGCAAGCCGGAACTTCATTGCGGCCGCCATCATCTGGTATTCACCGTGAGGGCTGGAATGTGCCGATATGCAGCGGATCTGGACCCACTGCATAGCCCATCCGCAAAATCATATGACTTCATCCACCACATGCCGTATCTTCTCATCGAATACGGCACGATCGAACATCCTCGCCCGGGCGAGACAGGCATCATGGTAGCGGCCGGGATTGTCCGATACCGCCTTCAACGCCTGGACGATACTCCTGGTATCCGCAGGTACACGCTTCCCGGTCTCTTCTGTCACCGTCTCGCGAAACCCCCCCTCATCCACTGCAACGACAGGTTTTCCGGCAGCCATCGCCTCGAGGGGGGTCATGCCGAAGTCCTCATCGAGCGCCGTGCAGACGAGTCCGCGGCAACGGGAGTAGAGGTCGAGAAGGCGTGCTTCCGGTACCTCCCCGAGCATTTCGACATTGGGCGGGAGATCTTTCTTGAGCTGCCCGACGTAGCCTGCTGCATGGTCCCCCTCCGCATAGCCCCCCACGATACAGAGTCGTTCATCCGGAAGGCGACCGGAAGCTCTCTATCTGGAGTTCAATCCTCTTTTCCGGGTAGAGCCGGTTCACCGAGAGCCAGAAGTCCCCATACTCCTTGCATGAATAGACCGACGTGTCGACTGGAGGATGGATGATGTCTGCCTCCCGCCGGTAGTAGGTCCGGATTCTCCCGAGCGTGTTGTTCGAATTGGTCACGATCCGGTCGACATGGGAGACCGCACGCTGGTCCAGGCGTCGATAGAGCGATGCCCACACGGTAAATGCCTGTCGTTTGAGAAAGGGCTGACGCTGAAGGAACGCTGCATACAGGTCATAGAATGCCCGTACCGGCGTATGGCAGTACCAGATGTTCGGATGATGGGTTCCGGCGGCATGGTGCGCCCAGTTTCCACTGAAAATGAAGAGATCATACTCCTCGGTGAAATCACAGGACGAGAATTTTTGGGCTGCCGAGATCTGTTTGAGCGGTGGCACTTTTGGTGTCTTCCCAAGGCTCTTTACCACGAGGCCGGACCCGATCCTTTCAAGACGGTCGGTATCGGTGGTGATGATATCGGCACCGAGTGTCTGTGCGATAGCGACCGCTACCTTCTCTCCGCCGCCGATTGCCCCGAAATAGTCATGGAATACCGCACACTTCATACATCGTTACCCTGGATCAGCTGATGTGTTGCTTATCGTGAGAGAGCTTTGATGGGAGAAAATACATCACTATCGCTGTGCTGATCCAAATTATCACTCCAAATAAATGTTGCATTGGAGCACTGTACCTTGGTGATTCGTGAACGCCTCTAAGAAAGCTGGCCAGGATGATTGTACACGAAGTCCCAAAAGGTCCGGCAAGGCTTGGGGCCGGACGGTTCTCGTTCACCCTCTCGTCCGTATCACCATTATCTCTACCGGGATCTCCCTGACCTCGTCCCGGTGGAAGTGAGAACGTCCGTTTTACCGGAAGGAGACCCCCTATCACTTCGTCGATCTCTCCTCTCCCGGCCAGGTATGCAGTGACAAAGGACCTGCTCCCTGCATTGAATATCCCGTAGATTACCGGGGCTATTGCCAGGGATGCATCGATGAACGGCCGGTCGGCATGGATCTGCTGGGCACCAAAGGGAGGATTCATCACGACGGTATCGCAGTCTCCAATCCTGCCGGGAGTTGCCGGGTCCCGGCAGTCAGCGTGCAGGAACTGGATATCTGCCCCGGCACGCTCCGTATTCCGGCGGGCGATCTCAAGTGCGGACAGGTCGATGTCCACCGCAACCACTTCACGGGCCCCGAGGAGTGCCGCCCCGATCGCGAGGATCCCGGTACCGCAGCCGAGGTCGCAGACCCGCTTTCCTTCGATATCACCTTTCAGTGCTGCATGGTAGAGGAGCCGGGCGGCAAGGGGTGCAGGGGTCCGGTATTGCTCGAGGAGGGGAGAGGGGTCGGAAAATCCCTCCAGGTTTTCGAGCAACCGCTCGAGCCGGTTCAGTTTCATCGTCAGGGCATCTCGTCGACCACGTAGTCTTCCCAGCGCCGGGTGCCGCAGAGGATCTCAAACTCTCCCGGGGTGAGGACCGGGGCAGGGAAACGGACCTGGTCGTCATAGGCGAGTCGCGGGCATGCCGTGTTCACATATGCCCCAAAGCCAAGGTTCAGGAGCTCGTCGGGACTCACTTCGTTCATGAAGACAAGGTATGCCCGGTCACAGAGGGAGAGGAGGCGTTTTCCGAGGGAATAGCGGTTCTGCCCGGGCTTTGTGCTGACGATAATCCCGATATGCCGTGCAGACCGGGCTTTCTCGATGAGAGCATGCCTTTTTCGGAGAAACTTCCCGGCATCCACCTCGACTGCCTGACCGGAGAGCGGGTCGAGCGCCACGACATGTGCGCCGGTGGCAAGCTGCACTCCCAGGGGATGAAAGAGACCGGTCCCGACAAAAAGGATCTCTGATACCCCCGGTATCCGGGCAGCTTCAAACGAGCAGCCGAGCACCTGGCCCGGCTCCGGGGTCCTCCCTCCTCCTGTCCTGAAGACCGGCTCGTATCCTTCCGCCCTGAGCACCTCCACGATGCCCGGGAGCATATGCGTGTGCTGGGCGGTGGTGATGACGCCGACCGCTCTTCCTTTGAGGAGGGGGAGTGCCGATCGCACCACGGACGGGTCGATGTCCACCCGGAAGGGCACATGCAGGACGGAAGGGTGGGTGATGAGGGGGGTATGGCCGAAGTGAACGAGCACGTCGGCATAATCGAGCAGGTCCAGAGCAAGGTCGCAGGCGCCATAGCAGGGATCCCCGCTGATAATGACGGAGAACCCCTGGCTTTTCAGGGCATCCGCGACCTCGGCGGCCTTCCGCTTCAGGCCGGCAGGGAACTGGAGGGCGAGCGATCGTGCCCCTCTCTCCCGGAGCTCGCGACACAAGGTCAGAAATACCGTTCAACCACATGCACCCTGTCGGTGACCTCGGACGGTCACCAGTGCCTTGTAGGGCCTGCCGATATCGGCATCGCCCCTCTTGATTGCAAAACAGATGTCTGCGACTTCGGCACCTGTTTTGTCGAGGGCGGCGAGGAGAGCCCTGGTTGTTCCTCCCGTGCTGATCACATCGTCGACAATAACGACCCGTTCCCCGGGATCCACCCCGTTCAAGTAGAGCTTGCCTTTCGAATACCCGGTCACCTGGTGGAGCGGGATCTCGCCCTTCAGCAGGTACTCCCGCTTTCTGACGATGTTGAGGGGAAGGTCGGTCATGCACGAGATGATCGATCCGACAGGGATCCCCATCGCTTCCGCAGCGATGATCCGATCAACCCTGTCCAGGTCCATGACCTTGATCATGGCGATCGCCACCTCACGCAGGAGGGCAGGGTCAAGCGAGGGGACCCCATCGGTGATGGGGTGGATGAAGTAGTTGTAGTCGCCACGTTGTGACGATCGGGCACCTTTCAAGCGATGTTATCAGCCGGTTCAGCATACTGCTCACCAATATCTTCCAAAAATGCTTCAATGATTCCCGCATGCACATGGGGCATGCAGACGATCCTGAGGTGGTTGTTGCGGGTGAAGGAGACCTGCCAAGGGGCAGGGACCGGAAGCTCCGGCCTCTCGAACGTGGCCACGTTCACATCAGGGGTGACGACAGGGAGGATCCCATAGCTCTCCATGCCGTCGATCAGGCGACGGGTATTCTTCATGCACCCGTGGACCACCGCTTCCATCCCGTCGTATCCGAGGTATTCGAGCACCGCGAGTGCCCCTGCCACGGATCCTCCCGTGCGGGTGCCGGAGAGCGTGAACTCCTGCTTTACCGTGAGATAGGGGGTGTCGACCGAGAGGGAACAGAGGTCCCTTTCATTCCGAAGCAGGAGACACCCTGCCGGGATCGTGCTCATACCCATCTTGTGGGGATCAACGGCTACCGACATCACGCCCGGGAGTGAAAAATCAAATTCCGGGGCCCCTTTCAGGAACGGGAGGACCATTCCCCCGAATGCCGCATCGACATGGAAGAAGATCCCCTCCTTGTGGGCAAATGCCGCAAGTTCCCTGATCGGGTCCACCATTCCATACTCCGTCGTCCCTGCAATCCCGACCATGCAGCAGGTGCGGGAATCGACTGCCTCCATGAACAGGTCGGGGTCTGCCCGGTAGCTCCCTGTCAAGGGGGACAGACCGCAACTCCACCCCGGTCAGATCGCAGGCCTTTTTGAATGAAAAATGGGCAGATTCCGGTATGACCACGTTGGGAGACTCGATCCCTGCCGTCGCCCTGGCAATCCGGAGCGCCTGGATGTTTGATTCCGTCCCTCCTGTCGTGGCATACCCGCAGGCATCCGGATTATGGAAGAGGCTCCCGAGGCGGCTGACAAGGAGCCGCTCCAGGGAGGCCGTTCCGGGAAAAAGCCCCGGGTCGCCGAGGTTTGTCTCCAAAAAAAGGGTATGGGCCCGGACCGCTACGGGGTGCGGAAGGGTGCACATCGAGCTGAGGATATACCGGTGGAGTTTATCCTCCCGCTTTGTTGCCTCCAGAAATGAGAAGAGTTCTTCTTCGGGTATTCCTTTACTCCGCATGGGGCCTTCTCGCACTCTCGAGGATGATCCGCTTCTCGGTCCGTGCGACGGTCTCCCGTATCTTTCCGATGGCATCGATATTTGCGGAGACGCTGGTGATCCCGTGCTCCACGAGCCATGCGACCATCGGCGGTTCCGAACCGGCCTGGCCGCAGATGGAGCACTCCACCCCGTGCTCGCGGCAGACCTGGATCGCCTGGTCGATAAGGGCGAGCACCGCAGGATGCTTCGGCTGGTACATGCTGGCAACATTCTCGTTGTTCCGGTCGATGGCAAGGGTATACTGGATCAGGTCGTTTGTCCCAAACGAGGCGAAATCGATCCCGGCATGAATGAAATCCTCGATCATGATGGCGCTCGAGGGAATCTCGATCATAATCCCGAGGGTTACGGAATCGACATCCACGCCCCATTCTGCCATCATCTCCCGTGCGGCGAGAAACTCGTTTGGGTGCGACACCATGGGGAACATCACGCCGAGGTTGTCGTACCCCTGCTCCCAGAGCTTCTTGAACGCTTCCACCTGGAGACGGAACTGGTCCGGGCTCTGGAGGTCCCGCCGGATACCCCGCCATCCAAGCATGGGGTTATGCTCGTGGGGCTCACTCTCGCCGCCGGCCATGTTCCGGAACTCGTCGGTCGGGGCGTCAAGGGTCCGCACCCAGACCGGCTTTCCATAGAACGCATCGAGGACGATTTTGATCCCCTTGTACAGCTCATCGATGAACTCGTCCTCTTTTCCATTCGTGATGAACCAGCCCGGCGTCTTGTTCAGCCCGAGGATGAGGTGCTCGATCCGGAGCAGACCGACCCCGTCGGCACCGGTCGCAGCAGCCCGGGCCGCTGCAGCCGGGATCGAGACATTCACCTTCACGCTGGTCGCCGTGATCAAGGGTGATGCAGCAGTGGCGGCCTCGGAAACCTGTGCCCTGACGGGTTTTTCGAGTGCCCCTTCGTAGATGAACCCCTTCTCGCCGTCAACCGTGACGAGCTGGCCTGGTTTCAGCACCGACGTGGCGTTCCTGGTCCCCACGACAGCCGGGGTCCCGAGTTCCCGGCTGACGATCGCGGCATGGCAGGTCATACCTCCCTCGTCGGTCACGATAGCAGCGACCTTCTGCATAGCCGGCACCATGTCAGGGTTCGTCATCCTGGTGACGAGAATATCCCCTTCGCTGACCGAACCCGTATCCTTGACATTCCTGATCACCACGACACGCCCGGTCGCGATGCCCGGCGATGCCCCCTGCCCCTTCACAAGGATCTGTCCTCCGGCCGATTCGGTTTTCACTGCGGCAGTACCGGTCCTGATGGTCGTGATGGGCCGTGACTGGAGGATGTAGATCGTCGTTCCCACAATGCTCCATTCCACGTCCTGGGGGACCCCGTAATGGGTCTCCGCCACCTTGCCAAACGTTGCAAGCCTGGCGATTTCATCGTCGGAAAGCACCGGGGTCTCCTGCCGTTCTTTCCCGACATCGAGCGTCTTTGTCCCATGCTCCCCATCCGAGACGATCTCAATTTTTTTCCGGGCGACAAGCCGGTCGATCACTTTTCCGGTCCTCTGGTCAAAGACATACTTGTCAGGGGAGACCGAACCGGATACCACCGATTCGCCGAGTCCCCAGGATCCCTCGATGATCGAGAGCGGCTCGCCGGTGACCGGGTGGGAGGTGAACATCACCCCGGCCTTCTCGGAGTTGATCATCTGCTGGACGACGACTGCAATATTGACGCTCCTGTCGTCAAACCCCTGTTTCGCGCGGTAATAGATTGCCCTCGCCCCATAGAGCGATGCCCAGCATTTCTGGACCGCTTCGAGGAGGCTTTTCTCTCCTTTTATGTTCAGGTAGGTCTCCTGCTGGCCGGCGAAACTTGCATCGGGGAGATCCTCGGCAGTTGCGCTCGATCGGACGGCGACCACCATCCCTCCTCCTTCAAGCTTCAGGTAGGCCTCCCTGATCCGGTCCTTCAGGGATGCCGGCATCTTTGCCTTCATCACTGCTGCCCGGGCCTTTTTCGAAGCCCGCTCGAGGGCAGGGTTATCGTCGACGTTCAGGTCCTCAAGATCGGCAAACAGGGTCTGTTCGATCCCTGCCTCGATGAGGAAGTGGCGGAACGCCCGGCTCGTGACCACAAACCCACCCGGGACCGGCAGGCCGATTGAAGACATCTCGCCAAGCGATGCTCCTTTTCCCCCCACTGCAGAGATATCCTCTTTTCGTATCTCTTCAAGCCAAAGAATATCCGGCATCTCATCCATTCACGCACCACTCTCCTTCATTCACGCACCACTATAATCTCACCTGTCATCTGCTTAATAAATTATTATCCGATAATCCCGTGAGGGAGTCCCTGGGGAGTGTTGTTCAAGAAGAAGGTTAGAATACTCTGGATAGCTACATACTATGGGTTTTAATGTGAGCTCCAGGATACTGGTCAGCGATCCGCTGGCCGAAGATGGGTTAGGGCTGCTCAGGTCCGAGTTCCAGGTGGATGTAAAAACGGACCTCCCTGAAGAAGAGCTTATCAAAATCATCGGGGAATACGATGCGCTCCTTGTCCGGAGCGGGACAGAGGTCACTGCGAAGGTGATCGACGCAGGAAAGAAGCTCCGGTTCATCGGGAGGGCCGGGGCCGGGGTGGATAATATCGATATGGATGCGGCAACCCGGCGGGGGATCATTGTCGCGAACGCCCCGGAGGGAAATACCCTTGCGGCAACCGAGCATACCATGGCCATGATGCTCTCCCTCGCCCGGAATATCCCGCAGGCGAATGCGTCACTGAAGAGGAAGGAGTGGAAGCGCTCGAAGTTCATGGGGGTGGAGCTGAACGAAAAGACGCTCGGGATTGTCGGGCTTGGCAGGATCGGGCGGGAGATCGCAAAAAGGGCAAACGCGATGGGGATGCACTGTGCAGGGTATGACCCGTTCATCAGCAAAGAGCGGGCTTCCCAGCTGGGAGTCGAATCGGTATCCATCGAGGAGCTCTTCAGGATCTCGGATTTCATCACGGTCCATACCCCTCTTATCAAGGAGACGAAGCACATCATCAATGCCAAAAGCATCGCCACGATGAAGGACGGGGTCAGGATCATCAACTGTGCCCGCGGGGGCATCATCGATGAAAAAGCCCTGTATGACGCGGTGAAGGCAGGGAAAGTGGCCGGTGCGGCACTCGATGTGTTCGAGGAGGAGCCGCCGCTCAACTCGGACCTCCTCACCCTCGACCAGGTCATCACGACCCCCCATCTCGGTGCAAGCACGGTCGAGGCGCAGACCAATGTCGCGGTCTCGATCGCAAAGCAGTGCAGTGCGGTGTTGAAAGGAGGATCGGCCAAGTATATCGTGAACGCACCGATCGTCCCTGCAGAAGATGCCGATACGATCGAGCCGTTTGCCTCTCTTGCCGAGAAGATGGCACGGTTCCTCACCCAACTTGTAGGGGGACGCGTGGAACGGGTGGAGTTCACGTACAGCGGGGAACTCTCCCAGCTTGGGACGAACACGCGGTTCATCACCCGCATGGGCCTGAAGGGGCTGCTCGACCCGATCCTGCAGGTGCCGGTCAATATCGTGAATGCCGAGTTCATTGCAAAGGAACGGGGGATCAGCTACTCGGAGACTACGACCCCTGATTCGGGCGGATTCACGAGCCTCGATAACTATCAGGGTCAAGACCGACACCATGGAGGAGACGATGAGCGGGACGGTCTTTTTCAAGGGAAGGAGCCGGATCGTTTCCATCGGCGGCTATACGATGGACATGATACCGGAAGGGTACGTGATCGTATCCCGGCATCTCGACAAGCCCGGTGTGATCGGCCGGGCGTCAACCATCCTCGGCAAAATAAATATCAACATTGCCGGCATGCAGGTCGGCCGGATCACCCCTGGCGAAGAAGCGATCATGGTGCTGAACGTGGATTCCGAAGTCCC
>CAWHEC010000007.1:0-161597 GCA_963828315.1 uncultured Methanoregulaceae archaeon | reverse complement strand
CTGCTCCCTGCCGGGAATCGGGAAGGCCACCGCAGCAGCAGTGCAGGCATTTGCATTCAAAAAACCCTCCTTACTTATCGAGACAAATATCAGGAGGGTGTTTATCCACTGCTATTTCCAGGACCGTGCTTCCGTCTCGGACAAGGAGATCCTCCCGCTTGTTGGAGAGACCCTCGATCGCAGGAATCCCCGGGACTGGTATTATGCTCTCATGGATTATGGCTCATACCTTGGAAAAACCAGGGACAATCCCAACAAAAGGAGCACGCAGTACAAAAAACAATCTCCCTTCGAGGGTTCGGTCCGCCAGGTGAGGGGCAGGATCCTCTCCTACCTGGTCAGGAACGGGAATACCCTGACGAGTGATCTCTATAGCGAAATCGACCTGCCCCCGGAGCGGATCGACCCGGTCCTCGCTTCCCTTGCCGCGGAAGGGTTCATCGTCATGGAAGGAGATATCGTAAAAATTACCTGACCCGGTCTTTGCCTCCCTTGCCGCAGAAGGGTTCATCGTCATGGACCGGGATATCGTAAAAATTACCTGACCCTGCCCGGGGTCCATGGGATTGTGATCTCCCTCCCCGGGCAGCGGTGTTCCGGGTCCGCTTTCAACCCCGGAGATAATATCCGATCGCCATGAGCAGGAGCCCCGAATAGAACATGAGTGCCCATGGCCACGAGAACCCCAGATCGATCTCCTGGATTCCCTTGAGATCTTTGATGAGTACAAGAACAAAACCGGCCAGAAAACAGAGCAGGCTCAACTGTTTCTTTGTTGCTTTCTCCATGATTCACTCCCTTATTCCTGGAAAAGAGGTATGCCGTGCTCCTTTATATGCCCTTCACTGAATCCGGGGTCTTTTTGGGAACATGCCTGTCCTGCCCACGAGCACCGAGAAGAGCCGGGAGACCGGGACCGGCGGTTCTGCAATGGTCCCGATCGCGATTCTCTCGCCGGGATACCCGAGGTCTTCGCACACGGCAACCGAGATCTCTTCTCCGGACCCTGCGAGGGCGCCCGCCAGCGCCGCAATGGAAAATTTCGGGTCGGCAACGATGAAGACGATCTTTCCGAGCTCCACTTCTGCAGCCACCTCGGCAAGAGCCCGCTCATGTTCTTTGCCATGGGCGACAACCACCGAGATCCGCTCAAGGGGGATCCCGAGCCTCGCGGCAGCGACCTGGAGCGATGAAATGCCGGGGACGATCTCCCCCCCAAGGTATCCGAGGCCGGCGAGTTGGGGGTCACCGGTCGAGAGAACGACCGCATCGTCAGGGATCGGTGCTCCGGACGGAATGTGGTCATCTCCTTCACCCTACACTCTCTCGGTATATGTGCCGCAGCAAGTGCGATCGCCCGTTTTGAGCCAAAAATCACCGTTGCACCTGAAATGGCAGCGATGGCCTGCTCGGTGAGCATTCCCGGGTCCGCAGCCTACCCCGACAACTTTCATCCTGAATCTCCCATGATGGTGCCGTTACGGTCGACGATCACGATCCGCAACCCCGGGTATCGCTCCTTTCCCTTCCGGAATGCGGCGAACATCCTGTCTTTGAATTCCGGCTGAGTGGAGAATTCTTCTATGGTCGCATATCCAGTCGTGCCCGGCAGATCCGGGTCGAGGAACCGGAGGATGAGTGCGGGGAGTCCGCACAGGACGACCGGCCCCCTGGCCTCTGCGATCGCAACTTCCAGGTGCGATCCTGCAAGCACCACGTCATGGTCCGGAAAGAGGAGACGGGCATACCGCAGACCCGTCCGCCCCGTGGTGAGCACGACCCTGTCCGAAGTGCGGACCCGTTCCATAACCGTTTCCGTGAGGTGATCGTCCCAGGGTTCGACGAGACCGGTCGTCCCGAGCACCGAGATCCCCCCCTCGATGCCGACCTGCGGGTTGAGTGTTTTTCCTGCAACAACCAGGCCATCCGGTATCCTGAGATGAACAGTGATCCCTGAAAGCCCGGTTCTCTTCAGTCCTTCGTGAATTGCATCGAGGATCGAGGAAAGGGCCGGAGTGCTGATCGCCGGCTCGCCCTTTCCGGTACCGGGGAGTGTCTCGTGAGAAGCGGCCGATACCCTCGCCGGGATAGAGCGATATCTCATCATGTGCAGGAGTACATTCGGCAATAAAGAGGATCCCGGCGGTTGCATCCTCAGGATAGTCGCCGGAATATTTCCGGCATGATGCCACACCCCGCGAAGCCTCGACCGGCACACAGACCCTGATCCCGGAAGGCGTGGGCACATCGACCTCGCGGATCTCTTCCTCAAGAGAGAGTATGGCGGCCTTGCAGCAGGCAGCGGCCGTGGTTCCGGTCGTATATCCACGGTTCAGGACCGTACCTGACGAGGTGAGGACGGCAAGTCCGGCTCTCGCACGATCAAGCCCGGCTTCGTCCCTGCAGGCAGCGACCCACTCTCCCGGATACACAAACCCTGTCACCGGGTCGGTAACCGCTTCAGTGGTCGCGTGTGATCTCGGCATAGATGGTGATGATCTCGTTGATGGCCGCTACAGCGACAGGCGTCCCGCCTCGTGTCCCTTCATTTGAGACAGAGGGTATATCGAGCGTACGCAGTTCCTCCTTCGATTCGGCTGCCTTGACAAACCCGACCGGCGTCCCGATGACAAGAGCCGGCCGGCATCCCTCCCGGACCAGCTCGCAGACAGCGAGGAGTGCAGAGGGTGCATTTCCTATCACGATGACCGATCCGTCGAGCTGGTCTTTGAGTGCCAGGATCCCTGCCCTGCTCCGGGTGATACCCTGTGCAGATGCCATCTCTGCCCCGTAATCGAGGGCACACAGCACCGGGCTCGTATGACCCTTCTTCTGGATGCCGACCTGGACCATCCTGATATCGGTGATGAGGGGACGGGAGAGAGAGAGTGCAGCAAGGCCCGCTTCCACCGGCTTTTTATGGAACCGGAGGAGTCCTGCCATGGCAAAATCCCCGACCGCAATCGAGCACCGCTGGCGGACCCGGTCTTCATACCCGGCATCGCCTATCGTTTCACGTGCAAGGTTCCTGCTCGTCCGCGATATCTCGTATGCCTCGGCGGTCGATGCACCGAGGTCAGTATAGGTATTTCCTGTGGTAACCCCGCGGGGTGATGATTCCTTTGACATCTTGTCCCAACCTCCATATCCTGCTCTCTTCGCCACCCACAATCACGGTGGTGTGCATATCCACCATGCTGTCGGCGAGTGCGACCTCGCCAAGGGTGACGACCATGATCGCTTCGCCCTCCCGGTAGGCGTTCTTCACGATCCCAATCGGCGTTTCCGGATTCCTGTACTTCCCGGCAATCTCCATTGCAAGGGCAAAATTATGCGGCCTCCCCCTGCTCTTCGGGTTGTAGAGCACGACAGGAGTTCCCATCGAGAATGCAGCATGGAGCCTCCGTTCGATCACCTCGACAGGGGTGAGGAGATCGGAGAGGCTCACTGCGGCAAAATCGCCTGAGAGGGGAGAACCGAGCAGCGACGCTGCCGCGTTTGCCGCTGTCACCCCGGGGATCACCTCGACAGGGATGTCCTCTCCCTCGTGTTCAAGGACTTCGAGAACGATGCTGGCCATGCCGTATATCCCGGCATCACCGCCGCTCACCATGGAGACCCTCCGTGATCGGGCAAGTTCGATGGATCGTTTTGCCCTCTCCACCTCATGCCCCATGGAACTCCTGATCACCTCTTTCCCTTCGATGAGCGCCCCCAGTTGCACAAGGTAGGTATCGTTGCCGATGATCACGTCCGATTGCATGAGGGCCTGTTGTGCCCGCCCGGTCAGCAGGTCGGGGCTCCCGGGCCCTATCCCGACAATATAGAGTATTCCCCCGCTCTTACCGTGCGATGGCAATTGTCACCCCTCCGACGACTGTTTTTTGGAGGACCAGTTCTTTTCTCTTCGATGTGGCAAGGGCACAGGGTTCGGCAACCCCGGAGAGACCGATACGGGATGCCCCGGACCCGGTTTGCGGGGGATGTGCATCGATGGTCCGGTCGTCAAGGTAGAGGACCGGGCGCCCGAGTGCACGGACCGCATCGAGGATCCCGCTCTCCTGTGCTTTTTTTGCCGTGGTGGCATAGATGAGGACCTGGTCGGGGCTGATTCCCTGGCGACCGAGCACGGTCCGGACCGCGGTCTCGACCTCCTCTGCCGCAGTATCCTTCCTGCAGCCGATGCCGACACTGTATTCACCGTCTGCGATGAGAAATGCCGTGTCGGTGCCACCGATAATAACGGCAGGGCCTTCCACCGCGTACACCCCGGCAGTCCCATCCAGGAATGCAGCATTCACGTATTTTGAGGTATCGTGATTGACGAGGGCATACCCGCCGGCGGCCGCAATCCCCTCGACCGAAGGAACGCCGGCCCGTTCTGTTGCGGTCGTGATCACAGGGACAGTTCCAAGCGGGGCAAGTTCCCTTGCCATGGCATTTGCCCCGTGATGACCCCCGGTTACCGGAATGGCAAGCCGGAGATCGGGTGTCACCACCACAAGCGCCGGGTCCCTCCACTTGTCCTGCAGGTGGGGGGCTATCCCCCTTACGGCAATTCCTACCGACATCACTGCGGCGATCTCCCTGCAGCGGGCAACCGTATCTGAAAATGCCGTCGGAGAGTATTCCACGAGCTCTGCCCTGAGCACCGAGGCAACCCTGCCGGCCGCGTCTGAGAACCTCGGCAGGTAGATGACAGCCCGGTTCATGAGTAGAGCACCGACCTCGTGTGGCCTGATCCTGAAGGGTCGAGGACGCCGCCGACCAGGAGGAGCGCCGATCTCGTGATCCCTGCCTCTGATGCCTTCCCGGCGATGTCGGCAAGGGTTCCCCTGACGATCTTCTGGTCCGGCCAGCTTGCATGGTAGATCACTGCTGCCGGTGTAGACGGGGGATACTGCAGTTTTGCGACGATCTCTTCGATCCGGTCTGCCCCGAGGAAGAAGACCATGGTCGCCGTATGGGCAGAGAGTTCGTGGATCTCATCCTGCAGAAGGGTCTTTCCGGCCGGCCGGGTGACGATCAGGGTATCGGAAACACCCCCGAGCGTGAGCTGGGTCGGAAGCGCTGCCGCAGCGGCAAAGAGCGAGGAGACACCCGGGATGACTTCGTAGGATATCCCGGCCGCGTCAAGAAGATGCATCTGCTCGACCACAGCCCCGTACAGTGCCGGATCCCCTGAATGGAGCCTGACCACCAGCGCCCCCGCCCGTGCTTCCCGGATCATGAGGGGCACAATCTCCTCGAGGGTTTTACCCCAGCTGTCGATCCTGACACGGGCCCCTGAACGGCCCACGAGCTCGGGATTGACAAGAGAGCCTGCATACACCAGGACATCTGCCCGGGAGACGAGGTCCATCCCCCGGACCGTGATCAGGCCGGGATCGCCGGGACCTGCCCCGACAAAATAGATTTTTGACATTCACCGCTCCGCATACAGTACGCTCATGTAATCGCTCTCGAAAGGAAGTTCTCCATCCCGGTACACCCGGGTCTCTTCCATGCACATCCGCTCGACAAGCACAAAAGACCGGTAGCCCTCTTTCCGGAGCGCTTCCGCAACCTGGCGGGGATGCCGGACCTTGAGCATGATCCGGGAACGGGCTTCCGCCGGCCCGTCGGTGACAAGGAATCCGCCGGAGAGCGAGAGCCCTGCAACCGAGGCAAAAGCGGTGATGGCGCTGATCCCAGGCTCGGTCCTGCACGTGATACCAGGATAGCGGGTCTTCATGATGGCATTGAGCCTGGTGTAGGTGGAGAAGAAATTCGGGTCGCCAAGTATTCCGAGTACCGCCATCCCGGAACGTGCCACCACCGCGATGCGGTCTGCATTCTGCTCCATGCATGCACGGATCCGTCCTTCATCCCCGGTCATGGGGAAATCGAGGATCTCGGCATCCCGGTAGGGAGCGACAAGGTCCCGTGCGATCGTACCCGGGACAAAGACCGCATCGGCCTCCCGGAGCATCCGCACCGCCCGGAGCGTCAGGTATTCCGGTTCTCCGGGCCCAAGCCCGAGCCCGATCAGCACCGGCATCCCCCTACAATGATATATACCGGGTCGAGCGGCCGGAGCATCAGCCCTCCCCCAAGGGGTGATGAGCGTGAGACTGCAACATGGACAACCTCTCTGAACATCGATAACTCCTGCATGGTAGTGACCGCTTCATGCAGGGTCGAGAGAAGGACTGCGTTCACGACAACCGACCGGACGTGCTTTTCCGCGAGCCCGGAGAGCACCCGCGAGAGGTCGCGGGATCCGCCGATAAAAGCAGCATCGATATGGGAGAGTCCCTTCACAAGGTCCGCTCCGTGGCCGAGGCTGACTTCGAGATTGGTGATCCCGCATGACCGGGCAAGATCTCGTGTACCGGTTACTGCCTCTTCCCGGAGATCGACCGCATACACCTTCTGTACCGTCCGTGCGGCCTCGACCGCAACCGTGCCGGTCCCGCAACCGATGTCTGCCATGATATCGCTCTCCCTGAGTGAGAGTTTTGCAAGCGAGACCGCCATGATCTCATCCTTTGTGGGTCCGCCGGGCAGGCTCATCAGGCACCTGACTAAAGTACGGTGGTATTAAGGTATTAATACTTGGATAAATCGCCGTGAGGCTGGATCAGAGGGGGATTATTCCTTCCCCTTCCCGGTAGAGCGTAACCACCCATCCGATCACGATGACGGCCGGAGGCCTGACGCCCCTCTCCCTGGCAAGGGAACCGATCCGGCTGAGCGGACCTGTGGTAACCCTCTGGTCCTTCCGGAGTCCACGCTCGATGACAGCGACCGGGGTCGCCGGATCTTTTCCGTGTTGTATGAGCGTTTCTGCAATGAGGGGGAGATTTTTCACCCCCATCAGGATAACGATGGTCCCGGGGTGCCTGGCAAGCACTGCCCAGTCGAGTGCTGATTCCTCCTTTGCAGGGTCTTCATGCCCTGTGATGATCGTGACCGAGGATGCGAACTTCCGGTGCGTGAGGGGGATTCCCACGGCACCCGGGACGGCCAGTGCGCTTGAGATCCCCGGGACAAGTTCCACATCGATCCCTTCATCCCTGAGCGCTTCGAGTTCCTCGCCTCCCCTTCCGAACAGGAACGGATCCCCGCCTTTGAGCCGGACCACCTGTTTTCCCTCGTTTGCTTTCCGGACCATGAGGGCCTCGATCGAGTCCTGCTCGAGCGTGTGCTCGGAACCATATTTCCCGCAATCGATCTTTTCTGCATGTTCCGGCAGTGATGCGAGGATCTCCTCTCCCGGCAGCTGGTCGTAGAGAATAACCTCGGCCGCATCGATCACTTCGCGGGCACGGAAGGTGAGAAGCCCCTCTCCCCCCGGACCCGACCCGACAAGATATACTTTACCCTTCATCGCGAATCCCAAGTCTTTCGTACGCTTCCCTGATAAGGTCCCGGCCTTCAGTTTTGAGGTTCCTTCCAAACGTCCTGGCCTGTTCTGTCGAGGAGATGTCCCTTTCCATGCGGACCTGTCTCTTGCCATCGAGGGAAAGGATCTCCCCGATCAGGTGACCGTGGTCCGAATAGATACCCTGGGGGGTGAAACATCCGCCGCCCACCTCCTCCATCACCGTGCGCTCGATCTCCACATCGGTCCGTGTCTCCGGGTGGTCGAGCGGTGAGAATAGTCCCGTGCAACCGGGATCGTCACGGCACACCACGGCAATGGTCCCCTGGTTTGGAGAGGGGACGAACCGGAGTGGTGAAAGGCGGGTGCCGGGGACCGACAGTCCCAGCCTCTCGAGTCCTGCTTCGGCCAGCACGATGGCATCGTACTCCCCTGCCCGGAATTTCCTGAGACGGGTATCGACATTCCCGCGGAGCTGCTGTACCGTGATTCCCTCCATGTGCCTGAGCAGTTGTGCCCTTCTCCGGGTACTCGTGGTGCCTATCACGTGTATCGCCTCTCTTTCAAGGGTATGGACCAGGAAATCCGCGGGAGAGTCCCTTTTGAGAATTGCACAGGTACAAAGACCGGCAGGCCGTTTTGCGGGGATGTCTTTCATCGAATGGACTGCTGCATCGATCGATCCCGCCAGGATTGCATCATCAAGCGCCTTCACAAAGACCCCCTGCCCTCCGATCTCGTGAAGGGGAACCCCGTCCACGGTATCTCCCTTCGTGGTGATGGTGACAATCTCCGGCTCGGAGCCCTGATCCCGGAGCAGGGATGCGACCCGCTCTGCCTGGGCCAGTGCAAGCCTGCTCCCCCGTGTTCCAATCCTTACAGGCATGACCGGTACGCTGCGCTGATCCTCACGATGTCCTGCTCATCATGGACAGCGGAGAGGAAATTGGTCTCAAACTGTGACGGGGGGAGGAAGATGCCGGCCTTCAGCATGGCAGACCAGAACGATGAGAACCGGGCAGTGTCGGACTCTTTTGCCTCGCGGTAGTCCCGCGGCGGAGCCGGCCTGAAGAAGAACTTGAACATCGATCCTTCCTGGACAAACGAGCCCGCCTTTCCGGCTGTTGCTTCACCGATCCTTTTTCCTGCAGCATCGAGCTCGCGGTAGATCCCGCGGTGGGAATGGAGCCATTGTATCGTCGCGTATCCGGCCGCAAGGGAGAGCGGGTTTCCTGAGAATGTCCCTGCCTGGTATACCGGCCCGGCCGGTGCGATGAGTTCCATGATATCCCGCCTCCCCCCAAATGCCCCGATCGGGAGGCCGCCTCCGATGATCTTCCCGAGAGTAGTGAGATCGGGCCTCACGTGATACCGCTCCTGGGCACCACCTATACCGACCCTGTACCCGGTGATCACCTCATCAAAGATGAGGAGGACGTCATGGGCGCGGGTGATCTCACGAACTCCTTCCAGGTAGCCCTTCTCCGGGAATACCGGCCCGATATTCCCGAGGACCGGTTCAAGGATGAAGGCCCCGATATCCTTGTTTTTCGAAAGGAGGCTCTCGAGGGCATCGCAATCATTGAAGGGGACCTGCCGGGTATGGGCTGCCACCTCCGCGAGAACTCCGGCCGAGTCCGGGATCCCGAGGGTGGTGGCTCCCGATCCCGCCTGGACAAGGACGCCGTCGTGGGCACCGTGAAAGCCCCCCTCGACCTTGACAATATCCGGGCGTCCTGAAAACCCCCGTGCCACCCGGATAGCCGCCATCGTGGCCTCGGACCCGCTCGAGACGAACCGCACCATCTCCATCCCGGGATGGTCATGGATGATCATCCCTGCGTATTCGGGTTCGAGCGGGATCGGGGTCCCGTACAGCCAGCCTTTTTCGAGCTGGGTGGCGATCGCCCGCCGTACGAGGGGATGCGCATGGCCGAGGATGAGCGGGCCATAGGCCATGCAGCAGTCGATGAGGTCTTCTCCGTCCACGGTAGTGAGCCTGCTCCCGCGGGCCGATTTCGTATAAAACGGGTGAGGACGAATGGCCCGGACAGGGCTGCTCACCCCTCCCGGCATCAGCATCCTCGCCTGCTCAAAATAGTCACTGCTCTTCATCGAGCCACCCTGCCGCATCGGCAGCATAGTACGTAATGATCAGGTCTGCCCCGGCGCGTTTGGCACAGATGAGGCTCTCCATCACCACTTTTTTCTCGTCGATCCACCCGTTCATGGCGGCGGCCTTGATCATCGCATACTCCCCGCTCACCTGGTATACTGCAACCGGGAGACCAAGTTCACGTATCGCGGCGACCAGGTCCAGGTAGAACCCTCCCGGTTTCACCATGAGGATGTCTGCTCCTTCAAGGGCATCAATCTCTGATTCACGAATGGCTTCGCGGGAATTGCCCGGGTGTATCTGGTAGGTGCTCCGGTCGCCAAACTGGTATCCCGAATCAGCGGCCTCCCGGAACGGGCCATAGAGAGCGCTCGCAAACTTGGTGGAATAGGAGATGATCCCGGTATCCTGGAATCCTTCAAAGTCGAGCGCCTCCCGGATCACCGCCACCATCCCGTCGAGCATGCACGAAGGGGCGACAAAATCTGCCCCGGCTTGTGCATGGCTGAGCGCGATTCGTGCGATAAGTTCCAGGGAGGGATCGTTCTGCAGGTCCATTCCGCATGGCCCTTCACCGATTATTCCGCAATGCCCGTGATCGGTATATTCGCAGGCACAGACGTCGGTAATCACAAGGATCCCGGGAGCCGCGGCTTTTATTCTTCTTACGGCCTCCTGGATGACTCCGTCCGGATTGTATGATTCGGATGCTTCGGGATCTTTCCGTGCCGGTATCCCGAAGAGGAGGACCGCACCGACCCCTTTCTCCTGCAATGTGAGAACCGCAGGGCCGATACCGATCAGAGGATGCCGGAACTGGCCGGGCATGGTGGAGATCGGGGTTGCGCAGTCTGCGGTCTCATCGATGAAGAGGGGCATGACAAGATCGGTCTTTTTGAGGTGATGCTCCCGTACATACGGCTGGATAAGCCTTCCACGGAGCCTCCTCATTCGCTGTTGCGGAAACATAGTTTTTCACCTCTGGTGATTGCAGCGACGAGCGACTCTGCATAGTCCAGGTCGCCTTGTTCGGCACAGGACCGGATCGAGACGGTGACATCGGAAAGGATCTTGCTTGCGAGTACCCTTGAAAGGTCATCCAGCACCTCTCGTGTCCTCTCATCGGCAGACCCGATCCGGCTGATTGCCTTGTCCCTCTCCCGTATCCTGATCGACTCTGCCCAGGTGTGGAGGATGGCGAGGGTGTCATCCGCTGCCTTGCCGTTGAGCAGACGCACGAACTGGGTGAGCTCCTCGTCGAGGTACGCCCGGGCTTTCACCGCTTCCGATTTGCGGCTGTTCATCGTATTCTCGTTGATCTCCCGGAGATTGTCGATGGTGAAGAGGTGGATCCCGTCGATGGCATCGGCACCTTCCTCGACGTCACGCGGCTGTGCGATGTCGACGAGGATCAGGGGACGCGGGTGGCCTTCGAGCGGCCAGCACCTCCCCTTCATGATCTGCCTGAGTTCCTCGCAGTGGATGACAGGATGGGGCGCCGAGGTGCAGGAGATGACCACATCTGAGAGGACCATGTACCGGGGGAGGTCGTCCAGCTTGACCGCCTTGCCGCCGATTTTGCGGGCAAGGATCTCGGCACGCCCAAACGTCCTGTTTGCGACGTAGATTGCGGTGAGATGCTTTGCCGCAAGCGCCTGGGCGACGAGCATCCCCATCTCGCCGGACCCCACGACAAGGATCCGTTTTCCTTCGAGGGTGCCGAGCTGCTCTTCTGCGAGCAGGACTGCCGCAGACCCGACCGAGACCGCACCCCTGTTGATCTGGGTCTGCCTCCGCACCTCGATCCCGGTATGCACTGCCTTGTTCACGCAGAGTTCGAGTACAGGGCTTGTACACCCCCTCTCCCTTGCATACTCAAGGGAGGTTTTGAGCTGGCCGATGATCTGATCCTCCCCGATGATCATCGAGTCCATCCCCGACGCAAGTTCAAGGAGGTGGTGCAGCGCATCGACACCGGAAAGGACCGAGAAGTCCTCCCTCCCCTCCTCCTGCAGGAGGGATACAAGGGATGAAGCCTCTCCATGCACCAGGATCTCGATCCTGTTGCAGGTCTGGAGGAGCATCACGCCGCGGAACCTGTCTTTGGCCTTCTTTAAGAATGCCTCCTCGTCAGGGAACCTGAACGCCTCGAGCATGTCCACTGTCGCGGTATGGTGGTTCAGGCCGGCGATGGCGATCGGGGAGAAGAGGGCGTGACTCATTGCAGGTAGTTCTCCTCAACTATTTGCCATGCCTCCTCTTCACCCTTCGCAAGTGCTGCCCATACTGCAGGGTCATGGAGGACTTTTGTCACGATCTCTTTTCTCTTCCGGGAATCCGGCTCTTTTTCCGGGAGACACTTCCGGAGCCGGTCCTGGAGCGCCACCATCCTGTCCAGGTCGGGAAGGGTGGACTGCAGGTGTTCACGCAGGAACCGGGATACTGCCGGGCTCTCACCTCCCGTACTCAGGGCGAGGAGGAAATGGTCGCCGCCCATGACAGAGGGGATCAGGATATCGCCGGGCTCCCCGGAAGCGTTGTTGAACAAGACTCCCTTTTTCCTGCAGGCCCTCCCGATGCGGTTGTTGAGCGAGGTATCCGGGGTTGCAGCGACCGCCAGGAACACTCCCTCGAGCATTGAGCCCGATCTCCTCTTCACGCAGGTCCGAGAGTTCACGGGTGACACGCTGTATATTGAGCGATGAGAGATGGGGAGAAAATGAACGGGATATCACGGTCACTTCTGCTTCCGGTGCGAAGAACCGGGCTTTTCGTGCCCCCACTTCGCCCCCTCCAAAGATCACCACCTTCTTTCCGGCAAGGTCGATCATGAGGGGGATCATGTGCATAAGATCTGGCATGATGCGTAAATTAAGATGTTGGAATTCCAGCGAATCTTTGCCTCCCCTGCCGGATAACAGGATGACGGGGAGATGCTGTTCTTACATCCAACCGCCTGATTGCTCCAGGAAAACCGATTCAGGCGGTGATTCGATATCCTTATTATGATTCACTTCAAATTACGTAGAGTCGTTTTGCGCCGATAGTGTAGTGGTTATCACTAGGCGTTGCCAACGCCTAAACCCGGGTCCGAATCCCGGTCGGCGCATGCCAGCAACACGTTACATGCGTTTCTATATCTTTTTGGCAATAGGTCGATTCATATCACCTCGATCGGATTTCTCTTCATGTGAGGATACCTGATTTGATGGTGTGAGATTTCCTCTCTCCAGGTCGGCTCATAACAGACCTTACCGGTGTATCTATCAGTTGAACCTCCTCTACTGTCATTTTTTTATTCCTGCAACTCAGTTCCTTGAGCATCCCGGTCAACACAATAAACGCGGCTGTGTCAACGGATAAAAGACAGTTTATGATACATTTATTGTAAAAGCCGACAATGGGGGTATGAAAATAAAAGTCGGGAATTTCACCACGTATGATAAGACGGTGATGGCAGCCAGCCGGTGAATACAACCAGGACAGGGCGATGATCCGGGAAAAAAATGCTACCTTGATTACCGGGGAGCCTACTAAAACATATGAAGAACAGTAGTGGTGAAACGGTGCTGAAATGACGCCCTTCGTGAATCCCTACAAATTTAAAAAACGAAGACTCAATTCGAAAATTTTTTCATCGTGTTCGATATCTACAACCATTGTGTAGTCAAAAGATAAATCAGTCATTTGGCAGGCCGTCTATCAGTAATTCGATAAGTAACTTCCAGCATCTCTCGACTCGCCCTACCGACTATACTGGAGAATTAACGATGGAAACGAAAATCTCCTTGGTATTGATCATGGGCTCCCTTTTTCATTGGAATTCTTCAAAATTCCCTTCAATCTTGAGATTTTGCAGATCCTGTGAAAGCCGCACCCCGGCTTCGTTGTCCATCAACCGATTGAGAAGAGCATCAAAAGTTTCGCCGGGTTCCTTCAGCCTGGAGAGGTTTTCCCAGGTTTTGGTCTCAACCGGAATTCGCTTCGTCAATCTTGTCATCTGCATTTCCATGGTTATATTTTTTCATTCTATTCATACTATTGCCACTTATTCACTAATTGCTGATATTGTAATATTTGCAACCCTGATTTCCGCGCACCATATTCCCCCAAAACCTTCATCCCCTTCCACACAGTAACTACCCGCGTGAAGAGACAATGGATTCAATCAGGATGGTCGGGAAGAAGATAGCCGATGCATGCAGGCTCGCAACAGAGCCTCTGGCGGTGTATGGTTCGGATAGTATCCCCGAGGGGGCTGTTCATCTTTCAGTCATACACCGGTGCATCGCAGCAGCCATGGTGAAGATGGCGACCGGGAAGGGGACTTCTGCCTTTTATCTTGGGGGTGATGCAAAGACAGGATGCTGCCCGGGCGGGCTCTCCCATACCGGGTACATCGAGCGCCCCTCTGCAATCAGTCTTTTTGTCTCGACCGGGAATCCCGGGATCAAGGATGCTCCTGCAGAGTATCTTAAAGCCAGTCCTGACCTGGTCGACCGGTGCTTTGAAGCTGAAGGAACGATAACCCCGCTTGGCAACTACCTCGTGGTCCAGTCCTGTGCTTCAGTCCCGGAGTCTGTGAAAACGGTAAAGGCGATCAGTTGTTTCGGAACCGCTGAACAGATACGGAATCTCTCGGCACTGGTCCACTTCGACCGTGCAGATCCGTTCTCTCCCGTCATCATGCCATGGGGGCCGGCATGTGCCACGATCGTCACGTATCCTGCCGGGATAGCAGAGCATGCACCGGCCGAATCTGCCTTCATCGGACCGCAGGACCCGACCGTCAACTGGGCACTGGCTCCGGACATTATGGCGATCGGGCTTCCAATTGCGGTGGCGCGAAGGGTTGCAGACAACATCGACAGATCATTCATCACAAAAAGGCCATCGGTTGCTTTTCCCGACCATGGTGGTGGTCACGTAAAAAAGGGATAAAAAACTGGCGATTTTCCATCGGAGCCCCGCCGCACTGAATCTGAGGCGCTGCTCACGGGAAAAAGGGATGAGGGAACCCCTCATCCAGCATCAGGTTCCTTCTCGCAGGGACCCCCTGATGCGTAAAGGGCGATGATCGAGTCGGCGGTTTCCATCGAGATCTTTCCTGGCGACCTGGTCGGCGAGCAGGACGACATGCTCCGGGTGCATGCACCCGACACTCTCGGCCCCGTCAAGGATCAATCCGGTGAGGTATTCGAGTTCCTCATCCGACAACCGCTCCAGGCGGGCGAGAAAATCGGTATCGCTCGCGGCAAAATGGTTCGATACCGGGGGAAGGATGGAGGAGAAGTCATGGCCTGATCCAGGGCAGAGCGGATCATTCACTTCGGGTGCGAGTTTTCTTAAGATCTCAAGGTCTTTTTGGGAGAGCGTCCGTGCCATGCTTGATTACCCCTTGCCGTATCAGATCCCCTTGGATCCATCGTCGGATTCAGGAACCGGGGGCTGCAGTTTTTTCCGATCAGCCGTTTTCTGTATCTTTTCCACCGATTCATGAAAAGCAGAATCGATCTCTTTCCGGTCTCTCTCCTTCTCCGTTTCAGGGAGATTCCGGATCGCGTCGTACCCCATCTTCCTGTACCGTTCAAGGCTATCGATTGATGCTTCCTGCGAGATCGGATCTTTCTCGTGGTGTTCTATGATAAGAGGGAAACACTGGTTGATGATCATCGTTACTTTGGGGTTCAGAATCGCATCTCCTGCCTATTGGCTAGGTGTGAGCTCTCTCATAATAAAGATCGGCTTTCAGGTGGAAAAGTTAAAAGGATTCATCATACCCGGCACTCCCCTGGCAGGAGGAAATCGGTACCGATGGCTTCATATTTTCCTCTTCACGATCTCCATCATATCAGGATCGGCCATCTTCCGGGTCTGCAGTATCGTACATGCTCTGCTCACCGATGCAGTGCTGGATGCAGCGGCATTCATAATCCGGATGATGAGCCGGACCGCATCAGGGAATGTCCCGTTTTTCCATTCCGACCGTATCATGCCGTGTGCAATCCGCTTTGTCACCTCGTTTCCGAGCACCACAAAAGTGCTCCCCTGCCCCTCCTGTTTCAGGACAGCCTCATTTCCAGTTATATCGACAATCGCGTAGGTTCCGCAGGCCGCACAGAGTCTCCTTTTCCTGACGTTGTCTCCTTCAGACTCGGCCACTTCACCAATCAGGATACCTTCATGATCCGAGACCTTGCACTTGTCATCCCGCAGAAGGAGGATGATTCCCCGTTCAGCTGCCCGTTTCCTGAGATCGGAATCGGTCCTGATCTGCCCGGAGTACAACTCCTGCTCAAACCTGCAAATCGCGGCATCGGGTCCCTTCATCAGGATCTCCCTCAGATCCCCGGCCATGACCGCCCCTTCCCTTCCGACAAATGCAATTACAAGGCTCATAATGGTCCGCATCCCTGAGGGGTCACGGGCAGACTGATACCAGTCCCAATCCCGACGTTGCCGGATCTTTTTGGCATGTGGGAAACAATAGAGACAGGGCCGGCCTTCACATTCGCGGGTGCCATATTAAAGAGGAGCGTGGTAGAGGAGTATAAAGGCGATCCTGACATGGCGTTTGAGGAGGCACGGGCGCTTGGGTTCATCTATGCCCTCGCGATGTTTTGTATAGCGGCATATCTCTGGCACAGCAAACGATGGACCCGGAAGATGGGCCTCGTTTTCCTGGTGATCACACTGGCTCTCGGGTTTTTAATATTCTCACCGATCATTCCATGGCAGTTCCAGAGCCTTATCCTCCGGGATGCAGGGGGTGTTGGCGGGCCTCTCGTGGTTGCAGCTGTAGGAATTCTCATCATGCTGGCCATGAGTTTCCTCTTCGGAAGGTTCTACTGCGGATATTTCTGCCCCGTCGGGGCAGCACAGGAACTTGGCTCTCTTGCACCCGTGCCAAAAGTCAGGGTGGAGAACAAACTATGGCCAGGGGTTATACGATGGGTGTTTTTCGTCCTCTTCCTTCTTGCCGGGTACCTGTTCTCAATCGGGCTTCTCCGCCTGTTCGGGATACGGGACTTTTTCCTCCTTATCCTGTCAACAGGATTTTTTGTGTTCCTTGCCATCGTTGTCATCTCCCTCTTCCTCTACCGCCCGTTCTGCAGGTTCATCTGCCCGTTCGGGGCACTTGTGTCGATCCCTGCCATGGGAAGCCGGTTTAAGATCCAGCGGACCGGAGCCTGCATCTCGTGCGGAACGTGCGAGCGGGCCTGTCCGACCAACGAGGCAAAAAAAGGCGACCTCAAAGGGGAGTGTTACCTCTGCCACCGCTGCCTCGATGTCTGCCCGGTGGATGGGGCGCTCGAATACCGGAGGGTAAAGGAGCAGGAATGAGGGGAGATAAGGGTCAGGTACCTGTATTCCCAGGGCACCACAACAGATATTCCCCGGAAAAGAAAAGAAAATGAGAGAGAAACCACGCATGAGCAAAGAAGACCGGGAAGAGATCAAGGGAAAAGTCTTCCACCTGAAGGATCTGGTCGCCTACCAGGAAGGGAGCATTGCAAGCCGGATGATCATCACGACAAAGGCGGGGAGCATCACGATCTTCTCCTTTGACAAGGACGAAAGTCTCTCCGAGCACACGGCACCGTTTGATGCCGTAGTGACGATCCTTGACGGTGAATGCGACGTCTTCATTTCCGGGGAGTGTCACCCGATGAAGGAAGGGGAGACGATCATCATGCCGGCACATGCCCCGCATGCCCTGTCGGCAAGGACACCGTTCAAGATGATGCTTGTCATGATCAAGGAGTAATGCTGACATCCATCGAAGCAACCGGGCAATCCTGAGAGTGCCCGGTATACTCAGTCAATCTCATTATTCTCTGGGGAAAGGAAATAGGCTTCACTGATCCGGTACAGCTCCCCGCCGCATTCCGGGCAAAAATAGGGGCCCGCCGGCAGGGGCGAGCAATTACAGCGGTTCTTTATAAAAAACTCATTGGTGCATTGCGAGCAACGGTAACGGTCCATTCCTCTATCCTATGATGCTCCTGTGCCTTGAAGCTCTGTCAGCAGGGTTCTCTCTTTCCCGGAACGTTGAAACACCGAAGCATTGAAGATGTACCGGGACCGGGCACTATGGTGCAGGCACGTGAGGGAATAGTTCGCAGTGGAGTTGGAGAAGGAACCTAAACCCTTCCCAAAAGACCAGCCAGCATCGATCCCCTTCCCCTGTCCGGGTATGAGTTGAAACAGAATGAAGCGGTTCCCATGTTGATCATAGGCCATCGGGGCGCAAGGGGAGTGGAGCCTGAAAATACGCTCCGGGCAGTCCGGGCAGGGATGGCATGTGCCGATTACGTTGAGGTGGATGTCCGGCTGAGCCATGACGGGATACCGGTCATCATGCACGATCCGCTGCTCGATCGCACCACCAATGGAACCGGGCCGGTGAACGAGCATACCGTAAAAGAGTTAAAAACCCTTGATGCCGGGGGTGGCGAACAGATCCCAACCCTTGAAGAGGTCTGTTCCCTTGTTGTGGGACGCTGCGGCCTGATTCTTGAGATCAAGGAGCCCGGGAGCGAAGATCCAGTCTGCCGTGTTCTCAAAAAGAATACGTGGGAACATCTGTATGTCGTCTCCTTCCACCCTGAGAGCATCGTCTCGGTACAGACGATCCTGCCCGGGGTGAAAACCGGTATCATCTATGCCCGGGCCCTGGCTGACCTTCCCGGTGCTGCAGCAACCCTGGGGGCTGATGCGATTCTCCTGAAATTCGGTTTTTTAACCGGGGAGCTGGTCAAGGAATGCCGCAAAAGAAATCTCGTGATACTCACCTGGACCCCAAACTCACCGGAAGAATTCAGGGAGGCAGCTGACCTGAAAATCGACGGGATTGTGACCGATGATCCCTGCAGGGCAAGGCACTACTTTCCCGGCCCGGTAAAAAGAGATGCTCCAATCCTGTAAAGAAGAGCGATCAGTATCCTCTCACCTCAACAGGGATTGTCGTGATCTTCCTGAATATCCTTCGTTGCCGGAAAAGGATCCGGTAATCGTACACAAAGTGTTCGTACGTATCCCATATCGTCACCCAGTTCAGGATGGTCAGGAATCCCAGGAATATTGTCACGTTCACTGCATCAACGGGAATCTCATTCCTGGTGATATAGCACAGGAACCATATCAGGAAGGCTGCATTCCCAAGCGAAATAACGAGGCTGTATATCCCCTCCCTCCGGGAAAGTTTCAGGTCATGGGTCAGGTCGGACTGGCGAAAGCCGAAATGGTGACGGACAGCATCGGTGATGAGGGAGGATGCAGCGGTGTCGAGATCTTTTTCCGGCAGTTCAAGGACAAGACTGGCGGACCTGCCGACCCGGAATTCATCGAGATGCCCTGCAATAGCCTCCTCTGCCTCTTCCGTCATCTCCTTTTCGGGAAGAGGTGTGGGATCTTCCAAATCGAGAAGCTGCCCGAGTGCCTTGAACCTGAACGTAATAAAAACAGTCCCCTCCTGCTCTTCTTTTCTCACCACAATTTTTTTCATATCATGCTCTTCCTCTAGGTTATTTCCCCGGGGATATAACCCTGTTTTTCCAATCGGATGCAAATCCCGCAAAAAAACAGCAGACACCTCGAAAGGGTGGACATCAATCCCCGGAACGACCTGAAAACAATAAAAAAAACCTCCACGCACTATGGAATCCCGCATGTCGTTTTTATAAGAGCAATCATGTCCCATCCGGAGATACTGAATGGGTTATCTGGTTCCTTTCTTTTCCGGCCTTTCAGGGGATGGTCCGAGAAGAACCGCGATCCAACGGGTCTCATCAAACAGTGCACAGACCAGCTGTACGAAGAGTGTCAGGGGAACTGCAAGAAGAACACCGATCCCGCCAAGGATCCATCCCCAGAAGAGAAGGGAGATGAACACAACGGCAGCGGAGAGTTCCAGTCCACGCCCGGCAAGGTGGGGAAACATCAGGTATTCGGCAAGGATGTTCACCAGCCCACAGCCAGCAAGGACAAGGACGGCGGCCACCGGACCCAGGTCGAACAAGGCAAGGAGTGTCGGCGGAACAACAGCGAGCCAGAACCCTATATAGGGGACGAATCCGAGCAGGAACGCAAGGAACCCCCAGAACACCGCGTATTTTACTCCAATCAGTGCGAGAATGATGGCAGTGCCGATACCCATGGCGAGGTTCACCTGGGTCCTGATGACGAGGTAGTCCACGTTTTTCTGTGCAAGAGTAGTGAAAAGGTGCAGGTCGCCGGGCCGGAGTTCTTCGATGGCAAGCTGCAGTTTCGACGAGAACCCCTTGGCTTCAAAGAGGAGAAAGAGGGTGGTGAGAATGATCGTGATTGAGATGATCGCAACGTCCCAGAGTCCGCCAAGAAGGCTGCTCATCTCTGAAGGGAGGGAATTGATGAGTTCACTGAACGTGAAGGATGCGGGATCGATTCCCACTGTCCTGAGCTGCGGGCTGACCAGCCCGAGGAAGTTCTCCAGTTCAGACTGGTATCGCGGGATATCGGACAGCAGATGGAAAAAGGACCCGGCAATCACGACAATGAACACGGCGATGATCAAAAAGAAGATCGCCAGGGTGAGGATAAGTGCAGAGCGGACAGAGAGACCTTTTCTCTCAAACCAGTGGAGGAGCATGCCAAAGATGAGCGCCAGGAAGACAGAGAAAGCGAGCGGGCCGAGGAACGGGGCTGCAGCCTTCACCCCGGCGAGCACTACGATTGCTGCAGCAACGGTGATCAGGAGACGGGACGGTTCGGAAAGTGACGGAAATGGATTCATGGAAAGCGGGTTCCTGTAGTTTGTGCCTGGTTTTTAGTCTTGTACAGGATGCCATATTAACGTTGTTCATTCCTTCGCCGGGGAGAATGGTATTACCGTAAATCTCCCCGACGATTTTGTGAAAAAGGGACCATTCAGAGAACGAAGATCCTTTGTATGCTCCACGGAATTTCAGGATAGTCGCCGTGACCTTCTCTTGTCCGGCCCATGTCTCCGAATCATGAGGTATATCAGATCCAGGCATCCAGGGACTGGTTTTCCATCCCCAAAGGGATTGTTCCCACATAAAAAGAGGATCAGGGGATTGTTCTCATTTCAGCGGGTTGACAGAAATGGTCTTCGTAAACGGGATTTCCGGAGAGAGACCTCCAGGCAGGTCCGGCACAACCACACCCTTGATCTGCAGCGGAATCTCCTGGCTGTTTGCGAACGAGAGCATAGCTCCGAGCGCATCACTCGTTTTTACCGTAACAGGGACCGTGACAACATTTTTTCCCGGATCAATCCTGATCCCCGTCTGATTGCCATGGGACAGGTACTTCCACTCATCGCCATCCTTGTAATAGACATCAAAGGTGAGGGACTCCAGGGTGATGCCTACCGGGTTTGGATTATCAACCGAGAGGATAACATCAAGGGTCAGGGCGGTCAGGGAAAGGGACGTAAGATTTGCCCCTTGCACCGTCACCTCAGGCACCAGGGCTTTTGTACTGCAGCCGGAGACCAGCAGTCCGGAAATTACCAGGATGAGGATACAAACACTGAATGTTTTGTGCATGGAGTATACTCGGTATGATGATATTTAGAACCATTGTCTCCCCGGAAAATTGGAGAGACAGCAGCCCTGCTACAGATCACCTGCAGACCCCCTGGACCTCTTGTTCTTCCGGTAGAGCCAGCCTCCCGTGATCATCATGAAGATGATACCGAATACTGCGATGACAAGTACCATGAAGAGGATCTGCGGGTCGGTAAAGTTGGCAGAGACCACCACGAGCGCTGCCGAGACATTGCGAAACCCTGTTCCGAAGGCAAGGACCTGGCGGTTCCGGAGATCCGGGCCCCCCATCACGTAGCCGATTGCAAATGAACCGAGAATAAAAAGGATCGCAACCGCTGCGCCTTTGAGGCCGAGCAGTGTCCCGGCTTTCACAGAAAAATCACTGGTAAAGAGGGCTACGGTATAGATCAGCAGCACAGCGATGATCGAGAGATCCGATACCCGGTCCACTACGGGATACAGTATCCGGGCTGCTGAAGGGATCTTTGCCCGGATTGCCATCGTAACGATAAGCGGGATGAGCATGAATACGATGAGATACAATGCAGTGCTGCTCTGGTCCACATGCACCCCTTCGATCAGGTATGGCAGCATGAATGGCATGTAGAAGATGGTAACGATGATCAGGATCATCGTGAGGCCTACGGCGTACGCAACATTTCCCCCGATTATATCCATAGCCTTGGGGAGAGAGGGAGCCCCGGCCGCGGCAGCCACGAGGATGAGCCCGGTGGCAAGGTCAATATCGAGAGGGAAGAGGAAGAGGATGAAGAGGGCGAAGAGGGGTACGACGACAAAGTTGGCAACAAGCGATATGGAGAGGAGCCATTTCTTCTTCCAGGGTGCAAGCACTTCAGGGAGCGTGAGGTTAAGGCCCATGGCAGCAATGCTGGTGACTACAAATATCCAGATCGCATAGTTGCCAATTTCAAAAAACAGCTCGTGCATGGGGACAGATCCCTCTTACCGTTGTTGATAATCGATGAAGATTGTTAGTAGGGTATGATGGAACTTCCATAATAGTGTGGCGAAGAGGGAACCCTCCTTTTCCATGCGGTAAAAAAAGAAAAAATCAGGGAAAACTGGTGGGCTTCAGGCTGATTTCTGCGCTGACCTCACCATGAATGCCCCGACAATGGCTGCAAAACCAAAGATAATGCCTAATATACCCAGGACGAACGGGAGCGCGATGGTGGCAAGATACGGGTTGACCAGGATGATGATACCGATTATGACCGACAGGAGCCCAAGAAGCCCGACACCCCATCCGCCGCCTGTCAGTCCCTGGTAGAGATGGATCCCGCCGAGTATGAGTGCCCATACCCCCACCATGATGATGAAGATGAACGGCACGATGAACGCACTGTACAATGGGTAGCCAAGAATGGCAAGCCCGAGAATGATCCCGAGGATACCGAGAAGGATTTTCATTCCCCGGTTTGCCTCATCCCCCGCTGCACTGAAGAGGGTGAAGATTCCGCTCACGAACCAGTACGCACCAAGGAAGGTGATAAGGACGAGCAGGGTCATGCCCGGGGAGGTCAAGCAGGAAGATACCAAGGATGAGCGCGATAATGCCCTGGATGAGGAGTACCCACCAGGGATAGAACCCGCCAAACATGGTGCAACATCCCGTAGTTCCGGTTGTTTGATCAGTCATTGTACTACTCCAATCGTAAGACAACAGGAAGAATGATGCCGGGTTTTATAAATTTTGTGGGAAATTCAGGAGAAACATGGATAGGAACAATTTAAATGTTTCCCCAGTGTGCCGATGTAGTTCCGGTATCCCAGGGATTGCGCACCACTCGTCTATCCTGATCTTACTCTTTCCGGAAGACGAGGAGTTTCTTTACATCATAGTACGAGAGCGTCAGTTCATCCTGATCGATGGAGTAACGGGTTGTGTTCCCGAGGAGGAGGAGATAGTGCTGCTCCATATCCATCACCCCTGAAGGGAGAGTGCAGTATTTTTCGGTCGATCCTGTTACCTTGATTGTCACAAGCCCTCCCTCAGTTGTATACTCCCCGGAGTAATCATTACACCCTGCATTGCCGCCAATCCGTTTGTCTTCTCCGAATTTCAGGGTTATTGTGGTGAGAGGGCCGGTACCGGCCAGTTCATTACCGGTATTATAAGAGACCAGTTTCCATGTCCCGCTGGTAAGTTCTGCGGGTGGTGTTGATGGCGCCAGGCAACCCGTTATGCAGGCAAAAACCAGCGAAAAAAGGATGATGAAGAGTGGAAATCCCCGCATGCGATTCTCAGAGGATAGAACGTCACTGCCGCCTATTATAGTATGCCATTCTCCCATGTGCCGGGTTTTTCTCTCCATGTGACGATACACATAGGACATAACGCGGGTGATGGAAATAGTCCGTATGCTTCTTGGAATCGGAAACCCTCTGCATGGCGATGACGGGATAGGGAATTATATCGCATCACGGTTCCGTGCCCGGGGATGGAATTCCATCGATTGCGGGACGATGCCCGAGAACTTCACTACGGTTGTCCGGCGGCATCATCCCGAGATCCTCGTGCTCGTGGATGCCACCGATCTCGGTCTTCTCCCCGGGGAGTTCAGGACTGTCGGTGATGACCAGATAGAGGATGTGAGCATTGGAACCCACAACATGCCTCTCTCGTTCCTGATCAGATACCTGGCAGAATCGGCAGGGCGGGTGATCTTTATCGGGGTTCAGCCTGACCGTCTTGGGGAGGAGGCAGGCCTCAGCCCGGTAGCGATCGAAGGAGCAGACAGACTGATGGACCTGCTTCGGGCAAACCGGATCGCAGAGATACAAGTGTTTGAAGGATGGGGGAACCAGGCGAAGCAGGAAGGATGATCTGCAGGAGAGATCATCAGGGAAGCCATGCTGGTTCAATCCTATCATCAGAATAATACCCTCTGGTTTTTATTTCAACGTATGAAAATGTCGCGGGCATAATCCTATTGTATGCTTGTATCACAAGGGATTCAGGTATTTGTTATAAAAATGCAGTGATCGGTGCCGAGACGGCGATCTCCCTTTCCCCTCTGCTCAGAAAACATATATATGATATTAGGAAAGGTCCACTATTGCTGATGATCCCGTGCCTTGTCAGGGACAACAGAGAATGCAAAGATGTGGTGCATTCCGTCATCTGAATTTGTGGAAGGGGGCAAATAACGATGAGAAAAAATATATTCACACTAGCCTTCGTGGTGATTGTATGGGGTATGATAGGAATCATATCCCCGGTCTCTGCACTCCCGGCAGAAGAAGAGTTGTTGCCGTTATATGAGGGTTTTTCTGATAATCGTGTAGGCAATATCGTGATTGACCCGGCGAATGCTCATTTTGCCATCCTGGCAAACGTAGGTGAACAGAATGGATCATTGTATTATGAGCTGATGGCGTACAACCCATCCGGCGTCCCCGTGGCTATCACCTGGGGCATGATAAAAGCAAACAGGAATGGACATCTGCGTTTCAATGATACGTTTGACTCCAGTTCTTTAGCCTGGATTATGAATTACGGTCATACCGGAGCGACCTACAGCGTCAGACCTTTATAACTGGTCTGATTTTTATATCGTTTTTTAAATAACGCCTGCAGCGCTTCATGAATCTTCATTGAGGATCAGGATTTCAAAAGAGCCAATTATTTCATAATTTTTAATATAGGACAATTGACGGGGTAGTATCCAAAAAATAATAATTCGTCCCATTACTCGACAATCTGGCTCTCGGCATACCGGTCTTCGGTTGCGAGCAGGAAATCGGAACTCATGTGCAGGGCATCTTTCGGACAGATATCATTGCACTGGGCGCAGAAGATACACTGGGTGACATAGATCCTGATCCGTTTTGTCTCAGGGAGGAACTCGATAGCGTGGGCAGGGCAGACCCTCAGGCAGAGGGAGCAGCCGATGCATGCTTCCCGGTCGTAGACGATTTTTCCACGGAATCTCGGGGGTGTCGGCACGGGCGGATGGATAGTGGCCTCTCCGCGTGCGACCTTTGCCAGGAATCCTGTCACCGAGGGAGGCAGGTGTCTTGCCGGGAATGAGTTGGTTGCCGGCCGGCTGAAGAGCTGCTTTAACAGCTCGGGGACAAGGGGGAGTCCGGCCATTTCAGATCACCCCGATGACCTGGTCGACCATGACAAGGAGGAGTCCTGCCAGGCCCGCTATCGCGATATAGACCCAGTAGACCGAGACGACCTGGTTGATCCGGAACCGTGCCATGGAGACCCGGATCACGCTCACCGAGATAAAGGCAACGAGCGTAATCAGTGCGATGTAAAACAGGATATCGATCACTGCAGCAGTGATTCCCCCAATCCCGATGAATGCCGCGAGGCTGTAGGGGAAGAAGAGGGCTACCACAAGAGAGGCCATCGCAACGGTCTTGACCCCCTGGGTCAGCGAGAAGAGGGCAAGGTTCTTCCCGGAATATTCGACGAGGATACCTCCTGCCAGTTCGGTCTCAGCCTCCGGTGTGTCGAAAGGGATGCGGGAGAGCTCTGCCGGTGTCACGATGAGGAGCACTACGAGAAGGATCAGGAGCCCGATCGCCCCGATCGGCCCGACAAGGCCCCATACCGGGTTTGCCTGGATACTTGAAAACGTAAAGGGAAGTGCGATACCTTCAGCGGCAAGTTTCCACGCGATCGAAATGATCACAATTGCAAGCGGAAACTCGTATGCGATCATCGTCACCATCTCACGCTGGGCTCCGACGGTTGCATAGGGTGAACCGGATGCAAACCCGCCAGCTACCAGTGCAAGTGCAGGAAGCGTGAGGAGGTACATCACGAGGATGAGGTCACCACCCTGGGACAGGACCGGAGCAAAGCCCCCGACCGGAAGGTAGAGTAAAATAGTGATAGCAGATGCAAGGGCCAGGACCGGTGCGATGTTGAACAACCACGGGATGGAGTTCTCCGGCACGACATTCTCTTTTGCAAAGAGTTTCCTGATATCGGTAAAAGGCTGGGTGAGAGGGGGTCCGATTCGTGCCTGCATCCGGGCAGCGACAATCCTGTCGAATCCCATCAGGAAGAGCCCGATGACAATCCCGAATACGACAACCAGTATGGCCCCGATGATGATGAAAGGGGTCATTGCAGCAGCCTCCGCGTCTTCTCCCGCGAAAGCCTGGTCAGATCCTCCTTGGTGAGGATATCGGACCTTCCTCCCCTCACTATTGATACCCGGTCAGTACACGAGAGACAGGGATCGATGGATGCAACGATGATCGGGACATCAGCCAGCTGTTCACCCTGGAGCATCGGGATCCAGGACATCAGGTTGCTGTACGATGAACCTTTTACCTTCCAGGTAGCCGGGGCTTCATTCCCGTTCATCCGGACATAGTGCATGCACTCGCCCCGTGGTGCCTCAACGCGGCCGATTGCCTCGCCGTTTGCCTTTTTACAGATGGAAAGGAGTTTGGCCATCTTTGGTTCCCCAAGGATCTCCCCTGCAGGCAGGGTATCCAGGCACTGGCGGATGATGTCAACGGACTGACCGACCTCGAGAAGCCGGACGATGATGCGGTCATACACGTCTCCATGGGCTCCGCCCGGGGGGAGAATTGCCTTCACATCGAGATCGCCGTATGCACAGTAGGGATAATCCTGGCGGACATCCATGGTCAGGCCGGACGCCCGCGCCGTAGGCCCTACGGTACAGAGGAGACGGGCCTGCTCTTCGGACAGGAACCCGTGATCGCGGCACCGCATCCGGATAGAGCTGTCTTCCAGAAAGACCGTTGCCATCTTGTCCAGCAGACCCTCATAATACGTCATCCCTTTTTCGAGGACCGGGCGTTGGTCATCAGAAATATCTCTCCGCACGCCACCAATCTGGATAATGCCATAGTTCACCCGGTTGCCTGTCAGGTTCTCGATAATATCCATGGATTGTTCACGCACCCGCCAGGCCAGGTAGAAGAGGGAGTCAAAACCGAGCTCATGGGCGGCCACCCCTGCCCATAAAAGGTGGGACTGTATCCGTTCGAGTTCGTGGAGGATGGTCCTGATATAATCAGCCCGTTCTGGCACCTCGATTCCGGTGATCTTCTCTACGGCACGCGCAAAAGAGAGCGAATGCACAATCCCGCAGATTCCGCAGATCCGGTCAGTAAGGTGCACGATCTGGACGGGATTCCTGCGCATCCCCATCCACTCCACTCCCCGATGGGTCTGCCCCGGGGCAAAATCCACCGTCTTCACCACCTCTCCTTCCATCCCGAAGGTAAACATCACCGGTTCCTTGAGAGCAGGATGAACCGGCCCGATAGGAACCGTGTAGGGCACGGTCTTTTTGGCCTTCCCGTCATTCATGAGGGCTCACCTCCGGTCCCTTCTCTTCCACAGCCGGCGCTTTTTCAGGAACAGGGGGTGCAGGACGGTTCACCGGCCGGTCGATGGCCCAGAGATCCTTCACCAGCTCCGGGACGATGCCTGTCTCGTCTTTTCTCCATGGATAGACCCCCTTGGGAAATTCGTCCGGTAAAAAGAGCCTTCTGTCATCAGGAATACCCGTTACCGTGATCCCGAAAAACTCCTGTTTTTCACGTTCAGAAATAAGAGCACCGGGAATAAGGTCCGTGATAGTCGGGACCGTCAGATCACTTTTTGGCAGGGTTATGCCGATGGTCACCATATACTCTCCGAATTTTGTACCATAAAAGACTGAAAAGATATAGAGGAGTTCTATATCGGTTCCAAGGTCATTTCCGGCAATCACTGCCAGGTGGGGAAAACGGATGCCCATCAGGGTCTGAATCGCTGGCCTGAGGAGGCTGCGGTCGACCCGGAGCCATATATCATAGCTCGTCCTTTTCTGTATCCCTTCTCCCCGTTCGGTGATCCTGGCCTCCTTCAGCCCTGTGCCGAATTCCCCTGAATAGAGATCGATGACCTGCTGGGGGGTGAGGTGCGGAGTATCGCTCATTGTACTGCCTCCAGACGTTCAAGTTTTTCGAGCGCTTTTACCACCCCGAAGATGATTGCCTCGGGACGGGGCGGGCATCCCGGTACATACACATCGACAGGGAGCACCTGGTCGATCGGACCGTCAAGGTTATAGGAGTCATAAAAGACACCGCCGGACTGGCCGCAGGTGCCGATGCACAGCACCACTTTCGGATCCGGCACCTGCTCATAGACCCGCTTTACCCTCGCTGCCATCTTTTTGGTGACCGGACCGGTCACAAGGAGCACATCGGCATGCTTTGGTGATCCGACAAGACGTATCCCGAACCGTTCGGGATCATAACGGGGAGTGATCGTGGCCACTATCTCGATCTCGCACCCGTTACAGGACCCGGTATTGAGGTGGAAGACCCAGAGTGACCGGTTGAATGATGTGGGTATTTTCATGTCAGATCACCATCACGATGATGAGGAGGATGCCGGTAACCCAGAATATCCAGAGGAGGTAATCGGTTGCAATCCCGGTATGCAGCGGGACGACCCGCTGGTAGTATCCTTTTATTCCCTCGGTAAAACCCCAGTAGAGGTTCCCTGCCCGGATATGGACCTCCCCTTTGGGGGGTTCGGCATTCCCGGAGAGGTAAGGCCGGCCCTGCTCGGATCCCTTTTTGTAGGAAGAGACGCCGGACCTCCAGAGCACCCATGCGATGACCAGGCCGATACTAAAGGCGATCACCCACAGGATCGGGTACCAAACCCCGAATCCGCTGGTGAGGACAGTCGTTATTGCCATGATCATGCACCTCCCAGCACAGTAGTAATATAACCAGCCTGATCGATGAGCGCGTGGGCTGCAGGGGCGATCAGGTTCTGCACAAATATCTCAGGGAAGATGCCGGATATGATGACGAGTGCAGCGAGGATTCCCATCCCGATCAGCATCGTACGCGGGACCTCCTTCACCTGCTCATGTTCAGGGAGCGGGGGACCCATGAAGACCGAATGGAAGACCTTCACAAACGAGGCCAGGGTAAGGATACTCACCACCATTGCGATGATCGAGAGGAGCGGGTTGAAGGCGAACACGGACTCGTATATAAGAAATTTCGACGCAAAACCATTAAAGGGTGGGATCCCGGCAATGGCGAGAGCCCCGATGATAAAGAAGATCATCGTCCATTTCATCTTGTGCCCAAGACCGCCCATCCTGTTCAGATCACTTGTCCCGACCTGGTAGATGATAGCCCCCGCGGTCAGGAAGAGGAGACCTTTGTACAATGCATGGTTAAAGATGTGGAAGATCCCCCCTTCCATCGCGGTGGTCCCGTAAGAACTGAGCAACGCCGGTTCGCCGAGCACTGCGAGCCCGACTCCTACTCCGAGAAGCATGTATCCTGTCTGGGATACGGCATGGTAGGCCATCAGCCGCTTGATATCTTTTTGCGGGATTGCCATGGTGACACCCACTATCATCGAGAGCAGCCCGAGAATGATGATCACCCAGCCGATGGTCACGTAGTTGAGCGTCAGTCCGTAAAGGGTAAAGCAGACCCGGAACAGCCCATACAGGCTTGCCTGGCTTGCCACAACAAGCATTGCTGTCACCGCAGATGGTGCCATGGAATAGGCATCGGGGGTCCAGAAGTGCATCGGTACTGCCCCGCATTTTGCTGCGAGGGCAGCGATGAGGAGTATGAGTGCCAGCTTGTCGAGCGGGGTCCACTGGATCATCTGGGCAAGCATCGCGATATTCAGCGCATTGTACTGGCCGTACAGGATACCGATAGCGAAAAGGAAGAATATTCCCCCGATTGTACTCACCAGCAGGTATTTGAGACCCGCTTCAACCGCAAGGCCTCTCTCCACTTTGTAGGCGACAAGCCCTGCCGAGGCAAGGGAGGATATCTCGAGGAAGACGAAGAAATTGAAGAGGTCCCCTGTGGTTACCATCCCGAGCACCGATGCGATCATGAGGAGGAATATCGTATAGTATGCCTCGAGTCCTGACCTCCGGGCATCACTCGAGAGGGAGTAGAGGATAACGGCAAAACCCACCGTTACCGCGATGATCACCATCAGCGCGCTCATCGGGTCCAGGGTAAACATGATCCGGATGGGAATTCCTCCCGAATCGGCGGGAACGGTCAGAGCGGCATCAGCAGCTCCGAATACGTACAGCTACCGTGCCCTCGCTATAGACGAGAAATGCAACAAAATAACCGATAATGGCAGTCAGGGTGATGACGGCAAGCACCCAGAGTGCCCGGGCTTCCTTCGAGATCTTTCCGATCAACGGAGAGAGGAATGCCCCGAGCAGGGGGACTGCTATCAGCAGTGCAGGGGCATTTACTGCGATAAATCCAGGGATCATTCCTTCAACTCCCTGATTTCATCGACATTCACGGTTCCGTACGCCTTGTAAATCATCACGGCAAACGAGAGCATCAGGGCACTCGTGGCAACCCCGATCACGATAGAGGTGAGGGTGAGTGCCTGTGGTGTCGGCAGAACCATGTATTCAGAGGGAGCCGTTGTGAAGATCGGAGCGATCCCCCCTTCACGGTACCCCAGTGCAATGATAAAGAGGTTGACCGCGGAGGTGAGGATGCTCACTCCGAGGAATATCTTGATGAGATTCCTTTTCAGGAGGATAGTGGCAATCCCTATCATGGCCAGGAGCACCACGGCAATATACGGAAGATTCCAGAACATGGTCAGGCCTCCTCTGCTTTTCCGATCCCTGAAAGCATGTACAGAATAACGATCGCAAGACCGCCCCAGACCTCGATTCCCACGGCGATGTTCATCAACGGAAGCACTCCTCCTGTATTCAGCTCACCAGGATTTGGCCCGTAGGGGACTGACATACCGAAAAGCGATCCGCTGTTTGCAAGGTAGTTGAAGAAGAAGGTAGTGCCGAGGCCCAGTGCAATCAGGGCAACTCCCGCAAACATGACAAGCCCTATTGATTCCTGGAGCATCAGTCCGGCCTTTTTAATCATCCCGAGTACCTCCTCGTAAGAGTAGGCAACGATCACCAGGGCTGCTCCGGTTGCGACCACGGCACCACCCTGGAACCCTCCTCCCGGGGTGAGGTGGCCATGCATGATGATATAGAATCCGAAGATCAGGATCGCAGCGAAGAGCATGTCCGCCGAGATACGGACGATCTTACTCATTCTCATCGGCATCCCCCTTGCTCAGTTTACGATATATCAATGCTACCCCGATGACTGCGGTGAACAGGACGGTGGACTCCCCAAGAGTGTCGAAGCCACGGTAGTCAAAGACGACCGTGGTCACGATATTGTTCGTTGCACTCTGCTCCTGGCCATTCTTTATGAAATAGTCGTCCATCCTGGTATTTTCAGGGACTCCGAACGTGAGATCGATTACGAGGAGTGAGAGAAATACCCCGAACAGGATGATTGCAATGATTGAGAGTATCTTTCTCATAGTACATCCTCCTCGTAGCGTTTCGTCGATCGTATGGCTATTATGAATATCAGCTGTCGTGAGCCCCGCCCCGATGGCTGCCTGTGAGATCGCGACATCCGGAGCCTGGAGGATGTAGAATTCAAGCGATATCAGAAAACTGAAGAGGCCTGAGGCAAGGGCGGCTGCAAGCAGATCCTTGAAATGGAACACAAGGATTGCGGAGACGATCAGACCTGCGATCACCAGCACATGAATGATAGTCTCGATCATGGTCCGGCCTCCTTCAACCGGTCGACAACTGCCTGCACCGGCAGGATCCCGCTCCGGTGTGCAGCCCTGGCGACCGCATGGGAACCGACCGCATTCGTGAATGCAAGGGCAAGTGCGGCAATAAGGGCGTGAACTCCGAGGACAATATACTGGGGATCGATCGTAGAAAGATAGAGAGAGATGGAATACACGATGACCGCAAGCGTCGTGAATACCGATCCAAATGTTGTTGCCTTCGTTGTGGCATGCATCCTTGTATAGACGTCAGGGAACCGGAGAAGCCCGATTACCCCGAGCGTATTGAAGATAACGCCGATTGACAGGAAGGCAACGATAATCAATTCGGCGATCATCAGAGTTCACCCCCGAGGTATTTCGCGATATACAGGTTACTTACGAAGGAGAGGAGGGCATAGACGATGGCAACATCGATGAATATTACTTGCTTGTAGATGAGGCCGAGGATCACCATCGACGCTATGGTGAGGGTATTGACCGTATCGACCGCAACAAGCCGGTCCGCCGCAGTGGGACCGAGGATCAGCCGGACAAAACAGAGGCAGATCAGGATGATCAGGATAAGGACAGCCGGATACCATGGATCGATCATTCTGCAATCCTCCTGATCCATGTGGGAAGATCCACAAGTGAGAAGAGCTCATGATCCCGGATTGCCGGTTTCGCCTCGTCACCGTCTCCTACGTTTATGTTGTGCACATAGAGATCATGGGTATTTTCATCAATGTCGACCGTGATCGTTCCCGGGGTGAGGGTGATAGAGTTTGCCAGCATGAAGATCCCAAGATCAGTTTTCAGGTCTGAAGAGACCCTTACGATCCCCGGACGGATGCGCAGGGTGATCACCCTGTATGCCACATCGAGGTTTGCCTTGATCACTTCAATGAAGAAAGGCCCGATCAAGTAAAACGGAATCAGCAGGAAACGCAGGGGATTTGCCATCCGGTAGTTTCCAGCCCGGCAGAGAAACTTCCGGGCGATCGCAGCGGTCACAAGGCTCAGGGCGACTCCTGCGGTGAGTTCAGAGACTGACCAGACCCCCACGGTTCCGCTCCCTGCTGTCAGGGCGAGATAGATAAAAAGGGAGAGGAAAAATGTGAGGAAAAAGGCGATCACGGGATCGCCCCCGTCCTGGGGCAGATTCTGCCCGGAATGAAATCGTCGGTCTGCATAGCTATCACACATTAAATAAGATAGAGATACTAGAAAGGTCGATAACAGAGGCACTTAAATTTTGTTTATTGAATCTTTAATAATTAATAATGTAGAATATCGATTTCAATACCCGGGGCATGTACGCGCATAATCCCGACAGGAACCGGGAATACCGGTCTCCCGACGTCAAGATATTTTGAAAAATGGCGTGATACACTAAATTCTTTGACCATCAGGTTTCATAGGTACTAGAGATGCGTCCATCGTTTCTGGGAAAGATGCTCCTTCACTGGTGTGATTCCTGCCACGTCCCTGTTTTATCAGGTACCTGTGCATGCGGGGCCGTGGCACGAAAGGTCCCGGTCACTCCCCCGGGTGATATACGGCCTGCTTTTCCTGCGGACATAACCCTTGTCAACCGCATCTTTGCTGCCCATTTCGGAGCCCCTCTCATCCCTGCCGGCCATATTGCAGTCCTGAACAAGGTTCCCGATACTGACCGGATGGAAGAGATAGTCATGGGAGGGGCTGTGGTAGGGGCGATTCGGTATATCCCGGGTGAGAAGCGCTGGGAACCATTGCCACGACCCGAGGCAGCCCTCTCTCTCAATCCATCCCTGCGTTTCGTTGTCGTCGATCCCGGGGCCGTTCCATCGATACGGGACGAAGGGGCCAGTGTGCTCGCTCCTGGTCTCATAAGCATCCATCCTTCAGTCCGGGCAGGGGATGAGGTGTTCATCCTCGATCCCCTTGGGAAATGTGCAGGGGTCGGCAGGGCCCGTGTGGATGCCGCAGAAGCTGCCGGGATGACCCGGGGCCAGGTGGTAAGGACGCGGAAGAATGCCCGGTCACCCTGCATCCCCGCCCCGTCCACGTGGGATGGCACCGTGCAGGCGAACGCCCGGGTGCTCGAGGATGCCGAGAACGAGGCGGTCTGTTTCATACAGAATGTTTCCTCGAATTATCCCGGGCAGGCCACCGTATCCTATTCAGGGGGGAAAGACAGCCTGGCCACCCTCCTCCTCGTGCTGAAAGCCATCGGCCGGGTGCCCCTCCTGTTTGCCGATACCGGCCTCGAGTTCCCCGAGACGTACCAGAATGTCGGGGATGTGGCTGCAAGGTACGGGCTTGAGCTGGTCTGTGCTGACGGAGAGAAAAGGTTCTGGGAGGGGTTTGCCCTCTATGGTCCCCCTGCGGTAAACAGGCGCTGGTGTTGCAGCGCATGCAAACTCCTCCCCCTTCAGGATACCATACGAGAACGATGGGGAGAGTGCCTCTCGTTTATCGGGCAGCGTCGCTACGAATCATTCAGGCGAAAAGAGAGCAGCAGGGTTTTTAAAAACCGAATCGTCGGGAACCAGATCTCTGCGGCCCCCATCCAGAACTGGACGGCTCTCCATGTCTGGCTGTATCTTTTCAGGGAAAATGCCCCGTATAATCCACTGTATGCCGGGCACCTCGACCGAATCGGATGTTTTATGTGTCCCTCAAGTGATGTGGCAGTGATAGAAGTGATCCGGGAGAAGTACCCGGAGTTATGGGACGGGTGGGAATTGCGGCTCTCGGAATGGCGTGTGGAACATGGATTGCCTCCCGGATGGGTGGAAGAGATGAGATGGCGGCTCTGGGAGGACCATGCCGATGAAACGCATAGTGATTGTTGATTACGGACTCGGCAATCTCCGGAGTGTGTACAGGGGGCTCGAAAAATCAGGAGCGCACCCGGTCATCACGCCCGACATTGAAGAGATCGCTGCAGCCGATGCCATTGTCCTCCCCGGAGTGGGAGCTTTTCGGGACGGGATGGAGCAGATCGGCGAGATGCAACAGGTACTGACCGAAGCTGCCGATTCGGTCCCCATGCTCGGGATCTGCCTTGGCATGCAGATGCTGCTCGAATGGAGCGAAGAGCATGGTCTCCATGCCGGGCTTGGCATCATCCCGGGCACGGTGCGGCGTTTCCCAAAAACCCCCGGCTGCAAAATTCCTCACATGGGATGGAATTCACTGGATCCGATCATGACCGACCACCCGCTGATGGCAGGAATCGGGAAAGGGGCGTTTGTGTATTTTGTCCATTCCTATTATGCAGATACCCGCATCGAGCATACGCTTACGTCGACCGATTACATCCGGCCCTTTGCATCGTCAGTCACCAGCGGGAATGTAATTGGCGTACAGTTCCACCCGGAAAAGAGCGGGGCGACCGGTCTTATGATTCTGAAAAATTTTATCGGGCTTCTCTGAAATTGAACCGATCGCCGGGGCACATCCCAAAAACTTCCCCGTAGATCAGAAACTAATTATGATACAGGTTCCAAAGAGCTGGATATGAAAATGCGCATCATCCCTGCTCTTCTTTTCCTCGCCCTCCTTTCAGGAGCCGCCCAGGCGTATATCGTGACGTTCGATGCGCCTGCAGAGAACCTGGCGGGGGCCCCTATTGAAGTGACGGGGAGTACCACCTTTCCTGCCGGTACCCAGTTCGATCTCATCCTCTACAAACTACAATCTTCCTCTCCCGAAATTATCGACACGAGGATGATTATTGTTGATGAGAGTAAGACCTTTGACGCCTCGTTCCCGACTACGAACCTGCCTGCCGGATCGTACAAAATCGAGATACAGTTCCTGCAGGATCCGGGTTCAAGCCTTGGTTCATCCTCGGTTACCGTCAGAGAGATAACGCTCATCGACCGTTCAGACGAGATCATCCTTACGGTTCCAAAGGAGCAGAACCTGAATGAAGCACTCGTCATCGAGGGATACATACCCGATATCGGGGTTGCGACGATTACCCTGAAGATCGATGGCCCGAAGGGGTACTCACTCCCCGACCAGAACATCCGGACGACAACAACCCTTGGATCCAAAGACGGGTATTTTTCAAAGAAGGTCGATGTGACCGATCCGGGAAATTATTACGTGAATGTCTATGACTCGAAGGGATTTATCACGCAATTACGGTATTCGGTAACTGAGAAACCGGAAGGAACTGCGCCTACCCAGGAAACGCCCGGAACGCAGGGCACGAACCTGCCGCCCAGTCCGGGTCTTTCCGTACCGCTTGCAGGCATAATCGCGGGACTTGTTTCGGCTGCCGCAATACTGTCCTGGAAGCGGAGATAATTTTTTCATAAATGCAGCCGGCATTTTTATTTTATATGCCGTGGAATCGTTGGATTCATAGTATGTTTTTCCGCCGGCAGTTGAGACCTCCTGGAAGTTTTTTTGGAATACTGCAGTCATGCGGTTGAGGAACCTGAACTCACGTCAGTTTTTTTCTTATCCAGGCACGCAAGGAGCCTGCATGAGACAGGGCAACGGCAGAAGCCCGGTAAGAGAACAGTTCATCAGACGACAGGATGGAAAAGAAAAAAAGCCAGGATTAAGGATACGAGGCTTTCTTCCAAAGGTAGGCCTCATACAGGAGCAGGATCAGCAGCACGAGGGATCCTCCCATGAAGAATGCAAGTACAGGGGCGGCTGGTGACGGGACCGACCATCCGGTGTCGGCAGGCACCGCCTTTTCTGCGATCATACCGGCTCCTCCTGCTCCGTTATCAGTCTGGATTGCCGATGGTCCGGCGACAGGGGGTGCATTCTGCAGGAGGGGAAGGATCGCGAACATCGCCATCGAGGCGAGAATAACGATTGCAAAGAGCGAGGTGTACTTGAGCAGGATCGACCGTATGCTGGTGACCTTCGGGGCGACAATCAGGAGCTGGTCGCGGAGGGCATATACCTTGACCTCCCGGCCTTTCACACTATACCGCGTCTCGGTGATCTCGATAAGACCTGCCTCGAGCAGGTTCTCGATATGATATTTCAGGGTCCCCATAGGGATATCCAGGGTTTCTGTCAGGTCCGATGCAGTCTTCGGGCCTCCGGCAAGGATGTGAAGGACCTCGTTTGCAGTCGGGCTCGCGATAGCTTTTCCGATCTTCTGCGCCCGCTCGTCTCCGGGCTCAAGGACAATAACCTCTTCAGTCATTGAGTGCCGCCAGGATGCGCTCCCTTCCTACCCGCAGGGCAAGCCCCACCTGGTCGACCGTGGGTCCGCCTCCCTGCGCCATGGACTTCGAACCACCGCCTTTCCCCCCGAGAAGCACACAGACCTGGCCGATAATCTCCCCGGCATTGATCCGGTCGGTGCCGGACATCAGTACCACATGCGCCCGGCCTTTTGCACTGGCGAGCAGGGCCACTCCTCCCTTGTCCGCCACATGGGAGGCAATCGATGCAAGATCCTTCGGCGGCAGGTCGATCTGCCGGATGATGAGGGGCACCCCGTTTATTGTTTCAGGAGACAGGCTCAGGATCTCCCTGTCAACAAGCTGCTGGGAGAGGCGTTCGATCTCTTTTCGCTGCTCCTTCCACTCGGTAAAAAACCGTGCCACGGATGAAGGCAGGACATCCTGCTGGACAGAGAGGACTGTGGCAGCATCAGCAACGATATGTTCCAGGCGCTGCACGTACTCGACCGCTGCCATACCAGCGGCGAATTCCAGGCGCTCGATTCCGTCCTGGATGTGCTCGACCCGGATGATCTTGATCATGCCGATATCTCCCGTCCCCCGGCAGTGGGTCCCGGCACATGCCTCCACATCACCGGCTACCTGTACGATACGGATATCCTTCCCTGGAGGCACACCTCCCTGGTAGAGGGCAAAGCCGTACAACTGCTCGGCCTTTGTCCGATCTTCGTGCATGATATCGACCTTCTGGTCGGCCATGACCATCCGGTTGGCTGCAATCTCGATCTTTCTCTGTTCGTCCGGGGTGATATGCTTGTAATGCCTGATATCGAGCCGTGCACTCTCGACCCCTTTCTGGGCACCAGCCTGGTGGATGTGGGCACCGAGCACCTCTTTTGAGGCATGCAGGAGCAGGTGTGTTGCCGTGTGATGGCGCATCAGTGACCAGCGCCGTTCCTCGTCAATGATTCCCTTGACCCTGTCGCCCCTCTTGAGAATACCTCCGGAAATATGGTGGATGATGACATCTCCGATCTTCTGGACATCATCAACCCTGACCATGCTCTCTGCCCCGATCAGCATCCCGGTATCGGTAGGCTGCCCTCCGCCTTCAGGGTAGAAGAGTGTCTGGTCCAGGACCGCATGCCCGTCGAAAAAGTCGATCACCATCGCATCGAATTCCATGCTGCAGGGCTGCTCGTAGTAGAGCTTGCGGGTCACGGGAAGGCCACTGATCCTGTCCTTGAACCGTGCATACGGGTCCTGTCCCGGCTCATCCAGGGACTCTGAATGCATATCTGCGATAAGCGAGTAGAAATTGTCGGGAAGCTCCACTACCGCCCCTTCGGCAACGGCAATATCCCGGGTCATATCAGGGGGGATGCCATGGGAGTCATAGAGGGTGATTATCTCCTTGAGCGGGAGACGCTCCCTCTTTGACTTGTAGAGACGTGCCACTTTCTGGACGATCTTGGTCCCGCGGGAGAGGGTGGCATTGTACTTTTCCACCTCCCGTTCGATGATCTCCCTCACGATGAGGATATCCTGCTCGAATGATCCTGTTCCGACGATCCTCATCTGCTGTTCGATAAGGTCGCCGAGATCGTCCTTGATCGAAAGGTCGTTCATCATGCGAAGTGTCCGCCGCAGCACAAGGCGTGCAAGGTATCCTTCCCGCACGTTCGAAGGTACGATGCAGTCTCCGAGCATATAGGCAAGACACCGGGAGTGGTCCACGATGGCGTATACCTTCTCGATAGGGGTGATCATCCGGTCGAGCTTCTCGATGGGGACATCGATGGCGGTGGCAACCTTCTTCCGGAGCTGGTACAGGTTCGTGCCCGATATATCCATCACACCGGCAAATTTGGCATTGAGGGAGAGGATCTTTGTATATTCCTGGTTGTCGAGGAAGTGTTCGAGACCCGCCGACTCCATCACCCTGCTGACCATCTCCGGGAAGACAGCATCGTAAATGGTCGGGGACCCCGTTGATGCCCAGACAAGCCGTTCAAGGCCGTACCCGGTATCCACGATCCAGTTCTTCATGGGATAATAGAGCTGCCCCTCAAGATCGACAGGTGGTTTCTCTGTCTTCTTCTTTCCAAGGTTCATGAAGACAAGGGTGGCGACTTCGAGGCCCCCGATCAGCACTTCGAGGCTCGGGCCGGCATTCCCGCCACCTATCCACGGGTGCTCCTTGTAGGTCACCTGGTCAAGATTTCCGCCGATCGAGGAGAGGAACTGTTCGCAGAGCTCCAGTGTCCGGTCTTTCCAGTAGATCTCTTTCATATCGGAGTTGAACGCATGATGCGCCATCATCTCGAACAGTGTCAGGTGTCTCCCTGAACGTCCGACAGAATCGAGGTCGTTCAACCTGATGCAGGGCTGGGAGATGGTGAGGGGGTTTGCAGGGGGAGGGACTACGCCGCTGGTCACCCAGGGCTGGAAATCAGCAATGGAGGCGATAGTGAGGTAGATATCGTCCCTCCACCGGGCGACAACAGGATATCGCTCGATTCGTGTATGGTGGTTCCGCTCAAAGAACGAGAGGTACGCTTCCCTCATCTCGTCCAGGGTATGGCGCCTGAAAACAGGGTTGCTGATAAAATTGTAGGTTTCACAGGGGGCATCACCGCAGATATCCAGGTCCGGGTTCCGTGTCCAGAACGCTGAGCCGCATCGCCTGCATATCTTCCGGGTCAGCCCCTGAGTTTTAAAATATTCGAGCTGGTATTCGTCCTCGAGCATGGAAAACCACGTTATACCTATTATTTTGGGTTTTTTACGATAAATATTGTTTGTCCGGCGGGTTGTCCGCAATCCATGTATCCTGGTACCAGAGATCGATCTCTTCAAAAGAGCCGATCGCGGCAGCGATCCTGACGGCAAGCTCGTGCCAGCAGCGGCCCTTCCGGAAGATGAAGTCCCTGCAGGTACAAAAATCCTCGTCGACAATGTATTCATCAGACGTCCCGGCTACGACGAAAAAATCACGGTATTTTTTGATCCGCTTCTCTTCGACAGCCTGCACGGCTTTTCTCCCTCTCTCTCCGTATATTCGAATAATCTCCTGCAAAAGGTCCGGGGTGAGAGCCTCTCTCTCCGCGAGGAGTCGGAAGAGCTGGTCTATTTCCATGCTTCCATAACCGGTGGATCATCGATGAACTGCCAGCCCATCCGTTCTGCGAGCAGGCGCATTCCCGGGGCTTCGAGTGCATAGTGGGTGGATTCGACAAGGGGAAGAGGAGAACTCCGTGCTACTGAATGTTTCAGCTCTGCAGAGAGAAACGCCATTGCCCCGAGGGAGGCAGCCTCCCGTATACGTTCCAGGTCAAACCCACTCCCTCCCACAACCCCGATCCTGCAGGGGAGTCGCACCGGCCCCCAGGTGCGCAGCGGAGAACCAAGACGGCTGACAAGTCCCGGGATGTCGAGGCTGCAGTCTCCGCAGGCCCCAAGCGTCATGTCCTCTACTGAGGTGAGCCCCAGGACTTCAGCCAGTGCATCGTTGATCCCGCCCCTGGCATGGTCGAAGTTGGTATGCATCACATACACGTTCAGATCTGCTGCCAGCACCTGTTTCAGGAACGACCCAAGCGGGCGGGAGACAGAGGTGACCGGCGACCAGAGGGGGGTGTGATGCACGACAAGCATATCGGCACCTGTCCTGACCGACTCACGGATCACTGCCGGTGTCGCATCAAGGGCGCATACCACTCGCCCGATCTCAGGGGTACCTTCAATAATAAGCCCTATTCTCCCCGCATCCATCTCCTCGGCACCCGCTGGGGGAGCAATCTCCTCCAGGTCCCGGATTACCGTCCTGATATCCATGGGAATGGTTTTGATCCCGTGGGGTTTAAAAGGAAGCGATTACTGTTGGTAATATAGAGTAGCTATAAATATTCTTAAAAAAACATTAGGGTATGGAAAAGACCATCAGCCTGATCAGGGAACGGATCAGGGACGGGAATGCACGGGTGGTCACGGCAGAGGAGATGCCCGCGATCGTTGCTGAGCTCGGAGAAGAGGAAGCGTTACGTGAAGTCGATGTCGTCACTACCGGGACATTCGGGGCGATGTGCTCTTCCGGGGCTTTCTTAAACTTCGGGCATGCCGACCCCCCCATCAAGATGGAACGGGTCTGGCTCAACGATGTGGAAGCGTACGGGGGTATTGCAGCGGTCGATGCCTACATAGGAGCGACGCAGAAATCTGCAACCCGCGAAGAGAGCTATGGCGGCGCCCATGTCATCGAAGACTTCGTTGCGGGAAAGACGGTCGAACTCCGGGCTCTTTCAACGGGCACCGACTGTTATCCCCGGCGCACGATCACCACCGAACTCCTTTTGGAGAACCTGAACCAGGCCATCATGGTAAATCCGAGGAACGGGTACCAGCGCTACAATGCAGCCTCGAACTCCACCGACCGGAGTCTTTTCACCTACATGGGGATGCTCCTGCCAAACTGCGGGAATATCACCTATTCCGGGTCCGGGCTTTTAAATCCGCTGGCGAATGATCCCCATTTTCGCATGATCGGTGGCGGAGTCCCTGCATTCCTCGGGGGAGCCCCGGGAATGGTGATCGGTGAAGGCACCCAGCATTCTCCCGCAGGGGGGTTTGGGACCCTGATGGTGACCGCCGATATGAAGGCGATGTCCCGCGATTACCTCCGGGCTGCGACCATGACCGGGTATGGAGTCACCCTCTACATGGGTCTTGGAATCCCTATCCCCATCCTCGATATTGAAGCGGTCAGGGACACGGCGATACGTGATGAGGATATCCTGGTCGATGTGATCGATTACGGCATCCCCTCCCGATCCCGCCCCTCGCTCCGTAAAGTCAGCTATGCGGAACTCAAGAGCGGTTGTATTGAACTGAAAGGGGAAGAGGTCCGGACCTCGTCATTGTCGAGTTTCCGGAAAGCCCGCGAGATAGCCACTATTGTCAAAGAATGGGTGGAGGCGGGAAAACTCTCTCCTGTGCTGCCCTCCCGTGCGATCGATGCGACAAAGAGTGCCATGCCGCTGCACGAGACGGTCCGGGGGCCGCGTGTACTTGACATCATGGACCGGAACGTGATTGCCATCGGACAGGACGAAGAGATACGGACTGCCGCCAAAAAACTCCTGAAAGGTGAGACCAATCACCTCCCTGTGATCGGGGCAACGGGAAAGCTCGTGGGAATTGTCACCACGTATGATGTCTCAAAAGCGGTAGCCAATCCGGGGAAAGCATCCATTGTCAGTGACATCATGAAGAAAAAAGTGATCACCACCACCCCCGATGAGGCGGTCGATATCGCTGTCCGGAAGCTTGAGCAGCACAACATCAGTGCACTTCCTGTCATTGACAGGGAAGACCGGGTCATCGGGATGCTCACGGCGATGAATCTTGGCAAGCTCTTCGGCGGGAGGTGGCTGAAATGAAACTCCTCGTCACATTTTCACGAAAGGCCGGAAAAAAACCCATTATTGCGCAGGTAGTCCGGGACACCGGGGTGCTCATCAATGTGGAAAGGGCGCTGATCGATTCATCGGAGGGTGAGGCGCTGATCGATATCCCTGATGGGTCCTGTGCGATGGTAAAGGAACGACTGGCAGATCTCGGTGCGGCGGTCCGGGTGCTTGAGGATGTTATCACTCTCGACGAGAGCCGGTGCGTGGATTGTGGTGCCTGCATCAGCATATGCCCGCAGGAAGTCTTTTCATTCGATTCAGACTGGAGACTCAGGATGGATGAGAAACGATGTGTCCTCTGTGGCCGGTGCATCGAGATCTGTCCGCACCGGGCGCTGTCGCACAAGGGAGAGGGGTGAGACGAGAGGTGGTTTTCCCTTTTTGTCGACATCTCTCTTTTGTCAGGGCCAGTTGGGGATATGGACGATCATTCGTGGCACCAGCAATCGCCTGGCGGATTCGTTCGCGGTGAAAGGCTAATCCGAAGAATACTGTGCCCGTGCCTCTTTGAGGGATCCGATCTTCTCTCCCGGCTGAATCCTTCTCAGAAATCCGCAGAGTTCTGCGATACTGACAGGGATAGAGTCCAGCAGTTCTGCACTCACGTTGAATGGTCCGTGTTCCGGCATTGATGAAAGGGTATGGTTCTCCATCATTGTTGTGCAGATGTCCGTGGATAACCCATCCCGGGATACCACCCGGTGCCCGGGCTGGATCATGGATAAGGAAAAAATCATGGGTGCCATACTGCAATCGAAAACTCGGGGACAGCCCCTGACACTGCCTCATCATGGTTGCCCGAAATGACGTGGATCCGGCCATTGAGGCGGGAAAGATATTCGGATGCCGGTGCTGCATTTTTTCCGTGACAGAGATCCCCGAGGTAAAAGACCTCGTCCCCGGGGCCGACCCGGTGGTTCCAGTTCCCAATCAGTACCTCATCCATCTCCTCAGAAGATGAAAACGGGCGGCGGCAGTACTGGATGATATTCCGGTGTCCGGGATGGAGATCGGAGATTATATACTGCTGGGGGATCTGCCCTGCGCGTTCTCAGGCAGTTCCATCCCCTCCTCCTTCCTGTAATGCCGGTAGGTTTCACTCCACTCCCCGGGGTCTCCTGCCTCTTTCCTTGAGAGCCAGATCTTGCGTGGAAGGTCAAATTCTTTCCAGATGGCTCCCCTCCGTACTACTGCGATCCGGAAGATATCGAGAGGGGAATCGCAGGCCTGCAGATAGGTCCGCAGCGACGATACGGGCTCCTCTCCCCCTCCCGGCTCATATCCCTGGGCTTGTGGGAGCTCTGTTGCTCTTTTCCAGAACAGATCAAACTCGCGGAATGGGATATTGAACCGGAGAGAGATATGGAAGATCCGCTGGCCGGGGGCCCTGTCAATCCAGGTGCAACGAGATGCAAGAGGGGGTATGCCCGATACCAGCTGCCGATAAAATCCGGTGAGATCCACACCGGGGGTGAGGCTGAGTACAATCGCTCCCCCTCTCACCCCCTTCAGCTGGACCAGATCACCGATGGTGCAGGAGAGCCTGTTCAGGCCGGCAGAGGCATCCCGGATCCCGGTTAAAATGGCGTCCCCGCGGACACGTGACCGGAACGGGCCGAAAAGGGTGACGTGTGGTTCTCGTGCTTCACCGGATGACATTCCTGTGAGCGTGGGAAAGGCGGTGATCAGCGAGCTCAGAGCCTGGTCACGGATCCGGGCCATAATCAGATAATCGGCCGCTTTCCGTGTACCGACCCGCCACGATTTCCGGGCCCGGCGTCCTCCCGCTCTCATGCTCTCTTCATGAGAGGCTCAATCATCATCCGATAAATAACTCCCTGTTTGTGAACCGGTCTCATGATGCGAGAGGTTCCCTGCCAGAATGGTATTTTGTCTCTTTGGCACCAGATGGGGTAGTAGATGATCAGGCACCGGTTCCATCTGAAGGAGACGATAGCAACCATCCTTGCTGACGAGGAGCAGCATGTAAAGGCTGCCAGGGAAGGGATGATCCGTGCCCGCCAGGATCTTGAGCACTATATTTCAGGAGATCCTTTTTTCCTCACCACCTTCGAACCCTACCGTATTGACTCCGGAATAACCGTGGTGGATCGAATGTCCGATGCTTCAGTTCCCGCCGGGGTGGGGCCGATGGCTGCGGTTGCAGGAGCGATTGCGTGGGCAGGGGTGGAGGCAATGGTGGAGGAAGGAGCATCCTTCGGCGTGGTGGATAATGGCGGGGATATCGCCTATCGTACTGACCGCGAGATTACGATCGGAATCCATGCAGGCACATCAGGAATGTCAGACCGGTATGCCTTTGTGGTCGGGCCTCGTTCTGGAATCTCCGGTATATGCACCTCGTCGGCCACCGTAGGGCCATCCATCTCGCTTGGCGTGGCAGATGCCGCTACCATTGTGGCACGCAACCCTGCGCTCGCCGATGCATGGGCGACTGCGGTCTGCAACAGGGTAACAAAGGAGGATAGCTCAGTTGTCGATGAAGCGCTCCTTGGCGGGAGCGAAGGGGTGTGCGTCATTATCGGGGACTGGTATTGCCGGAAGGGCACCCTTCCAGGGATAGTGAAAGCCCGCGTGCCGCACGATCGCATCACGGGAGGATTATTCTAAAAAAACGGATGGGATCAGAGCGTTTCATCGAGGAACTGGAGAACTTTTCCATAAGAGCCGGTTCCATGGTATCGGGCAATGACCTGCTCCCCGTCGCTCACGGAAAATACCGGCTCAATGCCATCGAAGGAAAAGGTAACTTCGAACAAGTCGTTCTCGCTCATCATCACACCGGTTGCGAGCGCCGATGCAGGCTGGAGGGTGAGCCGTTCCCTCTCGAGGTCTCCTGGTTCCTGCCTGAAAAGGTAGTAAAAGACCTGGAAGGCATTCAGGAGATCCGAGGTGAGCAGCTCGTCGCGGAGAGAAGGGGAAAGTACATCGAGCTCATTCGCAAGCACATCCGGTTGATCTTCACCCTTCTCAAGGATCTGGTCGGCGATGCGACCGAGTTCGCCGAAAGGCACGGGGTCCTTTTTGTTCACTGCTTCATCATATCGGAGTGCCCGGGCATAAACTATCCCCTCTCCCTGGCCCGGTATGAACAAAACCTATAATCAGGGACCAGGTGGAATGTGTAAAGGTGAAGGAAGAGGATCTGGACTGGCAGATCTATCATCTCCTGGCAGACGAACCAGATCAGGATATCGGGGTACTTTCCGAAAAGACCGGTTGCAGTTCTGCACAGGTCGCAGTATCCCTTGACCGTCTTGAAAAAATTCTTCTCGTTGAACGGCGCGAAGGAACGTACAGGATCCGCTCAATTCATGAGATGCTCCTTTCCTGCCAGGCCAGGTATGATGACACATCATCAATCATCATCGAGAATGGGATCATCAGGGAGCGGAAGAGGCCGGAATAAGGATGCATGAGATCGTGATTCTCCGTATCGGGCACAGGCCTGAACGGGACCAGCGGGTAACCACCCATGTGGGGCTTGCAGCACGGGCGCTTGGCGCGAGGGGGATGTTTCTTGCCGCTGACGATAAGGGCGTGGTGCAGAGCATATCCGATGTGGTCCTGCGCTGGGGCGGCGACTTTTTCATCGAGCATAAAATCCCGTGGAAGCGTTGCATCAGGGAATGGAAGGATTCCGGAGGATGCGTGGTGCACCTGACGATGTATGGAGAGAGGCTCCAGGACAGGGAGGAGGAGATACGCCGGAGATCAAGGGTCCTCGTGGTTGTCGGAGCCGAGAAGGTGCCGGGGGAAGTCTTCGGCCTTGCCGATTATAACATCGGGGTTACGGGGCAGCCGCATTCAGAAATATCGAGTCTTGCCGTCTTTCTCGACCATCTTTTTTCAGGCTCGGAGCTCGAATGCGGGTTCCCGGGTGCGAAGATCCGTATCATCCCCTCTCCGGGAGGGAAGTGCACCGAGGAGTTATGAAGGGCAGGGTCCTTGTGGCCGGGTTTGCCACCCGCCATATTGCACAGTCGGCGCATGCTGCCGGATACGAAGTCTACGCAGTTGACCACTTCTGTGACCAGGACCTTGGATTTTACACACGGGAAACCAGGCCGTTTGCCGAACTTTCCGATCTTGAGGGGGCTGTTGTGGAGATGTGCGAGCGACATTCCCCTGACTTTATCGTCCCTGCATCGGGAGCTGAAGCCCTTGGCACCCGGGATCTCTGCGGCACCCCCAGGGAGAAGGTCGGGCGGTTCCTCGACAAGCTGTCGACGCATCAGTTCTTCGAAGAGACGGGAATTCCCACTCCCGGGCTTCTCGCTCCGGGGAACTACCCTGCGATGCTCAAACCGAGGAAGGGGTCGGGCGGATGGAGGAATGCCATCGTTCACGATGCTGCAGAATTTTCCAGGTGGATGGAGACCTACGGGGATCTCCCTTCCCTTTCTGAAGAGGTCGTGCACGGGGTTCCTTCATCGGTCTGCTGCCTTGCAACAGGTTCATCGGCCATTGCGGTGGCAGCAAACCGCCAGATGCTCCGTGGAGTTGGGGATGCCGCGTTTGGTTTCTCCGGGTCCGTGACTCCTTTCCGGGGCGATGCCCTGCCCCTGATGGTCCGGTATGCCGAGCAGATCGCGGCAGAGAGCGGTTGCATCGGCACGATCGGCATTGATTTTGTTGCCGGCGATCGGGTCCATGCGATAGAGGTCAACCCCCGTTTCCAGGCAACGCTTGACACGATTGAAATTGCGACAGGAAGGAACCTTTTCGCTGCGCACGTCGAAGCATGCCGGGGAAACCTGCCTTCCGGAACGCCCGTCTGCCGCCAGGTAGCCGCACGGACGATCCTGTTTGCCGAAAGGGATATGGTGGTCCGTCCGAACCTGGTACGGTTCTCACCGCTGATTGCCGATATCCCGTGGCCGGGAACATCCTTCGAAGAGGGCCAGGCTGTCGTGAGCGTCTACGGGTGGGGCGCAGGGGAAGGGGAGGCGATGGGAATGCTGGATAAGCATATTAGAGCAGTACAACAATATATGGGTGGAAGGCTCTATGGATGAGGTCCTGGAACAACCGGCAATAAGAGTGTACCTTTTACGGCTGATCGGCGAAGAGGGGATGGCACTCCTTGAGAAATTCCCTGAAGACGGCGAGTGGAGCGATGAACAACTCGCTGCACAGACCGGGATCAACTTAAATTCGGTCCGCCATACCCTCTATACCCTGTACGAGAAACGGCTCGCGGAGTACCGGAGGATTAAGAATAATGAGACGGGCTGGCTGACCTATCTCTGGCACCTGAACATCGACTCGATCTACGATGTGATCCGCGAGGACCTCGAAGGTATTCTTGAGAAGCTGAAGGCACGGGAGAAATTCGAGGAGGAGAACGATTTTTATACCTGCAAGTCCTGCGGGGTTATTGTCACCTTCAACAAGGCATTTGACGTATCCTTTATCTGCCCTGCCTGTGACCTGCAGCTGGAGCATTACGATAACGAGATGCTCCTTCGTGCCCTTAATAAGAGGATAGAGGAGATCCAAGAGACCCTCGGTCATGCATAGGGACGATTCATATTACGATGCCATCCTCAAAGAGGCCGGGTGCAGCGGGCGGGTGATTGCACACTGTCATGCCGTCCGCGATCTCTCCCTCGCCTATGCCGACGGGTCAGGGATTTTCGACCGCGGGCTTGTGAACTCCGGAGCCCTCCTCCATGATATCGGGAGGGGGGTCACCCATTCACTGCACCATGCACAGGCAGGTGCGGAATACTGCCGGAACGTCGGTCTGCCCCCTGATGTTGCCCGGATTGTCGAGTGCCATACCGGAGCCGGCCTGACCTCAGATGAATGCACCCTGCTCGGGCTCCTGCCGATCGACTGTATGCCGCAGACCGGGGAAGAGAAGCTGGTTGCCAATGCTGACAACCTCATGAAAGGGCGTACGGAAGTGAGTATCTGGGGGCGCCTGGAATCGGCAGTGAATCTCGACAAAAAGATCAAATACCGGATCTACCGCTTATGGCTGTTTGGAGAGCAGGTCCGGCGCACCCCCTCGTTTAAAGAGTGAGTGAACGGTTTTTACAGAGCGACTGAACGCTTCTCTCCCGTTTTCGAATGAAAATGGCTCCGCCATTTTCCTGCTTTATGCCCGACCGCAAGGTGGTCATTGGCGGTTACTATGAGAAATGCCTTCGGCATCTTCACGGTGATTGGTCGTGCTACGAATGGAATCCTGTTGTTTTTTGCTGAACCCCTGGAGAGAGCAGCCCTCTTGGTGTAGATCCACTCCTCATCGAGGGGGGAATCGCAGGCGCAGGTCATACCTGCGACCGGGCTGTCGGCATCGTCTTAAAGGATGACCTGTTTCACCTGGGGGAGTTTTTTTATCGCTTCGATGACGGTCCCAGGGATATCGCCATCGATGATCATCACCAGTTTCGGCTCTTCAGAGAGGACCGGGTCGGTGACGAATATCTGCCGTATGTTCAGGTCATGATCGGTCACCACTTCTACTGCCGCCCCTACTATTCCCCTCTCCCGGGCATCGTTCGGGATGACGGTGATGATGGAGAGCCCGAGCGGCCCGGCAAGCAGGGAGAGGTCCGGGGTCGCTCTCATGTTGGTGAAGATCTCTTTCAGGGACGCCGATTCGAGAATATGCCGGGCCGTGGCATCCACCACCCTGCGGTCGGTGCCGATGGCCTTTGCGACTTTCGTGGCGGATATCTCGATAGCATTGCATACGATCCTGCCCTCTCCGTTCACCCCAAAACCATTCTCGAGGAGGAATCCTGCCACTCTGCTCTGTTGCGGGGAATCAGCAAACTCCCTGATGATAGCAGACCACATGTAAGAGAATGTTCGGTCTGCCGGTTCTTATACATCACTGCTGTGAAAATGGCATCAGTGAACATGAACCTGAAGGATATTCCCCCTGGGTATTCCCCTATACCTCTCAACCCGGGAGCATTCTCCCGGAATCAGGATGGATATCCTTTTTTAGATAAACATCGTTTGTATTATGGCACGTGCGAGGGTTGCCGAGCCTGGTCAAAGGCGCGGGCTTGAGGGGTCCGTCTCGTAGGAGTTCTTGGGTTCAAATCCCATCCCTCGCATCCTTATCTTAATTCTGATTAAAACAGTTATTTTGTTATTTTGCGCCTATTATAAGATCGTATTTGAAAAAAGAGAATTGATTGGGATATTGAGCCGGGATTTAGCCGGAATGTCACAAGACGTCTGCAATGCTGATGAACTCCTCCCGAAATTTTAACGAAGAGACACTCGCCCTCATCAGTCGGAACGTAAATTCTGATATCTCACCTCAATTGGTAAGGAAAATTTATCGTGTGAAGAAGAGAATGAACGAATTGGTTACACAACCCGGCATCAAGTGCCGTCAAGACATTGTATCGCAAGGGCACTCACTATGATCCTTGACTTCTATGGTATCATCGGATTGGGGTTGGTGTGGGGTTGGTACCTTGGGATGTTTGTCGGCCGAGTGTACCAGCCCCAATACACCCTGCCTGCAGTATTCACGGCCAGCCTGGTAGTGTCATTGTATGTACTTTGGTATTCTGGAGTGTCCGGGCTCGCCCTGCTCGCGATCTCCCTGCTGTCCGGCCTTTGTATCAATGGGCTTTGGCGTCGTGAACTGCAGATGCGCTGCAGGCCATTACCGTCCTCGAAAATTTGCTCTGAAGCAGCCTGTTGTATTCTCGAATCCCGGATTCAATCGGCACCATGATGCGTTGAGACCGTCACGCTGGAGGGGCAGTGATCGGACGCCGATCGCCCTCTTAAAGAAGCAGGAACCCCCCTTTTCGGCGGGTAGGATATCGGGTTTTCTGATCATCGATGACTCAACCTTGGACAAGCCCTGATGCGCATGATATCGAGGTAGCTACGTATCATTGGAACGGATACAGGCCATGGATGCGGTGAAACGAATCAACCGTTCCGCCGAATATAGACATAAGGGACCGCAAGTATTCCTCTGGATCTGCAGGGTCTATGACCGTGCCCCGGCCCTTTGATATCTTGTCCGATCGTTCTTCTTTCGGAACCATGGACTGAAGCGAAGCAATCGTACTGTTCAGTGCTGCAAACCCCGCTTATGAACAGTATTGAACGAAAAGACGGTATGGAACCTCCATTATCGAGAGATGGCCGATGCCGGGTTCCTCAATCGCTTGAGTGTATGTCCTGATAAGTTCCTGGATCGTGAGGCAGAAAGATCCCCTTTCGTCCCTTCCTTTGTGAAAAACCAGTGATTCAGTGCAAAAATGATGAAAGGATTTTTATCGTAATACCCTTACTCTCAAGTATTGGGGGGGTTGTCGGATTGTTCCGGGTAGTGAAACCACAAAAAAAAGGTTTAGGGTCAAAAAATGCAGAAAATACGACCCAGACCTGTTTGCATCGGCGTTTTGGGTATACTACCCGGGATTCTTTCCTGTCCCTGCAATTCTCGCTTTATTGTGATCCTCCTGGTCCTCTACACGATTTTTATTCTGCCAATGGCATCCGCAGCGATAAACCAGATTGCACAGGGCGGAGATGTGTTCATCGGTGAAGAAGGCCTGGATGTAACTGACGCCGTGGGAGAATTCGCGAACGTCGCATGGTTTGCATCAGGGACCAACCCCAACACCGACACACCGAACTATATTGTAGCTGTGGGTAATCCCGCAAGCTTCTATGTTGCCCCTGCTGACTCTGTCGGCAGGACCGGCAACTGGTACCGCTGGAACGGAGCAAACCAGGGTGTTGCATTCAATGTTGTTGACCCCAGCATCGCTATCAAGATCTGGGATCAGAACGCCAACAAGGATGTCACTGGCAAGCAGGTTCCGGCCGGCAACTTCCTGAACTTCAGGGTTGAGACAAACACCTATTCCGTTGTGAACAGGCCCGGCTATGCCGGCGAGGGATTTCGTGAAGATCAAGGTGAAGACTGCTGACGGTGCAACCTATACCTCACTGTACCAGACCTCCACCAAAGCGATCCCCCTGACGAACCAGGCAGTTACCAGTTCACTCTGGTACTGGGTCACGCCCGCAGGGGATTCCACCAAAGGGTGGAACACTGGAATTGCCGATCCTGATGGCACCAGCCTCTACAAGGCAGGTACCTACACGGTAAGTGCCGAGCTGGATCCACTCAACCATATCAAGGACAACTACAAGGCTCCTGACGGCAGCGATTATACCGGCAAGACCGTGACCGCACTCAAGACCATTGCGATCACCGAAGACATCCACATCCCTCCTGCGAGCGTCACGAACCTCCACAACACCACGTATCAGCAGACTACTATCACCTGGGTCTGGACTGATCCATCCTCGTCAGACTACGACCATGCCCGGGTCTACCTCGACGGTGTGTGCCAGACCGATGTGCTCAAAGGAGTTCAGACCTTCACGGCAACGGGACTCATCCCCTCTACAGCCTACACTATCGGCACGAGGACGGTGGGGACAACCGGGGTGATCAACCAGATGTGGGTCAACGAGTACTGCGATGACTGCACCAGGTTCGGGAATTCTGGCTACCAATGTGCTTTCCATGGATCCCGAACAACCTTCCGAATTCAGGAAGATTTCATGGAAGATTGAGGAGTTCCATCGGGGAGTCAAGCAATTCTGTGGCTTTGAGCGATGTCTGTCCAGAATATTTCAATCCCAATCACCGGCTTTGCCGCACAGGATGACCCGGATACGCCGATCGATAAAATGACCCCATTAGCAGAGAACACGGATTATTATTTCTGGATGGAGATCGGGAAACCGGTAAAAGGATCGATCGAAACAACCCCCACCGATATTCCTGTCGTGCCAGAACATGCCCAGTTGGTCGTGGTAGTTTTCGGGTTCAGGAATGGCATTGCTACCAGGGAGGGTTCGAATGTGGGCAAGCTCGAAGTCCTCCCAACAGGCAGGGTAAAGGTAGCCTGCCAACCCATCGCACGGAAGAAAGAGCAGCCAGACTCAGGATATCTGGACGATCGACTTTTCTTCCCGGTTCATACACCGAAAATGACCGGTCGTTATGAACTACGCTGTAATATCTACTATAAACAGATCCTCCTTCAATCACGGCTCATCCATGTTGTGGTGGCGGCTCGTCCGACTGGGGACCTGGCATTACAATCCGACCTTGATTACACTCTCATGCAGACGTTTGATGCCGGGGATCTCACGAAATTCGAAGGGCACAAGTTGAGTATCTTCCTGAATCAGAATAAGGACGCAACGCACACGTTCTATTTCTTAGGGGAGGATAATGGAACATTGTTGGACCCCGTCTCCGTAATCGTCGACGATGGAGATCTGAAGACCCTTTTAAACGCGGCACGCGAGACCCTGCGGACTGTGTCGTGGGGTTCTGTGGAAAAATGGCAAAAAGGAAAAGAGTATCTTTATCAGAATGACTATGATACAACGAAGGAGAAGAACCGGAAAGAGAAACTGGACCGGTTAAAAGCCGATCTCCCTCTTATGGCATTTTATGGCAGCCAGATATTCGATCAGCTCTTCCAAAACCAACCGGATATAGATAAACTGCTGCCTGACACCCCGGCATACATCCAGGTTGCCATTAAAGACGATAAAGCGAAAATGATGCTCCCTTCCGCATTGATCTACGATTATCCATTCGATAAGTTTCATAAGGGACCCATCCGCTTCTGCCCGGAATTTGAGGAAGCATTCATGAACAATATGCCCCTGGAAGAGACCCTCTGCTTCAAGGGACACTGCCCCATGCTGGAGGAGTACAATAAACTGGAGCACCCAAAACTCGCAGATCGGAGATGGATGTGCCCCAGCGGATTCTGGGGTTTTCGTCACTACCTGGGGATGCCTCTGTCTGCGGGGAAAGAGGAAGGGGATACGATCTTCCCGACCATCCCGGTTAAGGATGAGATGCATGTATCGGTTGCCTTTGCACAGAATCTTCCTGGATGGAAGGAGCACTGTAAAGTCCTCCGGGATTTGTTCCAGAGATCGTATCCCCGATCGGAGTGGAATAATGCTCTGGACAGGGAGGATCTTGTCGACAGAGTCCTGAAGGAGGATCCACACATCGTCTATTTTTATTGCCATGGCGGAGAGTTCAGTGGGGGGGTGGCATACCTGCAGATAGGTCCAACGGATAATCCCGGGAATTTTAGACCGGGTGATCCTCATGATCATATCCTAACGCCGCCTCCCTTGCTGCGGATGACCAGTACCTACACCTTCGACCAGGACCTCTGCCGGCCCGGTTTAAGTCGATGCGGAAAGACCCGGCAGAACCGGGACTGATGCGGTGCCTGGAGATGAAGACCGGGTTCTCACCACTACAACAGCAAAAGATCGATGGTCCTGACAAACAATCCTGGGAATCCGTTGAATCCCCGGTTTTCCAAAAAAGGGGTTAGAAATAGTAGGGGGTGTTCGGATTACCGGTTTATACCTGACTCGTAGGTCATGGTCTGGTCAAAGTTATAGATTATTCCGCTGACAGATGCCTGGTTGGAAAATCCAATGTCACTGGCTTTGGCAATGGTTGTGCCTCTCCCCTCTTCCAGGTGTCCGTTCATAAACGAACTTGCAGATCCTACTGCAGGTTCGTTATTCAGGCCCTGCACACGGATACCGTAATTCAGGGCGACTGGTGCAGCACCGGGATAATCGGTAACGGTTCTCGTCTGGGCCCTGGTCACGACCGATCCTTTCACAAGGTCAAATGAACTTCCTGCATTGACCGTGTTATGGAATGCGGGCCACGAAGAAGTGCTATCCGGCACGCCCATCGTGTCAATCCCTATATATTCGTCGGAAGTTGCCATGCCGTTTCCATTCCCGTCACCAGTTCCGTCGAATGTGAACATCTTCGTTGAATCGACGTTATACTGGCCCTGGGACATGCTCTTGGTATCAAACCCAAAAGACTTGGTGTAGCTGGATGTTCCGCCCATTGCCTGGGTGTTATCTCCGTATACGGTTGTTGACTGGCGCTCACCCGGCACCAGCACGCCATCAATCGCATCCGAGGAGATTGTCCATACAAGCGAGTTGGTTTCTGACATGGAACCTGTGGTGGTGATTGCCGCCATGGCAAATCCTGTCGTTGAAACCAGCACCATCGCAATTCCGATGGCCATAGTTAGAACACTGATGTTTCTCATAATCCTAGTTCCTGTGTCAAAAATCAGACACTTACCTAATGTGAACTTCGTGAGATGATATACTTTACTACACAGGCAATAGGTGGGCTTCGTCGGGAGATTACCGGCATCCCTGGAATACCAAAATGATGGACCATTTCATCCATAGGTATGACTACTATGCGAACCAAGAGGAATCCTATGCAAAAGAGTGAAGTGCGAAATATACAATGGATAGTGCAGATTCGCTCTTTTCATCGCATATAATGAGGATAGATCATGAATAAGATTGAAGGTATCATTATCGGGCTGTTCCTCATCACGGCAACAGCGTTTACTATCGTTTCGGCAGAGACTGAAACAACATATTACTGTTATACCAATGGGGAATGGGGAACATGCAGCCCTTCGGAAGCGATAATCGCTCAGGAAGCCATGACAAAGGAAACCCCGAGGGAAGTCACCCATGAAGAATTTACTGCTATAATCAGCTCGCATGAGCCGTTCTGGGATCATTATTTCACAGGTGATCACATGACCGCCACGCCGACCGTGACCCCGGTGCCCACACCAGTACAGGCAGAGACTGAAACAACCTATTACTGTTTTACCAACGGGGAATGGGGAATATGCACTCCTTCGGAAGCGATAATCGCGAGGGAAGCCATGACCAGGGAAACCCCGAGGGACGTTACCCATGATGAATTTACTGCTATAATCAGCTCTCATGAGCCGTTCTGGGATTACTATACTACCCATGATGCCGTGACTCCCACGCCGACCCTGACCCCGGTGCCCACACCAAGCACCTACGCCGGTTCCCACCAGGTTCTGGGAATCGATCGTCAAAAACAGGTTGCCTGCGCGGAAGCTATCCCGCTCCCGTTAAAATTGTCTTCACCGAATTGATACGAGGACTCGAAAAGTCAAAACCACATTCATTACCATTTTTCATCCAAATGATATGACGAAAGGATAGGGGCTTGTATTTACCTATTAGAAGCAACAGAACAGGGCCCAGTCTGGCTCGATTGTCACTATACCTGATTTTATATAATGGCGAAGATAAGTCCATGCCGAAGGGATAGATCATGAAGAAGATTGAGGTTATTATTATCGGGCTGTTGCTCATCATGGCAACGGCGTTTACTATCGTTTCGGCAGAGACTGAAACAACATATTACTGTTATACCGATGGGGAATGGAGCGTATGCACCCCTTCGGAAGCGATAATCGCTGAGGAAGCCATGACCAAGGAAACCCCGAGGGAAGTCACTCATGATGAATTTAATGCTATAATCAGCTCTCATGAGCCGTTCTGGGATTACTATACTACCCATGATGCCGTGACTCCCACGCCGACCCTGACCCCGGTGCCCACACCAGTACAGGCAGAGACTGAAACAACATATTACTGTTTTACGAACGGGGAATGGAGAATATGCACTCCTTCGGAAGCGATACTCGCGAGGGAAGCCATGACCAGGGAAACCCCGAGGGACGTTACACATGATGAATTTAATGCTATAATCAGCTCTCATGAGCCGTTCTGGGATTACTATACTACCCATGATGCCATGACTCCCACGCCGACCCTGACCCCGGTGCCCACACCAAGCACCTACCCCGGTTCCCACCAGGTTCTGGGAATCGATCATCAAAAACAGGTTACCTTCCCGGTGGCTATCCCGGTCCGGTAAAATGGTCTCCAGAATTGGTAAGAGGACTCGAGAGGAGTCAAAACCACATCCATTTCCACTTTTTCATCCAAATGATAGGACGACAGGATAGGGGCTTGTATTTACCTTTTAGAGGCAACAGAGCCGGACCAGTCTGGCTCGACTGTCACTATACCCCATTTTATATGACTGAGAAGATAAGTCCATGCCGAAGGGATGAATCATGAAGAAGATTGAGGGTATCATTATCGGGCTGTTCCTCATCATGGCAACGGCGTTTACTATCGGTTCGGCACAGACTGAAACAACATATTACTGCTATAATAACGGGGAATGGAGAGTATGCACCCCTTCGGAAGCGATAATCGCTGAGGAAGCCATGACAAAGGAAACCCCGATGGAAGTCACCCATGAAGAATTTAATGCTATAATCAACTCTCATGAGCCGTTCTATGGATTACTACTCCCCTACACTGGCCTCAACCCCGGTGGGGGCCACACCAGAACCGACAGAGAAACCCTCTCCGGGTCCAAGCATCGGATCATCAGGGGCTGGTAGTGTACCTGCACTGGCCTCATGTTCAGGGGACTGCACATGCCTTGACCCGGCAACAGCCAGTCAGGTCGGATTACCTCTCTGTGGCGGATCGCCTCTGCTCTGCAACTATGATACAAATCATAACCCCTTGTATTGTTATAGCCGGGCAGCAGTAGCTCCGGCCGTGGAGACTGGTGAGAAGTCGTCAGCAGCAGGGATACCGTTGGGTGTATTCACTATTCTTGGAGCAGTGGGAGCAGTCATTCTCTTATTCGGGCTTTGTTCCATAAAGAAAAACTGATATTTTCACCCTTTTTTTCCATTCCGGGATATTGTGCCGGGAGCTTACTCTCCTCCAATTAACACAAAGGAAAGAGAACCTGTGGTGTAAAGAATGCCACTGAATTGGCCAATCATTCAGGAGAAGTGTCACCGATATGGCAGGTAGCGGATAGAGAGAGGATCGAAGCTTGCCATTATTGTCGAGACATCTAAAAGAGACCCCGGGTTATGGCAGATTTGATCGGGTGAGCGATAGTATTCCTCATTTTGGCGCTTGTTGCATTTGTGCCGGGTGCAAAGGGAATTGCCGGTTTCTCAATGACCCTCGCAAAGTGGCTCGTGATAATTTTCGTGACTACTCGCCATCGTCGCATTCCTCTTGTAGCGAATACCTGTTTTTCTTTTTTCAATGGATTCATTGTAAAAGTCCCCGATGTTGATGCCTGGAGACGGGGAAGGATAGGGCAAAAGCCCGCACAGGAACGCTGCATCGGCGATTCCTGTGTGTCGTTGTTCATCCGATCAAAATAAATTAATAATATGAAGTAAATGGTGGCTCTATGGTATCGGCTGTTTCAACTCTGGCGATATTTATTATCGCGCTGATCATTTCGACGGTAATTATTTACCTCATCACGAAGTTGTTTGGAGAAAGGGAAGGCATCGTCACGGCATTTGTCGCTGCCCTTATCGGCACGATAATTTACATTATTGTATATTCTCTGATAGGCCTGGGGTGGATCGCTGCACTTATCGCGGGGATCGGGTGGCTGCTGGCACTGCAGTTCCTGTACAAAATCGGTTGGCTCAAATCCCTGATTATTGCTGTTGTCATATGGATAGCGACCACCATTGTGGGATGGTTTCTGCCCACGCTCACCGGTCCGCTGTGAAAAAAAGCGAAGAGGTATGTGGCGAGATGAAAGCCTCCTGTCTCCAATTAGGGCCGGCTCACGTCCAGGTTTCAGGCAAAAAGAGGCAGGATGCCATATTCTTCAACGAAACAACCGGGTTCCTGATTGAAATCATGAACCCCTGCCTTCTCACACGAGCGGCTTTGGGCCGGAATCTGATCCAAACGGGAGCGCTGCCCCGGTGACGAGGAACTGGCCCCCGGTGATTTTGACTTTCTCGAGGACGAGGTCTTTTGCCTTCTGTGTCATTGCAAAGACCGGTATGGATGACCCTGCCTGCAGGAGCGCTTTTTTCCCGGCAACCTCCCTGACTGCCCGTGAAGCACATGAGGTGACAATATCAGCATGGTCGGCCAGCACCAGGGCTTCTTCAGGAGTGATCCCCGTGGTATGGACCGCAATGATGAATGCATCCGGGAACATTTTCCGGATAGCGACTGCGTCTTTTGGGGCTGCAATCGTGACTGCAACCTTCGAATACCCGGAAGCAAATGCCACCCGGGCGCCGCCGGGCTGGTCCATATCGGCAGTCTCCCGGAACGGGACAATCCCTCCGTTCTGTTCTATCGCTGCGATGACCTCAGGAAGGGGAGATGTCTGCACGAGCCCGGACATTCTTCCCCCGATTCCCTGGACAAGGTCAGGCAGGGTGGCGATCACGGTTCCCGCCCCGTCGCAGGCGATGACCGCTGCATCGAACACTCCTGCAAAGAGTCCGTAGCCGATCACCTCCGAGGCGCCGAAACCGACATAATCACCAGAATCATCCAGGACCTTGCGACCCGGTGTGCACATGCCAAATGCTTTTATCCGGTGACTGATATTCTCCTCAACTGCGTGCGGGGTTATCGGATCAACAGGCTTTCTGAACCGGCGGGCAAGCGGGCACTCGCTGATGAGGGGGGGTCCCACCTCCACCACCGATCCGTTCCTTATGACAATCCTGCACTTTCCTATCGCTTCTATCACATGCTCATCTGAAGTATCGGTCATTTTTAGAGATCACATCCTGATTGTTCTGGAAATGGAAAGAGAGAGTTCTATCCCCGGTTTTTCCTGAAAACAGCCAGCAGTCCGGCCGCAATCATGATAGCACCCCAGGCCAGGTGGAGGCCTGAGGGTGATTCTGTCGGGGTGGGTGTCGGTGTCGTTGTCGGGACGGTTGTGGGGACCGTGGTCGGGACCGTCGTCTCAACGGTAGGGATTACTTCATGGTAGGCAGCCAGTTCCACATTGTCGATGTATCCCACTGCCCAGTTGTCAAGCATATAATCCCCTTTGGTGGTGATTGCAAGCCTGTTGAGGGACTGGAGTTCCTGGCCGAGCGGGATATAGAATCCCCAGGTAAGCCCGCCGGCCTTCTTCTCAGTGACCTTTATGTCGGCCTGCCTGAGTTGCTTGTTATACTTGATTTCGACGTGGTACGTGACATTCTCTTCGTATTGTTTTGTCTCGCAGTCCCTCAGCTGACCGCAATAACTGCTGTAAATGCTTTTTGTCTCGTATTTGTGGTTACTCTGGTCGATGACCTGGAGACCCATCAGCATTCCATACTGTCCGTTATCAAATATCCCAAGAACATTTGCCGCTTTTGAGATATCCATATCAGAACTGGTGACCCCAAACCTGACACCAAACCTGACCGCCCCGTCTTTTTCAATCGAACTGATGTTGATGTCATATTCCAGGGTGAAGGGGTCATTGCCGAGTGCAACCGGAATAAAGGCATATCCATTGGTACCCCCCTCGGTCTCGAAATGGTACTGCTGATTGGTGACGTCCCAGTAATATCGCGACGGATTATTGGTCATAAAGCCCGGGTCTTTTGAAAAATCGGACGCGTAGATAACAACCTTTTCCTGGACTGCCGATACCGGCAGAATGATAAAAATGGCAGCGAGGAGAAGAATTGAGACACAGAATAACGGACTTTTTGGCACAGCGGCACCTCAGGAAGAATAATCTTCATATTGTATAAATAAAGCCTTTTCCGTCAGATTCCGGCCTACTACCGAGAGACGATAGCTCCTGATTGTTCGATGTTTGCAGGGAATGGGTGGATCACATCAGGTGCGGGGAGAATTTACAGAAAACAACGATCACCGCGATAAAACTGATGAGAACCGCCAGAATGCATGGAATAATCCCGGACATTCTCTCTCCCTCAACTCCCCCGCCGGTTGCCCGGATTCGGGGATCAAAATGGCAGAAAATGCAAATTATCCCGTTTATTTGAAATTGACCTCTCTCCCTCTCATTCTGTCATCGTTTTCCTTCCATTCCCAAGTATTCTTGCCAGGGGTGACTGACGCCGTATAAAACTCGTCAGGAACGGTGGCGATATCGGGAGACCAGCACTCTTCGCCGGAACATACCTCCCAGTGTGCGATCATGGACTGACGTACGTGCCGCCCCAACCCCACCTCCAGCACTTCAGGGGAACGCAGGATATCGGCAGCATGGATATACCTGCGAGGTATTTCCACGACATAACGGCCGTTTTCAATAAAGGGGCCGCTTGAGGTTCCGGGAGTACTATCGGCCATATATTTTTCAAAGAACTTGTCTGCATTGGTCCTGTTCCAGAGAGGAGGCCCGATATGCCTGTGCGTATGCGGAACCTGATCCGCATCCAGTTCAAAGAGGAGCATACAGCGGGTGTCAAGCATCTCGCACCCGGCACTGTTTACCATAAACCCGTTTCTCTCCAAAAGCCCCTGAATGGAGTCCAGGCTTCTCCGGAGCTGGGGGACAACCACATCGGGGATATAGGGCGGTGTGGCAAAGGTTATCGCATAGAGACAGGTCCCTTTGGAATTGATATGGGAGATGAGTTCTTCGCGGGTATACACGGGTCTCTCCGGAGGGAAGAAGTACAGGCGCGAGGGGCTGTTGAGATAGCCCCGTGCAAGCTCAACAAATTCATACATCCGGTCGAGCGATACGGATGCCGAAACATTTCTCCCGGGGTCCACAGGGTCGATGACGACGAGCGGTTCGGAAAAATCCTTTGTCCGGTGCGCTTCCAGTTCAATAAGGGTCCCGGGTTTCCATTCCGCTGCCGCTTCGAGCAGTGCAGGGAACCCCTTATAATGGAGGATGAGCAGCTCGCAGAGATAGCCTGAGAAGCCTTCCGTCATCTGGTCTGAGCCATAAATCCCCCCTCCTTTTGCAAACTGTTTTAAGAGCAGCACATCATCCACGAGAGAGGCGATCTTCGCCTCGATATAGCGGGTATGAAACGGCGTGCGATCGACAGAGGACCGTATCGCTGATGCTGATTCCACTCTGAAACAGGGGACAAGGTCCACATCGAACCCTTCAATGGTGGCATTGATGTACGGGTGCTCGGCGTACTTCTCAAAATAACCGTCAGAAAGTTCATCGGCTATGCTTCGGGCAAGCCGGAGTCCCTGCTCTTCAAGTGCTTCACGCGAAAGATCGGGAGCGAACAGCAAAAAGACATCCAGGTCCCTGTCGCCGTGGATATACGTTCCCCGGGCGACAGACCCGACGACCATGGGTTCCGCACCCCCTTTTTGGGCTGCGGTTTTCATGATTTTTGCAGCGACCCGTGCAATGTGTTCCATCTCGTCAGGGACAGGCCTGATCACTTCGAGCACCGATTCCTCCAGGAGACTCCTCATGATGCCGCGACCTCCTGCAGTGTCTCATAGACAGGCCCGCTGGGAGCGAGCGTGCTCTTCTTCAGCCTGAATTCCTTAACCGTGCACCTGCCAAGATCTCCTGGAGGAATAGCCCGGATCCACCCCGGGAGGGTGGGGTCTGACTGTTTCACCCGTGCAAGGGTGGCATGAGGCCTGAAGGGGCGGTCATCGCGGGGGATACCAAGCGGCAGAAGGGCGTCCTCTACCCGTGCATGGAGCCGGGCGCTCCCTCCGTCATCAGCAATTTCACACCATATGACCCGGGGCTGACGGAGATTGTTTGCTCCGATCCCCGTAATCCGGAGATCATAGGGTGAGAATGTGACCGTGGAAAGGGCGGAGATGACCGCTGGAACGGCATCATTGTGTACTTCACCGATGAATTTCAGGGTTATGTGGATGAGCGCGGGGTCGACTGTATTCAGCCGTGCACTGCTTTTTTTCAGATGCTCCTGGGGGCCACGCATGCGCTCCCGGATATCGCCCGGAAGATCGATTGCCACAAAAAGACGAACCATACCGTTACGCTCCTCGATGATGCCGTTGCTGCTCGGCCCGGGATCACCGGATGAAAAAAATACCGTATTCCCCTGCCGTATCAGTATCTATTATACTCCTTTCAATGTATAATCAAGACAGATCAACAAATTTATTTTTTCACCGAAAAAAACAAGTAATGGTCTGAATACAAAAGGGGGATACCATTGGCAGATACACCGAATCTCGTTATTTATACGCTTGAATATTGTCCGAACTGTGAAATTCTGAAGGAATATCTGACTCAGAACCACCTCCCTTATACCGAGAAGGATATGTCGACGGCAGAATCTCTCACAGAACTCCGCATCAACGGTGTGTTCGTGAATGAAGCCCCGGTGCTCAAGGGTGAGGCCGGATTTCTCACCTCCGGGGATCTCTTCTCCAGCGGTAGTCCTCAGGGAAGACCTGGTGCAGAAATTATCAGAGGGCTCCTGATGCCTGACAGAAAGAGCCTGCAGACCACGCTTGACGGCATTTATGTTCCCCAGATGCCGCCTGTCCGTACATCGGATGGCCACATCGTCGACTGGGACCGGCAGCGGATCGTCCGGCAGATCGTGGAAGAGACCAAGCTCGTGGAGACCTTCTATGGGTATGAGAGTGCGGATGAAGAGACTGCCCATGAAATTGCCCGGCTCGTCGAGGAGCGGATCCGATCGCTCCGTTTGAATGCGCTTTCAGGACCCCTGATCAGGGAGATGGTGAATATCACCCTCCTTGAACAGGGAATGGTGCAGTACCGCAATGTCTGCACCCGGGTCGGGACCCCGGTGTACGATGCGCACCTTATCGATGTAGGACGTGGATTCGAAGCCAAGGATAATGCCAATCTCCAGGAGAACGCCGAGACCTCGCATAAAAAGAAGGCAGACAAGATAAGCAAGGAACAGTACCTCCTCCAGCTCCCTCCGCACCTCGCCGATCATCACCTTTTCGGGGACATCCACATCCATGACCTGGAATATTTTGGAACGCGGCCGTTCTGCCAGGACTGGGACCTCCGGTATTTCCTCTATTATGGCCTTATGCCCGACGGGAACGGGACGAAAGCTTCCGTTGCCGGACCGGCAAAGCGCCCGGAGGTCGCTATCCTCCATGCCGTCAAGGCACTTGGAAGCGCCCAGACCAATTTTGCCGGGGGGCAGGGGTATTACAATTTTCTCACGTTCATCGCCCCGTTTTTCGAGGGGATGCCCTTTACCGAGATCCGCCAGCATATGCAGATGTTCGTCTACGAGATGACCCAGATGATGGTTGCCCGTGGCGGGCAGCTCGTGTTCTCTTCCGTGCAGCTCTCTCCCGGCGTCCCCTCGCTCTGGAAAGACAAGCCATGCGTGTACAAGGGCAAGATCTGGGACGGGCGCTCTGCACCCCTCCGTACCTACGGGCAGTTCGAACGCGAGGTGCGTCTGCTCTTCAAAGCGATGATGGAGGTGATGCTCGAGGGCGATTACTGGGGCAAACCGTTCAGTTTCCCCAAACCGGAGATAAGCATCGAACCTGATTTCATGGAGGAAGATACCGGGTTCAACCGGAACAACCCGGACCTTCCCACCTACAGGGACCTCTATCTCCTTACGTTCGAGCTGGCATCCAAGTTCGGGACACCCTATTACGACAACCAGATGCCGGGGTACCGTGGCTCCGGGAAGGGGATCTCCTGCTACCAGTGCTGTGCCTACCAGTTCTCTGCGATCGCGGATGAAGATACCCAGTTTGAGGACAAGCTCTTCTTCCGTGACGGGAAGCACTTCTCGATGGGTTCCTGGCAGGTGGTATCGCTCAATTGTCCCCGCGCAGCGTACGAGGCGGAAGGCGATGACAAGCGCCTGTATGCCGAACTGAGGGCACTGATGGATGTCTGCGTCGAGGTGTTCAAGATCAAGCGGCGCTGGCTTGAGATCATCCGTGCCAACGGGCGGATGCCGTTTGCGATGCAGCGGCCCAAGGACCCGGCAACCGGGGAGAGGGGAGCAATCGCCGTGGATCTCGACGGGCTCGTGTATACCATTGGGGTTGTCGGCGTCAACGAGATGGTGCAGCACCATACCGGCCACCAGCTGCATGAATCCCGCGAGGCATGGGCCCTTGCCATCAGGGCGATGACAGAGATGGAGCTCTATGCAAAGGAGTTGTCGTCCAGGAACAACATGACGATCGCGCTTGCCCGGACCCCTGCCGAGACCACGGGGCAGAGGTTCGCGGTCGCCGATCTCCTCTCAAAGGAGTATCGCGACGCCGCCCGGAAGGTCATCAAGGGGGATCTCGAACAGGGCCTCCAGATGCTCGGGAAGAGCAGCGATCTTCCCCTGTACTACACGAACGGGACTCATGTCGCTCCGTCTGCCAATATTCCGCTTGCCAAACGGATGGAGATCGAGCATGTGTTCTTCCCTATTGTTGACGGGGGGAATATCTTCCATATCTGGCTTGGGGAGCAGCGTCCTGACCCGGGAGGACTGATGGACATGGCGATGAAGCTCTGCCGGAGCACCCAGATCGGCTATTTTGCCTTTACACGGGACCTGACCGTATCCCTCAGGCAGTTCCGGGAGTATCGGCCCGATAAAAAGAGGATCTCAGACTGGGTCTCTTCTGAAACCAGTATCCAGGCATGAGCCGGTCCGACGTACCGGTTTTATGCCTGCTTTTTCTTTTTCAATATGATATCGATGACCCCGTGCCGGACCTGGTAAAAGCTGTGGATAATATCGATTTTTGAATCGAGGGGAATTGGGGCACGTTTTTCCCCGACAATGATGGTGACCGCGTCGGTTGAGATATCGGCATACGCGGCAAACCGCGATCCGGGCGGCAGGCTTCCCGTGATGAACAGATAGTCCTCGTCCTCTATCACTTCATATTCTATCTCTTCAGCGGGGCTTTTCCAATATGGATGATCTGGGGGGCTTCCCCATTGTTTCCTGCAATGATGGTACATCCGATAAACCGGGCGCCTTCCCCGTCGGGTATATTCCTGACCATATCCTCGACCATTTGCGCGATATTCTTCAGGAAATCATCATACGGATTATTCGGCATTGATTCCACACAACCTGAATGTCGGACCTTCCTGCTCAACGATCTTCTTTTCACGCAGCTCTGCAAGTCCGGTAGCGAGGTCCTGCACGGGCTGCCCGGTCAGTTCTGACAGCTCATCCCCGGTAAGATTGCAGTGGGCGAGAGCGATAATAAGATCGATCCCGGCATCGTCATTCAGTACTTCCCTCCCCTGCTGTACTATCTCCCGTATCTGGATATCGATATCCTTTTCAAGGTTGCCGAGATTCTCGGTAAGTTCATCGCGTGCATTTACCAGTTTCCTGAGTTGACCGAGTGTCTTTTTCAACCTGACATTCTGGTCTCCGGAAACCGAAACGCCCTCCTCGATTCGGTGGAGGTTCACCACGATGCTGATGTCATTGGAAATGTAGTAATACTTACGCCTTCGCTCATCAAGCCTGAATGCCAGTATCTCTTCCCGTTCCATCAGCTGGAGATGCTCGATGACGGCTTTTGGGGAGAGTACGAGTCGATCAGATATTTCAGTGACAAAACAGGGCTTCTGCCTGAGCAGTTCGATAATGCGACGGCGATTTCTGTTTCCAAGTATATCGAGGATCCGGGCGACCTCAACATGGTCCAGCATTGATTACTTTACGTTAGGGAGTCATTATATATAGGTGTTTGTAAGGGGGGGTTCTGTCAGGTTGTCGGCAGTTGAGGGATCTGAATAACGCTGTCAAAACGCGGCAGTTTCAAATATTAGTTCTATACATTCTGAAATATGATCTGAATGAATTATATCATAAAATAAATTTAGAGCAAATGAATATTAATGAATGGTATTTGAAACGTTAATTGTTAGAATTACTTTAATTGGATAAGAACATTCAGAATTTGCGGCTAATTGTGTCATTCGGCACTCCAAAACTTTGTCATCGTAGCAGTTATTGTAATACCATTGATGTTCCATGTATTGACTATCAAGACGCTTACTGAAAACATCAATATGAATGTAGACTTCTGGAATAAAGTACGACAATGATTTTATCATTTATAACAATTGGAAGTTGCATATTCGATGTTCAAAGTCAAAATGCATCCAGTAGCTAGTTATATGAATTGAGATGAGCAGTGAAAATGGTCGATCCTCAAGTTCATCTATCAAAATTGAGAAATTTATAGACATCATGAAATCTTCATATCACGATCGTCGAATATGAATGATTTATATCTGTTTGAGTGTTATAGAAGATAATAAAGATTTTATTATTTCGCTCTTGCCGCATTCTGGATCAAGCGTCATCCACTTATTCTCACCGTTCACAACAATCCCACATGCTTCAGCCGGATAATACTAGCGAGTCTAATCATTTGATGATAGATTTCAGGTATAATGTGCATTTGAACTATCAAGACCAGGGGCATGTTTGCTCAATCGATATCCAAACGTTCGTCATCATAATGCTGAGTACGATAACATTTGCATTAATAATCTGACCTTGTAGAATTCTGAATTTATTGAAATATTCAAGACGAGAAGCAGAATTAATTTAAAAATTAGTTAATTTTGCATCTTGCCGCGATTCTGGATCAGCGTGATCCACTTATTCTCACCGTTAACAACAATCCCGCACGCTTCTGCCGGGGTAATCCCTCAAGGCCTTCGTGCGGCTTGATGAAGTTGTGGTAAATCCTGCATACCTTCCAGAATCGGGGTATCCTTCTTCTTTAACCCACGCATCACTTTCTCCGTCACCTGAGCGAGCCGGTGTTTCCAGTAGAGATCTCAATATTCCGGAGTATCAGATTCGTTGATGATGAAGACCGGGGGCCGGTTATCCCTCCCCCGATCCCCGATCTCCCCGTATCGCCATTGCCACGGCAACAAAAGCCAGCACCACGTAAATCACGATTGCCCACCGGGCTGCAGAGAGGAACAGGGGGATATTTTCCGGGCTTACCAGGGTGTCGCCCATGATGAGACTGAAGGTGATTATAATGACAGCGTTCGAAAGGCTGATCCCGACCAGTCTTGCCGTTTCCGTTCCACCCGAAAGAATTCCGTACTGCTCTTTTGGGATACCGAGAAGTGCCCATTTGACCACCGACGGCATGAACAGGGCAAATGCAAGACCATTCAGCGCGAGTGACAGGACTATGAGCGACAGGGACGTGTCCTGGCCGACGGTGACCAGCAGGAGCATCGCGATGCCATTGACCAGGCAACCGGCCGCAGCAACCACGTGAGGAGGATATCGGTCTGAAAGACGCCCGCTGAAAGGGCTGACCAGGATCAGCAGCAGCTGGGAGACGAGGAGAACGATACCCACCGTCCAGGAATCCATACCGCTGACGTACTGGAGATAGAGGGAGAGGATCAGGGTGATTCCAAAACCACTCGCCTGAAAGACGATGTTTGTGCTGATGGCACGGGACAGGTCACCTGATGAGAAGAAACCCGGGGGGATGAGCGGGTGCGAATAGCGCCGCTCCCAGAGATAAAACCCGGTAAGTGCCCCCACCCCTGAGATGAGAATCAGAAGGCCCTGAAGGGTGTTTATCATCGAGAGGCCATACATGAACAGCAGAACCCCGACGATAAAAAGGATCATCCCGACTGGATCATAATCAGTTGTCCGGGCAAGTTCACACTCACCCCGTACCCTTGAAAGGATGAGCACAAAGTTTATCGCGGCGATCACGGCAACGATGGCAAAGATCCCTCTCCAGCTTGCATAGGACGTGAGGGCACCCCCGGCGAAAAGCCCGGCGCCAAACCCGGTGAACATTGCAGCGATATTGATCCCGAGCGCCGCTCCACGCTCTTCTTCCGGGAAAACAAGGGAAAGAAGGGCAATTGAGGTGCCAAACACCATGGCAGCGGCGATTCCTGTGAGAACCCTTCCCGCAATCAGGACCTGTATGCCGGGTGCGAACATACAGACAAGCGCCGCAACAAGGTAGACCCCCATCCCCGCTGCAAAGACCCTTTTCGATCCCCTGATATCGGCAATTCTCCCGAAGGGCACCAGCAAAGCTCCTGCAACAAGGAAGAACGACGCAGTGATCCAGCCGAGCATGGCGACATCGGCAGAAAATTCTCTTCCGATGGCAGGGGTAGCAACGATGAGTGAGGCGACCATGAAAGGGGCTAGTGCAGACCCGAGCGCTGCGATGACCTGGACAAGCCGTTTGCTGGCCGCCGAATACATAAGAGACTGTATTGCAGGGGGTTGTAAAAAAACCTCACGCGGGATCCTGGGGTCGTCAGACAGTAGAGGGAGGATGCAGAGTATCCCGGGAATATGTTCAGTAACATTTCACACCAGGCAGGACCAACAAAGATGTTGGTAGCAACGATAGCACGGGTACCTGAAGGAAGAGAATCGAAATTATGCAAGAAGATCACTTTCAGCGATCTCTTCGATAATCCTTGGATTTTCTATTTTAAGAGTTCCCGAGAGTTTTTTGGCATTCGTATCACGGGAATCCTCACGATGAGGAAGGGGAACAGCACCACCTTTCTTCACCGCGGATTTTACCATTTTTCTATGGACTTCAACGGGAGGCATGTTCCTTATTCTCTTCGAGAAGAATGAAAAAATGAATTCAGTCAGATAGCCGATAGTTCGGCGCCTCATCCGTGATGAGGATATTATGGGGATGGCTCTCGGTATGTCCGGCACTGGTGATCCTGACAAAGCGGGTCCTGGTATGCATCTCTTCGATCGTCTGTGAACCGGTGTATCCCATCGCCGACTTGAGTCCTCCCACCAGCTGGTAGAGCACGTCGGAGACACTTCCCACGTAGGGGGTCACCCCCTCCACCCCTTCCGGCACGAACTTGGTGCGGCCGATCTCCTTTTTCTGGAAGTACCGGTCGCTGGAGACCCCGGTGCTCATGGCGCCAAGAGACCCCATGCCCCGGTACTGCTTGTAGCGTCGTCCCTTCATGGTGATGATCCGTCCCGGGGCTTCGTCGCTGCCGGCAAAGAGACTCCCGATCATCACGCTGTCGGCCCCGGCTGCGATCGCTTTTGCCACATCGCCCGAGAACCGGACACCCCCGTCAGCGATGACAGGGATACCTGCATCCTTCACCACATCGGCGACGCTCGCGATCGCGGTGATCTGGGGGACTCCGACCCCGGCCACGATCCGGGTCGTGCAGATGGATCCAGGACCGATCCCGACTTTCAGCCCGTCAACCGTGTCCATCAGGTCCTCGGCGGCCTTTGCAGTCGCAATATTCCCGGCAATCACGTCCGCCCGGGCACTTCCCTTGATGTTCCGTACCGATTTGACGACGTTCATGTTATGCCCGTGGGCACAGTCGACAACGAGTGCATCGGTCCCTTCCTCATCGAGCAGCATTGCCCGCTCGAAATCGAAAGGACCGACCGCAGTTGCCACACTGAGTTTTCCCGTGCTGCCCCGTGTCGCATACGGATACTGGCGTTTCTCGAGGATATCCTGCATCGTGATGATACCGGCAAGGCCACCGTCCTTGTCGACCACCGGGAGCCGTTCGACCTTGTGGGTATACATCACCTCGAGCGCCTTTTCCATGGTGATGTCTTCCCCGGCCGTGATCGGCTTTTGTGTCATAATTGCCCGGACGCTCTCGGCACCGCGCCGGTTGACGATCCCGCGCACATCCCGCCGGCTGACTATCCCCACGACTCTTCCCTGCTCGAGGACCGGGGCCCCCCCTATCCCATGCTCGTTCATGAGCCGCTCGACCTCTCCGACACTCGTCTCGGGAGAGACCGAGAGGACGTTCCGCTCGATCAGTTCCGCAGCCTGCTTTACGAACCGGAGTTCGGTCGCCTCATCCTCTGCACTCATGTTCCGGTGGATCACTCCGATCCCTCCGTTCCTGGCGAGCGCTATCGCCATCGCTGATTCGGTGACGGTATCCATGGCAGAGGATACGAGCGGTATATTCAGCGCGATGTTCTTTGAAAAACGGGTTTTTGTGACCGTCTCGTTCGGCTCGACATGCGACTCTGCGGGAATCAGCAGGACATCATCAAAGGTCAGCGCAAGCGGTGCATCCAGTTTCGTCAGATACATACCTCACCCCACCATCCGTGCCAGCCGGACGACCAGGTCTTCCTGGATCGTGGCGTTCCTGTTTCCTCCGCAGACCATTCCCCGGACACCGATGATATCGGGGTTTATCCTCCGGAGTGCAGGGAGGTGGTCGAATTTGAGGGATCCGGCAAGCGCTGTCTGCATCCCTGATTCACGGTTCAGGGTGGTGAACTCGACGAGGGATTCCTCATCCATGAAATCGAAGGTGCTCTTCCCGTCTTTCATGCCGGTGTCCACCATCGCCACATCAGCTCCTGCAGCAGCGGCGATCGGGGACATCGCAAAAGGCGAGATTGTACCAAGCCTGGCATAATCGGAATAGGCCGCGATCACGACAAATTTCTCAGGGAACTCGTCCTTGACCGCTTTTACGACCGCTTCGATGACCTCCTCGGCCTTCTCTGATCCATCGAACATCAGGCCGATCTTTATGTAGTCAGCACCGGCATGGGCAGCTCCATACGCGGCAAGAGCAGCACCACCCGGCTTGAAATCAAAATCACCAATGGCAGCACTGACCGGCTTTTCGGAGAGGTTCCTGACTGCCCTGATTACCCAGGGGAAATTGGCGCCAAGCGATCCCTCTGCAGGCCGTTTCACATCGATGATATCGGCGGCACTGGATCGCTTCGCCTCAGCAACATCCCTCGGGCTGACCAGCAATCGCATAGGATTTAATGATCCTGTATGCTAATAGTGATTACGCTGCATCATGGATCTGGTTCTCGCGATGGACTTGAAAGAGGGATTTGTTGTCCACGGGAAAAAAGGGGACCGGGCGAAGTACCGTCCCCTCACCTGGGGGATCTCTCCCTCGGCTGACCCGGAAGGCTACCTCATGGCGATGCAACCACGGTTTCTGTATATTGCCGATCTTGACCGGATAGCAGGCACCGGTTCGCACGATCCATCGATCGCTTCCTGTGCCAGGATGGTGGAACGCTGCTATGTCGATCGGGGCTGCCGGTCCCCCGATGATCTCCTGGCCGGACCGCATATCGTGAATGTGATCGGGACCGAGACTGCCGGAGACCTCTCGCTGTATAGGGGTGGAATGCTCTCGATCGATGTCAGGGACGGGTATGTGATTCCCGGGAAACGAAAACCGGCGGATGTGCTTTCCGAGGCAGAGGATCTCCCGTTCGACTGCTGCGTTCTCCTGAATATCAGTGCGGTCGGGACAGAGGAGGGGCTCTCTCGCTCAGTCCTTGGCGATGTACGCAGGGCATACCGGAAAAAACTCTTTTACGGGGGAGGTATCCGGGATACAGGGGATCTCGATTCCCTCGCCTCTGAAGGGTTCGACGGGGCGATCGTGTCAACTGCGGTGCATACGAAAGCAATTCCCCTCGAGTCGATAAGGAGGGGATCCTGGTGCTCGTGACCATCGAGGGAATTGACGGAAGCGGCAAGAGTTCCCTCGTCTCATCGCTGGGGACCCTCCTCTCTGATCTCTCCCCTGTCATCACCCGTGAACCGGGATCGACATGGGTAGGGGACCAGGTACGGAGAGCGGTTGCCGAGAGGGCAGACCCGGTTACTGAAGCGCTCCTTTTTGCGGCAGATCATGCCGCTCACCTGTCGACCCTGGTCCGCCCCTCCCTCCAGGATGGCCGGCTTGTCATCTCTGATCGGTACTCTGACAGCCGGTACGCCTACCAGCAGGAGACCCTCAAAGGATACATCCCCGAACCTCTCGAATGGCTTCTGGCACTCCATTCGGGATGGACCATCCGGCCCGACCTCACCTTTCTCATTGTGCTCCCCGTTGATGAAGCACTTTCAAGGATCGGGGACAAGCGGGCCCGGGAACATTTTGAGAACCACGATCTTCTCCTGCGGGTGCAGGAGCATTATCTCGCCCTTGCGGGAAGCGATCCACCCCGGTTCGTACTGATCGACGGTATGAAAGAAGAAAAGGAGATAGCGGACTTTGTCGCAGGGGTTATCCGGGATTCTTTTGCACGGTCACGATCACGTCGCCAACCGTAATGAGATCCACCTGCTCTCCGCCTACCATATAGACGCTCTGCTGGGAGAATGACCCTGCGGGGACGAAAACCTCCTTTCCCCCGATGTCGATCCTGGAAGGAGGATGTGCCAGGGTCTCCTTCGGGAGTGCCCGTACTGCGTCCATGAATGCTTTTGCATCCTTCCGGAGTGCCGGCCCTATCACTGCCATGTCAAAGACGACCTCTCCGGGTTTTCTCTCGAGTGTACTGGTGTCTGCCCGCCATTCCACGACAGCATTCAGTGCCCTGGCCATGTCCCCGCCTTCATCGGTGATACCCGGCGTGAAGAGGGTGATCCTGCCCAGCGGTGCATTGAGGGCAAGTCCCTGTTCATGCTTGAACCGGCGGATTTCAGACACGAGCCGGACGAGAAGGTCTCCCTTGTCGCGTGCCTCCTGATCAGAGAGGGTGTTCTCCGGCCATTTCGCCGCGTGAACGCTGCCCTTGCCAAGATGCGAATAGATCTCCTCGGAAAAATGGGGGGCGTACGGGGCCATCATGCGGCAGAGGGAATCGAGGGTCTCCCACAAAACCCGGCAGGCAGCATCCCTGGAGGGGTCATCGGAATACAGTCTCCCCTTGACGAGCTCTATGTAATTGTCGGCAAGGACATCCCATGAGAATTCACGGAGCGCTTTCAATCCGCGATCATACTGGTAATGCTCCATCGCATCGGTCACTTCCCCGGTTGTCACGGCCAGTTTTGCAAGGAGCCAGCGGTCGGCAAGGGTGGTCACTGCAGCGGTGTGATCAAACTCCTTCTTCTCGAGCTGGAGGAGAATGAAACGCGCTACGTTCCAGAGCTTGGTCTGGAACCGTGATGCTGCGACCACATCATTCCAGTTGAACATGATGTCGGATCCGGTGGCTGCTCCGGCAGCAGTCCACTGGCGGAAGGCATCGGACCCGTATTTTTCGATGATCTCTTCGGGTGATATGATATTGCCCCGGCTCTTGCTCATCTTGAACCCGTCTTCGCCAAGCACCATCCCGTTGACAAGGATCTCATCCCATGGCTTTCCTCCGGTAAGAGCGACTGCCCTGAGGATGGTGTAAAATGCCCAGGTCCTGATGATATCGTGTCCCTGCGGCCTGATCTGCGCAGGGAACAGCTCCGGAACACGTGTCCCGTCCCATCCTGTGACGTTCAGCACCGAGATTGAGGAATCCATCCACGTGTCAAGGACATCCTGCTCGGCGATCACCTCGGTCGAACCGCATTTTTCACAGGGATGATCCGGTTTTCTGCTCGTCGGGTCCAGAGGGAGGTCTTCCTCCTTTGGGAGCAGCAAAGTCCCGCATTTTGCACAGAACCATACCGGTATCGGGGTTGCAAAGATCCTCTGCCGCGAGATGCACCAGTCCCATTCCATCTGCCCTATCCAGTTCTCCATCCGGAGGAACATGTGTGCGGGGGTCCATTTCACCTCGCGTGCAGCGTGCATGATCTCGTCAGGGACGATCTTTACAAACCACTGCCGTTCGCTCATGATCTCGATCGGGGTCTTGCACCGCCAGCAGGTCCCCACCCGCTGTTCGAGGGGCTCCTGCCGCATGAGGATGCCGAGTTCCTTCATATCCGAAAGGATCGCCTCCCTGCACTCCCCCGATCTCTGGTCCTGGTAGGTTCCCGCAACTGAGGTCATCCGGCCCTGCCGGTCGATGGCCTTCCGGAGCGGGAGGCGATGCTGTTTCCACCAGAACACGTCCTGCTTGTCACCGAATGTACAGATCATCACCGCACCTGAACCGAATGCAGGATCCACTGCTTCGTCAGCGAGGACAGGGACTTCATGCCCGAATATCGGAACTTTCAGGTGCCGGCCGGAGATCCCCTTGTATCGCTCATCACCGGGATGGACTGCAACTGCCACGCAGGCAGCAAGCAGCTCCGGGCGGGTCGTCGCAATTTCCACCCCGTCAAAATCGAAGTAATTCAGAAGAGTCTCCCTCGGTTCATATGCTACCTCGGCAAAAGCGATCGCAGTCTCGCACCGGGTACAGAAATTCACCGGGTGGTCGCTCTGGTAGATATAGCCTGCCGCGAGCATCTTCAGAAAGGACAGCTGGGTCTTTTTATAATATTCCGGGCGCATCGTGATGTATTCGTTCGACCAGTCCACCGAAAATCCCAGTCTCCGCAGGGTCAGGCGCATCTTCCCTATATTTGCAAGGGTCAGCTCCCGGCACATCTCCCTGAACTTCTCCCTCGGGACATCATTTTTCGTGATGCCATGTATCTCTTCCACCTTGACCTCGGTCGGCAGTCCGTGGCAGTCCCATCCCTGGGGGAACATCACGTTGTATCCCCTCATCCGCTTGTACCGTGCAATAAAATCGATATAACACCAGTTGAAGGCATTTCCTATATGGAACGTCCCGGTCGGGTACGGGGGGGGCGTATCGATGACGAACTGCGGGAGCGGAGATGTCCGGTCAAAATAATGGTCTTCATCGCGCCAGATACCCTGCCAGCGGGGCTCCACTTCTGCAAAATTATAATGTTTGGGGAGATCCTTTGGAGGAGACATTTTTCTCATATTTGTTCTGGCATGAAATATAGTGTTCGAATATCAGGAAACTATCCCCGGAAGAGCCCTGCGTGGCAGGGTATCCCCGGGCATCAGTCCGCTCACGTTCCGTGACCCCCTGGTTCTTGAAAAACCTCTTGAGTATACGGCACCAACCATACACGGGATGTCCAAACAGTTCGGGGACAGTCTGGCTGCAATCCTTGCTCTTTCCTTTGTACTTATTGCACCCTATATCCAGCCCCCCTGGGTGCTCGCCATCATGATCATACTGTTCTCTTCAACCCTTTACCTGATCAGGAAAACCCGCTACCTTGCACTTGCCCTCATCCCGATTGCCGTCCTGTATGGACTATCGCTCCTTCCTCTCCTCGTTTTCTGCTGCACCATCACCATCCTGGTCATAGGTGAACTGGCATTCCGCTGGGGGGGTGGAGAGCTCCCTTCGTATATTGCCTATATCCTTGCTGCATTCACCGGTTGCATCCTCGTGATGCTCTACCTGCAGCAGATTGTCCCTCTTGTGGTTCTGTTCGGGGTCGTTGTTGCCGTCCTCTTAAAGGCCATTCTCCGCGGCCGGGAGGATGCCCTGATGATCGAAGCCCTTGGGATTGCGATGACCATGTATCTGATCGCCGAACTGAATTACCAGGCAGACATGATGCTGATCATCGCGGCAGTTATCATCGCATTCGGGTTCGGCTATTTCTCCTACCGGACCAGGACCGCCGATGTCAGCGGTCTTTTTTCAGGTGCCCTGATCGGGATCATCCTGATCGTGTTCGCCGACATCCGGTGGTTCCTGATCATGCTCGCATTCTTTATTCTCGGGTCGGTCAGCACCCGCTACCATTACGACGACAAGGAGGAGATGGGGGTGGAACAGAAGCACGGGGGTGCCAGGGGGTATCTGAATGTTTTTTCCAACGGGAGCGTTTCAGCGGCAGCGGCAGTGCTCTGGGGTGTTACCGGCAATCCGCTCTGTGCCGCCCTGTTTGTCGGGAGCGTCGCAACAGCCGCAGCAGATACGATGGCAAGCGAGATCGGGGTAACCGGGGGGGAGCCGTACCTGATCACCACATTCTCCCGGGTTCCGGCAGGGACAAACGGGGGGGTGACGGTTCTTGGAGAAACGGTTGCCGTTGCCGGTGCCTTCATCATCTCGGTCATCGCGTTTTTGCTCGGCGTTATTCCGCTCCCCGTGGTTGCAGCAGGAACCCTGGCCGGTTTCATCGGTACAAATATCGACAGCGTTGTCGGTGCGGTTCTCGAAAACAAGGGGGTGTTCGGGAATGCCGGCACGAACCTTGTGGCGACAGCAGGGGGAGGGATTTGTGGCCTCCTCCTGGCAGCGCTCCTTTAATACTTATACCAGCGGCCCTTGCTGTCATATTCGCCCTGTTGTACAACAGGTTCCGGCTGTTCTTCTCCTGCATAGTTCTGATAAAAGAAGGCCTTGAAGGCATACAGGAGAGAGAATACGATTGCGATGCCGGCAAAGAAGATCAGGGCTGTGATCATGATCCCGTCCTGACCGAGCAGGACATTGAACTGTTCGGGTGTAAAAGACTGCATCTCTTCCGGTGTGAGGCCTGAGATCGGTACGATCCGGTCATACAGGGACGCACTCCAGGCAAGCAGGGTTACCAGCGTGATCGTACCTCCCACCACGAAAGAGGTGAGGTAAAAAACAATACAGGAATGCGTATTGCGGATAACGAATTCAACGCTCCTTCTGATGGATTCAAAGACGGTTTTTCCCTCAAGTACTGCTGCGGTGTCATAAAAGATGGTGAAGAAGAGAATGGAGAGTCCGGTTGTAAGCACCATGAAGACGAGGGCCTGCCCTCCGATTCCGAGCGCCATGAGGGGGATGAGGATGAGAGAGATGGTGAGGAGTATGGCAAAGAATAGCAAGAGAGAGGGAAGGAGCACACGGAAATATCCGGATATTGCCCCCGATACAAACGAACGGATACCGGTCTCCCCTGTTTTCACCATGCTGAGAAGTCCTGCCATGAAGAACGGTACCAGTACCAGCAGTATGACAAAAAGCCGTTCTGCGATGAACAGCCCGAAGAAATACTCCGTGATGAGAAAAGAGGCCGCAACGCCGCCAAGGGCAAGACCCGGGAGCCATGCTGCGGGTGAACGGAGCAGGCCAATTGCCGAACGGAGAGATGCAGTCACCATGGTTACCGGGTCCTTGGCATTGCCACGATCTCCCTGACCTGGAGGTCAAAAAACGATGCGGAATGGGAAGGTCTGATCACACACACCGTGTCAGCACCGCTGTACGTACCTCCGCATGCAATGACTTCCTCATCGATACCCACCGCACCCTGGTCAGCAGCGATCAGGACGCATTCGACCGCTACTTTGAGCCCGACCGCGATGATCCGCCTCAGGGCTTCAGCAACTGCCTCGGTCCTTGATCCTCCTCCCACTTTTTGTGAGCGGGAGAAGGATCGCTCGATCCCGGAGAGGGCATGGGTGCCGGTGATAATCCGGACTCCATCCGCACGGAGTTCGGCTGCGGTTCCGGGAGAGAATTCCCAGATCCCCGGCTTTGCGAATCCGACAACATGGGTGACAACAATAAGGGATAGTCCGGTTCCCTTCAGAGCGGAATAAAACTCCCTCGCCGTCTCCCCTGAAGTGCTTGCGACCACCACCGTGCCAATCCCGAGTTCCTGTGCTCTCTCTGCAGCAAACCGTGCGCAGTCTTTCGTGTTCGCCGGGCCCGGAGCATCAAAATAATACGTGTTTCGGGCGGTAAATGACATAATAACAGATTAATTAGGTAGTATCACTTAAAGGAAATTGCTATGATCACGCTTGCGCTCGCGGGAAAGCCAAACTGCGGTAAATCCACGTTTTTCAGGGCCGCGACTCTTGCCCCGGCAGAGATCGCCAATTACCCGTTCACCACGATCAATGCCAATTTCGGGGTCGCCTTCACACGGACACTCTGCCCCTGTAAAAGTCTGAAGATCTCCTGCGAGAGCTGCCACGAGGGAGTCCGTTTTGTCCCGGTCAATCTCGTGGACGTTGCCGGCCTTGTCCCCGACGCACACAAGGGCAGGGGCCTCGGGAACCAGTTCCTCGATAATCTGAGGCAGGCAGATGCAATCCTCCATATCGTGGATGCAAGCGGCTCTACCGACAGCGAGGGAAATCCTGTCGAGATCGGAAGCCATGACCCGAAAAAAGACGTGGTATTTCTCGATTACGAGATGACGATGTGGGTGTACGGGATTGTGGAGAAACACTGGTCCAAGCTTCAGCGCCAGGCGCAGTCCAAGACAAACCTGCTCCATAAAGGAATCTCGGAAATACTGACAGGGCTTGGTATCACTCCTGAAGACGTGAGGGATGCCGAAGAGACGGCAGGGATCGACCTGGTCCATGCGGATGCCGATGCGCTCATCAGGTTCTGCAGGGAGATCACGAGGATCAGCAAGCCGATGGTCCAGGTAGGGAATAAAGTGGATCAGGCCCCGGAATCTGTTGTTGCCTCCCTGAAGAGCGACGGGTTCCTGTTTGCCTCTGCGGCCGGGGAACTTGCCCTCCGAAACGCGGCCCAGGCAAAGCTGATCAGGTATCTTCCCGGGGATCCCGGTTTTTCCCTCATCAATGAACAGGCCCTCTCAGCCCCCCAGAAGGCCGGCCTTTCGAAGATCGCCGAGGTCATGCAGAAGAATGGCGGGACCGGGGTACAGCAGGCAATCGATCATACCATACGGAAGATCCTTGGCCTTATCGTGGTCTTCCCGGTGGAAGACGAGCATAAGTTTTCGGACAGCAAAGGGAGGGTCCTTCCGGATGCCTTCCTGATGAAAAAGGGATCTACCCCACGCGACCTTGCTTTTATGGTGCACACCGACATCGGCAAAGGCTTCCTGTATGCGGTGGATGCCAGGACCAAGATGCGGGTAAAGGATACCCACGAGCTCCAGGAAGGGGATGTGATACGGATTGTCAGCACTGCGAAATGATCCCTGTTCCTTCTCTTCGATTCATGGAATGTTCACCCGAAGGTATCACGTGACAGAGCATGGCCCTGAAGGAAAGCAAAGGATTATCCGCGTCAGACCCGGTTTTTCCCGAATTTATGGGTAATCCTCCGTTTTTTATGAGATAGTTTTATATACTCATATTCGTTATCTCAATATAATATGGGTGGAGATGTCTTCCAGGCCCAGGTAATCAAAAATTTCTTTGATACCATCACCGGCACGGACCGGAACCTGACACGCATTTACCTGTGCGTCATCAGTCTTGCAAAGCTTCGCATGGAGAACCCGGAAAAGATATCGTTTCTCGTGGACCAGATACGGAAAAGCAAACAGCAGCGCGAGCTTTCCGTGGACATCCTTGATTATATGTGCGATGCGGCTATCCAGCTCGATATCAACTCGGTCCAGACTGCATTCGGTGCGAAGACCATTGGCGAGGTCATGCAGGACTTCAACGGCATCAGCCTTGACACCCTGTAAACCGGGATACCCTTTTTTCCTTGAAGCCTTTTTTCCTTGAAGAAATCCGTCCGGCTGTCATTGCTACATTGGGGCAGCCAGGACATGGGCCAATATAACCCCCTCTGATTATTCCTTATGATTTTTTAGGGATTATTCATGGCAGACCGTGCAGGCTGCATCTGCGGTAGTGGGAGGCCGGTTGAAAAGAATGGAGTTCTTCCTTTAAATTCAGAACTCTCTTCGCTGAATCCCGGCACATCGTCATTTCCCAGCCGTCCGGTAAAAAAAATTCCGTGTTCAGAGACCCAGGGGTTCCTTGTAGGGATTCAGCGTCTGCAGGATAAAATTCTGGTGTTCCTCAAGCCTCTGGCCGTCATCCGGAGAGTACAGGTAGGCAACTGCATAGCAGAGCAGGATGGAATTATCAAGGGTAAAGTCCTCGATATTATCGATCAACCCGGGAGGAAGATCTACAGCAAGGAATGGGCTCTCATCCGGGCTGAACGTCATGGGAGAGTATTCCCTGACTTCAAACTCATCCAGGTTTGCTGCACGGTCGCGTATGATAGAGAGGGCTTTTTTCAGTGTGGCGATGGGGGCCTCTCCCTTGAGACGGGAGATGGCATCGTCGGCACTGGTGATAGTATTGGGATACAGTCCGAACTTGAAGGAGAGCACGGCAGCAGCTATATCGTGGGCGGTCTTTCGATCGATGCCACGGTACAGGGGCGTGATGCGGTCCATATAGTCATACAGGTACTTTTCCATTGGTTCCTCTCCCTGTCTTGTAACCATTGGAGAGAATCCCATAAATTAGTTTCAATCAAATGTCTTCCTTCCTTCTCCATATGGTTAAAACCGATCGGGTAAAACACACTCCTATGAAGGTGTGTATCATGTGCGGGGGGGAAGGCACCAGGCTTCGCCCCCTCACCTTTGATCGGCCAAAACCCTGCATCCCGATAGTGAACCGCCCTTCAATCGAACATCTTGTCTCCCATCTCTCGAATCTCGGGTTTTCCGAGATCATTATCACGCTCGGATACATGGGGAACCTGATCGAAGATGCACTTGGTGACGGCTCTCTTTTTGGGGTCGATATCACGTACGTGTATGAATCGACAAAGCTGGGAACGGCAGGAAGCGTGAAAAACGCCCAGGAATACCTTGACGGACAGGATTTTCTCGTGGTGGGAGGGGACCATGTGACCGATATCAACCTTCTCGAATTTTACCGGGTGCATATGAAGGAGCGGCCGGTGGTGTCAATCGGCCTTATCAGTATCGATCAGCCCTCCGAGTACGGTATCGCCGAGATAGATGTAAACTACCGGATCCGGCGGTTCCGTGAAAAGCCGGGGCCCGGCGAGATCTTCTCAAATCTCGCCAGTACCGGGATATATGTCTGCAGGCCCGAGATATTCTCCTGGATTCCTGAGGCGACAAAATTCGATTTTGCCCGCGACCTTTTTCCGCTCCTGATGGGGAAGGGCTATGTGCTGAAGGGGTGGCTTGCCCGTGGTCACTGGACCGATGTCGGGAGTCCTGCATCGCTCCGCCAGGCAGAGCGGTGGAAACTCGATGATATCCCCTATACAAGCATCAGCGGGAATATCTCGATTTCGGGAGGGCAGATCCTCGGCCCGGTGGTGATTGGCGACTCGGTCTCGATAGGGAAAAACTGCCATATCATAGGGCCGGCATCGATCGGGGCCGGGACGACGTTTGGGGACGAAGTCCTTGTCGGCCCGTATACCAGTATCGGGGAGCACTGTAGTGTCAGGCCCGGAGCAAAGATCTTCTCATCCTCAGTTTTTAACCACGTCGTCATCGGTAAAAGCAGCACGGTAAGCGGGAGCATTATCGACAACGAGACCGTGATCGGCGATGACTGCTGTATCGAGCATGATACCGTGATCGGGCCGAGAGTGGTAATCGGGAACAGGTCGGTGATCCACTCAAGGACCCGGTTATGGCCGGAGGTGGTGGTGCCCGAGGATACCATCGTAAAAGAGCACCTGCTGAATGAGAAATACGATGCCAGATGCGAGGGGTCCTGAAAGGTCAGCGGGAAATGGTGCCGGGAAAATTCGGAAGGATACCTTCAGGGTATCCTCCGCCCCCGGTTCTTATGCCCTCCGTACCAGCCTGTGCGTGATTGCGACAAGTGGATGGCGGGCATAGTCGAGGACCTGGATATCATCGAGGCTTTTTAAGTTCATCGCTTTTGCAGTCCGTTCCATGCCAAGCTCCAGATCCTCGTTCACTTCGATGACATAGGCATCAAGGGTTTTTATTCCGAGTTTTTTTGCCGCTATCGCCCTGTGGTGCCCATCGACAAGAATCAGTTTTCCCGGCCGGCGGATCACGATCAGGGGTTCGGCAAGGCCCTTCCGTATCTCGTACATTCGTCCCTCCAGTTCATCCTCGTAAATCTTTGACTGGGTCGGGATGAGCTGATCGATAGGGATCACCTCGCGCTTCAGCTCGGGATTGATGCCGTGCAGCTTGTTCAGCGTGGTCATGAAATTGAAGACCTTTTCGGGGGATACATGCTCGATCTGCGATCGTATCACGTCAGTGTTCGAGACGATCCCGAGGAGCTGGTTATTCTGGTCGACGACCGGGAGCTTCTGGATTCCGGACCTGAAGATGACCCTGGCTGCATCATTGATGCTCATATCCGGGTCTGCGACAATCAGGTGCTGCGACATCACCTTTTCAACCGGTGTGGCAGGCGGGACAAAGAGAAGGTCCCGGGCAGAGATATACCCTACCACTTCTCTGTCATTGATGACGGGAAACCCGTCATGCCCGGTCTTCTGGATCTTCTCCATGACCTCGCGGATAGTGGCATGCACATCAATGGTGACAACGTCATAGGTCATGTAGTCCCTGACCTTTTTCCTGTCCATCGCAAGTAGGTTCCGGTTCAGATGACTTCAAGGCATCGGAAAAAAGGGTGGATACGGTGTTTTTACTCCACCTTGATCTGAGACCCGCGTTCTGTCGTTACTCTTTTTCATCCGGATCCCAGGTATGCCGTTTTAAAGGTTGCCGATACGAGTGGACTATCTTTTAGATAATTGGTATAATATATAATAATTTAGATGATTGCAGTGGGAATAATGGAATGTTTATCTTCCCAAAAATCCACTTAAAAGGGATGAAACCAGATAAAAAAGGGAAACCCGCCAAAAAAAATGGTGACTGGACCACCTCATGGGCGAAGATATTCCTGATTATGGGCTGCATTTTATTCGTCGGGGTTTTTGTCATGTCCTATTTTATGCCGGTGATCACGGAGTTGATCGCACCAGTGAAGGCACAACCGGGGATACGGCAGTTGTTGATATTACTCTCAAAGATGCACAGGGGCGTCCTGTATTTACCACAAACGAACGTATCTACAACCAGGCAGCAGAGAAAAATCAGACGGTCTGGCTGGCCCAATATCTTACCTTGACCGTAAATCAGAACAACCAGTAATCTGGTCGAACCCTGTTCCAGCCACCCTATCATGGTGAGGACACGCAGTATTTTGCCTTTTTAGGGCCGGAAATGAACCAGATAACAGAAAGTCTGGTAGGGATGAAGGAAAACAAGACACAAAGCAGATCCAATTCGATCAAAATCGTATGTTCCAGAATGTGACAACCAGAGAAGGCTTTGAGAGTATTGGTGGAAATTTTTCATCGGTGAAGAAAACCAGCAGATGATTTTCGGATTAACTATCCCCTCGGTGAATAGTGACGACACAATAATACCCCCCAATATGCATTACGAACAGTAACCCTGAAAAATAAAACCAACGAATCTGTCACAATCGATTACGGCTATACGACAGCAGATATAACAATCCTCAAGTCTGAACTAAAGGAGCTGACGACAGGGCGTATATTTATAGCCACCTCTCCCCCTTTTTTTACTGTATGCTTCAGGTGATCACGTTCTTCCAGGATGGCTGCATGGCCTGTAAGGAGCAGGAACCGATAAACAGTGAGGTAGAAACAGCACTCGGGATACACATCGAAGCGATCAACCCCATGAAAGAGAGAAAATATATAGAAGAATATCAACTCCAGGTGACTCCGACAACTATCCTCATAAAAGAGGGAAGGGTGGCCGGGCGGTTCGAAGGCGTTGTTCACCGTGAACAACTCGAGGATGCGATACGGAAGCTCCTATAACGGGTATCCGTATACCCGTTTGATCTTCCGTGCAATCCCTTTCTGGCCTTCGTGACGCAATGCTGCGCCATCGCGCATTTTCATGTGGGCGATGCGGAACCGGCGGTTCCCGATCCGGTACACCTCTCCTACCACGAAAGGTTCTTCTCCGCTGACCCGGAGGACGAGCGGGACAGTCGCTCTCCCGTCATGTACCGAGACCCGGACCAGGACTTCCTCGATCTTCCGGCTCCACAATGCCGTGATGTCCTTTGCACGGGCTTTTCGCACCCTTTGCGGGCCCCGTTCGATTGCAGTGATCTCAACGCCTATATAATCCTCTCCGCAGGCAGCAACATGGTGGTCACCGACCTGGCAGGGCTCGTCGGCTAACAGCTCGATGCCACAGATACGCGATGTCGCCTCTTCCGATACGATGGTCTTTACGAGAAGCGGAGGCTGCTCTTTTGGCGTGGGTATCTGGTGGACCGAACCGCATACCATGCACCGGAGGCGTGTCTGGCGGGACTTTGCAAGGATGGTATGCTCCTCCATCCGCCGGCATTCAGGACAATATACTCTCATTTCCATCTTCAACAGCCGGTGTACGTGTGAATCCTTCTCTCATATTAGCATTGGGTCGGCAGGGTGACATTATCAGGGACAGGGTTCCATTGAGCTCATCACGATTTGGATCCAGCATGAAGATAACAGAGACGATACGGTGCCGGGGTCATCCGAATGTACTCTCCCTGCACCCCACCACATTTGAGATCACAAAGGAAGTGCACCTCACCTGCAAAGGAGACTGTATCATTGGAGTCGGTGCAGACAAATGCGCAGCAGATCTCTCGCCAGAATTCAAGGCAGCGCTTTCCCGTGATGATGCCGTCCTGTCAACCAGACTCACCTGCGGGGATATCTCGGTAGTGGTCACTTCATTCGGATCTGCTGGCCTGATCCTCGACCATCCCGGCGATATGGTATGGCGGAGAAGCAGGTATGTGTGCGGCAGGACGATAGGGATAGAAACGGATCGGGCGGCACGGGACCTCCCGTGTGAGTTGACAGACTGCCTCAAAGCCGGCAGGGAACTCCTTGTGGAAATGACGGTGACCAGCGGGGATTAATTTGAGGAATCAGCAGGATCCTTCTCCCGTCAATCCCTGCCAAGCATCGTAATCTTCAGTTCTGCAGAAGCAAGAAGTTCCTCGCACTGTCGTATTATGACAGCACCACGTTCATACAACGCGATGCTCTCATCGAGGCCTGTTTCATTGTCTTCAATCTTCTTTATGATCTCTTTTAATTCATTCACCAGTTCTTCATAGGTCTTTGTCATGCATCACCCTCCTTACCTTCAGGTCAAGGCTGCCTCCTTTCATTCTCGCCCGCACACAATCGCCTCCGGTTATTCCTTCCATGCTTTTTATGACTCTGCCGTCTTTTTCGATGATCGCATAGCCGCGATCGAGAATACGTAAGGGATTTCTTCCCTTGATCTTCTCCTCAAACCCGGAAAGAATCAGCCGTTGCATAGCAATCTTTGCAGAGAACGCCCGCGTGAGCCTCTCGCCCATGACTGCCGTATCCTGCTGCCGTTCTGATATCCGGCGCCTCATCCTGCCAGGTGACAGCCTTGATCTGAGGTCCCCAATCTCGCGGGATGCCCTGTCCATTTTTCCAATAAGATCGGCCTCCAGTTTCCTGGCGTACTCAAAAAGCGTCTCCGAGAGCACCCCCCGGTCCTGGACCACGAGCTCGGCAGCGGCTGAGGGAGTCGGTGCCCGCACATCGGCCGCAAAATCGGCCAGGGTCACATCGGTCTCATGCCCGACCGCACAAACTACGGGGGTCCTGCACCTGGCTATTGCACGGACGACCTCAGGATGGTTGAACGGGAACAGGTCCTCAAAACTCCCGCCGCCTCTTCCGATAATAATGACATCGGCACACCCGTCGATCCGGGCAAGGGCGGCTGCGATCTCGCAATGGGCCGATTCACCCTGGACTGCGGTAGGAGAGACAATGATCTCAGCCGGATATCGCCGCGCAATGACATTGAGGATGTCCTTCAGCACCGCGCCGGTTTCTGAGGTCACCACCCCTATTTTTTGCGGGAAGCGGGGGAGCGGTCTCTTCCGCTCTTCAGAAAAAAGACCTTCAGCCGCAAGTTCGGATTTCCAGCGCTCGACAAGGAGGTGTTTTTCACCTTCACCGGTGTGCCTGAGGTCCCGGACCATGAACTGGTATTTTCCCTGCGGTGCATAGTGGGTGATCGACCCGAATGCAATGACATCCATGCCATCCCGGAACTCTCCCCCTATCCTCCTGGCATCGTTCCTCCACATAACGCAATGGAGCACTGCCCCGCCGTTCTGTACCCGTTCGCCGAGGGAAAAGTAGCGGTGGCCTGATACGTGCGGCCTGAAATTGGTCACTTCTCCCCGGACCCAGATATCCTGCAGACGGGCATCATCAAGAATTGACGAAATAACCGATGAGATCTCGGAAATGGAGAAGATCCCTGTCGCATGCTCCTCCCGTGCTCCGATGGTCCCCTGCTCTCCATATGCCATCAACAACTATTATGGCACCGGCGGAATATGAAATAGGATCATGGTACGCCTTGCCGTGTCGAGTATGTTCTTCCATGAGTATACTCTCGATGAGATCTTTGATTTCGTCCATCAGGCAGGCCTTGACACGATGGAGTTCTGGATCGAGACCCCCCATTTCTGGCTTCGTGAACAGCCGATCCCTGATCTCCTTGACTGCCTCTCGAGGCGACCGGCAATGGTACCGCTGACCGTGCATGCCCCTATCCTTGACCTGAACCCCTGTTCCATCAACCCGAAGGTTGCGGCAGTCTCGGTGGAATACACGCTTGCATCAGTGACACTTGCCGATCGTATCGGTGCCGGGGTGGTGACCGTACACCCGGGAAGGAGGACAGCAAAACGACCCCCGAGCGCTCCGGATTTTAAGAGGTTCGACCACTACCTGGCCCTCCTCTCGGATGCAGCCAGGAAAAGCCGGGTGAACGTGGCGATAGAAAATATGGAGAAGAAGGTGAACTCGCTCCTCTGCACCCCGGATGCAGTCAGGGAGATCCTCGACCGTGAACCCTGGCTCTCCTTCACTCTCGATATCTCCCATGCGATGGGGGTGTCCATGGAAGAGGTTGCAGCATATATCAACCTCTGTGGAGACCGGCTGGTGAATGTCCACCTTGGGAGATCCAATGGAGGGACGATGCATCTTCCGGTCGATACCGATCCCGGGATTGCCACCATACTCTTCTGGCTCTCTGATGCAGGATACAAGGGGGTTATCACGTTTGAGATCGAAGACCTCACCTTCGACCACGACCTCTCCAGCGAGGAGAAGATCCTCTTTCTTGCAAAGCAGGCCGCCTTCGTGCATGAAAGTCTCGGATAAACGCTGGTTTTATAAAAAGGGAATGCTATTATTGTAATAGTTTTCGCATCTATGAACCATAGCGCATCAATGGCCGCAATGGCGGCGTGGCCTCAATGATCGAGTATTTTCTGCCGGTTCTGCTCTTCATCATCTGTCTTGGGCTCTCGGCATTTTTCTCAAGCTCTGAGATTGCATTGATCTCCCTGACCCGTGCAAAGGTCCGGATGCTCTTCAACGACGGCAGGAAAGGTTCAGAATCTCTTGTAACCCTCAAAGAGACTCCCAACCGTTTCCTGATCTCCATCCTTGTCGGGAACAATATTGTCAATGTCGCAGCAGCATCAATCGCGACGGCAGTCACTATCAGCATCTTTGGTGACATCGGTGTCGGGATTGCTACCTTCGTGGTGGTGATCCTCCTGCTTGTCTTCGGAGAGATCGGCCCGAAGGTATACGCGTCGAAGCACAGCGAGAAGCTTGCCCTGTCATTTGCCACTCCTATCCTGTACCTCACCCGCATCCTCACCCCCCTTATCTGGGGCATCGAGAAGATCACCGGTAAATTCGGAGCCCCGTCTGCAATCGGTGAACCGAGTGTCACGGAAGAAGAGATCAAGGAGTGGATCGAGGTGGGAAAAGAGGAGGGGACGATCGAACAGGAAGAGCGGGAGATGCTGTACTCCGTCCTTGAGTTCGGTGACACCAATGCACGCGAGATCATGACCCCCCGGGTTGATGTCGCGCTGATAGAAGATACCCGGACCCTCAACGAGGCGATGCAGGTCTTTAACGAGACCGGTTTTTCCCGTCTCCCGGTGTACCACGACTCGGTTGACAATATCATCGGGATCCTGAACATCAAGGATGTCTTTTCGGCTGCATTCTCCTTGAAAAAGGGCATCCCCATCAGGGAACTGATGTATGACCCGTATTTTGTCCCTGAGACAAAGAAGATCGACGACCTGCTGAAGGAGCTGCAGCTCCGCAAGGTGCAGATAGCAATAGTCCTTGACGAGTACGGGAGCTTTATCGGGATACTCACCGTCGAAGATATCCTCGAAGAACTCGTAGGGGATATCCTCGATGAATTCGACCACGAGGAGCCTGAGATCCAGAAGACTGGCGAAGGAATTTTCCTCGTGGATGCAAAACTCTGGGTTGAAGACCTGAATGATGAGCTTGATGTCAGTCTGCCCGTCCACGAATCATATGAGACCATTGGCGGGCTTCTTATCGAACGGCTCGGCCATATCCCCCATCCAGGGGAGACGGTGCATATTGCCGAGAGCCATGTTACCCTGGTGGTCATGCAGATGCTGTCACGCCGGATAGTGAAGGTCAAGCTGATTCTTCATTCCCCTCCAAAGAGCGATGCCGTGGAGTCATGATGCCGGTGAAACGTATTGCCATGATCGCATCAGGGAGGGGATCCAATTTCCAGGCAGTGATCGATGCAATCGCCAGGAGAGAGATACCTGCCACCTGCTGCGGTCTCATTACCGATAACCCGGATGCGTATGCAATAGAGCGGGCAGAAAAGGCAGGCATACCCGTCCTTATCGTGGACTACGGGGCATATCCGGCAAAAGAGGCGTATGAACAGGCATTATATAGTGCGATGAAGGCGCTTTCTGCGGATCTCTACGTACTGGCAGGGTACATGCGGATCCTTGGAGCCTGCATCGTGAAGGACTTTCACGGGCAGCTCATGAATATCCACCCTGCCCTCCTCCCGGGATTCCCCGGGCTCCATGCTCAGCGGCAGGCCCTGGGATACGGAGTCAAGGTGTCCGGCTGCACGGTCCATTTTGTCGATGAGGGGATGGACTCCGGCCCGGTCATCGTCCAGGCATGCGTCCGCGTGGAAGAGGATGATGATGAAGAGACGCTCGCTGCGCGCATACTTGTGATGGAGCACCGCTGCCTTCCTGAAGCTATCCGGCTCTTTTGTGAGGATCGTCTCATGATTGACGGGAGACGGGTGCGGATTCTCCCTGGCAGCACCCTGTCCCATCGACACTGACTGCTTCTGTGATACCGCTCAGGGAATTCCTGTACCGCGCATCACCATGATAATCCCTTACAGCAACAGGTACTCGAACCAAACGATCAGGAACATGAAAGGAGGATATGGTTGTGCGCACCCCGCCTCACCGGTCAAAAAAGATAGCAAAGGAGAGGATTTCTGTCCTCTTCTGCAGGGCGGGCGAGTTCTTCTCAGAGGATCCCCGATTGAGCGATCGGTGCGTGGAGCTGGCACGGAAGATCTCAATGCGTCACCGGGTGAGGATTGACCGGCCCCATAAAAAGCAGTTCTGCCGGCACTGCTACCGGTTTCTTGTTCCGGGAAAGAACGTGAGAGTAAGGATTGCACGCGGGAAGGTTATCATGACCTGCCTCTCGTGCGGAAGACAGATGCGGATTCCGGTGAAGAAGAGACATGAAGGGAGAGAAGGATAAAAACCTGATGCAGGATCTCCGGCCGACCATCTGGATCGGCAAACAGGGGTGCAGTGACACCATCATCCAGGAGATTGTGGACCAGCTGAAGAAGAGGACTGCAGTCAAGATAAAATGGCTCCAGAATACCGAAGTTGACCCCGGAGATGTTGCGGTGCGGGCAAAAGCGCTCCTTGTGGAAGTCAGGGGCAGGACCATGGTGCTTGCCCGGCGCCAGAAAAAATGAGGAAGTCTTTTTCAATCCTGCGGCGGTACTGCTGGAAATATATAAAAGTATTATGAACCAATATGTATAGACTGTTATATCAATTCGGTGACAGTGAGGTTTCAGAGGATGACAACGGTATATGATGTCCCGGCCGATCGCTTCATTCGCTCTCTTGCAGAGGAACTGAAGAAGAAGCCGGAGATCACCCCCCCGGATTGGTCACTTTTTGCCAAGACAGGGGTGCACAAAGAGATGCCTCCGGAAGACCCCGAATGGTGGTTCGTCCGGGTCGCATCCATTATGCGCCGGGTCTACATTGACGGGCCAATCGGCGTACAGAGGATGAGAACGTTCTATGGCGGCGGCAAGGATCGCGGTTCCCGGCCGACCAGGTTCCGCAAGGGAAGCGGGTCCATCCTTCGGACATCGCTCCAGCAGCTCGAGGCTGCAGGATTCATGGTCCATGACAAGACCGGACGCAGGGTCTCGCCCCAGGGAATGTCCTTTATGGACAACCTTGCCCGGAGCATAGTAACACAAGCAGAACAGACTGCCTGAATCTGCGGGAGCCACTATGGGAGACGACGAGCTTGCTGAAATCCGGCGAAAGAGAATGGGCCAGATGCAGCAGCAGGCAGTAGACCAGCAGATGATGCAGGAGGAGATGGATCGGCAGAAACAGGCGGATGCCCAGCTGCACATGGTCCTCCTGCAGATTCTTGAACCTGAAGCACGGGAGCGGCTCAATGCCATCAGGCTGACCCGTCCGGATTTTGCCAGATCCGTCGAGCAGCAGCTGGTGCTCCTTGCCCAGAGCGGGCGTCTCAAAAAGAAGATCGATGACGCGCAGTTGAAAGCCCTGCTGCAGCAGATCCAACCAGCCAGGAAAGAATTCAATATCAGAAGGAAAGGATGAAGGCGGGGGTGCTCTTTTCAGGGGGGAAGGATAGTGCCCTTGCAGCTCTTCTCCTCTCCCGTGACTACGAGGTCGAGCTCAACACCTTCGTTTTCGTCTCCGGAGACAAGACCGGCGGGGTCGAGAACGCGGCCCGGGCAGCAGGTCTCCCGTGGAAGAGGAGGATGTTCGAAGAGGGCTTTTTGGAAGAGGTCGTGAAGATGATCATCACGTGCGGGTACCCAAATGATGCGCTGCAACAGGTCCACCGGCAGGCAATCGAAATGCTGTCCAGGGACTATCCGGTTGTGGCAGACGGTACGCGCATGGATGACCGTGTTCCGATGCTTTCACGGGACGAGGCGCAGAGCTTCCAGGACAGGACCGGGTGCTCCTATCTGCGGCCTCTCCTCGGGTATGGGAAAAAAGAGGTGGACCGGCTTGCCCGGCGCCACTTTATCATTGAGAACGGGCAGACCGGCCAGATCGAAAACGGAGACTATGAACGCGGGATCCGGAACGGAATTGCTTCGAGGGGTCTCGATCCCCTGGCATTTTTCCCGCAGATTCACCAGCAGTCACTTGTTCTCTTTCGCGCTGAACCAGGAACAGAGGTGAAATTCGCATGAGTAAATCCACAAAAGGTTTCAAGATAAGACTCGCAAAGGCGTGTGAACAGAACAGGCGGGTTCCGCAATGGGTGATGCTCCGCACGAAGCGTGCAGTGGTCGCCCATCCCCGGCGCCGCAACTGGAGACGGAGCGCCCTGAAGGTGTAACGATTATGGCAGAAAAGACGCAGGAACAGATTTATATCATCCCTCTCCGCGATGCACGTCGTGCCCCGCGGTGGAAGAAGAGTCATACCGCGATAAAGGATATCCGGAAGTATCTTGAGAAGCACTTGAAAAGCACTGACGTAAAGCTTGACAAGAGCATCAATGAAAAGATCTGGGGCAGAGGCGCACAGAACCCGCCATCCCGCGTGCGTGTCCGCGCCATGAAATTTGACGACGGACAGGTCCAGGCGGAACTTGCCGAGGAATGATATGGAAAAAACGGTCTCGTTTGGCGGGGATTCAAACATAGGCGTGTTTGCCAGGGTTTTTGATGACATCGCCGTGGTCCCTTCCAATGCTCCCGAGGATTTCCGTGAAGCACTCTCCGGAATCCTTGGCGTGGAGATAGTTGAGACAAACCTCCAGGGAAGCGGGATCATCGGGGCTCTTCTTGCAGGAAACCGGCACGGGTTTGTGGTCAGCGGTTTTGCGGATGAGAGCGAGATCGCAACGCTTTCTGAATACCGGGAACTCTGCCTGCTTGAGCATACCATGAATGCAGCCGGAAATATCATTCTTGCCAATGATTCCCTTGCCCTTGTCCACCCTGATATGCCCGAACAGATGGCAAAGGATATTGGTGAAATTTTAAAGACCCCCGTGCACAGGACCACATTTGCCGGGATAAAGACAATCGGTATGGCGGCGGTGGCTTCCAGCCGCGGGTTCATGGTACACCCCCGCACGTCCCGCCATGAACTGGCATGGCTTGAGAGCCTGACGAATCTCCCGATTGGAACCGGCTCGGTGAATATGGGAAGCGGCCTTGTCGGGACCGGGCTTATCGCGAACTCCCGGGGATATGTGGCCGGGCTCGAAACAACAGGGTTCGAACTTGGAAGAATTGAGGATATATTTGGATTTCTGGAGAGAAAATGATGCAAAACATGAAATTTGAAGTGAAGGGCACCTTCATGATCGGGGATGAATGGCACCCCTACCGCAAGGTAATCGAGGCGCCCAATGCGGTACAGGCAAAAGAGCGCACCTTCGCGGTAATCGGGAGCAAGCACAACCTGAAAAGAAGGTATATCACCGTTAATGCCGTTGATCCTGTGAATGGTGAATAACGTGGACCGCGTGGACCCGCGGGAGATCCAGTCCCTTCAACGGTATCTGAATGAATACCGGCAGCAGGCTGAGATCTTTACCCAGCAGCTCTCGCTTTTAGAGGAGGGCAGGATGGAGGCGATTGCAGCAATCGATGCACTTGAAGGTGCAGCAGCAGCGCCGGATAGTGTCGTCCTTCTCCAGATCGGGGGTGGGGCAAGTGTCCGGGCCCGCATCCTCGACCCGGAACGTGTTCTCCTGAACATTGGGGCAGAAGTGATCGTAGAGCGATCGAATACGGCTGCGCAGGACTACCTGAAAGACCGTATCACCGAGATGGAGGCTTCGGCAAAGAAGGTTGCCGAGACGCTCGACCGGCTCCACGGGCAGATGAACGATATCGCCCGCAGAATTGAGCTTGGATACCAGCAGGCACAGATGGCGCAGATGCACCCCGCACCTGGTCCGAAACCAGGGGACGAGTGACCGGGGGAGAACCATCGGTATGTTCGAAGGGCTCCGTGCAAGGCTCAGTAAGGTCCAGGAAGGGCTTTCCCAGAGTATCGAATCTGCATCCGAAAAAGAAGGGATTCCCCCTGCAAAGCCTGCTCCCGAAAAGGAGAAGGATGTCACATTACTTGGAAAAGTAAAAGTCCTTCTCACCGAACGTGAATTCCTGATCGACGAGAAGGATATACGAGAGCCGCTCTTTGAGCTCGAGATGGTCCTGCTCGAGAATGATGTGGCGATTCCTGTCACCGAGGAGATCATAAGCCATATCAGGAAGGATCTTGTGGGAAGCCGCAGGAAAATCGGCGAGCCTGTCGCTACCATTGTTGCCACTGCGCTCCGGGATGCACTTCTCGATGTGCTCGGGCAGGGTTTTGACCTTGTCTCCTACATCAGGTCTCACGAAAGGCCGGTCAAAATACTCTTTACCGGTGTGAACGGCACGGGGAAGACCACGACGGTTGCAAAAGTGGGATCCTACCTGAAAAAGAACGGCTTTTCTGTGGTCATCGGAGCGGGAGATACGTTCCGTGCCGGCGCCCTGGAACAGATCGATGTCCATGCACAACGCCTCGGCATCAAAATCATCCAGCACCAGGCCGGGGGTGACCCTTCCGCAGTTCTCTACGACGCAGTCCAGTATGCAGAAGCGCACCACATTGATGCCGTTCTTGCCGATACCGCAGGGAGGTTCCATAACCGGGTGAACCTCATGAACCAGCTCGACAAGATACGACGGGTCATGAAACCTGATCTGATCGTATATGTGGATGAAGCGGTTGCAGGGAACGATGCAGTGGTGCGGGCGTTCGAGTTTGAAAAAGCGGTCGGTGCAGATGCCGTGGTCCTCACGAAGGCAGATATGGACCCGAAGGGCGGTGCCGCGATATCGATCGCACATACGATAGGAAAACCCCTGATGTTTCTCGGCACGGGGCAGGGATATGACGACCTGACCCCCTTCTCTCCCGATCTGGTGGTAGGGGAACTTCTCTCTCCGGAGGCCTGATGATCGACCGGCTCGGAACTTCACTCAAGGATGCGCTGAAGAAGCTTGCAGGGAAGACCGTTGTCGACCGGGCAGCGGTGGAGGAGCTCGTGAAGGATCTCCAGCGTGCACTCCTCCAGGCTGACGTGAACGTGAAGCTGGTGATGCAGCTCTCGCAGGCGATCAAGACGCGGTCACTTGACGAAGAGCCGCCGAAGGGAATGTCGGTCCGGGAGCATGTCCTGCGGATTGTGTACCAGGAACTGGTCAGACTCGTGGGTGCTTCAGGGGAACTCAAGCTGGAGCCGCAGAGGATCCTGATGGCCGGGCTCCAGGGGAGCGGCAAGACCACTACTACGGCAAAGCTTGCACGGTATTTCCAGAGGAAGGGTCTGAAGACTGCCGTCATCTGTGCGGATACGTTCAGGCCCGGCGCCTATGACCAGCTCAGCACCTTATGTGCAAAGATTAACCTCCCGTGTTACGGTGACCCGAAAGAACAGGATGCCCGGCTTATCGTGAAGGAAGGCCTCAGAACGCTGGGGAATGCCGAGGTAGTCATCATCGATACCCAGGGCCGGCACGCCCTCGAGGAGGACCTCATCCAGGAGATCATAGACCTGAATGTCCTTTCGGAAGCGACGCACCGGTGGCTTGTGATCGATGCCGCTCTCGGGCAGCAGGCACGGGACCAGGCGAAACGGTTCCACGAAGCCATCAGTATTGACGGGGTCATCATCACCAAGATGGATGGTACCGCAAAAGGTGGCGGAGCCCTTTCGGCGGTCACGGAGACCCAGTCCGGTATCGTCTTTATCGGGAGTGGTGAGACGATTGAGGACCTGGAGCGGTTTGATCCCGACAGCTTCATCTCGCGGCTGCTTGGCATGGGAGATCTCAAAGCGCTTGTCGAACGGGCACAGGAGACGGTCACCGGGGGAGAGGTCGATGTCAATGCCATGATGCGGGGCAAGTTCACGCTCCGGGACATGTACAAACAGCTGGAAGCCCTGAACAAGATGGGGCCGCTGAAGCAGATTATGAGCATGATCCCGCTTGGAAATCTCGAGGTTCCCGGCGATGTATACGATGTCACCAGCGCCAAGATGGCCCGTTACCGGTATATAATGGACTCGATGACCGGCATCGAGCTTGATGATCCATCGGTGCTCTCCAGCTCCCGGGTCCAGAGAATTGCTGCCGGTTCGGGCTCCTCACCCGAAGAGGTTCGCGAGCTCATCAAATATTACAAGAACATGAAGCGGGCCCTCAAGGGCGTGCGGGGTGCCGGCGGTAAGTTCAATATGCAGCGGATGATGAAACGGTTCGGCGGGATGTAGCCGGATGATACGGTTTGCCGTGCTCGGTCACCTGGCGCATACTGCCGGGGACTTCTCCCTTTCTGATATGCCGGGGGGGGCAGGAAGGATGGATATCCTCTGCCGGTGTGTGACCACCTCGCTTTTCCTGTCGCACGGCATGAGGCGCGATGTCGAAGTCTACCTGGTCCTCCTCGGGCCCCCGAACCCGCCAAAAACGGTTCTTTTCTCGGGAGAAAAAGTGCGGTACCTCAGCCCGGATGAGCGGAGTGCAGGGTCGCTGATCAAAAAGGCGCTGGAGCTTCCTGCAGGTGATGAGTTCCGGGAATCCACACAGGGGGTGTATGTGCGGAAAGGAGGGCTTTTCGAGCTGATTTCCGCGTACCCGTTCGTGCTCCTTGGCGAATCGGGAGCCGATGTACGGAAAACGGCGCATCTTCCCGGGAACTACCTTCTGAGCGATCACCTGAACCTGACAGAAGAGGAGACCCTGCAGATCGGCGATCTGCCGGTATATTCAGTCGGGCCGAAATCGCTGCATGCCGATCACACCATCACCGTGCTCTTAAACGAGCTTGACAGGAGGGCTGAAGGATGGATCTCATAGCGCTGACAGGGGAGATCCTTGCATATGGTGAGATCTGCGACCACTGCCTTGGACGGATGGTGGGAAAACGCTCTTTCGGACTCTCCAATGATCAACGGGGGCATGCACTCAGGGTAAGTTATGCCCTTGCCATGAACGAGCCGTTCCGCCCGCACCAGGGGACCTGCTGGATCTGCCAGGATCTCTTCTCCCAGGTCGGTGAATGGGCAGGAAAGGTCGAAGCGGCATTCGAGGGCATCGAATGTGCGACGTTTCTCATCGGGACCCGCGTACCTCCGCTCATGGCAGAGAGCGAGGAGATGGTCTGGAGCGATCTCTCCCTCACTTCACCTGAACCCCTCAAGTCCGAGATGAACCGGGAGGTGGGAAAGGCGGTCGGCCTGCTCTCGGGAAAAGAAGCCGATCTTACGAGTCCTGACGTGCTCGCCATCCTTGATCTCTCAACAGGAGAAGTCGGGATACAGGTGAATCCTGTCTTCTTTTATGGCAGGTACCGGAAACTTGAACGGGGGATCCCACAGACCCACTGGGACTGCCGGGAATGCCGGGGGGCCGGTTGTGAGCGGTGCAATTTTACTGGCAAGATGTACCAGGATTCGGTCGAGGAGCTGATTGGGAGGCCCGCGGTGGAACTGTTTTCTGCAAAAGGAGCAGTGCTGCATGGCGCCGGGCGTGAGGACATCGATGCCAGGATGATCGGTACCGGCCGCCCCTTTGTGATGGAGATTGTAGGACCGTCCCGGCGGAGCGTTGACCTGCAGGTGCTCCAGGAGACGATCAACCGCTCGGCTGCCGGCAGGGTCGAGGTCTCTCTTGAACGCTGGACCAGGCGCAGCGAGGTGGAAACCATTAAATCGGACAAAATGTATAAAAAATACAGGATCCTGGTCGAGATACAAGACCCGTTGTCCTTACATGAGCTCCGATCTGCTCTGGAAGCCTTAAAAGGGGTGACAATATACCAGCGCACCCCGCAGAGGGTCGCTCACCGCAGGGCTGATAAGATCCGTGAACGACACGCCACGGAGATAACCTACCACGGACGCGAACAGGACGGGTATGTTATCGAGGTGACCGGTGAAGCCGGTCTCTATATCAAGGAGCTCATATCAGGGGACAATGGCAGAACCCGGCCAAGTCTTACCGAGATCCTTGGAAGACCTGCACAGGTCTCGAGACTCGATGTGGTGCAGGTAGAGAGCACCAGGGAGGAGTGAGAAACAATGGCACATCACAACGGACCAAGAAAGAAGACACGGTACAAGTTCAAGAAAGAGATCAGACGGCGTGGTATCCTGCCTGTCACCTCGCTCATACAGAAGTTTGAGCCGGGACAGAAGGTGCATGTGGTCTGCGAGCCGAGCATCCAGAAGGGAATGCCGCACCGCAGGTTCCATGGAAAAACAGGCACGGTAGTCGGCCAGCGCGGACGAGCCTGGATCCTTGCCGTCAGGGACGGCGACAAGGATAAGATCGTGATTGCAAGACCGCAACATCTAAAAGCACAAAGGTAAATCTCTGGAATCAGGTGATGGCATGAAGGTTAAGGCTGTTCTTAGCGAAGAGAGGGTTACTCTCTCAGATGTCCGCGAGGTCCTGACGCAGGTCGAGTCCGAGCGGATCGGATCACAGAAAGAGATGTCGTACGAGCTTCGCAAGAGCATCGAGCATGCCAACCAGACCTACAGGATGCCGTCAGAAAAGTCCCGGGAACTCGTAAAGGAACTTCTGACGCTTGAGAAGATGAAACCGGATATAGCCTACCGTATTGCCAATATCGCACCCAGGAGCAGGGACGAACTCCGGGCCATTTACGCAAAGGAGAAATTTTCCCTCACTGGTGAAGAGCTCGACGCGATTATCGACATCGTGAATGCACATCTCTAAAGGTCCTTTTCATGAAGACGGATAAAAAAGAGATCAATGCGATAGTACTCGACGTACTCCAGAGAGGGCATCCCGATGATCCCCGGCCGGTCTTCAAGCGTGAAGCCCTTATACAGGCAGTGGGGATTTCACAGTTCAAACTTCTTGAACTGGTGCCAAAATCACTCAACATCCAGATCCATGAACTGGTATATATCGGGGATGGCGAACGGGAGAAGATAGAGCGTGTCAAGCGGCGGATCAGCTATCACGAGCTGACCCAGACCGCAAAGGTCGAACTTCCCTTCACGGTCGAGCAGCTGGTAAAAGAGAAGGAGCCTGAATTCGTCCAGTTCTTCAACAAGTCCATCTCAATAACACCGAAACTGCACATGCTTCACCTCCTCCCGGGGATAGGAAAAAAACTGATGTGGGAGATCCTCACCGAGCGTGAAAAGAAACCGTTCGTAAGTTTTGCCGATATCAGCCAGAGGATCAAGTCGATTCCCCATCCCGAAAAAATGGTGGTGAACCGGATCCTCGAGGAACTCCAGGACCCGGATGTGAAGTATCACGTCTTCACCTCGAAATGAGAGCGCCCAGGGACCAGCATTTCCTGACCGATAAAAACGCAGTCCGGCGTATTGCCGGCTTGATCGATCTGGAGGACCGGCTGGTTCTCGAGATCGGTCCTGGCGAAGGGATCCTCACGAGGGAGCTGCTTGACCGTGGTGCGAGGGTCAATGCCGTTGAGATCGATCCCGGCCTTGTCGAAGAACTGACGCTTTTTTTTGCAGACGAGATCGAGACCGGCAGGCTCACGATAGTCCTCGGAGATGCCGTCCGCTGCGACCTCCCCCCCTTCGATGTTGTCGTCTCGAACCTGCCGTATTCCGCTTCGTCAAAGATCACGTTCCGGCTGATTGCAACAGGGTTTGACGTGGCAGTACTGATGTACCAGGAGGAGTTCGCCCGCCGGATGGTCGCCCCTGCAGGGACCCAGGAGTGCGGGAGGCTCTCGATCATGGTCCAGACCTATTGTTGCGTTGAGCGTTGTTTTGATCTCCCTCCCCAGGCATTCTCCCCAAAACCGCAGGTCAGGTCAACGGTGGTGAAGATGCACCTGCGCGGACCTCTCTTCCCAATCAGGGACAACGTGCTGTATGCCGATGTGGTCCGGGCACTCTTTTCACACAGGAGAAAGACGGTGAGGAACTGCCTGCGGCATTCTTCCGGGATCCTCGACCCCGTTGTTGCAGAGCAGCTGCTTGCAGCCCTTCCCGAAGAGATCCTCACCTCCCGCCCCGAATCGCTCTATCTCGAGGACTTTGCGACCATCACGAACATGGCAGCCGAATGACGCATCCGGAGGTCTATGCACCGGCGGAGGATACATGGCTCCTCCTCCGCGCTGCCAGGGAGGAATGCCGCGATGGCGAAAGCGTGCTTGAGATCGGGTGCGGCAGTGGTGCTGTTTCAGGAGCCCTCTGTCAGCGGGCCAGGGTGCTTGCCACCGACATCAACCCTCATGCAGTTCAGGAGGCACGGGACCGGGGTGTCGAGGTGCTCAGGACCGATCTCTTCTCCGGTATCTGCGGCCGGTTTGACCTGGTACTCTTCAACCCGCCCTATCTCCCGACCGATCCTGATGAAAGAATGGATGACTGGCTTGAGTATGCCCTTGACGGCGGTCCGGACGGCCGTGCCCTCATCTCCCGGTTCCTTTCCGGGGTAGGCAGGGTGCTGGCGCCAGCCGGCCGGGTTCTCCTCCTGGTATCGTCCCTGACCGGTCTTCCGGAAGTCTGCATGCTCATAGCAGAGGCTGGCTTTGCCCCTGAAGTAGTCATGGAGGAGCAGGTCGAGGGGGAGATGCTGACCGTGATCAGGTTCAGCTGAAGATTGGGTTCTCCTGCAATGTGCAGGAATACCCGGCAACAGGGAGAGAACCTGGTAAAATAGATGAATTGAGAACGATCCCACCTGCACATAATAAAAATGTCAGTGGCATTTCTTCCCCCAATTGTTTTTTCAACTGGTAGAAAATTTCGTACAATACTACGCTCCTGGGGGTCTCGCGTTTTGGCTCACCCCCGCCGCTGTGGCGTCCCCCGGGATGCGATATGACGGTGTCCAGGCATTTGATTCTCTACTGCATTCTTACAGACTGGCGTATTTTTTTTGGTATGAAGGAGGAGGCTGTTAATGCGACGTATTTTTAGCCTTAAATGTATGATAAGGTCCGTGGTGAAACAAACACGATACCCCCTGAAAATTCCAGTCGCATTTCTCTATAAAAAAGGAGATATACCCTTCACTTCTGTTCAGAGAGAAGGGCGCCGGCAATCGAGATATTCTCCTTCTCGAGTTCGTGGACGAGGATGGTGACCCGCTCGATCGGGACCCCGAGCACGTTCTTTACCGCGAGCGCGATCTGGTCGGTCAGCTGCTTCTTCTGTTCGTAACTCCTTCCTTTGGCCATGGTGATGGTGACAACGGGCATACAGGGAAGGTTATCCCCAAAGGACAAGAACACTGCCGGTCTTAGCTGATCTCCCGGGCTGTCCCTGAGTACTCTGCTGCGTTCCGAACCGCTGATGCAACCACCTCTACCAGGCTTTTGTCCAGTATCGCGGGAAGGATATGGTCCCGTGCCGGCTTCCTGACATGCCCTGCGATGGCATGGGCGGCAGCAACCTTCATCTCATCATTGATCTTCCTTGCATGAGCGTCCAGGGCTCCCCGGAACACACCGGGGAAAGCGAGGGCATTGTTGATCTGGTTGGGATAGTCGGAACGCCCGGTCCCCACGATCCCGGCTCCCGCCGCCTTTGCCGTTTCGGGCATGATCTCCGGGACCGGGTTTGCTATCGCAAAGATGATCGGGTCGTCGTTCATCTCCCGGACCATCGCTTCGTTCACGATGCCGGGAGCAGATACCCCGATAAAGACATCCGCCCCTTCCAGGGCTTCTGCAAGCCCGCCGGTCCTGCCCGCATGGTTGGTCTCCTCGGCGATGATGAACTTGTACTTGTTCGCATAGAGCCCTTTCCGGTTCCGGTGGATGATCCCCTGGGTGTCGCAGACGATGATATCGCGCACTTTCTGGCAGACGTCAGGGCTGTACCCGATGCACCTGAGCAGGCGGACGATCGCGTACCCGGCAGCCCCGGCCCCGCTGACGACAATGTTCAGGTCGGAAAACTCCTTTCCGGTCACCCTGCAGGAGTTCAGGAGCCCTGCGAGCACCGTGATGGCAGTCCCGTGCTGGTCGTCATGCATGACCGGGATCCCGATATCCTGCAGGGCTTCCTCGACCTCGAAGCATTTCGGGGCGGCTATGTCCTCCAGGTTGATCCCCCCGAACACCGGGGCGATGTTCCGGACCTGGTCGACGAAATCGCTCTGGTAACTCTCAAAACAGATGGGAAATGCATCGATCCCGGCAAACTTCTTGTAGATGAGCGCTTTTCCCTCCATGACCGGAATCGCGGCATAGCCCCCGATATTGCCAAGCCCGAGGACTGCCGAACCGTCGGTCACGATCGCAACGGTATTTGCCTTCATCGTGTAGCGGTAGGCGAGGTCCCGGTCTTTTTCGATCGCCCTGCAGACCGCTGCGACTCCCGGGGTATACGCCAGGGCAAGGTCACGCCTCGTCTCAAGCGGGACTTTGGGATGTATCTCTATCTTTCCATGGTAGTGTGCATGGAGCGCAAGCGACTCCTCGTAAAGCCTCTCTGTCTCGTCCGCCTCTTTCATCAGATCACCCTTTGCCATTGTTTGTGCCGTCCTATGAGTGCATCAGCGCCGGGAGCATAAAAACCCTGCCGGTCCTGCCAGAAGATACCGTGGTTTTTTCTGGAAAGACGCCCCAGAGTAATGCCGGTTCGAGCATGATTTCACGCAGAGCAGCCTCTCTCCTCATCCCCTTCGTTGTGGCATTCTGCCTCTGTGCAGGATGCAGCACGGACACGGGATCTCCTCCGGATACCGGGATTTTTCCCGGTCAATCCACCAGTATAACAACAACCGGTACGACGGGAGCCGGCACATCGGGAGCCCTGGCAACGGTAACCGCGACCATAGACGGCGATACCGTCCGCCTCGCCTTCCCGGACGGCAGGACAGAGACCCTCCGTATCCTCGGCATCGATACCCCTGAAGTAACCCCGGAAGGAAACGATCCAGGAAAATTCGAAGGGGTCACGGATACAGGGCTCCTCTCCCTCTGGGGGGAAGAAGCCGCTTCGTACACGCATGAGAAGCTGGACGGGGAGAAGGTCACGATCACCTACGACCGTGATGCCGGCACCCGGGACTCGTATGGAAGGCTGCTTGCGACGATCACTCTCGCGGACGGTACTGATTACGGCGAAGAACTTATCAGGCAGGGGCTTGCAAGGGTCTACACCCCGGAGACATTTGCAGCAAAAGATCGCTATCTTGCGGTCCAGGAGGAGGCCATGGATGCCCGTGTGGGTGTATGGAGCGGCCGCGAACCCGTGCCCGATGGTGCCGGGCAGGTCGTGATTGCGGCGGTCCACTATAATGCTGCCGGCGATGACAATGAGAACCTGAACGACGAATATATCACGATTCGCAACAGCGGCACCACCGCAGCAGACCTCACGTCCTGGCAGATCCGGGATTCTGACGGGTTTGTCTACACACTCCCTTCAGTCAGCCTCTCTTCAAAGGGGAGCCTGAAAATTCATACCGGGAACGGGACGTCTTCTGCAGGGGAGATCTTCATGGGTTCTCCGGACCCTGTCCTCAACAATGATGGTGATACCATCACGCTTACCGACCGGGAAGGAACCTCCGTCGATTCATTCTCCTGGGGCTGACAGCGGGCATCATTTCGAAAAAACCCATATGATTCCCTGGATGAAACAGGCATAACAGAATGAAACACACATGAGAATCCATCGTCACATCCCCCCCTGCATGAAAACGGACTGATGCGCCATGACCGCCCTTGCACAGGATTGAAAATGGCGGAGCCGTTTTCATATAAAAGTGAGGAGGGCAGAACCTCACGGGGGTATGAGAGAGCAGTCCCTCTCCCGGGGATAGAGTGCGGGGATACCCTGATAGTTCCTGTTTTGCGGTTCACTTCCGTGCCTGTGCAAAGGCAAACGCGATCTCTTCCCAGGCTTTTCCGAGCAGTTTCCCGTAATATCCCCGGTCAAAGCGCTTCGCAATCCAGTCCAGCTCCACGGACCAGGTCCGGGCATCCGTCACCACGTACCCTATCTCCATCCCTGGTTCGACCCCGATTCCTGCAGCGGTGCAAGCCGCAACGGCCGATGCTTCCGGGCACCTGCGCGAGTAGGTGAGCCGGCTCACCTGCCGGCGGATGGCCATGGATGAGGGAGGGGCATCAGGGAGTCCGTAGTCCGCCTCCCTGTATATCCTCCTGACCTCATCTTCAAGTGCCACCAGCTCTGCACGCGTCCCTGCCTGTTTCATTACAAAAAGCATCGATTCCTGCATCGCCCGGATGTAGGGAGGGGTATCGCCCCGCCGTGCCATGATCCCGCGGACCTTCATCTCTCCCGTGCTGAGACGCCCGTAGTACCGGTTGTAGGCGCCAAACCCGTCCGGCATGGGGAGAAAGACGATCCAGTCGTACGAATCGAGCGTCGTATGAAGGCCGGTCTTCTCCTCGACCCGTACCTTCAGCGCCCCGGGAGATCCCCCCTTCACCCAGAGGCAGTCCACGATGCCGTGCAGGACGTCAAAGCCCATCTCCTCTGCACATTCCTTTGTCGTGAGCAGGATGTCACGGGCATGCCCGGTGATCTTCTCGTGCACCTCGATCTGCCCGAACTTTGCATTTTTGTAGCCGGTATACCCAAAACAGGTCACCAGCATCCACTTCAGGATAGCATCGATCCCGGCATAGGAGGGATCGGTCACTTTCCGTGCCTTGCTCTCCTTCCGGAGTGCAAGAAGCGGTTCGAGCACGAGCGGCAGGAACCCCTTCCGGTCAGGGTGGACGAGCGTCTCGGGGGAGAGGTTATACAAAACGATGATGGAGGGATAGAGCGAGGTGAAGTCGATCTCGGATACCCGGTCGTAGAGCCCGGGCACCGGCTGGAACATCATCCCCCCCCGGTCAGTTGCCTTCAGGTCACAGAACCGGCGCACGGCCTCGGGATCGCTTTTGCGGAAGGGGACGGCGATACCCCGCCTCAGCGCCTCGTAGACCTCGTATGCCGAGATCAGGGTCCCCGAGGTGAAGCGGGCGGTGAGGTTCGGGGCAAGCCCGGTGAGGCGGGCACCAAGGATGATACCGGCAAGGCCGCTCTCGCGGTAATGGAAGCTCTGGGCGGTGTCGATCAGGATCCTGCCGTCCGGGATGAGGGAGCCTGCCCGGTACTCGGTCTTCCCGTAGCTCCAGTACGATTTCTCTGAAAGCTTCCGGTACCTGCCACTCCGGCTGAACGGGAGCACGATCCCCCTTTGTTCTGCGGCGAAGAGAATGCGGGGCAGCCAGAGGTCAGCGTGGGGGAACAGCACGACATGGGGGTCGATGGCCGCAATAAGGGCGGCAAGGTCGGCAAGCACGGCCGGCTCCTCCCCGTTGAGATGTTCACGGCGTTCGTGCACCACGTCAATGGAGCGGACAGGTTCCTTCGAAAAAGGGATGCCCCCGATATGCACCTCGATCGGTCCTGAACGGGAACGGGGGGAAGGTCCAGTGAGAACCGGGACTCCTCCTCCCCGCAGCAGGGGACGAGGCCCTGCTCCGCCAGGTACCGGTGGTCGGGCCGCAGGTCGACATTGTAGAGCTCGGCGGTAAAACCGGTCTGCCGCTCGATTCGCAGGGCAACCTCCCGCCCGGCCGGGACATGGTATCCCTCACAATCGCCATGCACGGTCCGGAACGTGCACTCCTCTGCCCCGTATGCCGATTCCAGTGCTTCGAGCAGCTCCCAGTGGGCAGCCGGGTCGGGGAGGTGCAGGTAAAAGGAGGGGGTGTAGGCGACGGTCCTGTGCCGGGTGGCCCCGTCCCGGGAAAGTTCCCAGATCTCCACCGCATCCCGGTAGCAGGTGTCAGTGATCCACATGCCGCCCCTCCCGGGCTTTCAGGATCTCGGTGAAGACGGAGAAGAGGGCAGCCTCGAGCGGATCGTCGAATGCATAGAACCCTTCGCTTGCATGCTGCCTGGCCATCCGGACGACCCTGAGCGCGGCTTCCCCCTCGGCTCCCGGGAGTGTCCTCGCCACCCGTTCCCAGCGCCCGGTGATCTCCTGTACCCCCATGCGCACGCTCTCAAAACTCCGTCCCATCAGAACCCCTCCAGCGTGGTCTGGTCCCGCGGGAGCCCGGACGGGTGCCGCACCGGTCCGCCACGGTGGTCGCCGCTGCAGCGCCGGAAACACCGGTGGCGAGAGGGAGAAGAACCGGTCTGCCCGATCGGCAAGGAGGGAGAAGGAGGGGTCAGGGGCAGGGGTGTACAGCACGACTGCAGCGTTCTGCCCGGCACCCTTCAGTGCCTGCGCCACCTGCGGGATGGCCTCCTTCCCGGATCCTTCGTACAGCCCGGGGTCGTGCTCGACAAAGAGGATGGTGTGGTAGGACTCCCGGAGGATGGTGAGGAGCTGGAACGCGGTGAATGCCCTCCGTATCTCGATGGTGACCGACCTGCGGTTGATCCCGGACAGGAGCCGTGAATAGTTTCCGCTCACGAAAAGGAAGAGAAACCGCCGGAGCACCGGGTTGTCGTTGAGACCGGCGAGCACGAGATCCTCCGGTGCGACAAGTGCGGCAAATGTCCCGGTGCGCAGGGTGACAGAGGGGTGCAGGTCGAATTCCATTGCATATACATCACCCTTTTTTTGGCTCCATAAGGCTGCAGAGCACGTGGTGCGAAAGTGCGATCGATACGTTCAAGAGTTGAGAAAAAAGCGATTAAAACGGCTGGAATAACAAATTATTGTCATATTAATGATAAAAAGCGGGAATGGTCCTGCAGCTGCCAGGGAATCGGGGAACCGCGGTGAACGCCAATGCCGGCTCATCAGGAATGTACTGTTTCACTCGTTACGTCTTCGGCCGGAAGGTCCGGGAAGGGCAGCGTTCAGCTTCGCGGTCTGCTGGAGCGGGACCGTTGATGGTGCACTCCCCTTCTTTTTCGTTCTTCGCGGTGTAGAGGAAACAGTCAGCACAGGTGGGCATGGGAGAGATGATTCTCCCTGCCATCACTTGGAACTTTGCCTAACCGAGGAGAGGGTAAGAACCGCGTAGATGAAAGCGGCGCCCGCAACGGCCATCAGCGGGATGGCCACCTTGTCGGCGACCCCGAAGGTGCGTTCCCTGAGCCGGATCCGGGCAGGCATCCGGTATCCCCGAAGGTCGATGGTCAGACCGAGCATGGTCGCCCGGGAGAGCGAGTTTGAGACCAGCGGGACCATGACCGGGGCCACGCTCTTGATCCTTCCCACGAACCCGTCTCCCGGGTGGTATCCCCGGGCCAGTTGTGCCTCGTGGATCCGTTTCCCCTCGATCTGGAGGGTGGGGATGAACCGGAGGGCGATGATGAACATCAGGGTGTAATCAGCCGGTATCCGGGCCCGCTCCATGGTATGCACCAGGTCGCGGGGCTGGGTGGAGATGACGAAGAGCTGGAATGCGGAGATCAGGATGGCGAACCGAAGGGTCAGCACCGCCCCGACCGTGAGGGCTCCGACCGTGATCGGGATGCTGCCCCCGATAACCGGAATAAACGAAGGTATCAGGTACCCGACCACCTCCCCCTCGGTCACCGTCAGGATGGTGATGAGAAAGATCACGATGCTCATCGCGAGGATCATCACCATCTGCTGGATCACCGGGCGGAGCAGGTGGCCGGCAAAGGCGAGCAGGAAGATGAGCAGGAGGATCCCGGCGAGCACGGCAATCGAGGAGGTGAGGATGGTCACCACGCTCACCATGATGATGAAGAGGATCTTCGTGACCGGGTGGAGCCGGTGGAAGATCCCGTTTCCCGGTACGTACTGGAGGATCTCAGCCATGAGTCACCTCCATCCTGGTATCGGCGACAATCCGGCCTGCCTCCATACGGACCACCCTGTCCGCACACTGCCCGGCAATCTCACCACTGTGCGTGATGATGATGACGGTATGGCCCTTCTCCTGGAGCTGCTTTAAGATGGCGATGATCTCCCGTGACTCCTCACCATCGAGGCCGGTGGTCGGTTCGTCGAGGACCAGCACGGCCGGCTGCATGGCGAGCACGCAGGCGATAGCCAGCCGCTGACGCTCACCCCGTGAGAGCCAGCGGGGATACAGGTCGCGTGCCTCTTCCAGCCGCACGGTGGCAAGTGCATCCATGACCACACGCTCCCGATTGGGGATATTGAGGTTGTCGACCCCAAACGCCACCTCATCGAAGACCGAGTCGGCGAAGAACATGTGGTCGGGGTTCTGGAAGACCATCCCGACGACATGGGCGAGGTCGGCGATCGGGATCTTTGCAGCATCCTTCCCGTCCACCATGACCGTTCCTTTCGTGGGGCGGAGCAGGCCGATGAAGTGCTTGACAAGCGTGGTCTTTCCCGATCCGTTCTCCCCGACAATTGCCACGAACTCGCCGGGTGCAATCGAGAGGTCGACGCCTGAGAGTGCCTCCACCTCATCGTACTTGAAGGTGAGCCCCCGGGTGCAGATGATGGGGGAAGTACCGGTGCCCGCCGTAATCCCGGTCCTGAGGCCCGAGAAATCGGGGATGAGCCCCCGGTGTGCAATCTCGTCATTCAGGACGGTTGCCGGTGGCCCGTCAATCCTGATCCGGCCGTTCTCAAGGACAATAATCCGATCGACAAGACCGTCCATCTTCAGGAACTTCTGTTCTACGATGAGGATGGCCTTGCCCTGGCTCTTGAGCTCTGAAAGGAGCCGGACGATGCTCGCGGTCCCCTGTTCGTCAAGCTCGGAAGTCGGCTCATCCAGGATCAGGATATCGGTCCCGAGCGCGAGCGTGGTTGCCAGCACCACCCGCTGCTTCTGCCCGCCGGAAAGGGCCTGGGGAGGACGGTCTTTGAGTCCTTCAAGACCGGTGACCGCAAGGACGCGGGAGAGCCTCTCTTCAACCTCCCCTGCGGAGAATTCACGCCGTTCGAGTGCGGAGAGGATCTCCTCTTCAACCGAGGTGAAGAGGAGCTGGGATTCAGGGTCGTCAAAGAGGATGCCGACCCGGGAGGAGAGATCAGCGAGATCGCGGTACTCCCGCACATCCTTCCCGTCGACTGCCACCCTGCCTGACTTCTTTCCCCCGTACTCGTGCTCGAGAATGCCGGCTGCGGCCAGGCAGAGGGTGGTCTTGCCCGAGCCCGAGTGGCCGGTGACAAGGACACACTCCCCTCCCTTCAGGGAGAGGGAGATTTCGGTAATCGCGTCCCGGTCTGTCCTGGGGTAGGCGTAGGAGACATTCTCGAGTGTGATCATTCCTGTCCCCGCATCAGGGCCCGGCTGGCCGGGAAGTACAGGATCTGGACGATGATCGCATTGAAGACCGCGGTGATCACCACGATCGGGACAAAGACGACGAAAAAGCCCATGATGTCACCGTTGTACTTTGCGAGGATGGTTGCGCTGACAAAGACGATTGCCACGGCGGCAAAGGTGAAGCCGCTGGCAAGCGTGGTCACGAACGTGGTTATGGTCGGTGCAAGTCTGGTCTGGTTGCGGAGCGCGGCATAGAGCCCGAAGCAGACCAGGGCCCCGATCGGTTCACTCAGCAGGTTTGCCGGGGGGAAGATCGAGCTTGAGATCAGCATGGAGAGGATACCGGCCACGATACCGATGCCGAGGGCCTCGTATACCTTTGGCCGGACCAGGATGATCGCAAGGCAGTAGAACGCTATCAGCATGTTCGGGGTGAGCGGGGTATGGAGCATGGCCAGGAAATAGCGCAGGATTGCTCCAACGGCAAGCAGGATGCCGACTATGGCAATATCTCTTGATTTCATCGTGTTTCACCTGATTTCTTTGGTTTTTTTAGAGTTGGCCGGGGATCATGCCCGGGATTTTGGAAAAAGAGAGGGTGTGCCAGGGTTCAAGGACAGGGAAAAATATGGTTGCTTTCTCGAGCGATCGGGAAATTGCAGTTCTTATGTCCATTGATAGTCCTCTTTCTTATTCTATAATGTATATCATTATACATCAATGTATAATAATATACTGAATTAATGAAACAGGCCCCCTTCTTCAGCCTGGTAATGGAGGGAAACTAATCCTTATTGCTCTTGATGTGAGACAACAGAGCATGCATATACGGAAGTTCTGCATACTGCTGGCAATTCTTCTTTGTGTCATGACAGGTATTGCTACAGCCCATTCGCCGTCACGAGTACAGCTGTCATACAGCGAACAAACCGGTGAAGTGGTAATGACCGTGACCCATGTGGTGGATGATCCTGCCACGCACTTTGTCAGGAAAGCAGAGATCCGGAAAAACGGGGAGACGGTCATCAGCGAGACGTATACCGGGCAGCCCTCAAAGGATACGTTCACCTACCGATACCCGCTCATCCTCAGTCCCGGAGACGAGATCGTTGCAACCGCTGAATGTAATATCGGAGGATCGGCGACAGCCCGGTTTATCATGCCGGGTCCAACGGCGACCACCCCTGGAGAACAGGGTACGACACCCCTCTACGTGTACCATGCAATCCTGATGGTGACAGGGATTCTCTTCATCCTGACTGCAGGACTTCTGCCCGTTTATGGAAAAAGTATTGCCGGATGGTATCGCCTCCATATCATTACTGCGGTAGCAGGGAGCCTTCTGGTTATTCCGGCAATATTCCTTGTGTTTCGGGTACCGTACCTCTCAGTAACTCCCTCGGCCTTTGCTGTTCATGTCTTCCTCGGGCTCTTCCTGTTGTTCTCGCTGCTGGCAGCGATTCTTCTTGCCCTGATCAGGGGACGAGCGGGGCCGCATAAGGCAGCCATCAGGAGAGCCCATCTCTGGGCCGGTCGTGTTTTTATCGTGCTTGTTCTGATCAATATCCTCATCGGGCTGTCAGCGGTGGGGATAATCTGAAATAATTTTACAGAAGGCTGATGTCAGGTATCATGACCCGGGTTTTGGTTTCTGGTGCTTGAGCTCACTGAACTCACGTTTTCTTCCGAAAGCACTAGACCCAAATCCAGGAAGGTCCATCGGCCGGGAAGCATGGACTGATACTACTCCCTGCGGTAGATCTCCCATACTGCATATAAGATCGACAGGCTTGCCGCGAGAAACAGCAGTGTAAGGAACTCGGGAGCGATCCGGACCTTTAGAAAGACCGAGGAGATCGTACACAACGTAGACTCCAAAAGTGAAGGCGATGAACCAGCCATAGGTTCTCTTTTTCTGCACGGCGATGGTGATTCCGATAAGGCACACCAGGACTTCGATCAGGATGGAAACTGGCTGGATAAGTGAAGTGAGATCCATGGGAGAACATGGATCACAGGGAGGAAAAATAGGTTATCCCGCATCCATGTGAACTCATCCGTTCCCTGGGTTTTCGGTATATGGCCGAATTTTCTGCATCAGCACGAGGCGGTTCCTTTCCGTCCGGCATCAACTATACGCCCGTGGAAATAGCGTATCCGACTCATCGCTCCCTGTCATCGCCGGCAGGAAAAAAAGAGAATTATTGCTGTAACTCGACAGAGTGGGTCGTATTCGAGATGATAATCCCGTTATGGACCAGTGCAACGTCAATCTGGTACGTCCCTGCACTCAGCCCCGAGCAGGAGGAACAGGACGGCATCTTGTGTTCATACGTCACGATGTTCGTGCCGGGTGAGAGATTCACGGGAATCTCATCATCCAGTTGAAATTCATTGTACTTGTTCTTGATGCCGGTGATCCTGAGTGTGGTGTTGCTCATATCGCCCTGTGCACTCGCAAGGACCGTTATCGTCATGTTCTCTTTTGAATGATAGAGGTCCTTGTCCGTGGTGACATTGGTGATCTGTGCGGTGCCTGGACCTGTATTAAGGCACCCAGGCACTACACACGCAGCGATCAGGACCACGATGAGAGAAATAATGAGAATATTCCGTCGCATAAAAAGTGGTGGTATGTACTTGGTTATTATACCATTGGCAGGGAATGACCCATTGGCACCATCATATTCATTTTCCAGTTGAGCTCATCAGTGGATCGTGATATCCATGTCGGGCGGACTTTCTTTCTCTGTGGTGAAGATCGAGAAACCTGAAGAGGTGAACGTGATCCTCGGGCACGCTCATTTCATCAAGACTGCAGAAGATCTCTACGAGGCGGTCGCCGGGGCAGTCCCCGGGGCGCAGTTCGGGCTTGCATTCTGTGAAGCATCGGGAGACTGTCTCGTGCGGGTCGAAGGGAGTGACGACGGGCTGAAGAGACTGGCTGAGAAGAACGCACTCCTCATCGGGGCTGGGCATTCGTTTGTCCTTTTTCTCCGCAACTGCTACCCGATCAACGTCCTCAACACAATAAAAAATGTGCAGGAGGTCTGCACCATCTACTGTGCGACATCCAATCCGGTCGAGGTGATCATTGCAGAGACGCCCCTGGGACGGGGAATCATGGGGGTCATCGATGGATCGTCACCAGCGGGAGTGGAAAGCCCCGATGATGTCCGGAAGCGGGTTGACCTGCTCAGGAAGTTCGGATACAAACGGGGGTAAGTGAAGAATCCCGGAGGATGACCGCCGGGCGATCTTCACCGCAGGCCTGAAAAGGGGAGAGAAACGGGAACCCGGGAACCCGGCCTGGATGACCTGAGAATACTTCCAATGTTTGATGTCAGGGTTCTGATATGGAGGATGAAGAGGGATGGTCAGGGACCGGCTGCTGCAGCCTTCACTGCATCAACCAGCCCGGCGATCTTCTGTTCGTTGCCGATATCCTTCCGTGTCAGCACACACTCCCCGACAACCGTGACCCCTTTCTCCTGGAGAGCCCGCTTCATGATCGGGATGGCCTCCCCGGCCTTGGAACCGCAGGTCGCAAAGACCACGGCCTTTTTCCCCTGGCAGTTCTTCAGGGCTCCGATTGCCCCGTTTGTGACCGGCGTTGTCTTCCAGAACCAGACCGGTGTTCCCATCACGATCAGGTCCGATGAGGCGAGATCGATCTCCGCCTGGATCGACAGGGTCTGCTTCTTCGCGCCTTGCCCGCATGCTCCCCGTGGTATACGCCGAGATCTTGCTGTACGGGTTCTTTGGTTTCACCTCGATGAGGTCACCCCCGCAGGCTGCCTGTACCCTTTCAGCGATCCCACGGGTTATCCCGGAATACGAATGAAAAATAATTGATGATTTTCATGGAGTGATCCTCTCTTGGTGTATGGTAATATTCCTGCCGGATTTTCTACGAAACACTGATGCCTGTACCTGGATATTACCAGATTTTTCCTGTGGGGTTAAACAAATCACACGAATAGCAGCGTGTCCCACGTCCTATACCACGTTTTACCAGTTCCTCTTTCCTTTGAGGAAATCGTCAATAGGGATATTTCCCTTTGAGTCGGATAATCCGTTGTTCCAATGAAGCTGATATTGCCCGGGGTGATTGTTTCGGCCCTGTCTTTTTCGGTTGTAATCCTTTCTCGGAGTCTTCACGATGGTTCTGCGCCCATCGCCTCACGGTCCTTTCGGAGATGTTGTATGTCTCTCCGATCTCTCGTGCACTTCGTATTCCCTCTTCATAAAATATGACTGCTTTGGTCCTGATCTCCATTGTCGCTTTCACCCGCAAGCACCAATTGGGTGCTCTTGAAAGCGGACATAAATTATGTCACTATTTTAGGACAGAAACTCTGGCACGCTACAGTTACTTACCATTCGAGGACTATCTCGTTCGATAAAACACGATGCATTTATTCCTTTTAGGCTGGATATTCCAGTGATATATATTTCATCGTTGTTGAGTTGATCCCCCATGGCAAAAAAATCTTCATCCGCTTCAATGGCGCAAATCTTGGTTTTGAAGCAGAATGCTGGAAGATGGCGGATAAACTCCGTAATAATATGGATGCCGGGGAATACAAGCACGTCGTTCTTGGCCTTATTTTTCTCAAATACATCTCCGATGCATTTTCTGAACGGCATACCGAGATTGAATCGGAATTGAGCAATCCGGACAGCGAGTGGTACCATCAGGGAACCGGAGTCCAGATATCTGGCCGTTGAAGAGCCGGATGAATACCGGTCAAAGAATATCTTCTGGGTCCCGAAAGAAGCACGCTGGGCAACGCTTCAGGCATCGGCAAAACAACCGGAAATCGGTAAAATTGTTGACCCGGCAATGATCGCTGTCCCACGGGACAATCCTTCATTGAAAGGAGTATTACCAAAGGATTATGCAAGGCCGGCCCTTGACAAACAACGTTTAGGCGAGCTAATCGACCTGATTGCTCGTATTGGGTTTGGTGACAAAGAGAGTCGTTCAAAAGATATCCTCGGCCGGTCTACGAGTATTTCCTGTCACAGTTCGCGAGTGCAGAAGGTAGGAAAGGGGGCCAGTTCTATACCCCAAGATGTGTGGTCCGCACACTGGTCGAAATGCTTTCACCCTATAAGGGACGGATCCATGACCCCTGCTGTGGATCGGGTGGAATGTTTGTCCAGAGCGAGAAATTTGTCGAAGCACACGGAGGGAGACTCGGGGACCTGAGTATCTACGGGCAGGAGTCGAACCCGACAACATGGCGTCTCGCGAAGATGAACCTCGCAATCCGGGGAATTGACAATGATCTTGGAAAGGAACATGCTGACAGTTTCCACCGGGATTTACATCCCGATCTGAAGGCAGATTTTATCCTTGCCAATCCACCGTTTAATATGAGTGACTGGGGTGGTGACAGATTACGTCAGGATGTCCGCTGGAAGTATGGTACACCCCGGAAGGAAATGCAAACTTCGCATGGGTCCAGCATTTCATCCACCACCTCGCCCCTACAGGCATAGCGGGATTTGTGCTCGCCAACGGATCAATGTCCTCCAACCAGTCCGGGGAAGGAGAGATCCGCAAGAATATCATCGAAGCTTGATATTGTGGACTGCATGGTTGCCCTTCCCGGCAACTCTTCTATTCCACCCAGATACCGGTTTGTCTCTGGTTCGTAGCCAGGGATAAGAAAAACCATCGGTTCAAAGACCGGCGTGGAAAGGTCCTGTTTATCGATGCGAGGAAGATGGGATCGATGACTGACCGGGTCCACCGGGGAGCTGACTGACGACGATATCGCCCGCATCGCCGGTGCGTACCATTCATGGCGTGGCGATCCAGGAATCCGGCACTTACAACGATGTTGCCGGGTTCTGCAAGAGTGCCACCATTGAGGAAATCAAAGCGAATGGATATGTGCTCACACCCGGGCGTTACGTCGGGGCAGAAGCAGTTGAGGATGACGGAGAGCCCTTTGATGAGAAGATGAAGCGGCTGACTTCCACCCTGCAGGAACAGTGTGCCGAATCGCAGAGACTTGAACGGGCCATCCGGGAAAATATGAAGGGCCTCGGGTACCGGGTATCCGCTGAGTTGCCTCCGGACCCGGAAATACACCCGATGGATACCTTGTATTTCTCACTGCGATCAGGGAGCGGAATCCGGACCGCACCGGTCAGGGCTGCTCTTTCTGTTAACCGCGAACTCGTCCTTCTCTACTGGCAGATTGGGAAAGACGTTCTTGAAAGGCAGGAATCGGAGAGACTGGGGCGCAAAAGTAATCAATCATATTTCAAGGGACCTCTCTCATGAGTTCCCGGGAGTCAAGGGCTTTTCAACCCGCAATCTTAATTACATTCGAAAATTTGCCGAAGTATGGCCAAATGAGCAATTCGTGCAGCAGGTTGCTGCACAAATACCCTGGTCCCATAATTTACAATACTTCGATAAGGTCCGGGACCCTGATGAGCAGGAGTGGGACATCCGGAAGACGATTCAGAACGGATGGAGCAGGAATGTGCTTGTCCACCAGATTGAGACCCGGTTGTTTGAGCGGGAAGGCAAGGCAGTCACAAATTTTTCTGTAAGCCTTCCTCCTGTCCGGTCAGACCTCGCAACCCAGTGCCTGAAGGACCCATACATGTTCGACTTCTTGGATCTCGGGGAAGATTCTGTTGAACGGGACCTTGAGCGTGGCCTGCTTGAAAACCTGCGGAATTTTCTCATCGAACTGGGGGTGGGTTTTTCCTTTGTGGGGAGCCAGTATCACCTTGATGTTGGTGAACGGGATTATTACCTGGATCTCCTGTTCTACCACCTGCGTCTCCGCTGTTTTGTCGTAATTGACCTGAAGATAGGGGATTTTTTACCTGAATATGCCGGGAAAATGAACTTCTACTTGTCTGCGGTCGATGACCTGCTCCCGCCGATCCCGATGATCGACCCGAGTATCGGTATTATCCTCTGCAAGTCCCGTAACCGGGTAATCGCCGAATATGCCCTCCGTGATATGAAAAAGCCTATGGGTGTATCGACGTACCAGCTGATGACTGCCCTACCTGATAACCTGAAAGAAAGCCTCCCTTCTGTGGAAGTTCTGGAAGCGAACTTGAACGGGGGTCAGAGACAGAAGTTGATATGTCGAAATTTTTAGATTTCTTCGACACGTTTTCGGGAAATGTCGATGCGTCGACATTTTTCAGTAGGTCATCGAATCTGGGGAAGAGGTATGTTTTCACAACAAAATCCGGGAGATTTCAGGATTTTTGCCAGCTCTAGCACCAGAGACATCGAGAAAGTCCGCCCTGTCCTGGACTATCTCCGCCAAATTCAAGGAGTAAGGATATTTTTTGCCGATGCGGACTTACAACCCGGCGATAGTATCGGTGACCGGATCATCCAGAACATCACTACTGCTGATATTTTTCTTGCATTTTACAGTTCATCGGCGATCCAGTCTGCCTACGTCCAGCAGGAGATAGGAGCAGCCCGGTCACATAAAAAAATCATCATTCCCCTTTTGCTTGATGAAACGAAACCAACCGGGATGCTTGCTGGGGTTCACTATCTGGATCTTCGTGAAGAACAGAAAAGACTCCCGGAGATTGGCCGGCTCCACAATTTCATCGTAAATAATATTCAGACGAAAAACCAGAACCAACTATTGGGAGCACTGGTTCTGTTGGGGATTGGTGCGCTAGCTACTTTCGGCAAATCAAGAGAATGAAGATGAAGACTATTGATGTAATTTCTCGCTTAACTGAATTTATAATTGATAGAATTGGGTAATCTATGAAAACTCTACCAGAAGCATGGGAATATCATACTATATCTGACTTAATCGAACAGGGATATGCGGAGTTACAAACGGGTCGATTCGGGACGATGCTCCATGCATCCGCATATGTCCCTGAGGAATTCCTATCATCCCGCTGTAAAAAACATTTCTGACAATCATATTGATCATTCGGCTTTAGCCAGGGTAGATCAATCGACAAAAAACCGGCTTATTCGATATGAATTGAAACCTGGGGACATTGTATTCGGAAGAAAGGGTGCCGTTGATAGACGTGCTTTGATTAGCGAAAAGGAAAAAGGTTGGCTCCAAGGAAGCGATTGTATACGTTTGCGTTTTTTTTGCGATTCAATAGATCCGAAATTTGTTTCCTATGCCTTCGGTACCGAAGAACATAAAAATTGGATTAATCAACATGCCCACGGGGCGACGATGCCCTCGCTAAATCAGGATATTATTGGAAAAATTCCGATCATTCTCCCGCCTCTCCCCACCCAGCGAGCGATCGCCCACATCCTCGGCACCCTTGACGTTAATATCTAGCTCAACTGCAAAATGAACGAGACCCTCGAAGCGATGGCCCAGGCGATCTTCAAGTCCTGGTTTGTCGACTTCGACCCTGTGCGGGCCAAGATGGAGGGGAAACAACCGGCAGGATGGATCCAGAGACGGCGGCGTTGTTCCCGGAGCTAGTTTGAGACGGTGATCGGGCGGGTAGTGCCGAAGGGGTGGAAGGTTGGCAATTTCTCGAACATACAGTAGCATTAGCAGGTTTTTGTTCGACCGTGCTGACATCATAGGAGTGCTTATAATCTCACTTCCAATTCTGAAGGGGGGTTCGAAATATGAGGTTATATAATGTCACGAAGGAAATATTTGGATGACACCCTGTAAAATCAGACCGTTGGAACCCTTGGCGAAATACCGTTTCTATTATTCTCCCGATGGCATCTGACAATACCCTCATAGTTTTACCGAAAACGGATAGTATTCGCTCATCTCTTTAGAGCAGGAACAGACTTGCATATTCACCCCTTATCATCATTTATTTACATTTTAATCGGGTCGTGGTCACAGCCATTTGCTGCACCCAATTCATGATTTGTATTGCTTGGAAAACACTCATAATTGTTGTTGCACCTCCAAATAATTCAGCATATCAAGAAATAGCAGGTCTCTAATGATTTTATATATAAAGGTTTTCAACATTCCATTCTCAAACCAAAAGTGTTTACATTGCTTCCGAGAGTTTTGAATGGTCATTTCATCTTCCACTGAGCAATCGCTTCAGTTTTTATTCACTTATGATGGGTATAGAAATCTTTATACAACAGCATCAATCCGGAACAAACTTGATGACAATTAAATATCGAGTCTCCCGGGAATCGTTGCTGTGTTCATTGGAGATTTACGCGTAAGAATTCAAGCTCAACAAAATCTCGAGTAGAATGAAAACACTTTCAATAACGATTTATTTGGTTCATAATGGAGCGGTAAATCAAGAGATCTTTGATATCTCTGCATTTCTTATCTGAATGCTTCACAGTAGGATTCCAGAATACAGCTTGGGATAAAAGAGGATGATTTCAAGAGTTACGAACACGAGGGTCAGACGGCCCTATTGTTATCGATTTGAAATATCGGGAGAGAAAAGATACACCCATAATTACATATCATATCGCGATTGATGAAGGACTTAGAGGGCCGTTTATTGCTGAAGAGTGGTTGCAATTGAGGCGAGGATTCTGAGGAAAACCCTTCAGATCTTTATATTCTTACGAATAGATCGTGTTCGAGCAATCACTGGAGATCTGCCAGAAATAGAGACTACTTCGAGAAAATCTATTAATTCACAGAAATGTTGGCAGTAAATACCCTTGGTCAACTGGCCAAACATCCAAGAATTAGTGCTTTGAGACGATTTCTTTCGGATTGTCACATTTCTTATTTGAGCGCCGATTGCAACAAGAAAGATTCCTGATTCGGGCCCACAGGAAAGGCTTTCGTCGTCAGATTCAATCTCCAATGTATTCAATACATGATAGAGAACATAACGATCAATTGAATTAATTCTCGAGGTTTTGTCAAAGGGATTCGCTAGAATGTAGAGGGATAAATCTTAGTGGCGATTGTTGCTACAATATCAGACGCAACATTTGAACGTCCAATACTGCTAAATTTGCATCAGTTGGGACCTTGAAAATGCTGTCTTATTTGATTCTCCTTCATGATCCGAATCCACCTCAACTAATTGGAATTGAGGAACCAGAAAACTATTTACATCCTCGTTTATTGCAGGAATTACGAAGAATTCCGAAATTCATCAGCCAATTCACAACTTTTGTTACTACCCACTCACCTTTTTTTGTAAATGATTTTAGACAATTGATGTATTGGTACTATACCGAAGATGACACTAGGTTTTGCCCAAGCATAGACGTGCATCCGATATCCAGGGAATATCCACGTTTCTCGATAAGTGGTGCATTATTGGGACAACTATGGTTAGAGGGTTATTTTGAATTTGGTGATCCTTTAATTAATTCTGGTGGTCCAAAATAATACCATTCAAGAACATTACCTACGGATCAGGGATAATATGCATATTGAGTTTTTGGTAGAGGAACCCTCAATAGAGGCCTTTTTGTTCAATATCATTCCGAAAATCCTCATCCTGATAAGTCTAATGCCATTCGGGTATTTCAAGGTAAACAGGATTTATTAAAAAAATTACCAAATCGGCTCCGCGGATATCGCAGTTGGATTCCTCATGATCGGATTATCATTATTATAATGGCCAAGAATTCGATGATTGCCATTAACTAAACAGCAGTTAAAACAAATTTCAGAACGTCAGACTTTTTACTAAAACAACTCCGGATGAAAGAAATAGTAAATTTCAAGTCGTCAACAGGTTATTCTTATTGGGAACTTGAATCATGGTTTTTTCGAGATACCGCTGCCCTGTCCTGCGCATCCCAGTATTCCTAACTGTTTCTGCGATTGATCTTCATATTTGAAGCCTGAGTTGATTCCTGATACGATCGTGTTTGGAGTATTTATTACAGCGACATCGGTATTATCAGGGAGGATGCCTAAAGGAATTGTGTTTCGTCGATTGCCAAAAAACGGGAACCCAATCAGGAAATTTATATTCTTCCAGAAATGATCGAACACGCCTATGTTCGTAGTAACAACATTGACAATGAACAAAAAGAAGATCCTTAAGAACCGCCAGTTTTCTACTTACAACAATTATTTTAGCCTTAACTTTAGCAATAAGTATTGGGGATTTTTCTTTAAAAACATGTAAATTGCTTACTGAAACTATTTAAGACCGGCGCCCGGATATTGTGCTGTTCCTCAACGGTCTCCCCATCGTCGTAATCGTGTTGAAAAACCCTGCAGATGAAAACGCAACCTTGCGGGCCGCCTTCAGCCAGTTCTCGACCTATAAGCAACAGATACCCTCTTTTTTCGCATACAATGAAATGCTCATCATCTCGGATGGACTCGGGGCCCGGGTGGGCACCATCTCGGCAAATTACGAATGGTTCATGCGATGGAGGACCGTCACCGGTGATGATCTCGCCTCCCGGGCCCTCCCGGAACTCGAGGTACTGATCAAGGGGATCTGCGATAAACGGAGGCTGCTTGACCTGATCAGCCATTTCATTGTCTACGAAGAGGATGCAAATGGGACCGTAATTAAAAAGATGGCAGGCTATCACCAGTTCCATGCAGTCAGGAAAGCCATCGAGACGACGATTGCCGCTTCGGGTCCAAAAGGAAACCGGAAATGTGGGGTCGTCTGGCACACCCAGGGATCGGGAAAAAGTCTTACCATGGTTTTCTATGCGGGCCAGGTCATCCGCAACCCTGCGATGGAAAATCCAACCATTCTTGTGATCACCGACCGGAACGACCTCGATGACCAACGCTCTTCGGCACATTCTCCCGGTGTCATGAACTGCTCCGGCAGACTCCGGTCCAGGTGTCAGACCGGGACGATCTGCGGTCGAAACTTGCGATCGCTTCCGGGGGCGTGATATTCACCACGATTCAGAAATTCCTCCCTGAAAAGGAAGAAGACCGTTATCCTGGTTCTATCGGACAGAAGAAACATCATCGTCATCGCCGATGAAGCACACCGGAGCCAGTATGGGTTCGGTGCAAAGGCCAGTGGGAAAACAGGGAGATCTGATACGGGTTCGCTAAATATCTTCACGAAGCTCTTCCCAATGCATCCTTTATCGGCTTCACCGGGACCCCGATTGAGATGGCAGATAAGAGCACCCGGTCCGTATTCGGCGAGTACATCGACATCTATGATGTCCAGCGTGCAATCGACGACGGTGCAACCGTCCCGATCTACTACGAGAGCCGGCTTGCAAAAATCGAGCTGAAAGAGGAGGAACGACCTCACCTGGACCGTGATTTCGAAGAGGTTACTGAAGGAGAAGAAGTCACAACCCGGGAGAACCTGAAGAGCAAATGGGCCGCCCTTGAAGCCGTTGTCGGGACAGAAACACGTGTCTCACTGATTGCCCGTGATATTGTCTCCCACTTCGAAGATCGTGAATCAACGATGAACGGGAAAGCAATGATCGTCGGCATGAGCCGCCGCATCTGTATCGACCTCTATAACGCAATCATCCGGCTTCGTCCAGAATGGCACAATGATTCCGATATGGAAGGGGCAATCAAAGTCGTAATGACCGGTTCTGCATCCGATCCCGTTGAGTGGCAACCCCATATAAGGAATAAACAACGCCGTGAGAAACTTGCAACACGGTTTAAAAACTGTGAGGATTCCTTCAAAGTTGTAATCGTCAGGGATATGTGGCTTACAGGGTTCGATGTTCCCTGTCTGCATACAATGTACGTCGATAAGCCAATGAAAGGTCATACCCTCATGCAGGCGATTGCGAGAGTTAACAGGGTATATCGAGACAAGAATGGCGGAAGAATCGTTGATTATCTTGGGCTCGCCGAGGAACTCAAAAAAGCCCTGCGCGATTACACCGATAACCAGGGTAAAGGAAAACTCTATATTGACCAGGAGGAAGCCGTCGCTGTCATGCTCGAAAAATATGAGATATGCTGTGGCCTTTTCCATGGGTTTGACTGGTCCGCATGGAAAAGCGGGGACCCGGGTACAAGACTCAATTTAATCAATCCTGCAATGGGATTCATCCTCGATCAGAAGGATGGAAAACAACGCTTTCTCCAGAGTGTAACCGAACTTACCAAGTCCTTTGCATTGGCAGTACCCCACCCCGATGCTCTGGAAATCCGGGATGATGTTGCCTTTTTCCAGGTCATCAGGGCGCAGATGGTAAAACTGACCGGAGCAGATGGCAGGTCCCCGGAAGAGATCGACCATGCAATCCGCCAGATTATTTCAAAAGCGGTATCATCCAATGAAGTGATCGATGTCTTTGCTGCTGCAGGGCTCAATAACCCCGATATCTCGATATTATCAGATGAATTTCTCAGTGATGTCAGATCTCTTCCTCAGAAGAATCTCGCCGTGGAAATGCTTCGAAAATTACTGAATGACGAGATAAAAGCACGAAGCAGGAAGAATCTGGTCCAGTCCCGGTTATTTTCAGAGATGCTTGATGCCACCATTAAAAAATATCAGAACCGGGCAATTCAGACCGCGATGGTTATCGAAGAACTCATTCAGCTGGCAAAACAGATGCGGGATGCCGCCAAACGCGGCGAAAACCTTGGGCTGTCCGAAGCAGAACTGGCTTTTTATGATGCATTATCAGTCAATGATAGTGCAGTCCAGATCCTCGGCGATGAAACCCTTAAACTCATTGCACAGGAACTCGTAAAGACAGTTAAGCAGAATGTAACTATCGACTGGACGGTAAGGGAGTCTGTCCAGGCTAATTTGAGAGCGATGATAAGGCGCATTCTTCGCAAATATAAGTACCCTCCCGATAAACAGGAAGAAGCAACGCTCACGGTACTAAAACAGGCGGAATTGCACTGCAAGGAGATTGCGGCGTATTGACAAAATAAACACGTGACTGTTCAGCCTGTCCTTTGTTCGCGTCTCTTCTAAAGGTATTCGAGGGTGAACCCTTCATCCCTTCTGCCGCTCACAGGATCGGCTGAACAGTTACAAAAAAATTAGATATACCTTGCCTTCTTCGACAGCAGCGCCGGCGTATACAGCGGCCGGTAGGGCATGCCTGCGGTCTCTTCCTGCACGAGCTCGATCAGGACATCCTCGGTCATCATCTCCTTGTGCGGCTTGTTTGGCTGCGACTGCGCCCGGACGGTCACGGTCAGGATGCCCTTGTCCATCTCGGCATCACCGATCACCACCACGTAGGGCACCCAGTCCATGGCTGCTTCACGGACCTTCTTTCCGACACTCTCATCCCGGTCATCAAGGTCTGTACGGATCCCGGCGCTCCTGATCCGGCCGGCAACCGTGGTTGCCAGCGGAAGATGCCGTTCTGCAACCGGGACAACCCTGACCTGGGTCGGGGAGAGCCAGAGCGGCAGCATCGGGACCTTCTGGGTGCTCGTGGTCTCGAGGATGGCGCAGATGACCCGTTCGACGCTCCCGGTCGGTGAGCAGTGAAGAATTGGCGGATGGACAACAGAACCGTCCTGTGAATAATACTTGATATCGAACCGCTTCGCAGACTCGACATCGATCTGGACGGTCGGGTTCTCGATCGGCCTGCCCTGCCCGTCGATTGCAGCGAGGTCGACCTTGGCCACCCAGTAGTGGACCCGGTCGGAGAGGACCTCGATCAGCATCGGGACGCCCGAGAGCGCGACGATCTTCTTCACCCATTCGTGGTGCTCGTCGTAAAAGTCCCGCGTGCACCGGAATACTCCGACAAGCGTCGTCCCGAAGTCCTTTCCGGTCTTCCAGCCCATTGCAAGCTGCTCCTCAAAACAGGTGAGCGCCTCGGGCATGTCCGTACAGAGACTGTGCATGTCGGGCATGGTGAACGCCCGCAGCCTCTTCAACCCGATCACCTCCCCTTTCTGCTCGTGCCTGAAGGAGTAGGTGGAGAGCTCGTACATCTTCATCGGGAGGGAGTTTGGCGAGATGTGCATGTCCCTCATGATCGAGAACATGCCAAAGCAGGCGGCAAACCGGAGCATCATGTTCCGGTTCCCGCTCTTGAACCGGTACTGCCGCTCCCCGAACTTCTCGGCATGCTCGTAGATGGCAGTGTCGGCAAGGTCGTACATGACCGGGGTCTCGACCGGGGTTGCCCCGTAGGGAAGGACGAGATCGAGCACATAGTCGGCGAGCAGGTCCCGGATCAGCTTGCCTTTCGGCATCCACCGGAGGTGGCCGACATCGGAGACAGGCTCGTAGTCGACCAGCTCCTTTGACCGCATCAGCTCGACATGGGCGGGTTCCCCTCCCCCGGCTGAAGGTTCCCCGAGTTCCTTTTTCAGGAGGCAGCCGAACGGGCTTTCGTCCAGGAACTTTTTTGGATCATGAGTACTGCCGTCAGGGGTCATCACGAAGAACTCGTGGGTGACCTCTTTCTTCTCCTTCTTCGCACCCTCTTCGGAAGGAAGAATGGTCTTTGAGAGTTCGGAGAGCGGGTGGCCCTTGCAGGAGAGCGTGAAGGATTTGTACCAGCCGAAGGGTGCCCGCTTCACCGCATAGCCCATCCCCCTGAGTCCTTCTTCAAGTGCCTTGAGTGCCCATATCGCGGCATCGGGCCGCGAGAGATCGCTGCTCAGGTGGGCATACGGGTAGACCATGACAGTCCCGACCGATAACTTGTCGGCGACGAGCCCAATCTCTGCCAGCGCCTGTTCGACCACGCCTTCAAGGTCGTCCTCGTCAACGGCCTCAACGGCACAAAAGACCGCCAGGGCATCCTCTGCCCGGTCCGAAAGCAGGGTCGTCTCTTCGGCCATGCCGGTCTTCTTTTTCGCTTCGTATTCGATGAAATCGGAATGTATCAGAAGGAGCCGCATGCGTCATCTCCGATAAATATGCATTCTTATCCTCACTATGTCTGTATTCATAAGGTATATAGCCATCAGGAGCGGGGATTCTCGTGGTACCGGGAGAGGGTTGCCTGCCGCTGGTCCATGTACTTGGCGCCGGCCTTCAGGTTGTAGGGCTGTGCTGCCCGTTCGGTGGGGTAAAAGACCAGCTGCCCGATCGGCATCCCGGCATACATCCGGACAGGGCGGGCATTGACGTTGCACATCTCCAGCGTGATCGACCCCCGGAACCCGGCATCGATCCACCCGCCGGTCTGGTGAAGCTCGACTCCCAGGCGTGCAATGCTGCTCTTTCCCTCTATGCTTGCGACGATGTTGTCGGGAAGTCCGATAACCTCCATCGTCTCGGCGAGCATGAACCGGCCGGGCTCAAGCACGATAGAATCGGTACAACAGTCTGCCGTCCCGCTCGCGATCGTCTCTTTCCGGTACGGGTCGATCACCTCGTCCCCCTCCTCATACCAGAGGAAATGGTTACCGAGACGGATATCCAGTGAATTGGGCTGCACGAGAGCAGGGTCGAACGGATCCACATGGATAAATCCACGGGTGATCCGGTCCAGGATCTGCCAGTCGACAAGGATCATTGGGGGAGTAATGGGGAGGGGAAGGTAATGAGGGTGACTGATGGAATCTTCATTGGAGAAAAGCGGAGGAATGTTTTTTTGAAAAAAGTGAGGATATGATGCCTGACTATCCCTCACTTTGTCGTATCATAGATCATCGAGATCTTCCCGGTGCCATCCGAAAGGGTGAGCTGATCGCCGGAGATCTTGTAGACCTTCATCATCGGGAGAACGGCAAGATAGGTTTGTTCGAGGGTCATGACTCCCGGATCACCGCAGTACATCAGGGTCACTGCGAATCCGCCGATGTTGATGTTGTTCCCCGATACGGTGTAGGTCCCGGAGTAGCTGTTGCATCCGGAATTCCCGGTGACATTCCCGCCATCAGAAAACTGCAGCGAGACAGGGTATGCAGCTCCCGGCGTCCAGGGGTTGCCCTGCGCATCGATATACGAGTTCAGGTACCACATCGTGCCGGTCATGGGTGCAGCGGTCATTGTATAGGGAGGAACTGTCGAGTAGGTCAGGATAGCCTTCCCTCCGCTGTCCGTTACTGTCAGGGTATTTCCGGAGATAGAATACCCGGATGCACCCTGCATTGTCATGAGGTATGCTGTCTCCTGGGTCATGATCCCGGCCGGTTCGCTGCATGCCATTTTGGTGGAGGCGGGTGCTCCGATCGAAAGGCCGTTCAGGGTTGCCTGATAGGAAGCAGTATACTGGTTGCACCCTGCAGTTCCCGCGACCTTCCCCGTGGTATCAAAGAGGGCAGTGATCTGGGTCCCGGGCTTGACGGAGAGCGAGCCGGTTCCGCTGTTGAAAGCGACCAGATACCAGGTCACTCCGGTTATGGTTTGAGGTACGGTTTGCGTGGTCATGACGGTGGGCTGGGCAGTTGGTGGAATTGTGGTCGGGACGGGTGTGTAACCGGTTGGGTGGACGGTGAAGTACACCCGCTGATGCAGAGCATCAGGAGAAGGGCTGCGGTGATAAGCCCATACGTGAGTGGTCTCATGAGAGAGAGATATGGAATTTTGCTATATAATCCTGTGTATGAATGGGATGTTCCGGCCGTTCCCTGGTGTGTATCCTATAGTCCCGCCTTCTCATAACGAGCTGGCGGGATTACGCCGTAATCAGAGAAGTCAATACTCGTTATGTGCTCTGTATTGCACATAAAAAGGGTAGAGAATAATGTCGCGTAAAAAGGAAGACTTTTCGATTTTAAGGCTCATTGGACATCAGATTTCTTGCCTCGTTATGTAATTCCGGGAATGCAGGGTGTATCCTCATCAGTTGTGGGTCATGCAGTTAACCTACCTCCCGGGAATAGCGAATGACTCATCCCAATCGTCGAAGTATAATGGAGGGGAAATATCCGTTCCCATATCCTTCATGTTCGTTTCTTTGTCAAAAGAGATCGAGAGCGGAGAGTATCTTACTGCCCGGGACCCTCTATCGTATCATCATCCGGGCAGGTCTCCTTTTTCCGCTCGAATGCTTCCGGGTTGATCTTCCACTCGGATCGCCGCATCAGGCCGTGCAGTGTGGTTGCCTCCCGGGAGGTGAGCATGGACCTGCCGAGAACCCGGCGGATCAGGAGCATGGTCGGCTGCCGCTTGAAATCCGGGTGATCGATCAGGGTAAGATACGAATCGATATGCGCATACAGGTTTTCCATCTCCTCCCGCGAGGCGAGGAGATACTCGCCCCGTGAAAGATGGGCAAGTTCGTAGCAGACAATGCCCACTGCGTGGGAGAGATTGAGGATGGGGTATTCTTTTGCCGATGCGATGGTGCAGATGATATCGCTCTTCTGGATCTCCTCGTTGTTCAGGCCCCAGTTCTCCCGACCAAAGAGGATGGAGATCCGCCCGTCTATATCAGCAACCAGTTCCCGTATCTCGTTTGGTGAAAAGTACGGCATCCGCATCGGGTTGCAGACCGACTTGCTCACCTCCCCGGTGGTTGCGATCACGATGCTGCTCCGGGAGCAGACCTCCTCGAAGGTGAGCCGTTCGGCACGCTCGAGCACATCGCTGGCATGGGATGCCCGCATGAGAGCCTCATCCCCGATCGTGCACGGATTGATCAGCACCAGGCGGGTGAACCCGAAGTTTTTCATCACCCGGGCGGCAAACCCCACGTTCCCTTCATAGAGGGGGGAGACAAGCACGATGTCGATATCAGGCATGGAACACGGATGATCACTGGATGGCCCGTACCGTCTCTTTCAGGACCGCGATGCCCTTATCATAGACGGCGTTTCCCACAACGATGGTGTCTGCATACCGGGCCATCTCGGATGCCTTCTCTCCCGAGTTGATCCCTCCCCCGTAATAGATGACTGCCGATTCGACCGCATCTGCTGCCGCTTTGACTATCGCAGGATCGCCGTACATTCCCGGAATATTCGATATAGACGATCGGAAAATGGAAGTAATGGTCTGCGAGTGCTGCAAACGAGGCCACCTCTTTTTCGGTAAGTGAACAGTTCGCCCTTGTGACCTTTCCGACCGAAGAGTCAGGATTCATCACGATATATGCCTCGGGGACAACCTTCTCCCACTGCACCCGCTGCCGCTGTATCCACGAACGGTGCTTGCCAACGATCCACTGGACATCCGCCGAGTTCAGTACCGAGGGTACAAAGACCAGGTCCACACCATCCCAGAGGACTGCTTCCGGATCCGCCGGTTCTATAATAAGGGGGAGCCCGGAGACCTTTGCCTCGTCTGCAAGCGCAGCCATGTTCTTTGCCGTCACATTCAGGGTTCCCGAGAGCATCAGCGCGTCCGTCCCGCTTGATGCAATCTCTGCTATCGCACCGGCAGGGAGCATCTTGTCAGGGTCAAGCTTGGTCACATGGACCCAGTTCTTCCATCGGGTATGCATCATCCTCACCTTATACCACTATAATTTCAGGCTCTGCCTTTTTTGCCCTTTCCTGCAATACTGCCTGGAACCTGCGTATCTTCTCGGCAGGAATGCCGGTCCGATCTCCAAGAACTGCCGGATCCGAGGCGAGAAGGAGGAGCCCGCTGATGATCCCTGCCTTGTGCAGCCGCTGCAGTTCCTCTTCTTTGAGGCCGGGGAGGGTGAGGAGTTCCTCCCTCCCTTTTGCCACCTGTGCTTTTGTGTACCGGACCGGTGCGGCCTTCCCCTTTGCCGAAGCGATAAGCCCGACGTGCTTTTGCACGGTGTCGAGGCTTATGCCGGTCAGATCAGATAGGTACACCGGGTGGGAGGAGAGGAAGTCTTCGGGCGCGGCAAAACCGCTGGCAAAGTATTTTTTCATGCTGGCCGCAGGCACCCCGGCATGTTTCAGGAAACGCTCATTATCCACCATCTTTGCCTCCCGGAGGATTGATTCCGCCTCGTTCTCGGCTATCCCGACTTTTTTCAGCAGGACCGGGTCTGCGGTCCCGAGCGACGCAATATCATTAATCCCTGCTTCATGGAGTTTTTTTATCACTTTGGCAGGGCTCCTGCCCTTTTTTGGAACAAGCATCCTCCGGACAAGTTTCCTGCAGTCAGATCTCCGCCGGAGCAGGCCAAGAACCCCCTCCGCTTCACTGATCAGGTTTCGTGCCTCTTCCCCGGTCATGCCAAGGAGGCCGGAAAGCCGGCCGGGGGGTGTGTTTGCAACGTCAGTGACCGTATAGAGATGTGCTGACAGCATCCGTTCATGGATCCCGGGGGTCATGGATGCCATGAGGAAGAGGGCCTCTTTGTTGGACTCGATCTGGTGGCAGAGCGGACAGCCGATATCCCATGGCCTGCTTCCTTTTCTCACCAGCCGGACAAAATGGAGGGTGTGGACGGGGCACGTGTCATCGGTCCTGACGGCAAATCCCCACATTGAGGAGGGGAGGCCGATATTGAACGTGCAGTCCGGGTAATTGCTACACCCGATAAACTGTGTCTGGTTCCGCAGGTGGCGGATCCTGATATCATGTCCGCAGACCGGGCAGGGGCCGAGCGTCAGCTCTTCTGCGGTCTGCTCCATTATCTCCTGCCCGACCTCGCGTTCATGGGGTTCGAGCTGATCAAAGACGGAATGCAGCATCTCCCGGGATTCGGAAACGACATCGTCCCTGCTCCGGTGCTGCGCTTTGATCTGCTGCATGTGCTCCTCAAGCGTCTGGGTCATGGCAGGCCGCGTGATCGTGTCGGCATGCCGTTCGAGTGACTCGGTCACTGCCCTGCCGACCAGGGTGGGGCGGAGGGGGTTGCCCTCGATGTACTTGCGGGAGAGGAGTTTTTGGATCACTTCGTGCCGGGTACTTTTTGTCCCAAGATCGAGCTCCTCCATCTTCTGGATCAGCCTGCTCTGGGTGTAGCGTGGAGGGGGCTGTGTCTCCTTCTCCTCGAGGTTTACCTCCTTGAGCGGGAGGTTCTCCCCGACCTTCATCGCCGGGAGGATATACTCTGTCGCGGTGCTGTAGGGATATACGTTCCGCCAACCCGGCTCGATCAGCTGCCCTCCGGTAGCGGTATAGGGCTCCTTTCCCGCCTCGAAGTTCACCTTCATCGTCTTCCAGCGTGCATCCGGGGAGAGCGTTGCAAGGAACCGGCGGACCACGAGCTCGTAGATCTTCCACCGCTCTTCTCCAAGCGACTGGCGGGTTGCTGCCGAGGCAGGATGGATGGGAGGGTGGTCGGTGCTCGACTTTTTCCCGCGGGTTGGTATCTGTCTCCGGTGAGTACTGACCCAGTGCACATCCTCTGCAAATTCGGTGCCTGCCAGGGCCTTCAGTATCCCTCCCAGGTCAAGCGTTGCAGGGTACACGGTGTTGTCGGTTCTCGGGTACGAAATGTACCCGTTCATGTACAGGTCTTCTGCCAGACGCATGGCACCGGAAGCCGAGAAACCAAGCCGGGCAGCAGCGACGATAAAACCGGTGGTGTCGAGCGGGACGGGGGCCCGGTCGATCTTGGTCCCTTCCCGGATCTCGGTGACCACGAGCGGCGGCCGGGTGCGTTCCCGGGCTCTCTCTGCCTCCCCTTTGTCGCAGAACCTGGGCGTTGCATGGCGTGCCTCGATCTCTTCTCCTTCTTTTTCGGTCAGAAGCGAGAGCTGCCAGTATTGCTGGGAGACGAATTCCTCGATCTCTTTTTCACGGTCGACGATCATGGCCAGCGTGGGGGTCTGCACCCGGCCTACCGAGAGGATATTGGCCCCTCCCCTCCGTGCGGCGAGACTTATGAACCGGGTGAGAGCGGCCCCCCACATCAGGTCTATCACCTGTCGTGCTTCACCGGCAGAGGCGAGGTCAAAATCGATCCCCGTGGTCTCCCTGAATGCCTGTCTGATCTCATCGGGGGTGATTGCGCTGAACCGTGCCCGGTCGACGGCAACATCGCTCCTGACCTGCCGGACGAGATCATACGCTTCCTTCCCGATCAGTTCCCCCTCGGTATCAAAATCGGTCGCTATGGTGATCAGGCTGGACTGTTTTGCCAGTTTCTGGAGGAGGTGTACGATCTTTTTCTCTGTCGGCACCTTGATGGTCCGGGCATTGATCAGGGACCGGGGAGTCCGTTCGGTGCTCCGCCAGTTCGAGTATCCCTCTTCAAAATCGATCTCGACCACGTGACCCCGAAGCCCGATGACAGCGGTATCCTCGAACCGGTACACCGGCACTCCGCCATCCTTATCCGTTCTGACTTTCTTATTGCCGGCAAGGATCGAGGCGATCCGGTGGGCGGAAATATTCTTCTCGGCAACGATAAGGTGCATCGGGGTCATCCCTCTTCTCCAAGTATCCCTGAAAGCACCTGGTTCACATCAGCCGGTTTGGCACGTCCCCTGGTCTTTTTCATGACCTGTCCCACGAGGAAGTTGAAGGCTTCTTTCTTCCCTGCATGGAAGTCGGCAACCGCCAGGGGCTGCTCGGCGATAACCTCCCGGGCAGCCTGTACCACCGGGTCGTCGCCCTCTTCTGCCTCCCCTGTTCGTTCCAGGATTTTCAGGCCGAGTCTTCCGACACATTCACCCGGGGTTTCGCAGGATCCCGATTCCCGTAGCTGGTCGAGGAGGGATCGCAATACCTCGACACCGCCCTTATCGGTCACGCTCCCTCCCTTTACGAGCAGGATAAGTTCGGAAAACGAGTCCGGGGAGACACTGCTGACACTCATGTCCCGGTAATTGAGTTCCCCAAGCAGCGTGTCCGCGACCCAGGTTGCAGCAAGGACCGGGTCGGTTGTTGCAACATGCTCATAAAATTCAGCAAGCCTGAGATCCCCGGTAAGGGTCCGTGCGTGAATGGGAGAGCATCCGTACTGCACCAGGAACCGGGCCCTGCGGGCGTCGGGGAGCTCGGGAAGGACGATCCCGGCAGCCCAGTCACGGACCCGGAGGGGGCGGAGATCGGGTTCCGGGAAGTACCGGTACTCCTGCTCCATCTCCTTGCTCCGCGATGCAGTGGTAACTCCCCGGGCCTCGACAAAATGGCGGGTTGCGGATTCCAGTTTCTGTCCTCTCCGGAGCGAGTTCTTCTGGCGGGTCACCTCGAACGTGAGCGCTTTTTCAACCCCTTTATACGAAGAGATATTCTTGACTTCCGCCCTGCCGCGGTCTTCCTTTCCTTTGCCCTCCCGTTCGAACCATCCTTTTGGCTGGATGGAGATATTTGCATCCACCCTGAGAGATCCCTCCTTTTCGGAGTCAAAAACGCCGAGATACTCAAGGGTCGCACGGAGTTTGTTCAGGAAACGCCGGGCTTCTTTTGGCGACCTCATGTCAGGTTCCGTCACGATCTCGATCAGCGGGATGCCGGCCCGGTTATAATCGACAAGGGTGTATTTCGGCCTGTCGGCACCCCCTTTGTGGACGAGCCTTCCCGGGTCCTCCTCGACATGCACCCTGGTGATCCGGACCCGTTTCTCACCGTCGTCGCCCTCGATATCAAGGTACCCCTTCACGGCAAGGGGCTTGTCATACTGGGTGATCTGGAACCCCTTGTCCAGGTCCGGATAGAAGTAATTTTTCCGGGCAAATTCCGATTCCTCTCTGATTGTGCAGTTGAGGGCCTTTGCCACGTGGAGGGCATATTCGATTGCCTTTTTGTTCACCCGTGGAAGCGAGCCCGGCAGCCCGAGACAGACCGGGCAGACATGGGTGTTCGGGCTGTCATCCCGGTAATCGGTAGAGCAGCCGCAGAAGAGCTTTGTCCTGGTGTCAAGCTGGCAGTGGATCTCAAGGCCGATGATCACTTCATCGTCGGAAAAGTCCATCCTCGCAGGCTGGGTCTGCCGTTGCATATCGGGAACCTCTTCTCCGGGCCAGGGGGTGACCCCCTGTCCTGAAGGTCGGGAGATCCGTGCACCCTCTGTCATCGCGTCACCCCCTGCTCAAAGGCATAGGCGACATCGATCACTCTTTCATCCGCACAATGCGGGCCCATGATCTGGAGCCCCACCGGGAGCCCCTCGGACCTCCCGCAGGGGACCGAGATTGCGGGTATCCCTGCAAGATTGGCCGGCACGGTCAGGATATCGGAGAGGTACATGGAGAGGGGGTCGGTCTTCTCCCCGAGCCTGAATGCGACGGTGGGCATGGTCGGCCCCGCAATCACGTCAACGGTCCTGAAGAGGCGCACGAAATCATCCCTGACCTGCTGGCGTGCGACCTGTGCCTTTGCATAGTATTTCCCATAGTACCCGGAGGAGAGAGCAAAGGTCCCGAGCATGATCCTCCTCTTTACCTCGGTCCCAAAACCATTCCTCCTCCGCTGCTGGAACGCTTCGTGCCACGGGAGTTTTGTATCGGCCGGGGGTCCATACCTGACCCCGTCGAACCGGGCGAGGTTCGAACTTGCCTCGCTCGTGCAGGTGACGTAGTACGCGGCAAGGGCATATGCCATGCTTGGCATCCGGCAGGTGATGATCTCTGCCCCTTTCCGTTCGAGGAGCGTTATCCCGTCCCAGACCACGGAGGCGACTCTCGGGTCGACCCCTTCGCCGAAGTACTCCTCCGGGACTCCGATCTTCAGTCCCCCGATTTCCGGGTCGGGAGTGTGAGAATAGGGGCAGTTGACGCTCGTGGAATCGCGGGGATCGTGTCCGGCGAGGACCTCCATCATGAGGGAGATATCGGAGACGCTCCGGGCCATGGGCCCGATCTGCTCGAGGGAATTTGCATAGGCGATCAGGCCGTACCGGGAGACCCTCCCGTAGGTTGGCTTGTGCCCGACGATGCCGCAAAATGCTGCAGGGCACCGGATCGATCCGCCCGTATCGGTGCCAAGCGCCATCCGGACCATCCCTGACGCTATGGCCGCAGCGCTTCCTCCCGATGAGCCGCCGGGAACCCGGGTGGGATCTGCCGGGTTTTTCGTGGGCCCAAACCCGCTGTTCTCGGTCGTTGTACCCATCCCGAACTCGTCCATGTTGGTCTTCCCGACAATCGCCGCCCCGGCATGTTTCAGGAGCGTGACGACATGGGCATCGTAGGGGGGGACATACCCTTCAAGAATCCGTGAGGCGCAGGTGGTAGGGATCCCACGCGTGGAGATATTGTCCTTGACTGCGACAGGGATTCCCGAGAGTGCACCCGGACCCGCGTCAGCCTCCTTAAGGGTGGTGATGAAGGCATTGTACCGGTCGTCGGGAGAAAAACTGATGGTCGCCACTCACATCACCCGTGGTGCCCTGAAAAACCCGTCTTCCGCATCACGGGTATTGGCAAGCACTTCTTCCGTGGGGAGGGAAGATTCCACCACGTCTTCACGAAAGATATTGACGAGGTCTGCTTCCCGGGCCTCTCCCGCCTCAACCTGGTCGAGGATATCAAAATACTCGAGGATTTCGTTGAACCTGCCGGTAAACTCCTCCAGTTCCTCTTTATCGATGCCGATATCGGCAAGTTCCGCGATATGCGCAACGTCCCTCTCAGATACCATTTTACACGCCTCCCCCGGTCTTTCTGATCTGATCTAAGTACCCTTGTAAAGACCTTTTATAACCATTGTTACGTGCGAACATCTGGAGCACCCTCGCAATCCCGGTCCCGTACTGCATTGCTTTTTTCCGGTAAAATGCAATTTCGCGCGGAATATGGCGGGCTGCGACCTCCCGGAGCGGCCACTTTCCGACCCCGTCCCTGACCATCTCCCCGGCCGGGATCGAGCGGGCAGCGCGCACCACCCGCACATCAAGGAAGGGCAGGGACAGGTAGGTGTTGTTGAGAGCGGCAACCGACTGGTCGCGGAGCCCCTGGGAGGCAAGACCGGCAAAGTCACGTAAAAGCTCGGACCCGGGATCGGTGCAGGTCAGGTACCGGGCATATCCTCCGAAGAGCTCGTCTGCTCCCTGGCCGGTCAGCACCCGCTCGTGGCCGAGCTTCCGTGCGGAGCGGGTTATCAGGTACTGGGAGACGGCAATCGCGGTATTGACCGCGGTCGGTTCCGGGATCACGCTGATAACTGCATTGAGCCCCTCGAGCACATCGTCCGGTGTTATCTCAACGAAGGTGCAGGGACAGGTTCATCGCCTCTGCCGCTAACCGGGCACGTGCAAGGTCATGCGACCCGGCAAGCCCTATGGCCAGGCAGGGGCGTTTTGCAAGGTACGCAAGAAGGGAGGAGTCCACCCCCCCGGAAAAAGCACAGATCCCTTCGGTGCTCCGGAGCGAAACGGCTTTTGCTATCGCATCTTCAAGGGACATGTCCGGCACAACGGGGCTTATCCGCCCCCTCTCCCGCCCGCTGCAGAAGATGGTCCCTGGAGGGACAGGGCCCGGGATGATGCCAAAGTGGTCCCTTGCAGTGCATCCATCCCATGAGATGAGAAACTCACCCCCGAACCGGGCTGCAGCAGGTGGATCAGTGCTGAGTAGTGTAGCAAGTTCACCCGATGAGAGTATGCTCCCGTCCAGCTCCACCCAGCCCCTCAGCTCCATCCGTACAAAATCTATCCCTCGACCCCTTCATACTCTTTGTGGATGTGGCCGCACACCTTATGGTCCATCCCGGACAACATCCGGACAACATGGGATATGCAGTGGCAGTCGACCTTGGGGCGACCAATACCCGGGTGGCAATCATTGGCGGGGGTGGGAAGATTGAAACGAAGAGAGAAACCCCGACCCCGGCAAAGGAGACCGATCCCTCGCGGCTAATCGGTTTTCTCTCGGGCCTGATTGGAGATATCGTAGGCGAAATGAAACCCGGGCCGATCACGGGCATTGGCCTCTCTGTTGCAGGGCCGGTGGATATCACCAGGGGGGTGCTCCTGAATCCTCCCAACATGGCATTCCGGGATCTCCCCCTCACGCTCCCGCTCTCGCGCATCTTTCACTGCCCGGTTCGTATGGTCAATGACTGCCACGCCGGGGTGCTTGGGGAGATGGTCCACGGCCAGGGACAGGGAAGGAGCGATGTCGTCTATCTGACGATTTCAACCGGCATCGGTGGCGGGGTGGTGTCAGGAGGCAGGATCCTTCTCGGAAGGAAGGGCAATGCAGCGGAGATCGGCCATTTCCATGTCGACAGCACCTACGACCTTCCCTGCGGCTGCGGGCATACCGGCCACTGGGAGGGGTATGCTTCCGGGCGATATCTGCCCTGGTTCTTTGGCGAGTGGTGCAGGTTCCATGCAAAGCCCCACTGGGGTCCTGACACCGCTGAAGAGATCTTTGCATCGGCACGGCAGGGTGACGACGATGTCCTCCGCTTTATTGCGGAACTGGCCCGGATCAATGCCCGGGGCATCTCGGATGTCATCGTGGCCTATGACCCGGAGCTGATCGTCCTTGACGGATCCGTCATCAGGTCCAATGCCGATCTCCTTCTCCCGGCCATCATGGAATCCATCGACCGGTACCTCCCCCTTCCGGAGATAGTCATATCGTCCCTGGAGGGAAATGCCCCCCTGCTCGGGGCAGCAATCATTGCGGGAGGGTACCAGACCGGGTACGGGGACTTTGGATCAGCCGCAGAGAGAAGGAAGAGAAATAGGGTGAGCCGTGGAGCAGCGGATCTGTTGCCGGGACTCTCGTCTATTTCCTCAGCCGTTCGAGCGCGAGAGCACCGAGCTGTGCCATGGCTTCCGGGACACCCTTGGTCTCCAGGGTGAGCACAGCGTCAGGGTTTTGGAAGGCAAAAGCCAGTACCCCGTACACCAGGCCATGAGCTTTCATCGGAACATAGTGGCCTGTCCCTCCAGGGAGCGTGTCGGTCCCTCGCCCTGCCACCTCGCCATTATCATAGACCCACCGGGCGATGGTCAGCTCCTTGTCAGTAAAGGGATAGTCCTCGTCGCCTTTTGCCACCTTAAGGCCACCATCGTCCGGGACAAGGATCGATACTTTTCCCGGTGCAAACGAATGCATGTGGTCTGCAAGGATCGTAAGAATCTCCTCATAGTCACTCGTCTCAACAAGATCCTTTGAAAGCCCGGCCACTGCAGCAACCGTTGCTTCGCTCTCCCGGATCTGGGGAAGGAGGTACCGGAGCCGGTTTGCGAGGTGGCTTATTATAACGGCGATGATGACATATCCGGTGAACGAGATGAAATATTCCCAGTCTGAAATGCTCAGTGTATAGTAGGGCGCAACAAAGGCGATATCAAAGACAAGGATGCTTACCACCGCAGCGAAGAGAGAGGCCCCCCTGCTGAAGAACCAGGCACTCACGACCACCGGAAGCAGCTGGATAATGATGAGGTTTGTCGTGGAGATGGTCCCGAATAGCAGGTAGTTCAGAAGGGTTGCAGCAAGGATAAGGACGAGGGTGATCAGATAATCCCTCGGAATGAGCCTGGGGATCTGCCGCTCGAGAGGGATGGCCGGGGCTCCTTTGGCATCAAAGAGGATAATATCGATACCTGCCGATCGCCGCATGACACGGTATACGGGAGAGACCATAATATCGAGGCCCCGGGGTTTCCCGAGCATGATGGTAGTGACGTTGTGCTGCCGGGCATACCTGAGGATCTCGTTTGCCACATCCTCGCCACGATACAGGACGATCGTTCCTCCAAGTTTCCTGGCGGTCTCCGTGGCGCTGCGAAGCCAGGCCTGCTCCTGAACGGATGGCGGACCCCTCCTCTCCTCTTCGACCGAGATTACCACCCATTCTGCATTCATTCGCAGGGAATCCCGGTACGCTGCCCGCACCATCGCTTCTGCCGAGGGGTTCGGCCGTATGGCTACGAGAATCCGTTCGACTGCAGGCCATGGCCCTGGTATGGCCCGTGTCCGCATATGGGTGACCATCTGCCGGTCAGTACGCTGCGCCAGGTACCGCAGGGTCAGCTGGCGGAGAGCCACAAGGTTCCCGGTCGAGAAGAAATGCTCGATGGCCTGGGACGCCATGTCCCCCAGGTACACTTTCCCTGCCTTCATCCGGGCCTGGAGATCCTCGGGGGTGAGGTCAATCAGCCGAATATCATCGGCAAGGTCAAAAAAGGTGTCAGGAACGGTCTCGGAAACCTGGATCCCGGTAATCTGGGAGATAGCATCGTTCAGGCTGTCGATGTGCTGGATATTGACCGTGGTATAGACCGAGATACCGGCCCTTGATGAGCTCTTCGATATCCTGGTACCGTTTCAGGTGGCGTGAGTTGGGTGCGTTGGTATGGGCCAGCTCGTCGACAAGGACTATCGCAGGTTTTCGTGCGATCACCGCATCGAGGTCCATTTCCCGGATATCGAGTCCCTGGTACGAGATCCTGGCGGCCGGGATTGTTTCAAGCCTGGCGGCAAGAGCGTCCGTCTCGACCCTTTTATGGGTCTCCACGTACCCGATGACCACGTCTTTCCCCTCTGCCCTGAACTGGAGGGCATCCCAGAGCATGGTGTAGGTTTTTCCCACGCCGGCCGCGTAGCCGAGGTAGACGATCAACTTTCCCTCCCGGTTACTCCGTTCTTCGGCATTCGCGAGGGGAAGGAGATCTTCGGGGGCCGGTCTCCTGTCACCAGGGTGTGGGAAGGTATTCAAAGGCATCACTCCTCACCATCCAATGCCCTGTTCAGGGAGAGGACATTCACGTATTCCGGATGGAAAGGGAACGGGCTTCCGACGACTTCAGACAGGACGAGCGCCCGGACTTCCTCCTCATTCCTTCCCCTGGCTTCTGCAACAGCCGAAACCTGTGCGAGCGCGGCCTCAAGGGTGATATGCGGATCAAGACCGCTCGCCGAAGCAGTCACCAGATCTCCCGGCCACGGGCCGGAAATCCCCTGCATTCGCAAAGAACTGATTGTCTGGTTCACCCGTTCTGCAAGAACCGGGTTTGAAGGCCCCAGGTTTGATCCTCCCGACAGCCCTGCATTATAAGGGCTGCCTGGTGTTGCGGAAGGACGGCCCTGGAAATAAGAGGGTCCTGCGAAATCCTGGCCAATGAGCGCCGATCCGATCACGGTTCCGTTCCTGTCCCGGACAAGGCTTCCGTGAGCCTGTGAGGAGAACGCGAGTTCGCCAACCCCGGTAACAAGGAGAGGGTACACTACACCGGAAACCAGGAACAGCACCATGAAGAGGAGGGCGGCAGTCCGCAGGGGTCTTTGCAGTGTCATAATGCTGTCACCGCCGAGAGGAGAAGATCGATTGCCTTGATCCCGAGAAACGGTGCGACGATTCCCCCGAGACCAAAGATGACCAGGTTGTAGGTGAACAGCCGGCCTGCAGGCATGGGACGAAACTGCACGCCGCGGAGGGCGAGCGGGATGAGCAGGGGAATGATCAGCGCATTGAAGATCACTGCAGAGAGGATTGCGGTCTCGGGCGATGACAGCGCCATGACATTGAGCACGGTAAGCTGCGGATAGATCGCAATGAATGCGGCGGGGATGATTGCAAAGTACTTCGCCACATCGTTGGCGATGGAGAAGGTGGTGAGTGCACCCCTGGTCATCAGGATCTGCTTTCCAATCTCCACGACTTCGATCAGCTTTGTCGGGTCCGAGTCAAGATCGATAATGTTTGCAGCCTCGCGGGCCGGCTGTGTCCCGTTGTTCATCGCCACCGCAACATCAGCCTGGGCAAGAGCCGGGGCATCGTTTGTACCGTCCCCGGTCATGGCAACCATGTACCCCTCCTCCTGGTAGGTGCGGATAAGCCTGAGCTTGTCATCGGGTTTGGCCTCGGCAAGGAAGTCATCCACCCCGGCTTCAGCGGCGATAGCCGCTGCAGTAAGCCGGTTATCACCGGTAATCATGATGGTCCTGATTCCCATGCGGCGGAGGTCAAAAAAGCGTTCACGGACACCGGACTTGAGGATGTCTTTCAAATGGACCACCCCGAGCACGGTTCCATCCCGGCTTACGACAAGAGGTGTCCCCCCTGTCTGGGCGATCCGGGTTACTTTTGCATCAAGATCCGGTGGAATCGAACCTCCCCGGGAAGTAACCTCCCGGACGATTGCATCATACGCACCCTTCCGGTAGGAACTACCCTCCAGGTCCACCCCGCTGATCCGGGTCTGTGCAGAGAATGGAATAAATGCGGCCTGTTCAGGGATCCCGGGGAGGGTGCTGCCCTGCCCCGAAGCAAGCGCAACCACGCTCTTTCCCTCCGGAGTATCATCCGCAAAAGAAGCAATGTAGGCGGCCTTTACAAGATCGTCATCCCGGACACCATCGACCGGGATGAACGCGGCTGCCTGCCGGTTTCCAAGGGTTATGGTCCCGGTCTTATCGAGGAGGAGGACATTGACGTCACCGGCAGCCTCGATTGCCCTGCCGGACATCGCGATGATGTTCCTCTGGAAGAGCCGGTCCATCCCGGCAATCCCGATAGCAGGCAGAAGCGCCGCAATGGTGGTAGGGGCGAGACAGACGAACAGGGCCACGAGCACGGTCAGTCCTGCAGGGCTCCCGGTCCCTGATACCGAAGAACTATAGGCCGATACCGGCCATATGGTGGCCACCACCAGGAGGAATACTCCGGTCAGTGCAAACAGCAGGAGTTCGAGTGCCAGTTCATTCGGTGTTTTCCTCCTCTTTGCCCCTTCGATCATGAGGATCATGCAGTCAAGGAAGGTCTTCCCGGGTTCTGCAGTGATCCGGATGATTATCTCGTTGGCAATGACCGTTGTTCCCCCGGTGACCGCACTCCGGTCCCCCCCGGATTCCCGCACAACAGGTGCAGATTCACCGGTGATTGCTGCCTCGTTGATCAGGGCAGCCCCGGCGATAACGTCCCCGTCGCTCGGGATCACATCCCCGGACCTGACCAGGACCAGGTCGCCAGGTCTCAGATCGGAGGAGGAAACCTCTTCATAGGGCGCTGAAAACTGTGCTGACTTCACTTTCCGGGCCGTCATGGTGGTCCTTGAACGCCGGAGCGATGCAGCACGTGCCTTTCCCCGTCCTTCGGCAAGGGCCTCGGCAAAGTTTGAGAACAGGACCGTGAGCCAGAGCCAGGCAGAGACCAGGGCGGTGAAGAGCGCGGTCTCACCGGTATGCAAAAAGAGTCCATACAGGTAGGAGAGGGTGGTCAGGATCCCCCCAATCTCCACCGAAAACATAACGGGATTTTCGATCTGCCTGCGGAGGTCGAGTTTTTTTATTGCATCGATTGCTGCCCCCCTTAACAATGCCGGGTCAAAGGCGGTGACCGGTGCCACCCGTTTCCGTGCCATGCTAGAACCCTCCGGCAAGGGCCAGCTGTTCTGCAAGAGGCCCCATGGCAAACAGGGGGAAGAAGGTCAGGGCCCCGATGATCAGGATCACCGCGATGAGCCAGAGGACAAAGCTGATGGTTGCTGTCGGGAGGGTGCCTGGACCTGAAGGGACTGCTTTCTTTTCAGCAACCGAGCCGGCAAGGGCAAGAATGGCGACTGCCGGGACGAACCGGCCGATGGCCATGATGATGACCCCTGAGAGGGTGTAAAAAGGCGCAGCAGCATCCAGTCCGGCAAATGCACTCCCATTGTTGTTTGCCATCGAGGCAAAAGCGTACACGATTTCCGAGAGACCATGGGGGCCTGGGTTGAAGATGCCGGCCGTTCCTCCCATGGTTACAAGGGCGATTCCGGTGAAGACAAGGACAAGGATCCCGGGGACAAGAATGACGATCAGTGCCATCTTCATCTCAAAGATCCCGATCTTTTTGGAAAGATACTCGGGGGTCCGCCCGATCATCAGCCCGGCGATGAAGACTGCAATGACGATGAATGCAATCATGGTTGCAAATCCCGACCCGATTCCCCCATACACCACCTCCCCAAGCAGGATAAGAAACATCGGGACAAGCCCCCCTATCGGGGTGAACGAATCAAACATCGCGTTGACCGCACCGCATCCAACTGCGGTGGTGGACGTGCTGAAAAGCACGGTTCCGGCCAGCCCGAACCTGACTTCCTTCCCCTCCATAGATATCCCCGGGACGTCAAGCGAGGTGAGTACAGGGTTCCCGCCAAGCTCTGCCGCGTACAGAACGCCGAATGCAGCGACAAACAGGATCAGCATCGCAGCATAGATCGCCCATCCCTGCCGCATATTCCCGGATAGTCGCCCGAATGTGAACGGGAGCGCTGCCGGGATGAGAAGGATGAGGAACACCTCGAATATGTTCGAGAAGGGGGTGGGATTTTCAAAAGGATGGGCAGAATTGGCGTTAAAAAACCCCCCGCCATTGGACCCGAGGAGCTTGATCGCCTCCTGGGAGGAGACCGGGCCCATGGCAATCGATTGTGGCGCAGCTCCACCGTACCCGGCCACGGTAAGCGATGGATCAAAATTCTGGATAACTCCCTGGGAAAGGAGTACAACCGAAGCAATGACAGCGAGAGGAAGGAGGAGATAGAGGACCGCCCGGGTCATGTCAACCCAGAAATTCCCGATTGTGCCGGTCAATTCCCTCGTGAGTCCACGCATCAGGGCAATGGCGATACAGAGTCCGGTTGCCGCGGAGAGGAAGTTCTGGACGGTAAGGCCGGCAACCTGCGTGAGATAACTTGCCGCTGCCTCCCCGCTGTATACCTGCCAGTCCGTATTCGTGACAAAACTTACGGCGATATTCAACAGCATGGACTGCGGAAAAGCCCGGGAAATGCTGGGGGTTTGCCGGGAGAAAACCCTGGATAAGGAGGATGAAAAAGAGGATACAAAAACCTATGGCATTGAAAAGCAACAAGTCCCGGGCATATCCACGCCATGTCTCTTCCTTTTCAGGCGTTGTGCCAAGAAACCGGTACAGGGAATGTTCTATCCTTACAAGAATGGGGAAGCGGATATTCCCGCCAAAGACGATTGCCATGTAACGCCCGGCAAGAACGGCCGCACAGGTAATAAGGACGATAAAAACAGAGAGACCCACCAGATCAGAGATGGGATCAGAAACCGGCATTCCTTAAACCTCTTGGACGTCCGTCCTCAACATTCAACAACATCTCTAAGAAGTGTTGCTTCTCCTCTCTTTGTTTAAATGTTTGTCTGTCACCTTTGAGAGATCTGTCGTTTGTCAACCGGTCGGGCATCAGGACATGTAAAAATGAGAAGTGTTCACCGAAAAGATCCGGTACATGCTTCCATGCTCTCCCGAATCTTTCCAAAAGCGCCTGTTATTTCAGCTGCTTCCCTGCATTCCATGCATCGCCGGCATACTCCCCCAGGGTCCAGTACCGGTTGTCCGGCATCGAGAGGAGGAGGGGGTCGATCTTCTTCATATCCGGTTTCCCATCGGTCAGGTACCGCTCTTCGGTATACGATCCCACGATCTCCCCTATGAAGAACTCGTTTGTCGGGTAATTCACTGCCTGGACCAGCCGGCATTCGAGGCAGACCGGGCACTCCCTGATCATGGGAGCGGTCTTCAGTTCCCCGTAAAATACGGAGAAAAGCCCTGCCTTGTCGAAATCCTCCCCGGAAACAATCCCGCAGTAGTCCGCCTTCTCCATCATCGAGTGATCCGGGACATTGATTGAGAAGGTTTTGTTCTCCTTGATCCCTGCCGGGGTATAGTGGTGCCGCCCTACCCCGCAGCCTATCATGGGGGGGTTGGCATTCACGCGGCTCACCCATGAAAGTGCCATGAAATTCGGCTTCCCGTGCACATTCGCACCGAGCAGGGTGACCGGCATCGGGAATGCGAACACGTTCTTTCCTGCACTTATCTTTTCCATATGATCCATCTCTCCTTCGAACCATTGAAGGAACTGGTACTAACCAGATAATCATCGGGAGTGATCCTTTATAGGGTAAGGGCTCCCCGCGAAACGTGATGATATCCGGAATAAATGGCCCTGTCACCTGCCCGTCTTCCCGGGACAGTACTTGTGTGACAGGGCAGATCAGTATCGATATGAACGGGCAGTTGATTCTTTTTAGTCCCGGGACGATCTGATGTTGGAACATCATGGGCAAGCAGGAAAAAGGGGATGCCCCGCATGGCACGACACCCCTTCTGACGGATCCGCCGTTTTACCTCCCGGAGTTTGAAACATCGTACCGCTATATTATTGACGAATATGAGGTGAGCCCCCGCGAGATTGCGATCTTCATCCCCTGTGCGGTCCGGAAGCCCTACAGCACAAGCCCGAGCCATCAGCTCATCAGGATGATCATCTCGCAGGTCCTCCCCCCGTCCCGGTACCATATCGTCGTGTTTGGAACCTGCGGAATTGTCCCTGCGGAGCTTGAGGAGATGTACCCGTATGCGCACTACCGGTACATGCTCGGGAAATGCACCGATGAAACGATAAAGGAAGATTTTCTGCGTATCGAGACCGGACGGGTGGCCGGATACCTGGAAAAGACACGGCATGCATACACGTACCGGATCGGGTATTGCCTGGGTCTCTTCCGAAAGGCCCTCATCAGGGGATCGGAGCAGGCCGGGATCCCGATCGATCTCCTCCTTCCAAGCCGTGACAGGATCAACAAGATCATCGAGGAGGAGGACTGTACATTCCAGGAAGGAAGTCTCTCCATGGATGAATACCTCGGGGAGTTCTGTGACGAGTTGATCAAATTCCGGAATTCTTTGAAAGAGAACCCCCGGGAATAATACCGGGATTTTATCAGAACGTCACTCCTTTATCAGGATGCCCTCGATGCAGACCAAAAGAAGAACCTGCCCTGCCTGCAGGTTCTTTTAAGGGACTATCCGCCCGCGACAGGGGGGAACACCGCAATCTCGTCCCCTTCATCGATCCGGACCGAGTCTGCGTCCTGTGACCGGATCCGTTTCTTATTCCGCATCACGATCACAAAGTCCCGGAATGCCCCCGTCTCGTCAAAGATCGCATCGTACCCTGCCTTGTTCCCGGCTGCAGCATGCCTCACGAGACCGGCAACCGACATGCCTTCCTCTCCTTCAATCTCCAGGGATTTCCCAAGGAGTTCACCGAACCGGGCAAAAAAACGGAGTGTCACCTTCATGATACGCTCTCCAGCCGTACGGCCTTGTCAGCGCAGACACTGCAGGCGGGATCTCTCTCGATCGGTATCTCTTCAACGCGGGACTGCATCCCGTCCCAGAGAAGGAGGCGGCCTGCAAGCAGATCCCCCGTGCAAAGGAGATACTTGCATACTTCGGTTGCCTGTACCATGCCGATGAACCCTGCCGTCATCCCCATAACGGGGAACACTTCCCGGGGCGGCGGATTTGGGAAAATACAGCGGAGACAGGGAGTTATTCCCGGGATGATCGTGGTTGCCTGGCCGAAAAACCCGCTGATTCCCCCGTGAAAGAGGGGAATGCCCCGCTCCACGGCGATCCCGTTGAGAAGATACCGGGTGGGATAGTTGTCCAGGGCATCGACAATTCCGTCTGCCTTGTCGGTAAGGGATCGTATCGTGGCGGCATCAATCGTTGTATCGATCGCTTTCACCGTGATATCGGGGTTGAGCCCTTCCAGCGTCTCTCTTGCCGAGACTGCCTTTTTCCTCCCGATATCATGATCGGCGTGGAGGATCTGCCGGTTCAGGTTCGTGCGCTCAACCGTATCATTGTCAGCGAGGATGATCGTGCCCACCCCAAGCACGGCAAGGTACATCGATACAGGAGAACCAAGTCCTCCCGCACCGGCTATGAATATGGTTGCCTCCTTCAGCAGTTCCTGCCCCTCTTCGCCAAAGAGCATCATCTGCCGGGAATAGCGCTCCCGCTCACCGGATGACAGCAGGAGCATCCCCTCCTCTCCGCCAGTACGGTTCCTCCATGCCGGCAACCCGGGAGCTTCCCACCGTACACGGCAACAGCCTTCTCTCTCTCATGGCAGATCCACTGATATACTCCGGGTATTCCCCTGCTGAAATAAAAAATGAATCATTCGAGCCCGCATGTAGTACCCCCTCCAGTGAAGGTAAAGTGAATAACCTTGTATCCCAAACCTGTAATATCTTACATTACACGATTGCGGAGGGGAATCTCGTGTACCGGTTCAGGAGAGTGTGCTCCTGATGATGGACCCTGTGTCCGCCCCGCCCCCATGACCTTTCGGAACTTCCCGTCTATGACAGATATCCCAGCCGATTCCAGGATGAAAGCCCTTACAGCGCGAATCTCAGGATGCCGAGGCCTCCTGATCGCCTTTTCAGGTGGTGTGGACAGCGGCCTTCTTGCGGCACTGGCAAAGGAGATAGCGGGCGAACCGGTCCATGCCGTCTTTATCGACAGCCCCTTCGCACCGCGATCGGATGTCCGGGATGCCGAGCACATGGCGCATTCCCTTGGCCTGGCGCTCGAGGTCATCAGCGTCCCGTTTCCCGGTGAAATGGTCATCAGCAATCCCCCTGACCGGTGTTATCACTGTAAAAAGTCCTGGTCGCGGATCCTCCTGCGGCGGGCAGAGGAACTCGGCCTCTCCTGTGTGGCTGACGGTGCACACTCCTCTGATTTGTCCGAACACCGGCCGGGGCTGCGTGCATCCACGGAAGAGGGGATCATCCACCCGTTTATCGAGGCAGGGATAACGAAGGCTGATATCAGGCGCATCGCCCGGGAACGGGGCCTCCCCTTCTGGGACAAACCTTCGGCAGCCTGCCTTGCATCCCGGATACCGTATGGGGAGACGATAACCGAGGAGAAACTCCGGAGGATAGAAGCGGCCGAAGCCATACTCCACACGGAGGGTTTTTCCGGAATCCGGGTGCGCAGTCATGGCGGGATCGCGAGGATAGAAGTATCAGGGAACGATATGCCCCGGCTTGTTGCAATGAGGGACAGGGTCGTGGACCTGATGAAAAAAGCCGGGTTCTCCTACGTTACCCTTGACCTTGCGGGATATCGCAGCGGGAGCATGGATGAAGTACTCCCTTCAGCCATACCCCGGGAAAGGGAGGGATCCTGATGGACGGAACACTATGTGCTGACCTGTTCTCACTGGTGCGCAGGAAGAGACCTCTCGTGCATCATATCACGAACCAGGTAACAATCAACGATTGTGCAAACATCACCCTCTGCGCCGGTGCCGCCCCTGTCATGGCCGAGGCGCCGGAAGAGGCAGCGGAAATGGCCGCGGCTTCAGGAGCCCTCGTCCTCAATATCGGGACCCTCTCGTCCGCACAGATCGATGCCATGCTCCTCGCAGGTTCCCGTGCGAACGAACTCGGGATACCGGTCATCCTCGATCCGGTGGGGGTCGGGGCAACCCGCATGCGGACCGCAGCAGTCCTCCGGCTCCTCGAAGAACTTGACATCGCGATCCTCAAGGGAAACCAGGGGGAGATCGGGGTTATCTCGGGTCTTGGCGGAACGGTCCGGGGAGTGGATTCCGGAGGGGTGAGCGGAGACCCTGTAAAGGCGGTGAGGGAATGTGCCAGGATAACCGGTGCTGTTGTCGCGATGACGGGTGAGGTTGACATCATCGCCGATGAACGGCGGGTCTTTCTGGTCGAAAACGGGACCCCGATGATGGGGGAACTGTCGGGGACCGGGTGCATGGCATCTTCTGTCACCGGTGCATTTGCCGCGGTCTCGGATGATCCGACCGCAGCCGCCGTCGCAGCCCTTGCGGCGTTCGGGCTTGCCGGTGAACGGGCGATGGCACAATCCTTTGGCCCGTATTCGTTCAGGACAGCACTTTTTGACCGCGATGTATGCCCTGACCCCGGACGATCTCGCAACAGGCGCGAAGGTGAGGGAGCCGGATGGCGTATGACCTGTACGTGATCACCGACCGGCGGATAGCCCGCGGGCTCCCCCATGCAGAGATTGCCCGCCTTGTCATCGCCGGGGGTGCAGATGTGGTCCAGCTGCGTGACAAAGGCCTGCCCTGCCGGGATCTCTTTGCAGCCGCATGCGAGATCCGGGAGATAACCCGGGAGGCAGGGGTGCTCTTCATCGTCAACGATCGCATCGACATTGCCATCGCATCAGGGGCAGACGGTGTCCACCTCGGGCAGGACGATCTCCCTCTCAGGGATGCCAGGAGGATAGCCCCTGCAGGGTTCATCATCGGTATCTCGGTCGGATGCGTTGCGGATGCGATCGCGGCCGAATCCTGCCGGGGCCGGGTACGTTGCGGCGAGCCCGATCTTCCCGACAACATCGAAGGAGGATGCCGGGCAGGGCCATGGGATCGAAGTACTTCGCGAGATCTGTTCTGCGGTATCCCTTCCCGTGATTGCAATCGGGGGGATTTCACCCCTGAATGTGCCGCAGGTCATTGCAGCCGGCGCTGAAGGGGTGGCAGTTATCTCCTCGGTGGTAGGGCAGCAGGATATTGCCGGGGCGGCACGGCAGATGAAAGCGATCATCAGGAACGCCAAAGCCAGGAGCAAACACTCCGGGTAAAAAAGGGTCTGAAATAGCCCGTTCCGGAGGGTTCCGGCTACCGGATGGCGAGCATCCGCTCGATTGCACGACGTGCCGGCACGGCGATTTGTTCAGGAACCCGGATCTGCGGCTCCATCCTGTCGAGTGCTGTATACACTTTTGAGAGATCCGTTCTCTTCATATTGACACAGATCGCCCGGGGCGAAAGGGGGTAGCAGTGTTTCTCGGGGCACTGGCGGGAAAGCCTGTGCAGGATACCGATCTCCGTTCCGATAATAAAATCCGCACAGGGGCTTTCACAGGCATGCCGGATCATTCCGGAGGTGGAAAAAACGTGGTCGGCAGCATCGATGACCTCCGGGCGGCATTCGGGATGGACCAGCACTTCTGCATCAGGATGGAGGGTTCTTGCCTTCCCGACGTTTTCTGCGGTGAACCGATCATGGACGATACAGTAGCCGTCCCAGGGCAGGATCTCCTTGGTGGTGAACCGGGCGACGTATCGGGCCAGGTTCCGGTCCGGAACAAATATCACCTGCGTTTCAGACAGGGATTCAACAACCTTCACCGCGTTTGCCGAGGTACAGCAGATGTCGCTTGCCGCTTTCACTTCAGCAGAAGTGTTTACATAGGCGACCACTGCTGCACCGGGATACTGTTCCCGGAGGAGTTCGAGTTCTCCGGCTGTCACCATATCTGCCATCGGGCAACAGGCATCCGCTGCCGGGAGGAGCACCGTCTTTCCAGGAGAGAGGATTGCAGCAGTCTCAGCCATGAAATCCACGCCGCAAAAGACGATCGCTGAATGTTCACGCGAGGCAGCAGCCCGCGCGAGTTCAAGCGAGTCTCCTACTATGTCGGCAATCTCCTGCACCTCGTCGATCTGGTAGTTGTGAGCAAGGATGACCGCATCCCGCTCTTCTTTAAGGGCGAGTATCTTCTCCCTCAATGCACCTTGTTCCACCATACTTCCCACGCTATTGTACATTCTGCCGGGTAAAAAATCCACATCTCCCTTGTGATCCGGTCAGATCCCCCGGCAGATCGCCCGTATCCCGGCAAGAAGGAGATCTACCTCCTGTTCGGTGGTGTACAGGGCGAAGCTTGCCCTGACCGTGCCATCGGGAAGCCCGAGGTACTCCATGAGCGGCTGGCAGCAATGGTATCCTGATCGCACCAGGATATCGGCCTGGTCGTCGAGTTGCTGTGCGACTTCGTGGGGGTGCATCCCTTCGATGGTGAACGAGACCACCCCGATCCTGGCATCGGACTCTTCCGGTGCGTAGACCCTGACCCTGTCGATCCCCTTCAGCCCGTCAATCAACCGTGTGGTCAGGAGACCTTCATACCGGTGGATCCGGTCCAGCCCTATCGCTGCAAGGTACTCTGCGGCGACACCAAGCCCGATGCCCCCGGATATATTCGGGGTCCCGGCTTCGTAGGTCTCGTACCCTCCGGCAGGAATGTACCCCTCCGCACTGACCGACTCGACCATGCCTCCTCCAAGCGTCGAGGGTTCGATGACCGGTTCCTTCATCCAGAGCACCCCGGTGCCGGTCGGCCCGAGCATCTTGTGCCCGGAGAAGCAGAGGAAATCGCAGTCCAGCGCTTTGGCATCCACCGGGAGATGCGGGACAGACTGCGCCGCGTCAACGAGGAGGAGTGCCCCGTGCTTCCGGCACATCCTGGCAATCTCCCCGACCGGCGTGATCACTCCGAGGACGTTTGATGCATGGGTCAGCGCGACCAGGCGGACCTGTTCAGAGAGTGCTGTTTCAAGGGCCGCAAGGTCGAGCGAGTAGTCCGGGTTGATACCGATGACCTCGAGGTCCACCCCTTGTCTCGCGAGCGCCCGCCAGGGGAGAAGGTTTGAATGGTGCTCAAGGATGGTGGTGACCACCCGGTCGCCGGGGTTCCACGCCAGGCCGCGGGCGACCATGTTGATGGCTTCAGTGGTATTTTTGGTAAATACCGTGGTCCCGTGGGTGCCATTGATCAGCTTCGCTACTTTCTCGTGGGCATGCCAGTACCGCTGCGTGGCGATGCGGGTATAGCGGTGCACTCCCCGTCCCACGTTGGCACGGTAGCGGTGCTCGTACTCGGCCATCGCCTCGATGACCGGTTCCGGTGAAAACCCGGTTGCGGCATTGTCAAGGTAGATGATATCCCCGAGAATGGGGAAGTCCTTCCTGATCTCCTCAACCGCGATCTCCTCAACCACGATCCCCTCAACCGTGGGAATTTTGCGGGCTGTCTCTTTCCGTTCAGGCATCATGGTTCTCTCTCTCCCTGTAGCATCGGGTTTTTTCTGTCCTGGTCCGGTTTTCAGGGTATAATCTTCATTGACGGGGATGCCCCTGCTCCTGCAGAGTTCCCGCATTTTCGGGGGGAGTGCTTTCCAGCGCCAGAGGCCCCAGCGGCGGTATTCCTCGGGCAGTCCTTTCTTTCCGGCCCAGCGGTCGATGAGGTCATCCCAGCGCTTTGCATATTCCGGGTGCATCCTCCTGAGTTCCTCGTACTCGCTCTCGAGCATCGCAGGGCAGACCATGCACCCGATCCGCTCGATCCCCTTCTCGTAGAGAGGGTTCATGGGGGCATCCTGCCACCAGAGGTAGAGGAAGACTTCGAGCGCCCGCCAGCTCCGTATCGGCGAGATGTTCAGCTGCAGGGGATTTGCCGGGTTCTGGCTGGTCTCCTCGAGGTCAGCCCGGTTCCATGATTCGTACCACCGGTTCCCCTGCACCGTGACACAGGGGCCGGTCGTTTCAAGGTAAATCTTGAGAGGGTGAAGTTTTTGCAGCTTGCAGCACCAGCGGTGGTCTTTCCCCGGCGGCCCGGCCTTCTCCGCCGCCTGCCAGAAGTCCCCTCCCTTTCGGATTATGTCCACGCCCATGGATCTCGACAAACGCCACGGTCTCGGGAAACTCGATGCCGGTGTCGATGAAAAACGCTTTGGTGACACCGGCTTTCCGTGCAAGGAGAAGGGCTGCCATGCTGTCCTTGCCCCCCGAGAAAGAGACATTGATGCAGGGCCGGTCGTGCATATGCTGCCGTATCGTGCGGACCGCATTCCGCTCAAGGTTTTTCAGGTGGTAGCGGTTCTGCGCGATAGCAACGCTCCAGTCAGGGTCAGGGGGCGACCGGGGTGTCACGGGCATCACTTCCTTCACCCGGACAAATCCCTGCTTTACCGCTCCGGTCCCGACCCGGTTTTTGTACGTGACGATGACGGTCCCCTCATCGACCGGTTTTTTGAGCGGGAACCGTTTCCCTCCGATCCTCCCTGTCACTCCGTGCCGAGGTCGGCATCCTTCTCAAGAGACTACGATCCCCCGGGTGGCATGCGGGATCAGGTACGGCAGTGCCTCCGGTGCGATATCAAGACTGAACTGGCGGCTCACCGGGTCAAAGGTCAGCCAGCCGAACCGGTCGCCGTGCATGATCACGAGGTCAGCCCTGTCGAGCCCGCCGGTCTTGTTCAGGAGGATGATTTTGGGCAGCGGGACGGTTCCAAACTGCCCGTGGACGAGGCTCCTGATCAACTCCCTGTCTGCTGCCAGGGCCGGCCGGACATCGTACGGTTGCAGGAGGGAGATGGCCCTGCCTTCTGCTCCGCACCCGCAGCTGCGCCCGATGAGGGGGACATTGCAGTGATCGCACCAGTACAGGGTTTTCTTGACCGCCGGTTCCCGCATTTTCACAGGATACTGTGCAGCGAGAAGACATAAGAGAACCGATTGCGGGTAAGGTCCGGGACTTGATTCAATAACGGGAAACCTCCGGGCAGGGAGCAATGGAACAGAGGGAGAGTAATGAACCCTCCAGGAAAAAGTGATGCAAACCCCTAGGCGAACCTCCCTCCTGCCCTGTCCATGAGAGGAAAAAACTGATATGCCTGGACAACCCCAATGCTCTTTCCCCTGCAGGTGACAGTGACCATGACTCCTCCGATCTTTCTCGCCCTTTATGTCTGCGGTTTTCTTCTTGCGGCCTCCATCCGGCTCTGGTATACCCAGGAGTACCGGAGAAAAATAAAGGAGATAGGATGGAAACCGGCACTGGATACCTGGCTTGTCTATCTTCCTGTCATCGGCATGTTCATCGTCCCGGCACTCTACATCCTGACCCCGTTCCTTGCTGCAGCCGATTACACGCTCCCGGAATGGGCCGGTTGGATAGGGGCTGCATTGTTTGCTGCAGCGCTCCTCCTGCTCTGGAGGTCGCATGCCGATCTCGGGGCGAACTTCACTCCTGTTGCTGCCGTGCAGGAAGGCCAGCGGCTGGTCACCACTGGCGTATACCGCTCTATCAGGCACCCTATGTATGCAGCCCATTTTCTCTGGGCATTTGCGCAGCCGCTTCTCCTCTGGAACTGGATTGCCGGCTTTGCGCTGCTCATCACCTTTATCCCCCTGTATTTTGTCCGGGTCCCCGTCGAGGAGGGGATCCTGGCAGGCCGGTTCGGGGAAGAATACCAGGAGTACATGAAACATACCGGGCGGATCATTCCGAAGTTCGGCAAGGAACGAATTCGTTGAATTGCTGCTGCACTCTTTAGGCAGGGAGTCACATAGTCAGAAATTGCCTACGATGTGCATCTTTTCTGAAAAGTAATATGTTGCTCCCAGTGCATAGTTATTGATCCGGGCGAGGGTATCTAAGCCAGGCCAAAAGAGCCGGACTTAAGATCCGGTCACGAAGGTGTTCATGGGTTCGAATCCCATCCCTCGCACCAGGTATGAATTCTCTGTTTTAATAGGTTAAATTGGAAAAATAACGAATTTATGGTACTAATTTAATTTTCCATACCCAGGTGAGGGCTCTGCCTTCGGCAGGTGCACCCGGACCTGTGCTATCGCTCCACTCCGGCGACGCACTCACTGCGTTCGGTGGCGGCCTCCGCTTTGCTGGTCCTCGGTTTTCGGGATTGCTGACGGTCGACCATGCTCGTCTCCACTCCATCCGGTCCGTTCCGCTCAATCCTGGTAGCGAGTCACAGAGAAGAAAAAGGATGGAATCCAGCCGTCAAGAAGCCTGGTCACCATCCCTAGTAGTAGGTTATTTGCATTATTACTATTGTTAATACGACGAAGATGCCGGCAGCCAGCCATTTTCTTCTGCCAGTATGCCTCAGCGTAGAGGAAAACAATGTATCCGATGGCAATAGCAGCGATGAGCCGGGAGAGTAACAGGGGAACCTTTCCAAAGCCAAGGATGAGGTACGGCAGGATGACCGGTATGACAGCGAGAATGTCACAGGAGGCGATGGCAATCAGGGTGTTACGGTCGTCTCTGGTTAAATGATACTTCACCGGTGAATCCGGTGTCTCATCAATAATACGATCTACAATCTTCTCTTTCGCCTCATCCGGAAGATATTCAACAGAGGAGTCGTTAAGCGAATCGAGAATCTTATCTCTCAAGTCCCTGTTATTCCTGTCATTCTTGAACTTCCTGATGGTTTTTCGAGGTCCGCCTTATCCGTCAGACCACCGTAAATCATGGTCACTGCCATCAATTATCCCCCACGCGATGTTTACCCCAAAGGCGAGTACCAGCAGGACAACCGTGAGGTACATCCTGCCATAACCGAGAGGGCTGTTCAGTAAGATTTCACTGTATCCTCCGATTATTCCACAGACAACGGCGACCATAATGAAACCGTAAAACCACTCACCGAGCATATCTCCAAAGGACATGTATCTCCCCTGGAACCCCGTAATCGGATTCGATGTCATCATAAAGCCTCATTCATCGAGCTATAAATTTACTATCAATTGGCCGGTGTAAAGTGTAAGACTTCTCAAGGGTCCATAAAGTGATTAATAGTAGATTTATGGCAGCAATCTTCCTTATTGTGAGGACTCCTCTTGTGGAGGAACGCTGGGAGAATCTTTTTAATTCAGGAGGAAGAGTACCTTTCAGCCCACTGGATCTAAAATCCAATTACGAAATTTGGGCCAGGAGGTACACAGAATGGGAGTATTGGGCAAAGTTGCTGCAGCAAAAGCAGTGAAAGGACGCAGAGACGATAAGAAAGAGAAAAAAGAAGAAGCTGAAAAGACCGAAGAAAAGAAGTGAATTTGACGGGACATATCCCGGTTCAGCCTTCATTTTCCCTTCTTTATCCGATTCCTGATTGCCTGAGAATCTCAATAAAAAAAGGAGACGCCCCCTCGTGCTCGTCTCCAATCCGCTTCGTTCCGCTCCCCTCGGTGCTCACTCCACTCCATTCCGCTTACACCACGGGCCTGCTTTACCGACTTTTTCTTGGGGCAAGGTGACAGCCGTGCTCACTCGCTTGCTTGTATCGCATCGCCTGCTTCTTCTCGCTCCTCACACCATGCTCCGCAGCGTGCTCGTCGCTGTGTTCCGTACAGCCACTGACGCTCAGTGACTCACTCGCTGCCGAGCTCGCTCGGGCTGCTTGCTGCCATTCCACTCCCCGGCCTCTCCTCGCTTCCAGGGGGGGCACTGCTACCCCCTTCGCTCCTCGCCATTTTATCCGGCCTCCTCCTCTCCCAAGGGAGAGACAGTGATCATGAAGGATTCATTTCGGGCCATAACCTTCTCTGGGGCAGTCTGTGAAGTATTACAGAGTCTCTTGCAACAGCGACGAGCGATCGGTGCAACGGTCCGCGAGGCATTGTGTATACGACTGGCATTCTCTCAAAAAGTCGTTACCTTCTGTGAAATAGGTTTTATTGGGAAGGGTAACTATGATGATGGTAAGATGACAGCCCATAGAATATTGCCGGGAGACACAATCAGCCCTGCCGAAGCCCGTGCAATCGCAAAGGAGGCATATATCTATGGTTATCCTCTGGTAGCCAACCACCGCGTCCAATACACCTACTTCGTGAATCGTCAGAGCCCTGAATTTAAAGCGCCCTGGAACCATATCGGCAACATCCCTCGCGTTTACACGCCGGATGATAAGGCAACCGTGGCACCGAACTCGGATACGCCGTATTCCTTCCTCGGAATGGACCTGCGCTCTGAACCAGTCGTGCTCATTGTGCCACCCATAGAAAAGAACCGCTATTTCAGCATCCAGCTCGTTGATTTTTATACATTCAACTTTGATTATATTGGCAGCCGGACCACGGGAAACGATGGCGGTCATTTCCTGGTTTCCGGACCTGGCTGGAAAGGCACCATACCTGACGGAGTCAGGAAAGCGTTTTACTCCGAGACCGATCTGGCGATGGCAATGTACCGGACACAGCTTTTTGGCCCCGATGATATTGAAAATGTAAAGAAGATCCAGGGTGGCTATAAAGTACAAACTCTGTCAGAATATCTGGGTCTGCCTGCACAAAAGCCCCCTCCGGCGATACGTTATATTGAACCATTAACACCTGAAAAACAAAAGACTTCGGCCGAGTTTTTCAGGATCCTGAACTTCGTCCTGAATTTCTGCCTAACCCATCCATCTGAGAAAAGATTAATGGAACGGTTCGCCCGGATCGGAGTGGGTGCGGGCAGGGATTTTAGGGCCGGTGATCTTTCGCCTAAAATAAAGGAAGCCATTGAACAGGGAATAGCCGATGCCTGGGCTGAGTTTGCTGATCTCAAAAAGAACCGGTTCGATACCCATGAAATGGTCTTTGGGGATGTCTATGGTACACGGGAATACCTGAAGAATAATTATCTTTACCGCATGGCTGGCGTCGTCATGGGTCTCTTTGGTGCCTCGAAGGAAGAGGCGATGTACCCATTATATGCCGTCGATAGCGATGGAGAGGCGCTGGACGGGGCTAACTCCTACACACTGCGTTTTGAACCCGGTCGCTTGCCGCCCGTTAACGCGTTCTGGTCGCTGACGATGTATGGACTCCCTGAGTTCCTGCTTGTCGCAAATCCCCTCAACCGCTACCTGATTAACTCCCCGATGCTACTTCAGACTCAGGCGGGATTCCGATAACGGGCTGACACTGCTGATCCAGCACGCCTTCCCTGGGAAGGACCTGGAAACAAACTGGCTGCCTGCACCAAAGGGGGCGTTCATCATGGCGTTGCGCCTCTACTGGCCGAAAGAAGAGGCGACAAACGGTACATGGACCGCTCCGGATCTTATCAAGGTTGAATAGCCAATGTCGGGGAGAGTTATATCCATGACCAATAGTATACCTATACAAAATAGAGGATGACCATGAGTAACACCCTTTACGTTGAAAAAGCCCGCGGCCTTGCCCAGTGCGAACTGTTCCTGATGAAAAACGAAGCCGGGAAGATGGAGGCCCTGGTCTACAACACCACGGGGCTGAACGACTGCCCGCCCGCCAAGTACGACCCGATGGATGCCAAAGTGCTGGCCCAAAAGACCCAATCGGATGTCGGTATGGAAGAACCCCCGGCGCTTCTGGATGATGGACCATCTGACATTCGTACAATGGGTGACGAACCTCGCGACTTCGACGGTCTCCCGTTCAACCTGGTTGCCAAAATGCAGATGCCACCGGGCTTCGACACAACAAAAGACCAGTCCGCCCATGCCTACTCACCGATGAAGATCCGCCGAGTCACCAAGTACGAATACCTGGCAGGTAAGATGGTCTTCCTGCTACGGTCGCCGGATGGACACACCTTTGTCATGCAGACGTATACGAACCATGTTGACCGCAGCCTGACCGAGGCCGATCTCCCGAACCTGGCAAAAAGGCTGAAACTTACTGCCGGGTGGCAGTTCAAGGCAAAGACGCTCGACCGAAACCTGATCATCAACACAACCGGACTGGCCAACATCGTCCCTGACGACCTGGCGAACATGTACCAGGGCTGCATTGACAACGTCCACAACTTTGATCCCTGGTAAGAGGATGGAATTATAAAAAAACAACCGTTACTCCTGAACCGGTCCTGGGTTCTGCAGCGATTCCCGGCTGCGAAATGAACGCAGACGACAAGGCGACCATGGTCATGATGAAATTTCCGAACCTGCGGATCGTGAGCTTTTGCGAAGTGATCCTGTGGTGCGGTGACGGCGGAACGTACGGCACGACCGGGTTGAACGACCCGAGAGACTCGTGCCCCGAAACCCTCTACAAAGGTCTCAATAATGAGGCGCTGGCGAAACAATACCAGGTAAAGAGTGCTTCTCTGAATCCACCCCGTGGCCGCAGAATCTGGTTATTAGACAAGATAGAAATACCAACATCGACAACCATACGCGATTTCAACGGCCTCAAGGCGCATTACTGGGGTGAGTTGAGGCAACTCCAACAGGTGAGCCCATAAAACTCGATCCCACGAAGATGCGATATAAGCCGTTAAATTTTAACCGGAATTCTTTCATAACCTTTGAAAAAGACAAGCCGGTCTTCCTGTTAGAGGACAATGAGAACATAACCTGGGTTTATAAGAACTACACGACTGCCATGGACCCGACCCTGACCTATGCAGATCTCCCGATGCTGGACAAAAGGCTCAAAAATCTGCCTGCAGGTTTTAAATTCCGTACGAAAACCCTGGACCAGGATCTTGTCTTAAAAGCAGTCAATGGTAATGCCCGGATTATGTGGGACGAACTGGGCGGTTCCTGGGACGCGTTGGATCCCGGCGTGGCCAATCATAAGCCATAGATGGGATTCTCTCTCATTTTTTCAATGATAAAAAATTGGACACTACCAGCAATAATGTAATAATGTTCCGATATTAATCGATCTCATTGAGAATTGCTGATATGGTGGTCGTGCGATCCAGTTTTCCTACCTTCTCCTCGATACCGGCTGCCCGTAACACATCCCTGACCTGCCCGGATGCATTTGCGAGGCGAAGCGTTATCCCCTTCCTATCGAGCTCGGCAATGAGATCCCGTATCATGTCAACAGCGGTCACATCCGTAATCGGGGAGGACTGGAGATCGATGATCGCCAGGTGAACCGGTCGCTGCTCCTGTGCCAGGGCTTTTGAGAAATTCTCCTTGAAACTCTCTGCATTGGCAAAGATCAGGGGGGCATCGATCCGGTAGTATGAATGCGCCGGGGACCTCCTCATTTTCAGGATGACGCTCGATATCGCCGAAAATGTTTGTCCCCGGAATCCGGCCGATAACGGCCATGTGCGGGAAGGTGAAACGGTACAGTATCTCGACGAGGGACAGGGCCGTCCCGATAAGCACGCCGGCAAGGATCCCGAAGAGTAACACGCCCCCGAACGTGATCAGGGCGATATAGATCTCTGTCTTGTTGATATGCCCGATGCGGGAAAGCCCGGCGATATCGACCATCTTGAACACGGCAACGACAATGAGTGCGGCGATAACCGGCTCCGCGAGATAATAGAAGAACCCCGTCAGGTACAGGACGACAAGAATAGTAACCCCTGCCGCGATAGCCCCGGCCAGTTGTGTCTTTGCCCCATTCCTGTCATTGACCGCGGTCTTTGAGAAACTGCCTGAAATGGGAAATCCCTGGGCAAGACCAACAGAGACGCTGCTTGCCCCAAGCGCCAGCAGTTCCTTGTTATTGTCAATTTCGTAGTCGTGTGCCTTTGCATAGGTCCGGGCAATCGTGCTGAGACTCAACAAAGGAGAGGACAAAAAGGCCAATCGCCAGCGGGAAGACGAGTCCCACATCGCCGGGTGAGAAAACCGGCATCCCCAGTTCCGGGAGTCCCTGGGGGATGGTCCCGACGATCTCCACTCCCTTCTCTTCGAGACCCGCCAGCCAGACCAGGATGATAGAAAGTGATGACCACGAAAAGAGAACCGGGGAGACGTGGCAACTTGTGTTCCAGGACAAAGAAAAGGAGCAGTGCTCCTATGCCAAGGGCGAGTGCGTAGAGGTTTGTTTCCGGAAGGTTCTGCAGGATGAAGACGATTTTTTGGAAGAATGATGAGGGGGCGCCCGAAAGTCCGAGCAGCTTGGGGATCTGGCTGACGAGGATTACTATCCCGGTCCCGACCAGGAACCCTTTCATGACCGGACCTGAAATCAGGTTGACCAGGAACCCCAGCTTGAGCAGCCATGCAACCACCGAAATAATTCCGACGAGAATTGCAGTCAGGGCCACCATCCCGGCATACTCTGCCGGGCTGCTGATGACCATTGCGGCCAGGAATGTTGCCACCATGATGGCTTCAGACGAGCTGGGTCCGACGGAAGCGTGCCGGGAAGTGGCAAAGACAAAGTAGGCCAGCGGGGCCATGATTCCCGCATAGAGGCCGTATTCAGGGGGGAGGCCGGCAAGCGTGGCATAGGCCATGTTGTCCGGGATGGCAAACGCGGCGAGGGTCAGCCCGGCAATGAGGTCAAATTTCAGCCACGTCTTATCATACGAGGGAAGCCAGCCCAGAACAGGAACCAGAGCGAGTACCCGTTGTTTGGCCATTTCCGGCGTTATTCCCCGTATATTCATGGTCTCCCCAGTGTTTACCAGAACAGGACCGATAGTATCTCAACACGTATTGGGGATGAAGGGGTTATTATAATTACGAATACACCAGGCGTAATTGGCAGATGTATGTCACTGCCGAGAGTCTGGGAGGGAGCGGATTCATCGCTGCCTTTGTCGGCGGGCTGGCAACGGCTGCTTCCGGGAGAGATGTGGGGGAGGCTGTGCTTACTTTCACAGAAGCGGGTGGCGAGATCCTGAACCTGATGGTCTTCTTCATCTTCGGGCTTGTGGCTTTTTCGCATCTATCCGGATTTTCCGGAACAGTTCTTCTCTATGCGATACTCACCCTCACCCTCATCCGCATGATCCCGGTAGCAGTCTCTCTTGTCGGGACGCGGCTCAACAAAAAGACAGTCCTTTTCATCGGATGGTTTGGTCCCCGGGGGCTGGCATCAATTGTACTGCTCCTAATCGTATTTGATGAAGCTTCCACTATTCCGGGGATGGTGACGATTCAGATGGTCATTGTTACCACGGTCCTGATCAGTGTGTTTGCTCATGGCATGAGTGCAGCTCCCCTCACACAACGATATGGAAAGATTGTTGAGTCCCTCCTGGCAAACGCGCCAGAAAAGAAGGATGTGGCTCTGGTGCCTACCAGAAGGGGAGGTTCACAACACAGAGGGGACGACCACTAAAATTGTCAGATTTTTGGAGATCCAGGTTTTAATCCCTCGGTAGCCTTTTTTTTATCCGTACCGTTCGGGGGGCATTTAGGATGCGGATGAGCTTGCCTGTTTCATAGTTCCATGTTCTATTGCAGGAATTGATATGAAAGGCACAAGATACTCCATTCCAGGATTGGAACTGAATCCATCGATATTTCCAGACTACGTGTCGGTATTGAGAACCGGTGCCCGAGCGGACTTACATGCGATTATTGCTCTGGCCGGCGATCGCGGCCTAACCGGGCGCGGTATCCTTGCCTTCTGCATCCCCTGCGGGTGGCTGACGGTACAGGTTTCGGATCAGGATATACACGCTCACCACCATCACCCATCCGGGGAAGATCAGGGTCACCCACAGGGAATAACTGATGCTCACCAGCAATACCAGCGCCAGCAGATCAATGGTCGTACCGCGAGGAGCATCTTTTATTGGTACGTGCCTTTCGCGGGGATACTGGCTCTTTGAGTACATGCCTATCTCGCGGATTATCCTGCGATTAAAGAAAAAGTATACCCTGGCATATCTCCAGACCGAATATGACGGGTCTGATGTGACGTATTTTCTCCAGTATAACCTGTCCTGCATCAATGAGGCGTTGACCGATCTCCTTACCTATCTTGAGAAACAACAGGCCGTCCAAAAGGCGACAAAATCTATCATCAGGGAGATCAAGGAGATCAACCCGCGCCAGGCAAATATCCTCCGTGAGATGATGGAGCATTCTGATGAATACTTCACCATCCGCCAGATTATGCAGGTGTATAATACGGTCTATCAGACGGCGCGAACTGATCTCTTACGTCTTGCAGAGCTGGGATACATCATCCAGGAGAAGCGTGGAAGGGAATACCTGTTCATCTTCAACGAAAAGTCAAATCTCAGGAAAGATTCCCCAGGAAGAGAAAAGGTGTAGGGAAAGAAGAGGAATAATTTTCATATATTCGAACCTGCGATGGATCATGCTCCCTAATCGTAATTAGTACTAATCGTGATTAGGGTGGATTCAATTCAGGCTGGGCATATCTCAGAGGGCCTATCCCTTATTGCACCCCGATACTTTGGTTCCATTCCCTCACAAGACGGGCATAACACCCCCCTCACCGCTATTCACCTGCTTATCCTTACAGCGGCAATCCATGTTCTGCCATTAAAATAGCCGCTATTTCTCCCGTAAAAGCCATTTCCACAGCGGGATGAGATGGATATCATCGGTGACCTGCTCGGTGTCCTTCGTGAGAATGATCATCTCTTTCACCTTGTCACCGAATTCACCCGCAAACTCCTTCAGCCCGTCCTTCTCTCTTGCAGGAATTGCATCGGTGTAGGAGACATTGATTGCGGTGAGGAGATTGTCGGGGCCTTTCACGACAAAGTCGACCTCTTTCTTCTTCTTCCAGTAGAAGGGAGTTACACCGGACCGGAGCAATTCGATAAATACCAGGTTCTCAGCAAGCTTTCCCTCGTCTTCAGAGAAGCGGAAGGACACCGCGTTCCGGAGACCGTTGTCAATGCAGTAGATCTTCCGGTTTGGTCTCGTCTGTGCCTGGAGGGAATATGCAAAGTGCGGCACTTCAAAGAGGACCTTTGCCATCTCGGCAAAATGGATATAGTCCTGGACCGCATCGAGGTCTATTCCAAGCAGGTCCTTGAGACGGCGATAGGAATAGGGAGCTGTGACATTGGTGAAGAGATAATGGAGCAGCCCGGCGAGTGCCTTCTGGTTCCTGATCTCGTTGACCCTGATGATGTCACGATAGACAATGCTATCGTAGTAGGCTTTGAGGTAATCGTCCTTCGTGCGTTCATCCTCTTGCAGCACGACAATGGGAAATCCGCCCTCGCGCAGGTACCGTTTCAATTGGTTCAACAGCTCGTATTTCCTGGCGGCGAGGTCGACCGGGTCATCGATTACATCGATGCCTTGGAATGCGAGGTATTCCCTGAAATCCAGTGGAAACACAGGGATGGTGAAAAAGCGTCCGGAGAGTAATGTCGATAGCTGCGAATCCAGAAGATACGAGGATGAGCCCGATATGATTATCTTGTATTTCTTCCTGTCATAGAGAGATTTTATGATCCGCTCCCATCCGGGGATACCCTGTATCTCATCAAAGACCAGGTATAGTGTTCCTTTCACAGGGATCTCCTTCCGATAGGTGTCGACCACTTTCGAGAGTGGATCTTCCAGGCTGGAGATCTCTGGCTCATCGCAGTTCACGAAGAGAATATTCCTGGGAGGAACGTGCTGACTATCGATGAGATATTTGATGGTCTGGAAAAGGAGCGTTGTCTTCCCTGAACGCCTGACCCCACCGAGTACCATAATTTCATCGGTCTCAAGGTATCGCTGGATTTTCGAGAAGTAGGAGAGCCGGGGTTTTCCCGTCTCAAATTCCTGCCCAATCCACCAGGGATTCAGCGTGGTGAGGAGTTCAGAGAGCGATGTCACAAGAGAGTATAGGGTTATACCCCCTCATAAACCTATTTTTTGTAGGGTTATAACCTGACAAAAAATTGATTTTTG
>CAWHEC010000006.1:0-27231 GCA_963828315.1 uncultured Methanoregulaceae archaeon | reverse complement strand
CCTGGACTTTTTTGTCATTTGAATGAATGGGAAGAGATCATCTGACCATTGCCTACTACTCGCTTGGTCTCGAAAATAAAGGCCCATTATCCGGCAGGTTGACCCAGGGGCCTGATATCACTCTGCTCCGGCAACGCCCTCACTCCATTTTGTGGGTACGGATGAATTGAATAGGAGAAGACAGGATGCGAGTCATTTCTTCTCACTTTTCTTGAGCAAATTGGTTGAGATCTCGCGTATGTGTCATTTGACCTGCCGCTCTGCCGATATCTATGTACATTGGTATGGTATCCTGTGATAATTTATCAGACACGATAGCCTCCCGAAATCCGAACCTTTTATAAAATCCGACTGCCGTGGGTTTTGCATCGACTGTAATAATTCTGCATCCGACGTATTTGGACAAACGGAACCAGAAGGCAAAGATTCGCCGGAGCATGTATCGTCCGATTCCCCGGCGTTGATAATCTGAGTGGGTTGCAAGCCGGCCTATCTTCAATGCCGGATAGAACGTGTAATGATAATCCCCCTCGCCATCTTCTGTTCGGACCTCTTTTTTCCGAATGACATCGTTTACGAGGGTGAAATAACCTACCAGTTTTCCGTGATAAAAAACGAGCCGGGTGACCGATATAAAGTTGTATTGATTAATAAGGGCATCCTGTTTGAGAAAATCCTGGAGTTCCTGGTTTTCACAAAGAAAAGAATTGAGATCATGATCGCCATTCAATATGACGACCTGAAGGTCGTCATCCTGAAACCTCATGTTATAACTTCATCGACTCGGCAAGCTCTTCCGCTTCACGAATCAATTGTAATCCTTCTTTAGGATATGTCGGGTTATCGATATATTCCTGAAACCTTTCGGCGTCTTTTCCCTCTAGGGTCAGACCCAATTCTATCGGTTTTGCCATGCTGATTCCTCCGACTATGCAGGTATATTTGTGTTTATCCTGAATGAATTTACTGGTGCAATGTATAAAATCTCGGTCGCCCATATACGGAACTGGGTGCCCCGGTGGGAACGGACCCGGTAGCCGATGGCGAGGATTACGTCGAGGTTGTAATAGGCAACGCGACGCTGGACCTGACCGCTGTCCTTCCTGTTGAACTGTCAAGTATTCCTTGACAGTTGCCCCGGGCTGCAACTCCCCCTCCTCGAAGATGTTCCGGATGTGGAGGCTCACGTTCTGCTTGGTTGTCTGGTACAGCTCCGCGATCAATGCCTGGGGGAGCCAGACGGTCCCTTCTTCGAGCCGGACCTCGATCCGGCTGGTCCCGTCTTCCGATTGGTAGAACAGGATCCTGGACTCGGTGACCGGAACCGGAGGCGTGCTCTCCTCTCAAGAAATGGAGTACACAGTCTCTTTACCGAAAAGATTCTGAACCGGGTTCACCACGAAAAAGGAGAAATCTTGGTTGTCACCAGGAGATGGGCATGATTATCGCCAGATATTACTTTTTCTGCTCGTCACCTGCCATTTCCAGGCGTTTTCTCTTGATATTTGCCTTGGAATGGATACTCAGTATATACCCGCATGCGAAGATCACCAATGAAATGGCGATCCCTATTCCTGCGATCAGGACTCCATCGGTGGCTGTTGCGGCATAGCCCAGGAACATCACTGCAAGGACGACGACGACAACGACCAGGAGGCGCGCCTTTAAGGTATCGAATGTGGGGGTGTCCAGCCATTCCGGAAGGTTGAGGTTGGGATCGATGAACAGCTGATAGAGCCCAAGAGACATGATCATAAGGACCAGCCCCAGGAGGTAGAGATCTATCATCTCTGTCACGGTTACCGCCAGGAATTTTCCCGCTTCTTCAGAGAGGATCCCCTCATGCATGAGAAATGACAGTATCCGGACCAATTCCCCGATTCCGAAGAGTATCACGAGAATCGAGGTCACAATCATACCGATGATGGCGATGATGACCAGGATACGGCTGGTAAGAAAGAGGTTCTTCAGCCAGACACGCTTCTCGGGAGTGTCCTGCATAAGACTGTCGGAAGTCATGATATCACCTTATTAGAGAATAATCTCTTATCCATTTTACCCCACGCTCGCACATTCGTGAAAATCCGGTTCATACGATCAGTATCCCCTGATGTCGACCGAAATTTTGGTGATTTTTCGGAATATCCGTCGTTTCCGGGCAAGGTTCCGGTAGTCGTACGCAAAATGTTCGTAGGTATCCCATATCGTCGCCCAGTTGAGGATGGTAAGAATTGCAAGAATAATCGCAATTTTCACTGACTGAAGGGGGATTTCATGTATCGTGACGTAGACCGCGAACAGTAACAGGAAGGCAATATTCACCATGAGAATATTCTTGCTGCACTAAGGAAGGAGCTGGGGATTGTTCATGAATGAAATTCCTTTTTCCCACAGATTTTGGATCACGATATACCGCCCGCTTTCCCTTGCATGAATTTCATCACATTCGCCGGGGCCCGTCCGGCACGTAACTCCTCCACCATGAACTTCATCGGTCTGTCGATATGCGAGAAGAACATCCGGTAACCATCGCAGAGATAATTCAGACCTGGTTCACCATCAGGAGTCAGAGCAAATCTGTTTTTTGGACATTCGCCCCTGCATGCAAAGAGAACAGGGCAATTTTGACAGTATTCCGGGAGCTTTTCCCGTTTATCAAGTCCAAACTGCCTTTGCCTCCCGCTATTAACCAGCTCAATGAGCGGAATATCCTGTATATTGCCCTGCAGGTGATCGCGGTCGACAAAATGATCGCACGAGTAGATATCGCCGTTATGTTCGATCACCATTGCAGATCCGCAAACGGGGGAGAAGACACAGACCCCGTGGGGCTCACCATACCAGTTCGCAAGGGCCGTATCGAAATGCTGGATATAGGTCGTTCCTACGTCATGTTTCACCCATTCATCAAAGACTCCGATCAGGAATTTCCCGTACTGCTCAGGGCTCACTGACAAAGGAGTCACTGTACCGCTCTGACGGTCCCGCTCCACCACCGGGATGAACTGGATGAACTGTGCTTTTACCTCATCCCTGAAGAACCGGTAGACTTCGAGAGGATGATCACCATTCACTGCATTGACGGTGCAGAGGATGTTTGAAATCCACCTTATGCTTTTTCAGGAGCGTAAGACCCTTCATCACCCGGTCAAACGTTCCCCCTCCTGCAGCGTCTGTCCTGCAGGTATCGTGCAATTCCCGCGGGCCGTCGATGCTGATGCCCACGAGGAACCTGTTTTTCCTGAAAAATTCGCACCATCCGTCGTCCAGCAGGATCCCGTTCGTCTGGATGGTGTTGTGGATCACCATGCCGGGCCGGCAATACTTCTTCTGGAGAACCATCGCTTTCTCAAAGAAACCCCGGCCCATGAGTGTCGGCTCCCCGCCCTGCCATGCGAAGGTGACCTCCGGTATGCAGTGTGCCTCGATGGTCTGCCGGATATACTCTTTCAGAACTTCATCAGGCATGCGGAACCGGCTTCCCGGGTACAGGTCCCCCTTGCGAAGGTAGAAGCAGTAGTGGCAGGCAAGGTTGCACCGGGAGCCTCCGGGTTTTGCCATGAGGTGGAATGCTGGTAAGATTGCAGGCAGGCATGATTTTTAGAGAAGTATGGCAACAAATTAAAAATTTGTTTGTTTCCGGGTATCGAACGGAAGGGTACCGGGAGCAGCGCCCTTATTGTCGTGCCAAGGCGATCTTCAGTTCCGCTTCCGTATCAGGAATCAGTTCGCCTGATAAATCCAGCGTAATCCGCCTGATGATACCGGTGAAGGGGAACGCATCGCTGTACTCCTCCGGCGCTGCAGGCTCGCCGCCGTCATAGCCGCAGGTCAGGCCCTGCGTCCCGAACATGTTCAGGACCGAATAGGGCATGTCGATGCTCGCGACCAGGTTCCGGTTGATGTAGAGCTGGCAGCGGGCCGGCACTCCCCTCCCCTGGGCAACATCGGGCTTGCCGGTCGGCTCGAACTCGTAGCGGAGCTCGACCTCGCCCTCCGGAACCTTCTCGCTGGAATGCAGCCAGAACCGGTCCCGGCCCAGCCAGTTATACAGGAAGTGGAGCCTCTGATCCTTGACAAAGAAGGTGTAACCGCCGGTGCGGCCTCCATTGGCCAGCAGCACCCCCTCTGCACCGCCCTTCGGGATAATGACGTCGGCCGTGATGCTCCATGGCCGGTTGTAGGTCTTGGGCGTGGCGGTAAAGGGGATAGACGATCCGCCAGGGTAATAGACAAACCTGTCCCTCGGCCTCGCTATGGTCGGGCGCTCCACGTTGAGGCGTTCCAGGGCGCTGCCGTCAATCGGCAGAACCTGGTACCTTCCCGCTTCAGCCCACCACCGGCCGACCATCTCGATCACCTTGTCGGGATGCGCTGCGGCCAGGTTGTGGCATTCGGAGTAGTCCTCGTCCACGTGGTACAGCTCCCAGTCGTTGGTCTCGATATCCACGAGCACCGTGTTGGGTATAGGGGAGCCGAACTTGCGCCCCTTCTTTGCGGCATCGGCGAAGCTCGGGCCCGGCCACGGGCAGACCGCCCGCCAGCCGTCATGGTAGATCGAGCGGTGACCGAACATCTCGAAGTACTGGGTGTGGTGATTGCCGGGTGCAGAAGCGTCGTTGAAGGTGTGAGCGAAACTCACCCCGTCGATGGGCGCCTGGGTCACGCCGCGGATGCTCTGCGGCGCCTCGATGCCAAGGGCTTCCAGAACAGTCGGGACGAAGTCGATAATATGCCCGTACTGGGGCCGCAGTTCGCCGCTGGCCCGGATCCTCCTGGGCCACGACACGATGCACGGGTCAGTGGTGCCGCCCCGGTACGTCTCGCGCTTCCAGCGGCGGAACGGCGTATTGCCGGCGTTCGTCCAGCCCCAGGGGTAGTGGTTGCAGGTCTCGACGCCGCCCAGCTCGTCGATGACCTTGAGGTTGTCTTCCAGTGTTTCCTTCGCATTGTTGAAGAAGAACATCTCGTTGAGCGATCCCACCGGTCCGCCCTCGGAGCTGGCTCCGTTGTCGGAGATGACGATGATCAGCGTGTTGTCCAGCTCGCCGATCTCTTTCAGGAAATCAAGGATGCGCCCGAAGTGGTAATCGGTGAAGGTAACAAACCCGGCATAGACCTCCATCATCCGGGCATAGAGCCGCTTCTCGTCCGCTGACAGCGTGTCCCAGACAGGCACATCGGGGTCATGCGGTGACAATTCCGTGCCCGGGGGGATGATCCCCATCTCGAGCTGACGCTTGTGGACGATCTTCCGGTACTCGTCCCAGCCCATGTCGAACCGGCCCTTGTACTTGTCCGCCCACTCCTTTGGCACATGATGCGGCGCATGGCCGCAGCCCGTGGCGTAATACAGGAAGAAGGGCTTGTCCGGCGCGGTGACATGCGCATCCTGGATGAACTCGATGGCCTTGTCGGCCAGGTCAGCGCTCAGGTGGTAGCCGTCCTCGGGCTTTGCGGGCTGCTCGACCCCGTGGTTGTCGTAGACCAGTTCCGGGTACCACTGGTTGGTCTCACCGCCCATGAACCCGTAATACCGCTCGAAGCCGCGGCCGAGGGGCCAGCGGTCATAGGGTCCGGCTGCGGTCGTGTGTTCGGGCGGCGTGAGGTGCCACTTCCCGACGCAGAAGGTGTTGTAGCCCTTCTGCAGCAGCATCTCGGAAAGCATCCCCTTGTCGAAGGGCAGGATGCCGTTATAGCCGGGGTACCCGGTGGAGGTCTCGGTGATCGACGCCAGCCCGATCGAGTGGTGATTCCGCCCGGTCAGGATGCAGCCACGCGACGGCGAGCAGAGCGCCGTGGTGTGCATGTTGGTGTAGCACAGGCCGTTTTTCGCCAGCTCATCCAGCACGGGCGTCTCAACCAGCCCGCCGAAGGGAGACAACTGACCGTAACCGACATCGTCGAGCACGAAGAAGATGACGTTGGGTGCACCCTCCGGGGGGCGTTCGAGTTCCGGCCAGGCCGGCGAGGATTCCTCAACAGTACGCCCGATAACCCCGGTGAAGGGGGTCCCGTCCTTGTATACCTTGAGTTTTGCCATGGTAATCACCCTTTTTTTAAAATGACATCGCCCTAGATCACTTGCACTGCCCCATCTTCGATGAATGAGGCCCCAATCTGCTGTACATCATCGTTCCCAGGGGCGCCCTGGACAACAAGGACACTGTTCCCACTTGTGAATACTTCCGTGTTCAACGTCTTCCAGTTCTGATAGGTATTCTGGGCTATTGCAAGGGCTGAGTTCATTGCCTCACCACTGCTGAATCCGACAACAAGGACCTTCACCGTTGTCGCAGTTGTGGGAGCAGTACAATCCGGGGAGATCTGGTAGAGGATAGCACTCTCTCCTCCAGGGACATCGACCGGGTAGTTTTCTGAAGAGCAGATCTGCAATCCTGCAGCAGCAACGGCGGATTCTACCATGGGGGATGCTATCGAAGCCGCCGTGTACCAGCTGGTATCAGGGAGGGATGCCCAGATAAGGATGGGCATGACGCCGAGGAAACACAGGAGGATAATGATCGCGACACCTTTATTCGAAGATTCGGATTTCTTCGACTCCTGATGTGACTCCGGATTGGTCTTCTTGCTCATGATTCACCTACGATGAATGGTACAATCGTCTCAGAGTCCCAGCAGCTTCTTTTTCATTGCCGCAAACTCTTCGTCTGTCAGAACTCCCTGTTTGTGGAGATCTGCCAGTTTCTGCAGTTCGGCAGTAATATCCTTTGCTGGAGGCGCTGCCGGCTGCTGCGCCTGAGCGGCACCCTCCTGCCGTGCCTGTTCTACCGCTGCCTGTTGCTGGGCCTGCGCCGCCTGCTGCTGCTGGGCCCGTGCTTCACCTGCCCTCATTCCTGCGACGAGCATCAATCCTCTTCCTCTCATGTTCAGGCACCTCCTTGTACCTTCAGGTGTTTTTCAGCTTTCTGGATCGTTTCGGGTGGGATCCGGCCCATATCGATCAGTTCAGCATCGGCCTCAAGCAGGGCCTTTTTGAACTTGATGGCCCAGACATTCTCGAATAGGAGGAGGGCGGCTGATGTGTTGTTTGCCAGGGACATTGCCAATGCCTCGATGTCGCCTTCCGAGAACCATTCATCGGTGCGTTTCGCCAGTTCCCTGTACGCTGCACCCGCCTCTCCTTCAAGGTTCTTTGCCTCGACGATCATCAGTTTCCCGCTCGCATCCTTCAGGATCATAACCAGATCGATTATCCGGATGATGCCTTTCTTTTCCAGATCATTCAGCTCGGGAGCGATCTTCCCGGTGAACTTGTTCCCGGGAAACCTGATCATCAGGTAATCCACCGGGCCCATGACGTTACCATGTTTTTCTGTCATAATTCCACTCTTCTGTTCATTTCACTGTCTCTCTGCGTCCTTTCACTGCTTTCTTGCAGCAACTTTGCCTGGTTACACCCATTCTGTGTCTTTCCTGGCACAATAGCTCAATGCCGCATAACTCTTCTCTCGTCCAATGCTGTTCATGGTCAACATTAATCCTCTCCCTCTCATGGGAGACCCCTTGCTATCGTGGAATGCCGAATGCCTCTTTTGTGCCAGGAAGCAGACAATAGATCAGCACCAGGCCACTGACAATGAACATGGGCGCCATTGCCTCCCACGATGATGCCCCGATGACGCAGAGAACCGCGTAGAAAAAGGCAAATGACGAGATCAATACCATCCACAGCCATCCCTGGGGATGGACTTCCCATAGCATCCGGGCTACCCCGAGCCAGATGAAGAAGAGGAAACCCCAGAGAAGAGCCCCTATGAGGCTGAACTGGAAGAATGCCACATTTCCAAGGTAGGTCGGAAGGATATGCAGCATCTGTAACGTATAAATCAAGGCATTAATCGCTCCAAGCACAGCAAGGATAACGAGGATTGTAACCCCAATCGGTCGTTCTTTTGCCAATGTCACTCATTCCTTATTTTTATTTGAGTTTTTCTCCGGCTCTGGCCCCCTCTGCGAGGTGTGCACCCATCGCCACGAGCGAATCAAGAGTGATGAAACCATTCGCGAGAAGAACACCATGTTGTTTCAGTGCTATCTCCTTGAATTTCTTGGCCCACAGGTGCTCAATTAGCAAGAACCCGGCTGCAGTTTCATTGGGAATGTTTTTTGCAATTTCCTTGATTTGTTCCATACTAAGGCCAAATTCCTTATAATACATATATTCAGCACCAGCATTTGCACCGGTCCTGGCACCTTCTTCGCCGGCTGCACCATACCCAATAAGTGCTCCGATTCCGGCACCTAATTTTATCCGGTCGTCATCAGAAAGCTCGGTAAGCTGAACAGATGCCGTCTTGCCTTTCTCATCCTTTGCAATGGCAAGAAGCCCTACTACTCTGATGATCTTCTTTTCACTGAAAGAGAGAGGATTTCCTTGAGTAATTCGCCTTTCAGGTACTTCACTTCTGGAAATCCTATCGCTATCATCTGTATCGGTCCAAATTCAACCATTTTTTACTCCTCTCATACTGTTTCCCTTAACGGAGTATTCTTTACTCCAAGATTTCTGGGTGCACCCCATATCTGAAGGATTGTTATATGTACCTTCGGATTATTCTCAAAAATCGGAAAGAATAATCAGGATGTTACGAAAATCGGAAAGAACAATGTGGTTTATTAAGTACATCTGGCGCTTCAGTACCATGGTGATTCGACAATGACTGATGCAATGTCTGCAACAACGGGAACCCCTCATCCGATGGGAACCTTCTTCCCATGGTGGCTCCTGCTTATCATGGGATTCATCGCTCTCATCCTTGGGTGTTTCCTCCTTGTCTATCCCATTGGGACCCTGTTCGTCATTATCTGGTTCCTTGGGTTTTACTGGTTCTTCAGCGGTATGGTTACGCTTTTCAGCGCATTTTCATCGAGCACTGATAGGGGAATGAAAATCCTATGGGGATTCCTCGGTATCATCCTTGGTCTCCTTATCATTGCCTATCCGTTATACAGCACGTTCATCGTGCCGTTTATATTCACCATCATGGTGGGTATCCTGGCCCTGATTTATGGGTTTGTTGCACTGTACGGAGCCTTCACCGGCAAAGGCTGGGGTATCGGTCTCCTGGGAATCCTTTCGCTTCTCTTCGGGATCCTCATCCTCGCAGAACCCGTCATGGCTACCATCGCAGTCCCGTTCGTCTTCGGGATGCTTGGTATCTTCTTCGGATTTATGGCGATTGCTGGTTCTTTCATGCTCCGGTCAGCACAAAAGACACCCTGAATACTTTACCCTTTTTTCCATGTGAGTCCCCGTATAGTCACCTCAATCAATGGTACCCACACCGGCACCGGGGATAATTATATCCGTAACGTGATCGGGGGATCCCTGGAAAAGTGGGGAAAAAGAGAGTTACGATCCTAAAAAAGCTGGGATTGAGGATTAATTCTCCATATCTGCAGTAATTTCTCCTGATTTCATTGCCTCTGTGAAAGTAGAGTAATCCCGCTCGGTCTGGTCTGTGTACAACCTCGCAAATGTCCCGATTGCACGATCGAACACGTCAGACTTGCCGATATATCCCGAGATCATCGCTGCATCACCTGATCGTGCATGCGCCCGGGCAAGCGTCCACCCGCAGATCCGGGCGTAGTTGGCGAGTTGGTCGGGCGGCGCCATTTCAACATCAATGGAGAATTTCATGTCCCGAAACTGGCGGATGGAGAACTGGCGGTGGTCTTTACTTGTCGCGGTGGTCCAACCGAGAAGCATATCGCTTGCTGACTGCATGAGCCGCTGGCCTACCACAATCCGTTCGCCATGGTGGTCAAATATGCTCTTCCCAGCATAGGGTTCAAGAACCGAAGCCTTTGCTTCCTTGATCTGGATTCCTCGGGTAGTGGTATTCGTAGTAGTCCAGGAATTCAAAGAAACAGAATACTACGAGAAGGAGTGCGAGTGCGGAGATGACGTGGGCCAGCTTGTCATAAAAAGGACTATAGAGCCAGGAGAACCGGTTGATGCCACCAGCGACGTGGAGAAGAAGTGCCAGGGCGATGAGAGATTTTGTCCCTGGAATTAATTCAACCTCCATCTTGTATTCCACGAGAAACGGGACCAGGGAGAGGATGAACGCCGGGATGAGAACGAAGAAGAGCCGGAAGGTATCCCCTATAATGAATGCCTGGAGGGCGTATTGGAGAAAGAAGAGAGAAAACCATGTAGTATGAGGATAGAGTATTCGATCATTCGGTGTGCAAGCAAGTTCATCGCCGGGAATTAAGGTAAAGAGAGGGGCTGGACTGGATTACAATCCCCCTTCCCCCGCTTATCTCACTTCGTTTCTTCAGTCTTCCCGGCTTCTGCTTTTTTCTCTTTCTTATCGTCTCTTCGTCCTTTCACAGCTTTTGCTGCAACAACTTTACCTGCGAGTCCCATGTGGTATTCCTTCCTAATCCAACGATCTTACAGAGATGGTACGATTCTTAAGGTTGGATTATATCCCCATCTGCGGGACTATTATATCTACCTTCGGACAATTCTCAAAAATCGGAAAGAATAACCCGGATGTTCCAAAAATCGGAAAGACCGGGATTATTGCCTGAGGAGAGCCCTGGATGAACGCCTCTGAAAAAATTGAATCAGGTCCCCAATCATCTTTATCAAGGGATAAGCAACAGTACGCAGCGCAAGCCCAGCGGCAGGCTGCAGGAGAACAGGGCAAGGCCCCGGGGGGGCAGCGCAGGCAGCACAGCCGCAGCCCGCTGCAGCACTGGCAAAGGATACTGCTGCAGAGCTGCAGAAACTGGCAGATCTCCCCAAGTAGGGAAGTTCTTCCTGTTGAAGAGTTCACCACAATGAAAAAGAAGTTGTTGGACCTCTCATCTTTCTTTTTTACTCTTCGGTTTTCAATCCAGAACCAGATACATCATTCTCCCTGCGGATCCCAAGTAATTCGAAGCGATAGAAGAGGATGTGTTTTCCGAGGATTATCATTTCATTTCTTCCACGAAATCTTCAAGGGCATCCATGAATTGATCCGGGCATTCTTCCTGGGGTACATGCCCGCATGCACTCAGCACAACCACCTCTGCACCCGGAATCTCCTTGGATAATTGAACAGTCGAGTCGGTGGGCACAATACGGTCATCGTCTCCGGTAACGACGAGCACCGGCAAGGACAGTTCCCCAAGTCGTTCGCCAAATCTGACCGGATTTTCTGCGATGGTGAATTCATACAGCGCCCTGTCCCAGTTGTTTGCCTTGAGGGGCTTACGGTAACCGTCATAGACCTGCTGGTCGATGAGGGAGGGATCATGCCATGCAAGCCGGATAGTTTCATTTCCCAGATCGCCAGCAATGCTGCGAACCAGGAGCGGTCCAATACGGCGCATCTGAGGGGTCTTTAAGAGCGGGAGAATCCATGAGGGGACCCCGCCCCGATGTTCGCTGCCAAGAGCGGGATCAACCAGCACCAGCCCCGCCACCCTGTCCGGGTGTTCGAGGGCATACGCGGCAGCGACCTCACCCCCGGCAGAGTTTCCTACCAGGATTGCTTTTTCCACTCCGAGGTCGTCTATCAGCCCATCCAGCAGTTCGACATTTCCCTGCACGCTGTAGGGATTTATTCCGGACCATTCACCGGGCATGGGGCGGCTCGTAAGCCCAAAACCCGGGCGATCATACGCGATGACGCGGCCGTGTTCGGAGAGCGGCTCCACAACTTCCCGCCAGGAGAATTCGTTGGCTCCGAATCCATGCAGTAGGATGAACACCGGCTCACCCTGGCCCTTTTCCTTGTAATGAACGGTCACCCCATTGATCTCTGTAAAATGGCTATCCGGGTCGGCAATATCGCGTTCCGCAAGGGTCCCCGATAACGGTGGGACCGGATATACCAGCGGACCGATAAGGAGAACCAGAACTACGGCGAGAGCGATGATTCCAAGAATTTTCCAGAACCGTCGCATATTATTCCCCTTCCACCGAACGCAGGATCCGCACGGTCAGGTCTGCTGCCCGCAATTGTTGCTCTCCGGCGGATATGGTTGCAGTTCCATCCCCCCATCTGCGGGCCGTAATTACCGAACTGTGAATGGCCTTCATTATTCCCTTGTCGTTAAAAAGGTCGTTCGAGGGTAATTTCCAGTGTTCCATCATGAAACTTCTTTTTGCAGATGTATGAATCTGCGGGGACGGTAATGTTCTGGACGAGTGTCGGATTTTGATTTGAGGTGGATATGATGAGTCGTGTACCTTCCCGATCGATCCTGATCTCCTCTTCGGAAATCCCCGGCAGATGGCATATAATTTTAAAAGAGATGCCGGTTTCAGATATGCCGGTTGATGAAACGATACTGGGTTTCTCCCCTTTTTTCTTTTTATTAGCGGTATTCATAGTATTCCTCGTTGATACGGTGAATGAATGCACTTTTTCAGATCACCAAAACGTGGCTTGCATGTTGGGCTTGAATATGAGTCTGATGGAATGACAAGACCTTCTTATCGTGGAATTTACTATCGTCTCGAACGACGTGATTATTTTTTGACTCTGTTTCAGTACTTTGGCTGGTTAGTAATGGGTGATACCGCGGTTGTTCTTCCAGGTAACCTACTCTAACTCTTTATGTACTACAGGATTTCTCAATGAGCAGGCTGTTCCACCTCTCTTCAATGAACGTTCCTGGTTGAGACCACCTTTTCTCCACCCCTCATAAATAGGTGTGCATTTGTTTTACGGGTTGTTTCGTAGTCTGGAACATGGTGCTGTGAAGGGAGCGCCTGCCAGGGTGTGGGAGAGGGGAGGAGTAGGGTAATCCTGGAGGTGGAGATTGCGATGACGGATGGATTGCTCCAATCAGGATTGCATCACGGAGAAAATTCAGACTTCTTTATCCTGAGCAGTCAATCCGTCTCCCAGAATTTGCTGAAAGACAAACTTGAATTCGTTCAGCTGTTGCTGTATGTATTTTTTTCCAAGCTTCTGTGGGCGAATACAACTTTGATTTCCCGGAGACTTTCATCTCCAGGTATCCCTGTTGCTTGAGCTCATAGAGATGTGCATAAATCCTGGACTGGGGAATGTGGACCTTGTACCGATTATGGATCTCATTGACGATATCATATCCCGATATGGGTTTGGAGAGCATGGAAAGGACTACCGGCTCAAGCAGTTTTCTTACCACATCCTCCACTTTTGCCTGAGGGACAACGGTAAAAAAATCAGTAAGATACGTGGGATTCGCGTAGGAAATGGTCGTATCCTTGCCAGTTGAGATGATGATCTTTGCTATCCCTTCGGTAAGCATCCTGATGTGATCGTGATCGAGATCTGTCATATTCAGGGCAATGATACCGGTGACGGGAATCCCGCCTTCCTTTTTTCCCAGGATCAGTTTTTTAAGGGCGATGATGTCGTCAAATTCCTCCGTATCAGAAAAATCAAGGAGAATATGGAGACCTCCCGCCGGGCCAGACGGGGGAAGGGTTGCAGTACATCGCTCAAGGATCTGGGGCAATAAAAAGAGCTCGCCTTTCTTTATCTTCCGAATGAATAATACCCTGTTCTGGATCTCCGTGAGAAAATACTTATGCAGGGTGGAGTGGTGATAGGCAAAGAAGAGGCGGCCACCTCTTTGTATCCCCGCTTCAAGAGAGGATTTGAAGAGCGGGTCCTTCACGGAAGGGTCCACGTAAAGGTAGAGGAGGAGGTCGGTAAAGATATTTTTGAGAAAAACCGTTTTTATCTCCGGCACGTCGATATACTCTGTTCCCGGCATCTCTGGGGTAACGGGGGCGATGCTTGGCACGGCATCGTGCCGGGTTACCTCCGCCCTCTTCTTCATCTCGAGTTCTGCGGCTTTGCGGAACAGGGCTACTTCGATAGCAGCTTTTATCTCTAGTTCATTGAAGGGTTTTACAATATACCCGTAGGGCCGTACCTGCTTGGCTTTCTCGATGATCGCATCATCGGCGTAGGATGTCACAAATACTACCGGGATATCCAGTTCGTCTATTATTACCCGGGCTGCTTCAATCCCGTTCACCCGCCTCCTCGGCATGACGATATCCATCAGGACCAGGTCTGGTAGAAGCTGGCGAGCCTTCTCAATTGCCTCCTCCCCGGACGCTGCCATACCCACCACCGTATATCCCATCTCATGCAGCTGCTCTTCGAGCTGCAGGGTTATGATCGCTTCATCATCTACCACAAGAATGTTTGACATCGTTATCATCCCGTCGTTATAAGAGGAAAATCAATGGTTATGCTTGAACCACGGTCTGAGCTTTCGATCGCCAGAGTTCCCTCCAGTTGCGTTACCAGGCTCCGCACCAGTTTCATTCCAAGGCTGGTAGTACGGTACATATCCACGTCCTTTGGAATACCACTCCCGTTATCCTCGATCCTGATATGGACAGCTCCGTCCATCTGACGTGCAGAGATCCTGATCGTTCCATTTTCGCGCCCCCGGAAGGCATGCTTGAATGCGTTTGACAGGACTTCGTTGATCAGAAGGGCACAGGGAATCGCCTGGTCGACCGAAAGAAAGATCTCTTCTGCCTCCACTATGCAGGCTATTTCAAGGCCGGAGCTCGCGTAGATACGAGAGAGATCGGTCATCTGGTCCTGGATTTGGCCTGCCATATTGATCTTATCGAATTGTTTGCTCTCGTACAGCCGCGTATGGATCTGGGCCATGGTCTTTATTTTCATCATCATATCAGTTAATATCCCGGCTGTTTCAGGGTCCTCTGTCCTCCTGGTAGTCATGTAAAGCAGGCCGTACATGATCTGGAGATTGTTCTTGACCCGGTGGTGGATTTCCCGGATCAGGACCTCTTTTTCCCGCAGAGCAGCAACGATCTTCTCATTGGCCCGTTTTGTTTCGGTTACATTGGTGAAATAGCCTATCAGCCCATCGATCTCGCCGGCAACATTCCGTTTCGGGACATAGGATCCGGCAAAGAAATGCACCTCGCCACTGGTGGTCAGAAGGGGGATTTCCAGCTGGATGGCACTCCCTGTTTCCATCACCTGTCTCTTGATTTTCATTAATCTGTCCGCATCTTCAAAGGAAAGGAAATCATAGTCGGTATGTCCAAGCATGTCCCCTTCTTCCAGACCCAGGGGGGGATTGATTATCTGGGTGTACTGGAGATCCTTGTCCATCAGCAGGATATGATCGGGAGTGTTGGTGGCAATGACCCGGAATTTTTCCAGGCTTTCCTGCAGGGCTTCTTCAGCCTGTTTGCGCTTACTGATGTTCCGGGCGACACCAATAAATTCTGTTGGCCTCCCCTTTTCGTCAAGCAACAGCCGGTACGTATTCTCGACCCAGACCGTAGTTCCGTCCCGACAGCGAAGCTCGGCTTCAATGACGTCCGGGCCTGGAGCTGAACCTGACGCAACATCCGCAAGATTCCGTTGTATCCTTTCTTCAACGAGAGCGATCGATCCTCTGGCGGCCAGGTTCCGAAAAGACTGCTGAATCAACTCTTCCGGGGTAAACCCCGTGAGCTGGACGACCGAAGGGCTGAGGTAGGTGAAGACCCCCTGAAGGTCGAATGTCCAGATAACATCGGTCGTGTTATCAGCGAGAAGATGGTACCGTGCTTCGCTCTTCCGGAGTTCCTCCTCTGCGTGTTTTCGCTCGGTGATATCAATGTGGCTCCAGAGACGGCCGAATGTCTTTTCGTTGCTGTAGAGAGGAATAAAATCCCGCAGAAACATTCGGCCGTCTTGTGTGGCAACCTCTTCACCTTTTACCTCTTTTCCCAAACGGACAATTTCCCGGATGCGGGTTACTGCGGCGCCCGGATCGCGATAGACATTTCGTATCTTCACGATCATTTCAGCGGCAGAAAGGTTTTGGAGATCGGCGGGAGGCTCGGGTAAACCGAATATGTCGCAAAAGGCCCGGTTGGCAAATTCTACCCGATCCTCAGCGGTAACCAACAGGATGCCGTACCGTATTTCCGATAGGATGCTGTAAAAACGGTGGAGGGTTTCCTGGAGGGCCTCCTCTGCCTGTATGCGTTCGGTGATATCACGGTAACTCCACACCCTGCCTACAATGGTGTCTTCAATCATCTGGGGCTTTGAATAACGCTCGATGAGTCGGCCATCCACAAGGCGGACTGTGTCATAACTCTCACGGCCGGGGTGAGTGTAGTATCCTTTCAGGAGGTCGACGAACTGGACAGGGTCTGCAATCAGTGGTGTCATGTAGGCAAGTGCGGTCTTCTCATCAGCAGCATCGAGCGAATGGTGCGGAATCCCCCACATTGCACAAAATGTCTTATTATAACTGGTAATTTTTCCGTCAGTGTCAATAACCAGGATCCCATCGGTTGTGGAATCGAGGGTCGCAGTGAGCAATGATGCCTCTTTTTTCAGTTTGTCTTCGATGTTTCTGCGTTCGGTAATATCCTGGAATGTACCGATAACATAGGACCTGGTTGTTTCCGTTACGGACCGCAGTCCCCGCAGTTCAGTCCAGACCTTCTTTCCGCTCTCGGTGGTGATCAGGACCTCAAGAGTAAATGGTTTGCCGAATTCGAGGCAGGTAGCGATGCGGTCCCTGATGAGGGGCAGATCTTTTTTTGAAAAATATTTCAATCCCTCATCAAGACCTGGATGATAGTCGCGGGGGGCTTCGACAATATCATAAATTCCGTCAGTCCATTGGAGATAATTCGTGATCGGGTTTGCTTTCCATCCGCCAATCTTTACAATTTTCTCTGTCTCTTTTAAGAATTGTTCACTCTGCTGCAGAGCATCAATTCCGACTATTGAAATCTTGCTATCCTGATTGTTTGTCCCGGGCTCAATGAGCGGAGAGAGGGGTGTTTCAGCGACCTTCTTTCTCTCTGAAACTGGTTTTTTTCTGGTTTTTTTCATAATCTCACACTATTCGGGACATTCTGGAGGCATGCTCATTACCTGATATTTGGGGAAGTCCTGCTGGATCCGGATGGCGATCGTGTCGGATATCAGAACTGGTTACGATACATAGTATGGATACTACCGGTATGAACCCTCAGATTGATCAGGACTGCATATAGATGGTGAAATAGCGAGAAGGCTTAATGATTACTGATAGGGGAGGACTGGGATGGACTTATCCACTATCTCTTGCAGTATGATCTCCGTATAACGAATGGATTCCTTTAAACTCCAGGAAAAAAACACTATGGGTGCCGGGAATTATCCTCATTGCTCTGTCTTGGGCGAAAAATCGTGGGGGAGGATCCTATACATTGAATTTTTTGAGGTAGGTACTATCCTTCACCATATCCTGGAAGATATTTTCCTTTCCATAGCGTTTCAGGTAGATGTATACTCCGATTCCGACGATGAGGGAAGAGATCAGGACAAAGATCATATCAGTCATTGTGTCAGCATTATTCGCCTGCATAAGCCCGGCTGCGGAACCTCCAAAGAAGGTGTCGACGAAAAATTCCCAGATCTCCCAGAAATATTCAAAGATACATCCGAAGAATATGATAAAGATCCCGATGAACCCGGCATCCAGGTTAAACTTCTTAATCTTATCCCAGAATAAGATGAGCAGGAAACCGAGCAGGGCAACAATCATCCCTGATACCGTATGGGCAAGTGCGTCCCAGTTGACGAATGCAAGATACCGTCCCTGGATGTAACCCGATGTATGGATTAAAATTGCCAAAGAGACCAAGGCATATACGAACCAGGGGAACATGATCTTTGTCTTCCAGGAGAACAGGTAGATGACGAGTGCCATCAGAAAGAGGACTATCGCGATGAGCAAATCTTCAGGTTTGAAGAACGCTGCGAGCAGTACATTGAAGGCAATTGCCACCTGGAGGATATAGGCAAGGTACATGCCAGGGGTTCTGAAACGACTGGACATAGGGAAACACATTAAAATTAACAATATATAATCCGGATTGTTCTTTCCGATTTTTGGAACATCCGGATTATTCTTTCCGTTTTTTGAGAATAATCCGAAATTACATATAATACTCCCCAAGATATGGAGTGCACCCATCAGACTGGGATTTCAGTATTCGTTACAACAACAGGATCTGGTATCAATGCGATATTCTACCGTTTTCATGATGATAGCCCTTTTAACGGCTATTGTGGCAGTATCATCTGCCATGGTCTCGACCGGAGACGTTCCCGTGGTCAACCCCGGGACATTGCCGGTGACACAGGTTGGACCTGCGACGTTACCCGCACAACCGGTCGCACCTGCCACATTACCGGTGATACCGGGAGGAGGGCAGGGATACTTCTCGATCAATTCCGTCCCCTCAGGAGGGGAGGTATACTTTGACGGGGCCTATTGGGGGGAGACGCCGGCAATGGTCACGGTTTCCACAACAGGCAATCCCGATCATTCCATCAGGATCAGCCTGGCGGGGTATCAAGAATGGAGTGACTCCTATTATGGCAATCCGAAAGACGGGCAGACAATCCCGATTACGGCCCAGCTCACCCCAAGTGCCCAGACAGGAAATATCCAGGTCGTTTCAACACCATCGGGCGCACTGGTCACCCTTGACCGCAGCCGATCAGCAAACACTCCTTACACCTTCACCAACATTCCGATGGGCACCCATGAGATCACCGTCTTTATGTCGGGATACCAGGATTTCTACATGGATGTGAATGTGAACCAGGGACAGACTGCGTATGTCAATGCGATTCTCCAACCCGCCGTTACCACCGGGACCCTGAGTGTGAGCTCATATCCCAGTGGAGCAGCGGTATACGTGGATGGCAGTTACCGGGGGGTCACTTCAACTTCGGTGGGAAACCTCGTGCCCGGGTCCCACTCAGGTACAGCTGATACTGGCCGGCTACCAGGACTGGACCGGAACGGTCACTATAACAGCCGGGGCAACCAGCTACCTAAATCCAACCCTGATAGTCGACCAGCAACCGCAATATGCAACCGTGAGTATAACATCGATTCCCGCCGGGGCAAGTGTCTATGGTGACGGAGTCTACAAAGGCCAGACTATATCGGGAAGCCCCCTCGTCTCGACACAGGTTATCCCCGGGACACACACCCTCCTCCTCACGAAGGCAGGATACCAGGACTATTCCGTCACAAGAACGGTTGTGGCAGGGCAGAACTCCGATATTTCCGTTACCCTGAATCCGATGCAGAACCCGACAACCGGCGGGATATCGGTCATCTCGGCCCCCAGCCAGGCTGAAGTCTTTCTGAATAACGCCTTCAAGGGATTGACCCCCATCACCCTCGACAGCCTTTCCCCTGGATCGTATACTCTCCTTGTGAAACTGAACGGATATCAGGACTGGCAGGCGACCCAGCAGGTCACGGCCGGCCAGACCGCCCAGGTCTCTGCAACCCTTATTCCGGCAATGGCACCGCCTACAACTACACCAACCCAGACCGGGCTTCTCCCCCTGACGATTGTTGCCGCCCTTGGGGTGCTCTTCCTGGCGATACAGCGGAAAGACAAATAGGATATCCCTTTTTTGTACTATTGCCAGGAGGAATAGATCATGATTCCACTGGATTTGAACGAGATGTATTCCACCGATTCCCTGCTTCTCGCCATCTATTATGCCGACCGGGAACTGGACTGGACAAGAGATGAGTTGAATGTGGTTCTGAACAATTGAACCCGGTGGACACCACCTGGGCCCGCTTTTCAATGATTTCAGTCATCGCCTGTTACAACTGAGGGAGGTGCGGCGTTGACTCCTCTTGAAGCTGCCCTTCTTGTTATCATCGTTGCAATTCTTCTGTTTGTCATCTACTATTACTGGAAGGGGGCAAAGGGAGGGGTAGACCTCTCGCGGCCGGTAGAGAGCAGGGTGGATGAGTACCTTGACCGCAGGTTCGAGCTGATGATCGATGAATGGTCGCTTGTCAGCCGGGCCAGGCTCCAGTCATTCAGGAATTCCAAGGACCAGATCCTTGAGGCAAACGAAGTAAAAGTAGCATCACTGAACAGCTTTTCCGAGACAATGGAGGGAACCCTGAAACAATTGGAGGATCGGCTGGGTGCTCTGGAACAACAAGCAGGAATAAAGTAAAAGAAGGAAAAATGAAAGCCGAACCGGGATATGTCGCCCGAATTCACTTCTTTTCTTCAGTCTTTTCAGCTTCTTCTTTTTTCTCTTTCTTATCGTCTCTGCGTCCTTTCACTGCTTTTGCTGCAGCAACTTTTCCCAATACTCCCATTCTGTGTACCTCCTGGCCCAAATTTTCGTAATTGGATCAGATTTAGTGGGCTGAAAGGTATTCTTTCCTCCTGAATGAAAAAGATTTTCCCAGCGATCCCCCACAAGAGGAGTCCGCACAATATGAGGATTGCTGCCGTAAATCCACTATAAATTACTTGATGAACCCTTGAGAAGTCATACACTTTACACCGGCCAATTGAAAGTAAATTTATAGCTCGATGAATGACACTTTTTCATGGCATCGAATCCGATAACGGAGTTCCAGAGGAGATACATGTCCTTTGGAGATATGCTCGGAGAATGGTTCTACGGGTTCTTCATGGTCGCCGTTGTCTGCGGGATATTGGGCGGATACAGTGAGATCCTGCTGAACAGCAATCTCGGGTTTGGCAGGGTGTACCTCACGGTGGTCCTGCTGGTACTGACCTTTGGAGTGAACATTACGTGGGGGTTCATTGATGGTATTACCGTGATTTATGGCGGCCTGACGGACAAGGCGGACCTGGATAAGAACATCAGCAAGCTCAAAAAGGACAGGAACAACAGGGAATTGAGGGACTCGCTTCTCGACTCGCTTGGGGATTCCTCTGCTGACTATCTTCCCGATGAGGAGAAGGAAAAGATTGTGGACCGCATCATCGATGAGGCTCCTGATGCACCTGTGAAGTATCATTTAAACCGGGACGACCGTAATACCCTGATCGCTATTGCCACGTGTGACATCCTCGCCGTTATCCCGGTCATCCTGCCGTACCTTCTTCTCGGCTTTGGAAAAATCCCCTTGCTGCTCTCCCGGCTCATCGCCTCTATCGCAATCGGATACATTGTTTTTCTCTATGCCGAGCACACTGGCAGAAGGAAATGGCTGGCTGCCGGAATCTTCTTCGTATTGACGATTGTGGTTATGCAGATAACCTACTCTTACGGGTGGTGACAAGGCCCGCGAGGTGGCTTAATCCTATTCTTTTAATCTCTGTGGCTCGCTATCAGGATTCTCTGCGGTTGCTTTTCAGGTACGAGAATACAGGTTCAACCTTTTTCGTTGATCATATACATCAAAGCTGAATGAATGAGACAGGATTTTATATTTTCATACCCATGTTTCACCCATGCACCAGAAGATGTTGCTCGGGACTTTATTAACTGCCATTTGTCTGCTGTTCATTATCTCTTCAGGATGCACCTCAATACAAGAAGGGACGTCTGTTCCCGATACAAAAACTCCTGTGGCAACCGAAACACATACGGTGATGGTGACCCCGTTACCTACCTCACCGACAAAGTCTGAAGGCGCTGCGGATGGCACGGACAAGCCCCGTGATAATGTGCCTGGTCAAACGTCAGACCGGGATGCTGAATTACATGTCTTTGTTGCGAATTCAGCAGAAGAAATTGCCAATAAAACAGTACTGGTAATTCAGGCAATGGTCCCCGGAACCTCGTCCGCCCAGCTCGTCTATTCTCCATCCGTATTGTATCTGAGAGCAGAAGACCTCGGATATACGACCGAGAAGTATTATGATCAGCTGTTACCTATGGAAGCAACTACGCCGGAAAATGAAGCGAAGCGGATTGCGTATCTCAAGTTCCTCTATTCGGCGAAGAATGCCGCGTATCATCTTGCAGATGCTGCAGAAGCAGAAAGTCTCGGCGATTATCAGAACGCACTGGATGAGGCTGTTGCAGCAAAAGGATACCTTCAAACAATCGAAAGAAATCCTGACTTGCCTCCGATAACCCCCTATAATACGCTGGATGCATTTCTGAATGAGTATATTGGAAGAATGCGGGATAAGGTAATTGCGAGTAAAATAAACGAGAGAGACCTGGGAGGAGACCGGTTCCCCCGGGTGCCATAGGAATTATTACCCCTTGATAATTTCTTATTTTCCACGAATACTATACTGCACCGAACCGGGGCTCTAAAAAATACAATGAGAGGGGTTCCTGATTTGTTATTTCTTCACGCTCATCATACACGTCTGCTCCGGATTGACTTCATAGGTCCAGGGAGCTCCGCAATTCTTCCAACCGTTCCTCATCCGCTTCCCGTGGTACACGCTCCCGGGATCGTCTACCTTGTCCCCTTCCATCCCGTCAATGATGTTGTAGACGTTCACAAACCCTGCTTTAGCAAGCGCATTCACTGCCATGGCGCTGCGGTCCCCGGACCGGCACATGACCAGGAGCGTGTCAGTGGATGCAAACAGGCTCTTCAAACGGGGGATAAAATCGGGATTGGGCTCCACGACAAATTCTTTGATGTCAGCGTTCCATTCGTGTTTGACGAAAAGGAGGGGGATGTTCCTCGCCATCTCTGCATGGCCGACGAACACGTACTCTTCGGGGGTGCGGACATCGATGATATGGACCCGTTCGGGGTCAGCCCTCCACATCTCGTACGCTTCCTCCGACGTTATATACAATCCCACACTCGTCTGCTTTCTTTCGGGTACCGGGTGGACTGTTTGAGCAGGTGATCCTTTTTGAGTCGTCATGATAGTCTCTCCATGGACTTGATTGTCGGGACCGTTTTCTGTCACGTTTTCCCAACTATCCGAGCCGCGTGCCCTCTGCATCGAGCCCGCCGCCATGAGGAAGCTTGGTCCAGCTCTTTCTCTGCCACTCCTCCTCGAGTACTTCCAATACCGCCTTCTCCAGGAATTCAGGTGCCGCCCACTCGTCTACATCGAAGTCGTTCTTGATGTAGCCGTGGCTCAGCATGAAATCCTTGCCGATCTTGATGCATTGCAAATTCTGCGCATTCAGGCTTGGCACCATGTCCACGTGCTTGATACCCTGGTACGTATCCTCGGCATCCAGGTAGAAGGTCTGCCGGTTGAGGATCGCTGCTGCTGCACGCTTGTGATCGTTCGCCCAGCGCCCCACCTTGACCATGGCCTTCATGTAAGCGATGACAAGCTCTGGGTGCTCCCTGGCCATCACGTCCGTGCAGGTGATAACAGCGGGTGTGTTGGCGACCTGCACGGTCCAGTCCGGGTATCTGGACAGGTCCTCGATCATCTTGATCTGGCCTGTCGCCTCCTGGAGATGCTGGAAGACCTTGCTCTGGGTATAGATGGCGTCGACGGTACCATTCAGCAGTGCCGTTTCCAGCGGGCGGAAGGCAAGGTCATGCTTGTGGTCACGGCGCATCCATAGCTCGGACGGGTTGTTCATTGGCGGGACCAGCATCTCGGGTTTATCGTACCAGTCATCCGGGTAGGGGAACTCTACGAGTTCAATATCATCCATTGACATGTCGTTCAGCATCAGCATGTTCTCGATACCCATGTGTTCCTGGATGCGCCACCAGTCGTTCTTGATGGTGTTCAGGCTCTTCGAGATGCCGATCTTCTTGCCCTTCAGATCCTGCATACGAAAGATCGGATCCCGGGCACGCACGGCCATGCAGCCGCCTTCGTATACCCACGTCGCACCCAGCAGCACGGTACGGCGGATGTCCGCATGAACATGGATGGGGGGATAGAGGCCACCGAAGCGGATGAGGTTGTCGAGATTATGGATGTAGTGCGGGTACCAGTTGTTCTCTGGCGCGTGGCGGAAGTAAGCGTATTCGACGCCAATCTTCTTGAATTCCTCACGGCACCACCCCAGTTCCTGGTCAACATTATTGGCAGATACCATGGGGCAGTTGGTGAACCACACCTCTTTCCAATTCAGCGGCACCGTCGTGGACTTTCTCACTCGTTTAGCCATACTTACACTACTCATAGAAGTTGCTTTATACTTACGTCCCCAGAACTGGCAATACTTTGGAATTTTGCCTTTTACAGGAATGATTAGTCTTTGACTGTCGAGCTGGCTGTGAAGGCAGGTGGAAGGTCAGGCTCCGTTGCCACCCAAGTGGGACTTCAGAACTCCATGTTTCAGATTCCTTAACAAAAATAAGTATTATAAGGCCACAACGGCCCGGGCGGTGCCGGTTACCGGGTGCAGAATCACGATGTCAAGCACCGCGAGTCATTGAGAATCGATCCTATCCGGTCACCACTGCCTCCCGGCCACTTCAGGCATCTCACTTACCCTTTTTTGGTTTAGCTGAGGAACGAGGAATTGGGATTGTATGATGGAGGGGATTGTCAGCAGCAGGATTCCTATGATGAATACAATGACGTACTTCATTGGAAGGTTGTATTTCTTTGCAGCCTCGTAGCCAAGAGCGAACCAGAACGGATAGAGGGAGAGGAACATAACAACTATCCATGCGGGGAATGCTTCCTTGGTGATGCCTGTCAGACCCTGGTCGAACATAATGTATGAACCCTTCAGGTCGACAAGTCCGGGTATAATCCATCGATACCAATCGAGGTAGAGTGCTAATCCTCCGAACATAAAGGACGATAATATAGCCGCCGCGAGTGTGTATACCAATGACTTGGCAAGGTTATAGTACGCTGAGAGGATGGAGAGGATAGCCCCAAAGAAGAGAAGCCCAAGGGGATCAACAAAGAAACTCATAGAAAAGCATGTCCTCCCTGTTTTTCCACGGTCTGGTGTTCAATTTTGATAGGTGAAGGCACTCTTTGGAAAACCAGACTTTTCACGGCTCGCATAAATTAATCTTACTTATCATAATTTATATAAAAATATTGGGGATATCTCATTCTGTTTTCGCTCAATCCTTTATGCATCTTGTCCGGCTGCGGGAATAGTCATATATCCTGAAAAGAGATCACCATTCATGTCAGGCTGACATCAGTGAAATAAAAATAAATAATTTCAGAAAAATCAGTTTCATGGAAAAACCAGGAAAATCCGGAATTATTCTTTTCAGACCGGCAGGGAAAACCGGGGCTGCTCGTGATATGCTCCTCTCTTCCTGCCGTATCGGAAGGATACGCTCATAAGCCTGGTACATCCATCAGGGGAGGTGAAAATGGAGGATCTGGAATATTTCGATCGGCTGGAAAAATCACGGGATGCTGCGCTGACGTTCATGAAAACAAGCCGCAACCCTGACGGGCTCTGGTCCGACTTCCGTACCCTCGCCGGTGAGAGCGTCTTCTGGGTATCAGGGTACATCGGATATATGATCAGCCGCTATGGCGGCGGACAGGATGAGTGGCTGGATGAGGTAGCCGGCCTGATCCGGAATCACCGGAATCCGGATGGAGGATGGGGGTACGGCCCCGGGGTCCCCTCCGATGCGGACTCGACCTCCTGGTGTCTCCGTTTCCTCTCGAGCCGTGGAATACCGGACAGGGAAATATGTGCTGCAGCATCACGCGTCGTACTCAGGCATCAGAATGATGATGGCGGATTCAGGACCTATTTTTCACCATCCGCGATAGGCCGTTTCATGGGACTTGAGGGGAGTGTCTCGTTTGATGGGTGGCTTACCTCCCAGCTCTGCGTAACGGGAGTTGCAGTGGAATCTCTTACTGAGGCAGGTTATCCTCAGAGCATCAGCACTTCCCTGGACTTTATCAGGAGGAGCCAGGTTGCTGAAGGATACTGGAACTCTTACTGGTGGAGCGGGAACCTCTATGCCACCGTCCATTGCATGCAGGCGCTTCAACCGGGAGCAACCCCTGACGATCTCATGCGGCTGAAAAATGCTCAGGACTGGATAGCCCAAACCCAACTGGCTGACGGAAGCTGGGGGGATTCAGCAGAATCCGGGGGTGTACCGTTCTGGACAGCACTGGCGCTGGACGGGCTTTTACTGGAACCCCGGCCGGACCTTTACCAGTGTATTGGGAACGGGATACACTGGCTCCTTGCGAATCAGGCACCGGATGGCAGCTTTGCTCCGGGCTATATTCTCCGGATCCCTCATCCCTCTATGAAAGAACCCTGGAAGTACCCCTCCTGGAAGAAGGATGGAAAAGCGATAAACGCCCTTATCCGCGACCACCGGCACCTTTTTTCCACGGCAACGGTTATGAGTGCGTTCGCCAGATACCTGGAGCAGGCATCCAAAGGAATGATCCTATGACTCTGGCGGAGTGCGGACAGACTGAAGAAAATCTCATCGAGGCAAAGGAGATTGCACAACGTTTACTGGAGCCGGATTCACTGGGCATCCTCTCCCGGAAACCCCTGATGGATGATGAACTCCCGGAAGTGTCCGACATCGATCTTCTTGCGATCTGGGACAAGCCGGAAGAGCACGTGGAAAGGCGGACGGTCATGTGCTCCAAAGGCCGTGTTTTTGTCGATATCATGTGGATACCCGTGGGAGCGATGCTCGATTCCCGGACCGCTGCAGGGTACCGTATGCTCCCTCACCTCCTCCTGGAATCGGATGAGGTCTGGATGAAGTCGGACGCTGTCAGGAGTATGGTCAACAGAGTACGGCTGAACGCATATGACAGGAGTATCTGGGAACGGCGAGTGGGGAGTCAGATCTCCTTTGGTGATGCGGCATTCCGTGAAGTGTCGAGGAATCCTGACTTTCCTCCCGCTGTCATTGTTCTATCTGCAGATGGCACACGCATACTACCTGACTGCATTGGCTGACAGCACCAGGCAAAGCGTCATGAGCATCATGACCAGGCCGATGGCCAGACTGCGAAAGATTGACGCTCTTTTTGGTTGCGATCTGGAAAATCGCTTCATTGCGAACCTTCTCCTGAACGCCGATCCATCGGATTCTCTCGTTTCCTTAAAAAAACTCCATGATGCGGTGAGCAGCAGATGCAAGGAACCAGACTATTTCGAATGTGGCTGAAAGGACCCGGGGCCATTACCTCTATTCGGTATCACCGGTCGAACTGGAGTACCGGGAATCTGTTGCCCGTGCCCTGATCCGTCGGGGTGATCTTCCGGCTGCACATTTTTACCTCAGGTTCTGGGCGTACTCTCTGGTACGGTGTCCTATTGTTCTTGAAGAGGCGCAGGAGGGAATGAGACCCTCGTTCTACGTCCCTTTCAGGCCTCTGAAGGAATCAATGGAGAGATCCTTTCCTGAAGGTATCGATATCTTTGCCCGCATCACCGGCAACGCCATTACCAGAGCAGATGTTGAAGAATCTGTCCGGGGAACCGCAGCATTCCGGGAGATCATTGTCGACATAATCAATAAAAACGG
>CAWHEC010000005.1:0-57154 GCA_963828315.1 uncultured Methanoregulaceae archaeon | reverse complement strand
ACCCCTGAAATCGTGTGAATTCCTGAAAAAAATAATTGATAAATGGCATAAAATGAGGATTTTGTAGCATTGCTGGTTTGCCACGCTTTTCGTTCCAGGGCAGTCTGAGATGAGCGTTGAATATGTCTGATTGGTTGAAAAAGAAATACATTCAGGACTGGGGCTCTCTCTCAAGTCTCCCCTCGGATGCGGTTGAGATTGTGCCGTCATCGAAGATCCTCCCCACGTGCTCTTGAGGAGCGATCCGGTAATCCAGTAATCCGGGATTGAGGTCTGTCTTGAGGTAGCCCTTCGGTATTTCCCGGCTCAAAATCCGCTGATCGGCGGCAGGGCAACGATCGCTGCTCCTGATCAACAGTTCTCTATCCGGATTATACCTTTTCATGGAGAAAATGGGGCCATGCGGCAGCATGGCCCGGACCTCTGGACCATTGCGACAGGGAAGTATCAGGGTGGTTCTCCGGGGAATATGCCTCCCGGCAGATGCTTCTTAATCGCGAACAAAAAGTAAAATTTTCCTGCCTGGTCCGTTGTTATGCTCTTGTTGTAAGGAAAATCCTCGTTTATTCATTTCATGTATCAGGTTCTCCTTCGAATATTCGCGTGGGATCTCCCCTGATTTCACTGCCGTTTCCCCCGGCGAAATAAATTCAATTATTGATGCCTTGTTTGAATATTTGCTGATAATTTCGGTGAATACATCCATAGAGCAATATTGACGCAGGATAGCATCATCGATGAAATCCAGAGCCAGTGAAACATCTGCATTCAGCCGATCAAAGGATGAGCCAAATCCTAATCCAATCAAACACGGGGATGTGGGAAATAAAAAATCAATTTTGACAGGGGTAATTCTCCTGTTCTCCGCCTGTGCTCGTTTGTAGATAGTATTTAAGGGAGTCTCTTCAAATTCCGCCGATATAACTTTATATCCGGAATTTTCAGCTGCAAAAGAATAAAATCCGTCATCAGCCCTGAACTCTATGACAGATTCCGGGTTTATTTCTTTTAATATCGTTACAACAGTATCATCGTGAAGGATATCCCGATGGTCCCCCTCAGATGACTGATGCCCGACCCATTCACTCTGCAGCTCTTCTGGTTTCAGGGCATTTACATAGGTTTTCAATGTTCTAAAAAATCGTTCTGCCTCTGAATTTTTTCCACCGATTACGTTTTTTTCGAACTGCTTCATTTTACAATAATATCGGATTGGTACTACACGCAGGAAACTCTGTGAAAAAAGTATGTATCCTGTCTGGGGTTGGGTTGCTGCACATCCGGTTACGGTCCGGTCCTGGTTGGTGCATTCACGGATCAATTCATATGCTATTTTTCGGCCCCATGCTCCTCCATATTTTGTTAACCATAAGGGAACGATAAAATTACGTCGAAATTCCTCCAGACACCACGTGCATTCTTCGATGTTTTCCGTAATTGATCCAAAATCAATCCATTTTGGGCTGCAATTAATAAATTGCACGTTAAAAGTATGCCCGTCTTTGAATCCGTACTGTTCCTGGGACAGAAGCAGCAAACAATCAACCACCATATTTGCAGCGTCCCAAAGCATCATTAAGGTCCATTCTGCAGGTGAAAGGGTATAATCAATTTTTTCGTGTTCTACTATCCCTATCGCTCCTTCCAGATATACATCAGCAGGAAGCCAGGTCTTGATAAGACCTGCGTCAAATAATTTTTGACATAGATCGGATTTTAAGAATGTATTAAATTTATTCCATGCATGTTCATTCTTAATTTCACGGAAAACTCTATTATTCCAATAAAATATCCTGCCTGATTGGTCTTGTTGTGATGTTGGTTCAAAACGGACATTGTTTCGATATAAAATAATTTTTTTATCCACAACAGTTCATTGATTTTAATGTACAGGGTAATAATTTATTGCAGTGCCGGGGCGGTTCGCAATAATTTTCGGACTGACAGGCCGGTTCACGAGCGGCGCTATCCGGGCTTTCGTGGGGGTAGATCGCTGCCGGTTTCGTTGGCCCGATACACATGGACCTCGAGGGGTAACCTTATCTCATTCTTTTTCTTTATCAATCAGAAACAGTGGACCCTCGGGTCAGGATTGTGCCATAACGTTTCGGTCCGATCCGGACTGGCTGAGCAACTGGACAAATCAAGAAAAAATGAACGCTTTTTAAAATATTACATCGTACATGGGGCGTCTTTTTTTCCAGGATGATGACCTGTTCCTTCGCCCGTCACTACTACTTGCAAGTTTCGAACGCCTATGCATCAGTTTCCCTCTATAGTGTGGGCATATCATCCGGATCTTGTGAGCATGCCATCATCTCCCGTCTGCATGGAAGTTGTGATTGTAAGAATAGTGGGATTTGGAGGAGTGGTAGATTTAAAAAATCAGTTATCACCCTGAAATGACAATAAAAGATATCGGCCGAGTATAATTTTTTAGTCAACGGATGCAAAAAAAGGGATTCGTATTATACCGTTATTTCAGCGACTGCAACGGCCAGTCGCTTTCCGATTTCGTCCCAGTTCACGATGTTCCAGAATGCATCGACGTATTTAGCCCGGTCATTCCGGTAGTCGAGGTAGTATGCATGCTCCCAGACATCCAGGACCATCAGGATCTTTAAACCTGGGAACATGTTCATGTTATGTTTCTCGACCTGCATGATCAGCGGCCTTCCTGTCCTGAAGCAGTAACTGATTGCGGCCCAGCCTGAGCCCTCCACGCTCGTTGCCGCCGTAGAAAACTCCTTTTTGAATCGGTTAAATTCACCATACTCCTCATCAATTGCTTTCGCCAGATCACCTTTGGGCAGTCCGCCTCCACCGTTTCCTGATGGAGCCAGGTTCTGCCAGAACAGGGTGTGGAGCCTCATCCCGCCGAGGTGGAACGACAGTTCCTTGGCGGTCGCCTTGATGTCGAAATCTGTCTTTTCCTTCCGCGCCTTATCGAATTTCTCTAAGAGTGCGTTTGCCCCGGTCACGTATGCCTGGTGATGTTTCGTGTAATGAAGGGTCAGCTGGTCTTCAGACATATACGGTGCAAGTGCCTTGAAATCGTAAGGCAGTTTTCGAAGTGCGTAGAACTTTTCCATGGGTGATACCCTGTATGATGCATACTTTTTGCTTCGCTTAAGCATTGTGGTAATGGTAATTCCCCTCATAACGACAATGCAGATACGATGCCAAATATGACGAGTGCCATGGTTCTGCGGAATTCTCGTCTATCCCGGGCACTTCGGGCAGGTTGAAATGCTCCCGACTACCGACGAGGGATTCTACAAGTTCGAGGAGCCATAATGGTTCTCCATCAAGGGTTTTACCGGGGATACCCCAGTCGAGGTCCGGTTCAGGAAGGAGGTAATGGACCTGACATCAGATTTTCTCTCCACCCTCTTCGCATAGTATCACGAAGGAACCTTTGACCTTTCCCAGCTGAAAACCGAGAGCGGGGGATTGGTGAACGGGTCCGAAAGCATCTCTACGGTGGGTGAGGATTGGTAAAATTCGGGATGAAGGTCTTTGCGGTAAAGCCAGACTCAATCAAAAAAAATCTTCCGGGCGGAAGGGACAACCTTGCCCTTAACAGGGGAGAATAACAAGGGAAACGTTCAGGAATCAATATCAAATTCTTTTGACTCTTTCTGGAGGAAATATCCCAGTATGACCCGGATCACCACTACCGCACCGAGAAGAGTAAGATCCTCGATGGTAGGGTTCAGCAGAGTAGTTAACACGTCACCTGCGATGAAAAATTCAAGGCCGAATACGATATAGCCTGTGAATTTTCGCATGACCTGACCTTTCCCCACATTTTTCTGGTGGAATCCCATCAGGATTAGTTCAACTATGGATCGAATTCCGCCGTAAATGATCAGAATGGCTCCGAAAATGCCAAAGGCCAGGGCGAACAGACGAATAATCTCCGCTACAATGGGGAGGTCCATAGTAGTACACATCCGATACAAGGTAATAAATTAACGGGGTACGGGATTTTCACCGTTCCCAATCAGCCAATAAGGAGGGGGGAGTCATGTACCCCCCTGTGTATGGAAAAAGAACCAGATTATGCCAATCAAAAGCCCTGATACATCCGATAATCCACGAGTTCGGGCTGAGAAATGCATGAAGCCCGATACAACTCAGTGCTCCGATACCCGGAATCCATAGGGGACAACAAGATAGACCCCGGAACCGCCCCCTCTTCCACCCCCTGACGGAAGGGCCAGGTATAAAATGATCCCGGAGATCAGGCGACGGGATGAAGGTAACCAGACAGCCGATATCAACAAGGGCATTGATAGGTATTTTCTCACAACATACCGCATCAAATCATATACTCAAAAAAAGGTACTGGATTTTATCCAGCATGAATAGTACCGTAGTATTCACGTGTTGTTTTTACAGGCTGTACCCGTTCCATCATGAAGACGAAGCATGGAGCGGGTCTGGTTCTTTACCGTGTCGCATTGGCCATTACCGGAACACTGGGAACCTGTAGCCCCGTTCTCTCCATTCTGCTGGGCACGATACGAGTGTTGTGCCTGTATGCCGGCTCCCTGAAGGCCAGTCTGGTTTACGCAATTCTGTCCATCCTGCAGGCACTGTCCCTGGCCTGATGCTGCAGCCGTACCTTTTCCTCCGAACCCTGCTGCCATTACTGACGCCGGGACGAGGATCAGTGCGATAACCGCACAAATCAAGATTTTTTTCAACATGGGGTTGTTCTCCGTTGAATGCCGGCATTGTGATGGCGATTGATCCATCATTCGCCGGTCCTGCATCATACATCATCCCGGAGTGATAAACCATTTCTCAGACAGGCAGCTACATATCGCTTTTTTGATGTGTGAATAGTCAAACTGGTGAACATATGCCTGATTCTGCGGTCTTATATAATTCCTCATTACTAAGGTCTTAGCAGGATGAAAACCGGAATCCTTGTGCTGGCACTTTTGATGCTCACGCTCGTTGCGCTGCCGTTTGCACCGTATAGCGACAGCGACAGCTCAAGTGTAGCAGCGCAGTCTCCGGTCAGGGGTGGGATGGGCCATGCATACCGAAATGGGGTGAGGGCTGGCATGCCTGCTGAACAGCATGATGCAGGAGAGCGGCAACGGGCCGATGCCACGAGGCAACGGGCCGATGCACAGGCTGCCCGCCATGGCCAGGAACCCTCTGCAGCATCTCAGGTACAACGGGAACTCCAGCGGGATCCCTTTGACTGGAATGCACCAGTGCGGAGAGTATTGCTCCGGGGTTACCGCCGGATCTCAGGGAAAAATATCCTTGAACATGAGAAGAGACACCTGATTTATTCGGATATCCTCATGAACCCGGGTATTGATATGTCATCGCTTGCATCGCTGACCGCAATCAACCTGCATACGTTGCGGTACCACCTCGCATACCTTATCCGTATGCAGAAGATTACCTGCATCGAACAGGGTGGCGGATATCATTTCTTCGAAAACCATGGGCGGTACGGTCATGCAGACCAGAAGCACATCCTGTTCCAGAATTACCCGACAACACACAATATTATCACCCTTGTCAACGAGAATCCAGGTATCACTCGCGGAGAGATCGCTCATCTGCTGGGGTTGGCCGGACCGTCAGTCACCCGATGGATGCACCGGCTGATCGATGAAGGGATGGTAAAAGAAGTGCGGGAAGGACGTTTTGCCAGGTATTACCCGGCATTATGCCAGGTATAACAGAGAAAATTCAATCCGGATTGGCGCCATCTCCCTATCCCGGTCATTGGGCTTCAATTCAACCGAATTGACAGGTCACGTGGGGAATTTGAAAGGGGCTGATCCCGTTTTATTGGGGGAAATCCTGTTTTTGGGAGACCTTCAATTTTTGAAAACAAGCAAAAGGATTTTGGCTTCATGTTGTGATTGTCCCATGGGTTCGACATATCGAACACCAGGAAGAGTTGATACACTATGATGCACGGACATGGTCCTGGGGGCATGATGCACTGGCGTGGCATGCTCATGCATGAAACGTTGGACAAGATACCTGATGACCAGAAAAAAATACTCCTTAAACGCATGATCGACGGTAAGATCCTTTTTAGAGAGAACAGGATCAAACAGATGCAGTTCAAGATCGAGACCATGAAAATGGTCAAGAAAATGATTGACGAGTGTTGATTGAAGAGAACAGTGTCTTATTTTTTATTCTTCCCCGTAATCACGATCGGATTCGATACCCCCATCCACCTGATCGGGCGAGTTGTCCTGCGCTGGGTCGCAACGGTTCCTCTCTCGTGGTCTGGTTTTACAAGTGTTTCAATCGTCCCCTCTCCCCTCCTCATTGCTCTCCTCCACCTCCAGCTCAGTTATGAGAGAACGGACCATATCCTGACCTTCATCGCTGCGTAGGAGTGAAAGCAATAGTTCACGGATATCCTCATCCTCTTCATCAAATGTCACCTCCTCATCCTCGTAGTCCTCCTCCCCGTTCTGTAATGGAACCATTATTCCAATACGATGAGCCAAAAAAATCCGATCTTCCATCGAGAAAGAAGGCTCACCTCGTATCCACTGGAGGATCCCTGCCGTCCAAATTACCGGATCTTCATCATCAACAAGGGTGCAGGGTGGGACATCTCTCTCTCCTATTGCATCCCTCCTCGTTTCATACTCTGCAAGTTTTTCTAAAAGTTCCTCCTGCCTGGTGCAGGATACCCCTATAGCCTCACCTATTTCGGAGTATTTGATTTCCATCATGCGTGGATCATCTCCCGATATGTTCTTGACCGTTCCGATTCCACCCGGAACCATTATCCCCTGGAGCAGAGGGTGTTCATAAAAAGAGTATGGTTATTCCGATATGACTGATTCGAGGGGTTAGAAGTCAGTCATCACCCTGAACTGGTCTATCTCTTCACGGTTCAGCTGTTCAAGGAAGAGATCGGCAGCGGTATGGACATCCTTGCTCGCCGTGATTGCCCTGCCGACAACGATGATATCGGCCCCGGCCTTCACGGCATCCTTCACGACATCGACCCGGATACCGCCGGCAGTGGCGACGAGGAGTTTTCCTCCCGCAGCCTTTTTGAGCGCCGGGATATCGCCCCAGGCATGGGCGGTGGACTCGGCATCGATCGCACGGTGGAGTTCCACGATGTCGGGCTTGACTTTGAGGCCCTTTACGACCTTCACCGGGTCAGCCACGTTCAGCATGTCTATGATCGAGTAGATCCCGGTCTTCTTTGTCTCGGCAATGGCCTTTTCGAGGGTCGAGGTGGGTGCAAGCCCGGAGATGACGACTGCATCGGCAGACGAGTCTGCTGCCATCCGTGATTCAAGGTTCCCGGTATCGAGGATCTTCATGTCCGCGATGATGAACGCATTCGGCCGGAGCTTCCGGATCTCTGAGATGATATTGAGCCCGAACCTCTTGATGAGGGGGGTCCCGGCCTCGATGATCAGGTGGTCGTTGTCCGGCAGTTCGGAAAGTACCGAGGCGACCTTGTTCATGTCCACAAGGTCGAGTGCCACCTGGAGGTACGGCGGGTCCCAGAGCCGCTGGACCTTGAAGCCCATGACAGCGTGGGTCGACCGGTCCTTTTCATAGAGCAGCGTCTTTGTGTCGGGGAACCCGTCAATGGCCCTCCGGAGTGCAAGTTTCGTGGCGCCGTAATTGTACCGGTAGATCCTGTTGTAGTCCGCTGCTTCCGGACCAAGGTAGACACTTGCAAGCACCACGAGTGACTCGATATCGCAGCCCGAGAAAACACCCTCCTCGACCGAGTCAGCAACCGCCTTTGCGACCGCTGCCTGGACCGGACCGAACATCTCCCGGATCTGCAGGTCCTTTTTCAGAGTGACCTTGGGAATGACCAGGGTCGCCGGTTTTGTGAGGAGATTAGGCCTGACCACCGCAAGAAGCGGGGTATGGCCGGCCGAGAGCTGGGAGAGTGCGTTTGAAAACGCCATCCCGACAGGCCCTTCCTTGTCGCCGATCACAAGGTCGATATGGGCGAGTTCGGGGCCGTCCCCTACGAGTGCTTCACCGATAACATACATATGATACCCTTTTCCTGTCTACTAGGTTTGGGATAGTTACTTAAAAAGCCCTCTGATAGAGGAGAAAAACCCGGTCAGGGACATCCGGAAGAATCCCGGGGCTGCCAGAATATTTTGGTAAGGTGGCCGTCGTTGCGACAAGAAAAGTCAGATCAATCTGTGCACTGGATCAACAGAGAAATGTGGGGTCGGTGAGATTTGAACTCACGATCGACGGGTCTCTCCGACATGCGTCAGTGCTCCAACGGATCATCATCTCTCTTCAGAAAGACCCATTTTCATCATTCACACGACGCGAAAGACCGCTGGAGCCCGTCGCCATTCCGGACTAGGCCACGACCCCCTGGCCGTATTAAGGTCACATTGCGCCGATTTAATGGTTATGCATTGGAATCAGTAATGCTATATCCTGCAAAATCCTCATCTGTTAGGATGGATCCCCGGAGTTATGATTGCGGTATCTCGACGTATCCCCTTCTCGGCATTACCGTCGGTGAAATGCTCGCCTCGGTCTCGGCCCGCTTCCCGGATACGGAAGCGGTCGTCTCGGTCCACCAGGATATCAGGTGGACCTACCGGGACCTGCTCTCCCAGGTGAACAGCCTGGCGAAAGGGCTGATGGCGCTCGGGGTTGAGAAGGGTGACCGGGTGGGAATCTGGGCAATGAATTATGCCGAATGGATAGTCGTCCAGTTTGCCACGGCTACGATCGGCGCCATCATGGTGAATATCAACCCGGCATACCGGACGTACGAACTGGAATACGTGTTGAAACAGTCCGAGATCCAGACCCTGATCCTCCAGGAGAGGTTCAAGACGTCGGATTATGTCGGGATGTTCTACGAGGCGTGTCCCGAAGCACACGAATCAGTCGCCGGAAAACTGAACTCGGAAAAGTTCCCGTTCCTGAAAAATGTCGTCTTTATCGGCGATATTGCCTACAATGGCATGTATTCCTGGCCGGACCTGATGAAGAAAGGTGAGGAGATCAGCAGCGACGAACTGGTCGCCCGGGCTGAGATGCTCGATTTTGACGATGCCATCAATATCCAGTATACCAGCGGGACGACAGGATTCCCAAAGGGGGTCGTGCTCACCCATCACAGCGTCCTCAACAACGGATATATAATCGGGGAAGGGATGGGTTTTTCTGAAAAAGACCGCCTCTGCATCCCGGTCCCCTTCTACCATTGTTTCGGGATGGTCCTCTCGAACCTCGCCAGTATGACCCACGGGGCGACCATGGTCCTCCCGTCTCCCACCTTCAATGTCGAGGATGTACTGAAAACCATCGAGCAGGAACGCTGCACGGCCCTCAATGGTGTCCCGACCATGTTCATTGCCGAGCTGGCATCCCCTGACTTTCCGAACTACTCCATGGCATCGCTCAGGACCGGGATCATGGCCGGGTCCCCCTGCCCGATCGAGGTGATGAAGGAAGTGAACCGGAAGATGAACATGTCCGAGATCGTGATCGTCTACGGACAGACCGAGACCTCTCCCGGGATCACCATGACGACCACGAAGGACCCTGTCGAACGGCGTGTCTCCACGGTGGGCAGGGTCTTTCCCCATACTGAAGTGAAGATCATCGACCCAAAGAGCGGGAAGGTACTTCCCCAGGGGGAGATCGGCGAGATCTGCGCCCGTGGCTATTGTGTGATGAAGTGTTACTACAACAATCCCAGCGCAACCCATGCAACCCTTGACACCAACGACTGGAACCATACCGGGGATCTTGGTACCATGGATGATGAGGGCTACGTGAAGATCGTCGGCCGGCTGAAGGACATGGTGATCAGGGGCGGGGAGAATATCTATCCCCGCGAGATCGAGGAGTTTCTCCACCACCACCCGAAGGTTGCCGACGTCTATGTGATTGGTGTTCCGGATATAAAATACGGGGAGGAACTGATGGCCTGGATCATGCCTAAAGAGGGGGTCGGTGTGGATGAGGAGGAGATCAAGGAGTTTTGCCGGGGAAAGATCGCCCACTATAAGATACCACGGTATGTAAAATTCGTTTCAGGATTCCCCATGAGCGTGACGGGAAAGATCCAGAAGTACAGGATGCGCGAGGTATCGATACAGGAACTGCAGCTGGAAGAAGTCTCCCATATCGAGACGGCGTAAAATGAATTGGGTATACCCTTCATAAATACCGGAATCATCCACAATTTTCGAGGAAATGGCGTACCCTAATTCTGGCGCTGAATTGGCGAAAAAAAGGTACCGATCTTTCGAATTATGAAAAATTGGAGTGTATGCCCACCAGCTGCCATATCGCACCATGGGGGATACCTCAGCGGTGGGGGTAAGCCAAAAGGCGCGACCCCCAGGATCGTCTTTTTTAGTGAGATAGTGTCGATTTTGTGGGGAAATAGGAGTGGTTGAAATGCAACGATACCACTGGTTCCCGGGCTAACGCTGGTTCCTCATTGTTTTTTTGGAGAATCTGCGGGGATATCATGCAACCCCTGTCCTTTTTACCAGTGCAGCTGCGACGGAAGACGCTTCGCGGAGAATCTCCTCTTCTCCTGGTATGTACCTGTCCATCATCAGCACGCTGCCCCCGCAGATCACGGTGGTGACAGCGGATCCATTGCAGGAATACACGGCATTTGAGCTGATGCTGTGCAGCGGAGTATTGCAGATGGCGTTCCGGTCGAGCAGTATGATATCGGCAGGTTCGCCGGCAGCAAGGGTGCCGGACCCGAGCCCGAGTGCCCGGGCTCCGCCGCCGGTTGCGGCAAAAAGCATCTCGGAGGCAGGAAGGAGCGTCGGAGAGTTCCAGTAAAATTTCTGGAGGAGGGCACCGGTCTTCATCTCCTCGAACAGGTCGAGGTTGTTGTTGGATGAACAACCGTCGGTCCCAAGCGATACATTCACGCCCGCCTCCCTGAGCCAGTGGTAGGGCATTGCCCGGTTCACGGCAAGTTTCATGTTGCTTGAAGGGTTGTAAGCGACCGAGACCCCCCGTTTTCCAAGAAGTGCGCACTCCTCACGGTCGAGCCAGCAGCAGTGGGCGGCCACCGTCCGCGGGGTGAGGATGCCGCACCGGTCGAGGATCTGGGGGGGCGCAGCCCGCATGTCTTCACAGAATCGGCCACTCCGCGATGATGAACGCATTCGGCCGGAGCTTCCGGATCTCTGAGATGATATCGAGCCCGAACCTCTTGATGAGGGGGGTCCCGGCCTCGATGATCAGGTGGTCGTTGTCCGGCAGTTCGGAAAGTACCGAGGCGACCTTGTTCATGTCCACGAGGTCGAGTGCCACCTGGAGGTACGGCGGGTCCCAGAGCCGCTGGACCTTGAAGCCCATGACAGCGTGGGTCGACCGGTCCTTTTCATAGAGCAGCGTCTTTGTGTCGGGGAACCCGTCAATGGCCCTCCGGAGTGCAAGTTTCGTGGCGCCGTAGTTGTACCGGTAGATCCTGTTGTAGTCCGCTGCTTCCGGACCAAGGTAGACACTTGCAAGCACCACGAGTGACTCGATATCGCAGCCCGAGAAAACACCCTCCTCGACCGAGTCAGCAACCGCCTTCGCTACCGCTGCCTGGACCGGACCGAACATCTCCCGGATCTGCAGGTCCTTTTTCAGAGTGACCTTGGGAATGACCAGGGTCGCCGGTTTTGTGAGGAGGTTAGGCCTGACCACCGCAAGAAGCGGGGTATGGCCGGCCGAGAGCTGGGAGAGTGCGTTTGAAAACGCCATCCCGACAGGCCCTTCCTTGTCGCCGATCACAAGGTCGATATGGGCGAGTTCGGGGCCGTCCCCTACGAGTGCTTCACCGATAACATACATATGATACCCTTTTCCTGTCTACTAGGTTTGGGATAGTTACTTAAAAAGCCCTCTGATAGAGGAGAAAAACCCGGTCAGGGACATCCGGAAGAATCCCGCGGGCTGCCAGAACATTTTGGTAAGGTGGCCGTCGTTGCGACAATGAAAAGTCAGATGAACCTGTACAACTGGATCAACAGAGAAATGTGGGGTCGGTGAGATTTGAACTCACGATCGACGGGTCTCTCCGACATGCGTCAGTGCTCCAACGGATCATCATCTCTCTTCAGAAAGACCCATTTTCATCATTCACACGACGCGAAAGACCGCTGGAGCCCGTCGCCATTCCGGACTAGGCCACGACCCCTTGGCCGTATTAAGGTCACATTGCGCCGATTTAATGGTTATGCATTGGAATCAGTAATGCATATATCCTGCAAAATCCTCATCTGTTAGGATGGATCCCCGGAGTTATGATTGCGGTATCTCGACGTATCCCCTTCTCGGCATTACCGTCGGTGAAATGCTCGCCTCGGTCTCGGCCCGCTTCCCGGATACGGAAGCCGTCGTCTCGGTCCACCAGGATATCAGGTGGACCTACCGGGACCTTCTCTCCCAGGTGAACAGCCTGGCGAAGGGGCTGATGGCACTCGGGGTTGAGAAGGGTGACCGGGTGGGAATCTGGGCAATGAATTATGCCGAATGGATAGTCGTCCAGTTTGCCACGGCTACGATCGGCGCCATCATGGTGAATATCAACCCGGCATACCGGACGTACGAACTGGAATACGTGTTGAAACAGTCCGAGATCCAGACCCTGATCCTCCAGGAGAGGTTCAAGACGTCGGATTATGTCGGGATGTTCTACGAGGCGTGTCCCGAAGCACACGAATCAGTCGCCGGAAAACTGAACTCAGAAAAGTTCCCGTTCCTGAAAAACGTGGTCTTTATCGGCGATATTGCCTACAATGGCATGTATTCCTGGCCGGACCTGATGAAGAAAGGCGAGGAGATCAGCAGCGACGAACTGGTCGCCCGGGCTGAGATGCTCGATTTTGACGATGCCATCAATATCCAGTATACCAGCGGGACGACAGGATTCCCAAAGGGGGTCGTGCTCACCCATCACAGCGTCCTCAACAACGGATATATAATCGGGGAAGGGATGGGTTTTTCTGAAAAAGACCGCCTCTGCATCCCGGTCCCCTTCTACCATTGTTTCGGGATGGTCCTCTCGAACCTCGCCAGTATGACCCACGGGGCGACCATGGTCCTCCCGTCGCCCACCTTCAATGTCGAGGATGTACTGAAAACCATCGAGCAGGAACGCTGCACGGCCCTCAATGGTGTCCCGACCATGTTCATTGCCGAGCTGGCCTCCCCTGACTTTCCGAACTACTCCATGGCATCGCTCAGGACCGGGATCATGGCCGGGTCCCCCTGCCCGATCGAGGTGATGAAGGAAGTGAACCGGAAGATGAACATGTCCGAGATCGTGATCGTCTACGGACAGACCGAGACCTCTCCCGGGATCACCATGACGACCACGAAGGACCCTGTCGAACGGCGTGTCTCCACGGTGGGCAGGGTCTTTCCCCATACTGAAGTGAAGATCATCGACCCAAAGAGCGGGAAGGTACTCCCCCAGGGGGAGATCGGCGAGATCTGCGCCCGTGGCTATTGCGTGATGAAGTGTTACTACAACAATCCCAGCGCAACCCATGCAACCCTTGACACCAACGACTGGAACCATACCGGGGATCTTGGTACCATGGATGATGAGGGCTACGTGAAGATCGTCGGCCGGCTGAAGGACATGGTGATCAGGGGCGGGGAGAATATCTATCCCCGCGAGATCGAGGAGTTTCTCCACCACCACCCGAAGGTTGCCGACGTCTATGTCATCGGGGTTCCGGACATAAAATACGGGGAGGAACTGATGGCCTGGATCATGCCAAAAGAGGGGGTCGGTGTGGACGAGGAGGAGATCAAGGAGTTCTGCCGGGGAAAGATCGCCCACTATAAGATACCACGGTATGTAAAATTCGTTTCAGGATTCCCCATGAGCGTGACCGGAAAGATCCAGAAGTACAGGATGCGCGAGGTATCGATACAGGAACTGCAGCTGGAAGAAGTCTCCCATATCGAGACGGCGTAAAATGAATTGGGTATACCCTTCATAAAACACCGGACTCAGCCACAATTTTCGAGGAAATGGCGTATCCTAATTCTGGCGCTGAATTGGCGAAAAAAAGTACCAATCTTTCGAATTATGAAAAATTGGAGTGTATGCCCACCACCTGCCATATCGCACCATGGGGGATGCCTCAGCGGCGGGGGTAAGCCAAAAGGCGCGACCCCCAGGAGCGTCTTTTTTAGTGAGATAGTGTCGATTTTGTGGGGAAATAGGAGTGGTTGAAATGCAACGATACCACTGGTTCCCGGGCTAACGCTGGTTCCTCATTGTTTTTTTGGAGAATCTGCGGGGATATCATGCAACCCCGGCCCTTTTTACCAGTGCAGCTGCGACGGAAGACGCTTCGCGGAGAATCTCCTCTTCTCCTGGTATGTACCTGTCCATCATCAGCACGCTGCCCCCGCAGATCACGGTGGTGACAGCGGATCCATTGCAGGAATACACGGCATTTGAGCTGATGCTGTGCAGCGGAGTATTGCAGATGGCATTCCGGTCGAGCAGTATGATATCGGCAGGTTCGCCGGCAGCAAGGGTGCCGGACCCGAGCCCGAGTGCCCGGGCTCCGCCGCTGGTTGCGGCAAAAAGCATCTCGGAGGCAGGAAGGAGCGTCGGAGAGTTCCAGTAAAATTTCTGGAGGAGGGCACCGGTCTTCATCTCCTCGAACAGGTCGAGGTTGTTGTTGGATGAACAACCGTCGGTCCCAAGCGATACATTCACCCCGGCCTCCCTGAGCCAGTGGTAGGGCATTGCCCGGTTCACGGCAAGTTTCATGTTGCTTGAAGGGTTGTAAGCGACCGAGACCCCCCGTTTTCCAAGAAGTGCGCACTCCTCCCGGTCAAGCCAGCAGCAGTGGGCGGCCACCGTCCGCGGGGTGAGGATGCCGCACCGGTCGAGGATCTGGAGGGGGCGCAGCCCGCATGTCTTCACAGAATCGGCCACTTCCTGTTCGGTCTCGGAAAGGTGGATATGAATCCCGATCCCCTCCTCCCCGCTGTATCCTGCGAGCCACATGAAGGCCTTCCTGCGAGACCGTGTAGATTGCATGGGGTCCTGCCGCTGCCTTTATCCTTGGATTATCCAGGGATTTTACCTGCGCGACGAACCGTTCGGTCGACCGGATCTCATGCTCGCGTTTCTCTTCGTCCCCGAGATCGATGAAACCGTACGCCAGGACGGCACGCAATCCCGCAGATTCAACTGCCCGGGCAGCATCCTCCATAAAGAAATACATATCCTGGAACGCGGTGGTACCGGTCCTGATCATCTCGAGACAGGCAAGCCGCGTACCCCAGTACACATCGTTCCCGGTCAGATGTGCTTCAACAGGCCAGATCTTATCGGAGAGCCACTGCTGCAGGGGCATATCATCAGCAAATCCCCGTAAGAGGGTCATTGCGGCATGGGTATGGGTATTGACGAGGCCGGGGAGGGCAACCGACCGTGAGCCATCGATGCGGTAGTCGGCCTCCGCCCCAAATTTCCTGCCGGCATCCGGCCCGGCAGCAACAATGCACCCCTCTTCACTGACGCATATATCGATCACTCCCTCCCCGGTAAGAGCCCCTTTGATCAGGAGGGAGCCCGGCTTTTCCGGGAAACCTTCAGGGCGGGCTGGTTTCATGCCAGTCCCCCGATAATCCGTTCCACCATCGCACCGGTCCGGTCCTTGTTCGCCTCGGCACATTGCAGGATATGCTCGTAGGTGAGCGTCTCGGAAGAGAGCCCGTTTGCATAATTATCCACGGTGCAAAGCGCAGCGATCTCCATGCCAAGCTCCCGTGCAAGGGTGGCTTCCGATGCTATCGTCATACCGACCATGTCAGCGCCGGCTGCAAGCAGGCGGACCTCGGCCTGTGTCTCAATTCGCGGCCCGGGAGTCTGGACATAGACCCCTCCCTGCCGTGCTTCAGGAAGAAGCGCGGCGAGCTCCCCTGAAAATCCCGGTGAAAATCCCGGGTGCACATGACGGATCGCATGCTCGTGGATGGAGGGGATGGAGGACATGCTCATGTAATCAGAGGGGATGATCACCGATCCCGGGGATAGTTCTCTCTTCAGGGATCCTGCTGACCCGATGGTAATCAGCCGGGTAACCCCGCAGATTGCCAGTGAAGCGAGGTGTGACCGGAAATTGATACGATGGGGGGGACGGTTGTGCTGGTGCCGCAGAAGAAGTGCACATTCCCCGCAGAGCACTTCAGAATTTCCAAACGGGGTGTGGATCACCCTCCTTTCGAGGTCCGGCAGCCTTGAAAAGAGGAGGCTTGTCCCCCCGATAATTCCTAGCATGGCGTCTCTCCTGTCTTCATTATAGTGAGCACCCGTGCGTGATGTATCATTTTCGGTCCTGCTCTTTCCAATGAAATGGCTCCGCCATTTTCATCTTTTCCCGACCGAACGGCGGCATGGCGGTTCATGAAAATGGCTTCGCCATTTCATTTTATCGACAAGGCGGTCATTTCGCATTCATATGAAACATGGCTCTTCGCCATTTTCATTTTGTATGCTTGTGTCACAAGCGGGAATCATGTGGTTTTTTCCGAACCATCCCGCAAGGTGTATCAGCAGGCCGTTCCAGATCTTCTCTTCATGGGCAGGTTTGCCACGGTTGAAGACGACTGGATCAGGCGCGGTGAGTGCACCGATATCTATTTTGTCACGACCGAGGAGATCCTCCGCCGGTCTGGCAGGAACCCTGTCATCGCCATGGAGGTGACGGCAGCAAAACTCCCGATGGAGTGGGCGGTATTCTGCGGGCTCGATGATGTCCTCTCCCTCCTGGAAGGGATCCCTGTCACCATCGATGCAATGGATGAGGGGACTATCTTTTTTTCAGGGGAGCCTGTACTCAGGATCGAAGGGCACTACCTTGACTTCGCCCGGTACGAGACCGCGATACTTGGTTTTCTCTGTCATGCCTCAGGGATCGCAACCGCTGCAGCGTCCATCAGGCACATCTCCGGGGGGAAGAAGATCTATTCTTTCGGATCCCGGAGGCAGCATCCGGCCATTGCCACGATGGTTGAGCGCGCAGCCTGGATTGGAGGAGTTGACGGGGTTTCGAACACGGCAGCCCCGCCGGACGTCCCGCTTGTAGGCACCATGCCTCATTCCTTCGTGATGTGTTATCCTTCTCCCAAGGAGGCATTCGCGGCCTTTGACCGGTATGCAGGACCGGATATTCCACGGATCTTTCTCTGCGACACGTTCTGTGATGAGAAGAAGGAGTCCCTGGCCGGGGCGCGCTCCGGGGCGCAGGGGGTGCGGCTGGATACCCCGAGGTCCCGGAGGGGGAACATGCGGGCGATCCTCGAGGAGGTCAGGTGGGAGCTGGATGCCGCGGGATACCCTGAGGTACAGATCGTGCTTTCCGGAGGGGTAACGCAGGAACGATATCATTGCCTACCGTGACATCGTGGATGCTTTCGGGGTGGGGGGGGCGATTGCCAATGCCCCGGTGGTGGACTTTGCCATGGATATCGTCTCTATTGACGGGGTGCCCTGTGCCAAGCGTGGCAAAAAGAGCGGGACCAAGCAGGTCTGGGAAGTGCGGGACGGCAGGCATGTTCTTCTGCCGTCAGAACATCCCGGGCCTGAAGGAGGAACCCCCCTCATCTCGACGTTTATCAGGGACGGCGTGGTCCGGAAACGCCCTCCCCTATCTGCGGCCAGGGATCGGCTCATCCAATCCCTGTTGCAGCGGGAAGACCCGGGTCCCCTTGAACCGGGCCGTGGGGAACTCCCGGAATCACCAGGCTCCCGATAAATAATCCTTTTAACCAATAGTGACCAACTACCATGGAGCGGGCCGATAGATCAGGGGTAGATCGCTTCCTTGGCATGGAAGAGGCCGCGGGTTCAATTCCCGCTCGGTCCATCCGTCTCAACTCCCTGGTTCATGATTTTACAATGAAAATGGCTCCGCCATTTTCATCTTTTATGCACGACCGCGACGGTCATTGGCGGTTGGCATGAAAATCGCATTCGCGATTTTCATTTGGTGGGGATGTGACGAAGGAGTCTCATGTGCGTTTCGTACCCAATTTCAGATCGGAGTTTTTTTACCTCTATACAGTGATGTAGCATCGATCAACGTGGGCCTCAAGGAATGGATTATTCCCCAGGATGCTATCTTTTTTGACCATTTCGACCGTCTCTCCGCAGTGCTTGTGCTTGCGTCCTACCGTCTTGTGGATCTCACCGATAATTTCGGCGAGCTGAAGGACTATGCCAAGCAGATCAAGCAGCTCGAGCACGAGGGAGACAAGATCACCCATGAGATATACGAGCAGCTGAACATCAGTTTCATCACCCCGCTCCAGCCCGACGAGATATCGCATCTTGCATCGTCCCTCGACGATGTCCTCGATTACATCGATTCGACGACACGGAAGATGGACTATTACGAGATCCCGGAGGTCGACGCGTACATGCGGGAGCTGATACGGCTGATCCAGCTCTCGGTGATCGAGATCGAGCAGGCGGTCAAGTGCATCAGGTCGATCAAGGATCCGATGCAGATCGAGAAGCGGTGTATCGAGGTGAACCGGCTCGAGAATGTTGCCGATGACGTCCTTGCCCATGCAATAAAGGACCTCTTCAAGACGAAGGGTGCGGTGGACATCATCAAGTACAAGGATATTTATGAATACCTTGAGATTGCGACCGACAAGTGTGAGGACGTGGCCAATATCCTCTCCGATCTCGCGATCCGGCATTCCTGATCCGGGGGCATCTGCAGGTGAAACCCGGTGAGAAGAGAGAAGTGGTTCTCGTGAAAATCGTGCGGGGATTGTGGTGATGCCGTGCTAGTCCCGACACCTGATATCATCGCTTTTATCATCTTCATCGCGCTTGCCTTTGATTTTACAAACGGGTTTCACGATTCGGCAAACTCGATCTCTACCGTTATATCCACAAAAGTGCTCTCGCCTCAAAAGGCAGTGGTGTTTGCCGCATTCTTCAACTTTATCGCAGCATTTTTCTTCGGTGTCGCTGTCGCGAGCACCATCAGCAAGATCATCAATCTCAATTACGTTGATACCGTGATCGTCCCCTATATCATCCTCGCCGCTCTTCTGGGGGCGATAGGATGGAACCTGATCACCTGGTATTCCGGCCTCCCTACCTCATCTTCCCATGCCCTGATCGGTGGCCTTGCCGGAGCCGGTATCGCAGCAGCGGGGCTTGTCGCAATAAAACTCGGAACATTTGATACTATTATCCTCTTCATGGTTCTCTCCCCGATTATCGGGTTTATCCTCGCCTTCTTCTTCATGGCATGTGTGCTCTGGATCGCGAAAGGGGCCCAGCGTATGGTCGCTGAGCGGCATTTCCGGAGATTGCAGCTCTTCTCTGCGGCAGCCTACAGTTTCAGCCATGGTACGAATGACGCCCAGAAAACGATGGGGATCATCACGCCCCTCCTTTTCAGTATCGGTTATTATGGCGCTTCAGTCGATCCGAACAATCTTCCGGTTCCCCTGTGGGTTATCCTGGCAGCCCATGCGGCGATAGCGCTCGGTACACTCACGGGAGGATGGCGAATCGTGAAGACAATGGGGTACAATATCACCCGTCTCAGGCCCGTGGACGGGTTTGCCGCCGAAACATCCGGTGCTGCGACAATCATCGGTGCATCGATTGCGGGTATACCCGTCAGCACCACGCATGTCATCTCCTCCTCGATCATGGGAGTCGGGGCAACCCAGGGGGCTGGCCAGGTGCGGTGGGGCGTTGCGCGGCGGATCATGTGGGCCTGGATCCTGACCATCCCTGTAAGCGCGATCATGGGCTTTGTCTTTTTTACCGGGATTTTTTACCTGGTGAACCTGGTCTGACGGCCGGCAGGACCATTGTCGGTTCACATTCATTCGAAGCGGTCTTTTGTCCTGATTCTCATTTTGTCCGGCCGTTGCTGCAGGAAAAAAGATGCGGATTCTTCTACTATTCCTGGTTTCCCTGCCGTTGTACTGCGGAGTAATACCTGCAGAGATGGGAGACCGGGCAGGTTGTACAGGCCGGTTTTCGTGCGGTGCATATCGCCCGGCCATGCGAAATCAGGATATCGGTCAGAACCCCCCAGTCCTTTTCCGGGAAGAGGTGCATCAGGTCCTTTTCGATACCTTCGGCATTCCCCGAGTCAGAGAACCCGAGCCGTCCTGCGAGCCTGAATACGTGCGTATCGACCGCCACGCCCTTGTTCTTTCCAAATGCATGGTAGAGCACGATATTTGCGGTCTTTCTCCCCACTCCCGGGATTGTTAAGAGATCTTCCATGGTATCGGGGACCGTTCCAGAGAACCTTTCGACCAGTGACCGGGATGCAGCGATGATGTGCTTTGCCTTCATATGGAAGAAACCGGTACTGTGGATGATCTCTTCCACCTCGGCGATATCTGCCATTGCCAGGGACACCGGGTCGGGATAACGGGAGAACAGGTCATCCCTGACGGCATCCACCGATCTGTCGGTGGTCTGGGCAGAGAGGATGGTGGTGATCAGCACCTCGAAAGGGGATGCAGAATACCGCTCCCGGGCCCACCGGTCCGGGTATCGCCCGGCAAGAATGGTGAGTATCCGGCGGGCTTTCTTTGTATCCATGAGAGATCAATTGCGGCTTATGATCCATAAAACAGGTACGATGCGAAAGAAACCCCTATGATTCCCTGGATGACACAGGCATACCAGGATGAAACGCACATGAGAACCCCTCGTCACATGCCCCCCTTGTGAAAACCGCGGATGCGGTTTTCATGCCAAAACGGCAGAGCCGTTTTCATTGAGAAACCGCCAATGACCGCCGTTCGGCCGTGAATAAAAGATGAAAACGGCGGAGCCGTTTTCATTGAAAAGATGGGGTAGGGCAGATTCGAACTGCCGTCAAAGCGTCCCAAACGCTCTAGGATGGACCAGGCTACCCTACTACCCCTGATGTGAGGAAGATGATTGGTCTGATAGCCAAAAATAGTTACCTATGTTCTCACGGCCCTGGTGATAGGAAGCGGGTCGTTTCCTCCCCTTATGACAAGGCTCCCGGAATGGGTCCCGGAAAGGAGCGCCTTTGAAAGGTTATCCGGATCCCGCCCGTCAATGACGAGAAGCGGGATACCGGATCGCTGGATCACTTTTGCAGCAACCATATCGATCACCGTGTTTGCCCCCGCCATGAGTGAGCCGGTTCCCACAATCTCCAGGAGTTTTTCAGGGGTAAGGCGGGCGAGCCGCTCTGCAGCCGGATCGATCCTGGGATCTGCAGTATAAATTCCATCGACGGAAGTGAGATTGACCATAAGGTCTGCCCCGCATCGCTCTGCAAGGACCGCGGCTACCGCATCCGTTGTCTGGGCAGGGGTCACCCCTCCCATCAGGACGATCGTACCGGTTGCCCCAAAGGCCATCGCTTCGGCCTGGCTCCCTGCGATAAGAGGGCAGGCAGCATCACCGAGCGCCCCGGCAAGGAGCATGGCATTCAGCCGGGTGACCGCAATCCCGACCTCGTCTGCAGCTGCTTCGGAACACCCGAGTTCCCTTGCAACGGTGATATATCTCCTGGCCTCCCCGCCACCGCCGACTACCACGTAGACCCGGGCATATCCGGCGATCTCCTTCAACACTGCGGCATAGCGGGCGAGCCTGTGCTCTTCAAGGCCGGGGATGAGCACCGAACCGCCCAGGGAGAGGACGACCTTTTTCATGCACCCAATGGTTTCTTTATACGCTACATATAATTGTTGAAAGATGATCCGCTGCCCGGTCTGCAGGAGTATCGACATCTACAGGGTCGCTGGCGGGTGCATCGGCGAGGTATACCGGTGCAAACGCTGCGGTTATTCGGGCTCTTTCATGGTAGAAGAGGACGAACCTGCCCCGAATGATGAGGAGTAACCCTTGAGCGCGGCCGTGACTCCCTACCGGCACTTTTATCGTGATACGCCTGTTTATTCTCCTCTTGATGGAAGACTGGCACGAGGCGCTGCAGTACAGGAAAGGAGAGAACCTCGAGGTTGACTGCTCGCTCTGCAGTCACCGGTGCCATATAAAGGACGGGAAGCACGGCATCTGTGGTATCCGACTGAACCGGAACGGGACGCTGTATGCGACAACGTTTGGGAAGGTGAGCGCAGAAGCGGTCGACCCGATCGAAAAAAAACCCCTGTTCCATTATCTCCCCGGGACGCTCTCGTACTCGCTCGGGGGAATCGGATGCAACTTTCACTGCGAGCACTGCCAGAACTGGCATATCTCGCGGCAGGGACCCGAAATGGTCGCGCTTGCAGAGCTCGCCCCAAAAGAGGGTGTCAGGAGGGCTCTTTCCAGGCATTGCGGAAGTATCTCGTGGACGTACAACGAACCCACGATCTGGCATGAATACCCGCTTGAGATGGGGGCGCTGGCAAAAAAGGAGGGGCTTGGGACCGTGTACGTGACAAACGGGTATATCACCGAGGAAGCGCTCGGGGAGATCGGGACGGTCCTTGATGCGTTCAGGGTGGATATCAAGGCCTTTTCAGATGAGTTCTACCGGAAGGTCTGCGGAGCAAAACTCCAGCCGGTCCTCGATGCAACGGTGAAAGCCCGGGAACTCGGGCTTCATATCGAGGTTGTCAACCTTGTCATCCCCGGCCTGAACGATTCACCTGAGGATACCGGGGCACTCATCCGCTGGATACTTGAACACCTGGGGCCGGATACTCCCGTTCATTTCAATGCGTATCACCCGGATTACCGGATGAAGGAGCCGGGTCCGACCCCGGTTGCGGTCCTTGAGCGGATCTACCGGCAGGCCCGGGAGATCGGCCTGCATTACCCGTACCTTGGGAACGTCTACAAGCACCGGTTCGAAAGCACGTACTGTCCGGTATGCGGGGCACTCCTTATCGAACGGGAGGGGTTCTCCTCGGTGTTCAGGAACCTCTCGGCACACCGGTGCACACAATGCGGGGAAGCGATACCCTACGTCGAAAAAACAACCTGAGGTGGAGAAAACTCCTGCATTCCTCGTAGACAGGATGCTTGGGACACTCTGCCGTTACCTCAGGTTCATGGGATACGATGCAGAGAGTGCACATTCCATGAGCGAGGGGAATCCCCGGGAGGATACGCTCCTCCTCAGGTCCGCGGAGCGGGAGGATCGGATCCTGCTTACCAGGGACAAGGAGCTTGCAAGGAGGGGCGGGGCCCGGGCGTTCCTCGTATCAGGCGATGACGTCCTCGACCAGATCACAGTACTCGTGGAACGGGGGCTCATTGAACCGGAACTCCGGATGAACAGGTGTTCAATCTGCAATGCACTCCTCCGGCCTGCACGTGAAAACGAGATCTCATCAGCCTCGTATGCGCCGAAAAATCGTAGAGATATCAGTTTTTTCTGGTGCAGGAACTGCAGGAAGCTCTACTGGCTTGGTTCCCACAGCGAACATCTCAAAAAGAGAATAAATGGGGGTTGGTAGTCGTATGTGCTACGTGTCGGTCAGGAACTCTTTGCAGTCGAGGCCTTCTCGCTCATCTGGTTTCTTCTCTTGAGCCAGATCAGACTCTTTCTCCTCCCAGGAGAAGTTCTGCATCGGGAGGACAGTAACCTCCCGGGAAATACCGGTAACATCAGTGTTCTGAGGGACGACGAGGATCATTTTCGGCGACGCAAGACCCGGGATGGGTTCGCTCCTTGCCATGGCCATGAGAGAATCGACGGTAGCAGGTGTCACGGCACGGTCAAACGAGACCAGCACATAGGCACCTTCCGATTTCCCGAGGATTCTCCTTGCCACGACGAACCCCTGCACTTTTGCATCGGATTTTGCCGCAGGCTTGATCTGCCATCCGTCAACACTGGGATAGAGTTTCCTGAGTTCCTTTTTTACAAATTCATGCATGATGTCGTCATTCGATCCCATGGTCAATCACGGCAGAAGATAGATTGTCGGATAAATACTAAAATTGTTTGGTATCGTAATGGCAGGGCATTTTACTTTTGAATACACACTGAATGTCCCGCCCCTGAGCAGTGCCCATGTCCTTTTTCTGTTATTCCTGCCTTTGAGTGAGATATGGGCAGGGGGAGGAATGGACCGGCAAATTCTATGAGTCCGTTTATAAGCAGGGAAGTTTCGAGAACTTGTTTCCTTTCCGCGGGAGAAGGAGAAGGGAGGCTCATCGATGGCACGTTTTTTAAATCCGCTTCTCACATAGTACTTGAAATCAGGTGAGAGGATGGCCGGAATGGCGGACAGAACGGGAAAGGATGAGAAGCGCGGGGAAGGCTGCCCCTTACTTGAACATCCGTCGCTCTTTTTCAACCGGGAACTATCCTGGCTTGAATTCAACCGGCGTGTCCTTTCGGAAGCCGCGGATCGTACCCACCCCCTCCTTGAACGGGTCAAGTTCCTCTCCATCTTTTCAAACAACCTTGACGAATATTTCATGATCCGGGTCTCGGGGCTGCAGCGCCAGATCGCCAGGGGAGTGCGTGAAGCGCCTCCCGATGGAATGAGCCCTGCATTGCAGTTGTCGGAGATCCACCGGGTCCTGGAGCCGATGCTTGAACAGCAGTCGGACCTCTGGGAGAGGGAGATTGTCCCTGCCTTGCGGGAGGCCGGGGTCCACATCCTGTCGTATAAGGACCTTTCTTCAGAAGATAAGGAAGATCTCCGCGATTACTTCTATCGCGAGGTGTACCCTGTCCTTACCCCCCTTGCATTCAATCCTTCACATCCGTTCCCCTTCATATCGAATCTCTCGCTCAACCTTGCGGTGATCCTGAAACACCCCTCCTCCGGAAAAGAGAATTTTGCCCGGATCAAGGTCCCCACAGACCTGTTTCCCCGGCTGATCCCGGTCCCTGCCGGGAGCAGGGTGACTGACGGCAGGAACGATACCCGCCTGGTATTCCTTGAGGAATTCATTGCTGCGAACCTCGACCTGCTCTTTCCCGGTTACCTGGTGGAAGGTGCATTTCCTTTCAGGGTTACCCGTGATGCAGATCTTGAGATCGAAGAGGATGAGGCATCCGACCTCCTTACGGTTGTCGAAGAAGGCATCGGGATGCGGAGGGTGGGCTCCCCGGTCCGCGTCGAGGTTGCACAGGAGATGCCCTCACCGGCGTGCGGTATCATCGGGAAGAAACTCGGTATCGCTGCAGAGATGTTCTATCAGGTGCGGGCCCCCCTCGGGATGGCGGACCTTATGGAACTTACCGGGCTTGACCGGCCAGGTCTGAAGGATCTCCCGTTCGTCCCGTCAGTTCCTCCCGGTCTTGGGGAAAATGACGGGATCTTCTCCCACATCCGGGAGAGAGATGAACTCCTGTTTCATCCGTATGAAAGTTTCACCCCTGTCATCAGCATGCTGCATCAGGCAGCCAATGATCCTGCGGTACTTGCAATCAAGATCACCCTCTACCGTGTCGGGAGAAACTCCCCGATTGTGAATGCCCTCCTCGAAGCCCGGGAAAACGGGAAGGTTGTGGCAGCCTTAATCGAGCTCAAGGCCCGGTTTGACGAGGAGAACAATATAGGATGGGCGAGGGCGCTTGAGCGGGCAGGGGTTCACGTGGTATACGGCCTTCCCGGACTCAAGGTGCATTCCAAGATCTGCATGGTGGTCAGGCGTGAACAGGACGGGCTCCGGACCTATGTGCACCTGGGCACCGGCAATTATAACGCCACATCGAGCAGGGTATATACCGACTTTGGGTTATTCACCGCGGACCCTGCGATCGGAGCCGATGCCGCCGACCTTTTCAATTCCCTGACCGGATGTGCAACCGCCCCCTCATACCGGAAACTGCTCGTGGCGCCGCATACCCTCCGCCAGGAAATTCTCTCCCGAATCGAGCGGGAGATTGAGCGGCACCGGGAGTATGGTGACGGGTGCATCATCTTTAAAATGAATGCTCTCGTTGACCGGGACTGTATTGTCGCCCTGTACCGGGCATCAGGGGAAGGAGTCAGGGTAACCCTCCAGGTGCGGGGCATCTGCTGCCTGCGACCGGGTGTTCCCGGGGTGAGTGAAACGATTGGGGTTACCTCGCTTGTCGGCAGGTTCCTCGAACACGCCCGTCTTTATTATTTCAGGAACGGCGGAGACGAGGAAGTGTTCCTTGGGAGTGCAGATCTCATGCCCCGGAACCTCGACCGGAGGGTCGAGGTGCTGTTCCCGGTTGAAGATCGGACGATCGCATCCTGGCTGATGAGGACCATTGTCCCGGTGCATCTTGATGATACGGTAAAGAACTGGATGCTTCACCCGGACGGGACCTATACGCACCTCGTGCGTGAACCTGGCCAGCCTGCCCTGAACGCACAGGAATGGTGCCTTGCTCACAAGGCAGAGTGGCGGGAACAAAAACTGGATGGAACCAAAAAGGGTTGATCCGGCAGCATGTGGTTGCTGCTCCTACGGCACCGGGTATATCAGGAAGGGGTATCCCCTGTTATACTCGCATGATAGGTTTGACGGGGATGTCAGGATCGTCACCCTGCAGGAACAGTGCAGTCCAGGAGAAGTGATTTCATGGGGTGTCTCCCGGGCTGTGAGGTGGATCCGGGTCTCGTTGCTCTGCATGAAAAAAGAAAAATCATCGCCTGATCCTGTATCATGGGGTTGTCAGATCCAGGACGAATTCTGGAAACAACACCCTGCAGGCAGGATACATTCGTTTTTGCCAGAGGATCGATCGGTACGTATGTTGTCCCCGGTTCTCTCACTTCCTCCTTCCGTGCCTGGCCGGGCGTCCCTCTCTCCTGTCGGTCAGAACTGCCCGGATAACGTCAGGTTTCAGGAATGGCAAAAGGATATGATTTATCAACACACAATCACTCCTATTGCAGCCGGTGTGCAGGAAGGCGACATGATTGTCCTCGGGATCGATCCGGGTCTCGCCACGGTAGGGTATGGCATCCTCGAATCAAGGGACGGAAGGGTGAAAAACGTCGTGTGCTATGACTGTATCCTGACATCAGGGAAGAACAGCACCACTCCCGAGCGTCTTGAAGAGATTTTCAACCGGATCTGCGGGATCATCGAAGAGCACCGGCCTGGGTGGATGGCGCTCGAAAAACTCTTCTTTTCGAGAAACGTGACATCCGCGATGGGTGTCGCGGAAGTGAGAGGGGTGCTCCTGCTGGCGGCACAGCAGCACCGGATCCGTGTTGCTGAATATACGCCTAACCAGGTGAAACAGGCGATCACAGGATCGGGGAGGGCAGACAAGAGGCAGATGCAGGAGATGGTCCGCCGTCTCCTGGACCTTTCCGAGATCCCAAAACCTGACGATGTGGCCGACGGGCTTTCTGTCGCCCTCTGCCATCTGCATACGGTGAGAGAGCCGTGATCTCGCTTCTTTCCGGCAACGTCCTCTGGTGCGGGGACGGAGTGGCGGTCATCGGTGTCAACGGTATCGGGTTTGAGGTCCATATGACCGATGCTGCTATCCGCACCCTGTCGGGAACAGATACCGAGGTCCGGGTCCATACCCATCTTGTTGTTCGTGACGGGGAGCCGGTCCTCTATGGGTTTCTCTCCCGCTCCGAGGTGGAGATGTTTCTTCTGCTCATCTCCGTCAACCGGGTGGGCCCTGTCCTCGCCCTGCATGTTCTCTCGCAGATCGCAATCCCGGAGCTTGCCGGTGCTATCCTCGATGGGGATGAGGCGGTCCTGACCCGGATATCCGGGATTGGTGCGAAGAGCGCAAAACGTCTCATCCTGGAGCTTGGGGACAAGATGAAAAAGCGGGGGGCATTATTTGTCCCCGGGCTTCCCGCAGGTGGCGATCCGGTGCGGAGGGATGCGGAGAGTACGCTGGTTGCGCTCGGATTTTCGCAAAAAGAGGCAGTATCCTCGGTTGATACGGTATTGCGTGGAAAGCCAGTCTCCCCTGATATCGCATCGGTGGTGCGGGCTGCGCTCTCTCTCCTCAGGGAGCGCTCATGACGGAAGAGGCGCTGATCGCTGCCACAATGAGAGAGGAGGACAGCGATGAGGTGGGAATCAGGCCCGAGAATCTGGCAGATTTTATCGGCCAGGACCCGCTGAAAGAAGCCCTCTCTATCGCGATTGCGGCGGCAAAGAAGCGGCGTTTGCCGCTTGACCATACCCTCTTTTCAGGCCCCCCGGGTCTTGGGAAAACAACGCTCGCCCATATTATCGCCCGCGAGATGGGGGCCGCCATCCATTGCACGAGCGGCCCGGTCCTTGAGAAGGCCGGGGATCTCGCCGCGATCCTTACCCTGGTACAGGAAGGGGATGTGCTCTTCATTGACGAGATCCACCGTCTCCCCACCGTTGTGGAAGAGATCCTGTACCCGGCAATGGAGGACTTCCGTATCGATGTGATGATCGGGGAGGGGCCCAGTGCACGCTCGATCAAGATAGATCTCGCAGCCTTCACCCTGATCGGGGCGACCACGCGGGTCGGGCTGCTTGGATCGCCGTTCCGGGACCGCTTCGGCATGATCTACCGGCTTACCCCCTATACGGGGGGGAGCTCGCACGGATTGTCAGGAGGAGCGCACGGATCCTGGCACTTCCCATCACGGAAAAAGGATCCCTGGAGATTGCGCAGAGGAGCCGCGGCACCCCCCGCATTGCAAACCGCCTGCTGCGGAGGGTAGGGGATTATGCGCTTGTCCGGGGTGACGGGAAGATCGATGAGGGTCTTGCCGATCAGGCGCTCACCATGCTTGGGGTGGACCGGACCGGACTCGATGAAGTGGACAGGCGGATACTCAAAGTGATAATCGAGGACTTCGGGGGAGGACCGGTCGGTGTCAAGACGATTGCCATCTCGATAGGCGAGGATGTGCGGACTATCGAGGAGGTCTATGAGCCCTATCTCATCCAGGCAGGGTTTGTCAAGCGGACCCCGCAGGGAAGGGAGGCCACCCCTGCGGCAAGGAGCCATCTCCACCCGGGATGGTGGTAACCACATTTTTTGGCATTACCCCAAAATTTGATGTGACCTGCCGCAGGTACATAAGGTGATGATCCAGTTCACCGGCCTTGAGCTCTCTCCGGGAAAGTCATCCTATGTACAATATCTCTCTCTCCAGGGAGGAACAGCGAAGATCTCAGGGATCGCAGGCTATTTTGAAGTCGACCCGTCGACCGTTACAAGGACCATTTATGATCTCACCAGAGAGGGGTATGTCGAGCACGAGCCTTACGGGGGGGTGGCTCTCACCGACTTAGGGAGAGAATACGGGGCGTTTCTGGTGCGAAGGCACCGGATCCTCGGCCTCGTCCTCTCTCACTACGGGCTCTCTGATGACGAGGCATGCCAGGAAGCCTCAAGAATGGAGTGGTATCTCTCCCGGGACGCCGTGAACAAGATGTGCCGTGCTCTTGGGCATCCCACCACAGGATTCTGCGGAGCGATCTGTCATGACCCGCTCTGCGTGCACCTGACGGAGACCAATGGTCTGCATCAAAATGTGAGCTAATATGCAAAATTATTGCACGATGAAGGCGGGGCTGGCCGGGATTTTGGCAGTGCTCCTGGTAGTCCTCCTCACTACGTCCGGTTGCACCAGCACCGATGGCGCCGGCTCCGGGAAGGTGGTAATGGTTGCCGTCACCCTCCCTCCCCTGGCAGAGATGGCACAGGAGATAGGCGGGGACAGGGTTGACGTTTTTGTGGTGATGCCTCCCGGCTCCGATCCCCATACCTTCGAACCGGGGCCTGCGCTTGTTGCAAAGGCTTCAGAGGCAGATATCTACGTGGCGCTCGGGACAGGGCTCCTCCCGCTCGAGGATGTCCTGGTATCCCGGCTGAAGGCCATGAACCCGGACCTCGTTGTCGTGGACAGTTCAAAGGGTATCACGAATCTCATGGACCATGAAGACCCAACCGGCAGCGACAATGACTCCATTCAGGAGCAAGGTGAAATGGAAGGCCTCGCCATGGGGAGTCCCGACCCGCACGTATGGCTCTCGCTCCGGAATGCGGAGATCATGTCTGAAAATATCCGGGATGCCCTGATTGCAGCGGATCCAGCCCATGAAAAGGAATACCGGGAGAACTGCGACCTGTATACTGCACGTCTGAAAGACCTCGATCGAAAAATCAGTGACAGGTTTTCCCGGAATGACCCGGGCATCATTCTTGTCACACACCCTGCATGGGAGTATTTTGCACGGGATTATGACCTGAAGATGGTGGCAATCGAGAAGGAGGGGAAAGAACCAACCGCAAAGGATCTTGAATCGCTCATCCTCCTCGCCCGCTCGAATGGTATCCGGGTGGTATTTGCAGAGGCCCAGGAGAGTTTACGGGCAGCAGAGACTATTGCCCGGGAGACCGGGGGCACCGTCATTGTGATCGATCCCCTCGCAGGGGACTACCTTGCCAACATGGACCGCGTGTCAGAAGCGTTCTCGGAGGCTGGCGCAGCGTGAACGGCCCGGTTATCGAACTTGAGAAGGTCTCCTGCATCCTGTCAGGCAGGCCGGTTCTCGATGCTGTGGACCTGAAGGTCAGGGAAGGGGACCTGTATGCGGTGATAGGGCCAAACGGCGGTGGCAAAACAACCCTGCTCCGCGTCATTCTCGGGCTCCTCCCCATACGCTCGGGAACGGTACGGGTCTTTGGACGAGATCCCGGGCAGGCACGGAGCAGGGTGGGGTATGTCCCCCAGTACAGGACGTTTGATTTCCTTTACCCGATTACCGTTGAGGAGATGGTGCTTTCAGGAAGGCTTGGCCATATCAGTAGCCCGGTCCGGCGTTTCTCAAAGGAAGATCGGAGTGCAGCGCAAAAAGCCCTGGAACGGACCGGCATCCCGCACCTCTCCGGCCGGCCGATTGCCGACCTCTCGGGGGGTGAGCGGCAGAGGGCTATTATTGCACGTGCCCTTGTCGGGGATCCTGACCTCCTCATCCTTGACGAGCCTATGGTGTATGTCGATATGCCCACCGAGCTCCAGCTCTTCGACATGCTGGAGGGGCTGCTCTCGCGCATGACCATTCTCCTCGTCACTCATGATATCGGGGCGATATCCCCGCATGTCACCCGGGTGGCCTGCCTCAACGGGAGGATCTTCACCCATGATACAAACGAGATATCCGAAGAGATGCTCACGGCAGCCTACCATTGCCCCGTCGACCTGATCGCACACGGTATCCCGCACCGGGTGTTCCGCGACCACGGGAAGGTGAGATGATTGCTCGCCATTCTGGGATTCGAATTTTTCAGAAACGCAGTGATAGCAGGCCTGATAGCCAGCATCTGCTGTGGCATTATCGGCTCCTACATCGTGGTGAAACGCATGGTGTCCCTGAGCGGCGGCCTTGCCCATGCAGCGTTCGGAGGGGTCGGCCTTGGCTATTACCTGGGAATCGATCCCTTCCTGGGCGCTGCCGCCTTTACCCTCGGCATCGCTGTTTTGATCGGCACTATCCGCGAGAAGTTCGGCCAGTACATGGAGACGCTCGTAGGAGTGGTATGGGCTGCCGGGATGGCCATCGGGATCCTTTTCATCGCACTGACCCCCGGCTATACCCCGGAGCTCTTTGGTTTTCTGTTCGGCAATATCCTCCTGATTCCTACGGGGGATCTCTATTTCATGGGCCTTCTGGCACTCGTGATACTTGCCATTGTCATCGCCGGATTCAACCAGCTGATGGCGGTGACCTTTGACGAGGAGTATGCCCGTGTGATGAACCTGCCGGTGACGGCACTCCTCCTCATCCTGATCCTCCTGATCGCCCTGACGGTGGTCGTCCTTCTCAGGGTCGTGGGAATCATCCTCGTGATCGCCCTCCTCACCATCCCCCCTGCCATCGCCCGGGAGTATTCGAAGGACCTGAAGACGATGATGGCCCTCTCGGTCATGACCGCCTCTCTTTTCACCATCGGCGGCCTCTTCTTATCCTATGCCCTGGACGTCCCTTCCGGTGCGACCATCATCCTCCTTGCCACCGGAGGATTTGGCGTGATGCTTCTTGAACGCCGGATGACACAGGCAGGGAGAGTGAGTACGGGCTGACCATCTCACAGCCCGATACCGCAGTGACCCGATCCCGGGCAGGAAGGTGCGGGCCTCGATTGCGGCCCTCACCCCAATGGGGGGTTTGGCGGTCGCCGGGACGCGAACAGAAATCCCTCGAAATGACAGGGTGCTGCTGCACCTCTTCCGCCCCGTCGTATCAGGTCTTACTCACTGCCTGTTTCCTGCACTATTGAACAGGGCCGGGAAATTTTCATTCCTTTCATGCAGTTCTTCGAGGTCAGCGGTGACTACATGGGTGATAAGTGATTTTCCAAATATACGCCTGAAATTATCGGCCTCGTTCTCGATTCCTGAAAGTTCGAGCTGGCACTCTCCCACTGCGGTCAGTTCGAGCACGGCACCGGTTGCACTCTGCGAGAGGAACCTGGCATGACGTATCAGCCCGGTATGGCTCCTGTCAAGGCTCTCGACCATCCGGAGAAATTCCGAGAGGACCTGGATCAGCTCCTCGTCACCAGGCTGAAGCGGCAGGACGGCAGAGAGGGTCTTCTTCTTCGGGGGCCTCTTCCGGTGATAACGGGCGAGGGACGCCATGATGAGGATTTCACGGGGGAGAAACCCGGAGAGTTCGGAGTTTTTGATCAGGTAATACGAGTGGACGTGGTGATTGGTGTAGGAGATAAAAGACCCCACATCATGGAGGAAGGTGGCGTAGACGAGGAGTTCTTCTTCCTGATCTGAATACTCATGCAGGCCACACCCCCTGGCGCTGGTAAAGAGCTCCTGGGCGAGCCGTGCAACGGTCCTTGCATGGTGCTCGTTGATGCCGCAGGACCGGGCACGCTGGAGCACGCTCCGCTCCCGCACAGAGAGGGTGCCGATCAGGGGAAAGTCCTCCATCCGTGAAAGATAATCGGCGAGCAGTCCGTCCTGCAGCCCCCGGGTCGTGGAGGTGATCCGGTCGATCTCGAGGGCGTCCATCAGGGTTTCGAGGATGGCAGCACCGCAGATGATGATGTCCCCCCGTTCCGGGTTGATCCCCGGGACTTTTCTCCGGAGAGAGAGGGGGAGCGAACAGAGCAGAGCGGCCACCCGCGAGAGTTCGGCACGCGAAAGCCCGTTATCATTGCCTGATCCTCCATTCCCTGTTTTTATCGCGATCTCTGCCAGGTTGATGATGGTCCCGGAGCTCCCGATTGCGGTGTCGAAATGATGGGAGCGGAGCCCTGGCAGTGCAGGTGCAATCACGGACCGGACATGCTCTTTGATACGCTCGTACTTTTTTTGAGGGACGGGTTTCTCCTCGTTCCCGGAGAAGAAGAGGTTGGTGAGCCGGATTGATCCAAGGAGCAGGCTCTCGAGATGGCAGGAGGTGTGCTGGCCGCCGATAGCAATCTCGGTGGAACCGCCACCGATATCGATAAAGACGGCCTGCTGCGCCCCAAGGTGGATCCCGGTCACCACGCCCATGTAGATCAGGCGGGCCTCGTCCCTTCCCGAGATGACCCTCACATCTATCGATGCCTCGAGGCGGAGCCGGTTCATGAGCACATTCCTGTTCTTTGCCTCACGTGCAGCTGATGTGGCGACCGCGACAATTTCATCGGTTGAAAATGAGCGGGCAAGCCCGGTGAAATTGCGGCAGACGGTGACAGCCCGGTCTATTGCAGTATCGAGGATGAGATCGCAGCGATACTCCCCCTCGCCGAGCCGGACGGTCTCTTTCTGGCGTGAAAGGACGTTGTAGGTGCAGTCTGGGAAAAGGCGGACGATGAACATCCGGATCGAATTGGTCCCGATATCGATGAAGGCAACAACACGTTCACGGGATTGTTCTCCGGGTCGCTCTGTGGCTTGCATTAGAGGATGCGATACTCCCTTTTTGTATACATAGTGTGGATATCAGGAGAATAAAGGATCTTATTCTGCCTTTCCGGGCAGGACAAGATTTTTCGGCAGGCGGCAGCGGCACCTGCCGATGGTAAACGCCACTCCCACGGCACAGAGGGCGAGAATGCAGAATGCAATAAAAAACGTGGTAATTTCCGCGATAAAACCTGCCAGGACCGGGAGGAACGTCATCCCGCCATAGCTTGCTGCGTTGAACAGCCCCATCACCACGCCCTGCCGGGTTTCGGACTCGGCAAGGTACGCGAGCTGCGCAATCATCACCACTCCTGCGATGGCCCCGACCAGGATAAAAAAGACAGGGGAGACAAAGACGCAGAGGACCGCCGCTGCCATGGCAAGCGACGCTCCCTTGATGGTGGGAATAGGGGGGAGGTGGGCATGGGCGACAATGATCACGGCAATGGCAGTGGCGGTGCTCATCGCAGCGATGGTCAGCCCGAGGGCCCCTGGGGAGAGGTCCGAGAATTCCGGGTACAGGGCGGTCAGGGCCCCGGTTATCCCCAGAAGCACGATCGTCGATACCCAGAGCCAGAAATATTCCCGGGTGACATGGAGGAGCCGCTGCCCTGTCGCCCGGACCGATTCATCGGGCGACTGACGTCTCTCCCCTGCACCGGATTGCATGAACATACCGGCAACTGCCGGGATCACCCCGATCAGGGTGAAGACGGCAATCCCGGCGGCCTGCATTCCTGTCGCTTCTACGAGCCATCCGCTCCCGATCAGCCCTGCAACGAGCCCGATGTTCAGCAGGGCCATGAAATAGCCGCTTGAGGTCTCGTGATCGGGACGGGCATTGATCAGAGAAAGGGCTGCAGGGACAAACAGCCCGGCCCCGATCCCCTCGATGAAGCGGAATAGCACGATCCACAGGATGGAGGTGGAAGAGAACAGCAGCACCCCGGATAGAACGGTGATCCAGAGACCCGTTTTGACGAGCGGCAGTTCCCCTATTCGGTCGGAGAGCAGTCCTGAAGGGAGCACGAGAAGGAAAGCACCAAGGAAATAGGCAGAATAGATCGTTCCCTGGGCGATCGTGCTGTCCCCGAATGAGGCAAGGTCGGGGACGATGGCATTTGAGAGTGCCATTATGATGAAAATGCCGAAGAAAAGGGGGAAGCGGTTCCTCATATCATCCGGTACGTCTCAAGGTTCATCGGGGAATGGGTCTCGATATGGTACCGCTTGTAGAGTGAGCTTGCAAGATCGATCGTATTATTCTCGTCCCCATGAATCGTGAATATCTTTTCAGGCTTGGGCTGGACGTGGCCGATATAGTTGATCAACTGCCTCCGGTCCGAATGGCCGGAGAAACCATCGATAGTGACAATCTCGAGGTTGATAACAATCGTCCCCCGCCTCCCGATGGGTATCTCCCTCCAGCCTTTCTGGATACGCCTCCCCATCGTGCCATCTGCCTGGTACCCGACGAAGACCAGCGCGTTTCTCTCGTCAAGGGCAAGCTGGCTCAGGTACTCCATCACCGGCCCGCCGTTCAGCATACCGCTTGTCGTGATGATGACGCAGGGGTCGCCATCCATGACCTTTTGACGGAGATCGGACGAATCGACAGCGACAAAGCATTCGGCCAGGAAGGGGTTCAACCCCTCTTTGAATATCTGGTTCCGGAGCTCGCTGTTCAGGTACTCGGGATACGTGGTATGGATCGCCGTGGCCTCCCGTATCATCCCGTCGAGGTAGATCTTGACAGCCGGGATCTTCTCTCTCCGGATCCCCTCTTCGAGTGCAAGCATCACTTCCTGGGATCGCCCGACGGCAAAGGCAGGGATGATGACTTTCCCTCCCCGGGAGATGACCGTGCTGATCGTCTCGTACAGTTTCTCCTCTGCCTCGGCGCGTGCCGGCTGGATATCCCCGCTGCCGCCGTACGTGCTCTCCATGAACAGGGCTTCAAGCCTCGGGAACTGGTTCGTGGCAGGATTGAACAGCCTGCTTTTGCTGTAATTGAAGTCGCCGGTGAATGCGATGTTGTAGAGCCCGTCCCCGACATGGAAATGGGCGATTGCGGACCCGAGGATATGGCCTGCGTTGTGAAGCGTGAGCTTGATATCAGGCGCGATATCCGTGACACTGCCGTAGTTGAGGGTGATGGAATGTTTGAGGTAGCTCTTCACCTCGTTCGAGCTGTAGGGGATCTTCCTGTCCTCTTTGGAGACCACATCGAGGTAATCGAGCTGGAGCATCGCAGCCAGGTCACGGGTGGGCGGGGTGCTGTAGACAGGACCGTCGTACCCGTACTTGAAGAGGAGGGGTACCAGCGCACAGTGGTCGAGGTGGGCATGGGTAAGTACCACCGCATCGAGTTGCGAGAGGGGGTGGATCTCGGGAACATACAGATACGGGGCATTGTTGTTGCTGTTGTCCGGCTTCTCCCCGCAATCGATCAGCACTTTGCTCTCGGGAGTTGAGAGGAGGAACGCCGCCCGGCCCACCTCCCTGCAGCACCCGAGCATGGTTACCCTGACCCACGGGTCCTTGCTGGTGACATCACGATGGATCCTTCTTCCGATCGTCCGGAGGAACTGTTTTCGTTCCTCGTTGATGGATCGCAGGTACTGCCGGACCTGTTTTACGGTCGAACTCTCGATCGGAGGAGTCCTGACAACTTTGGGGGTCCAGCCGATGTGTTTCGTGATCTCGCGGAGCGTAGCCCCGTTTTTGCCGATCACGACACCGGGTTTTTCGGCTTCTATCAGTACCTCCCCGGTATCCGCATCAAAGAAGATGTCGGTGATCCCGGCATTCTCTGCAACGACTTCCCTGATATCCTGTATTGCCTGATCAGGATCTCCGAGTACGTTCGGCCTGACCACGATACGTTTTCTTAAATCCCGTGCGAGGATCCTGATCAGGTCAGCTTCATCTGCGAAACGCTTGGGGTCATCGGTATAGATGACAAGTTCCGGGCCTTCAAACTCCACTTCCGATACGGTGATACCCGGCGGTACTTTCTCATTGATCTTGTCCTTCAGTTCTTTCAGCCGATCTTCAATAAGCATCAAATCAGTCCTAAAAAAAGTATTATGCCGTGGCTGCTGCGTTGTTTTTCGGAAGCTGATCCTCGGGGACCTCGAAATACTCGTCTTTGGTTATTATCACCACGTGTACACCTTCTCCCGAGCCTGCATCCCTCTTCATCGCAGCACGGACTGCTCTCACCGCGAGTGAGACAGCCTCTTTTCTTTTCAATCCCTTTGTGAAACGGTCTTCAAGCACCCCGTACGCCATCGGGGATCCTGACCCGGTCGCGACGATCTCCTCCTCTTTTGTCGCACCACCCATGGCATCGACCGAGTAAAGGCCTGGTCCGGAGTCATCGAATCCTCCGACAAGCAACTGGACATAATAGGGATAATACCGGTTGTTGTTCAGGATATTCGAGAGAAGCGTTGATGCGGCGGCCACCGACATCGCTCTCCCTCTCCGGATATTGTAAAGGCTGCACTCCACGGTCATGACCCGTGCGATCTGCTGGGCATCCCCAACCCCGCCTGCAATGGTCATCCCGATCCTGTCAGCGATCTGGTACACTTTTTTTGCTTTTTTACTGGCGATCAAATACCCCATTGTTGCCCTCTTTTCAGTGGCAAGCACGACACCGTCTTCAAAGACAAGTCCGACAGTTGTCGTTCCTTTCAGGGGTTCCTGATATTGCTCACTCATATATTCACCCCAAAAACTTGGAAAACGCTGGAAAAACCTCTCAAAAGCGTTTCAACAATTAGATGTCATCAGGAAATTTAAAGGTTTTTATTGTTCCGGGGAACGGCACATTGCCCGGATGAGATCACGGTCAAAGAGCATTGCAACCAGTTTTTTATCCCCGTTCACCACAGGGAGCTGATCGACCCTGCCCCTCTTCATCTTGAGGGCACATTCACTCACTTCAGCATTCAGGGGAACCGAGATGACGTTGCTGACCATCGCGGTCTTGACTGCCTTGTCCGGAAGCTGGATCTTCGAGATGCCATAACTGATGGTGTGCATGTCCCGGATGCTCTCCCAGGTCCATTCATCGTCATCAGTCCCGTTCGAGAAATCACTCACTTCAACGGTGTCTTCAATGGATGAATGCCTGATCAGGTCACGCTCAGAGATGATACCCTGGAGCTTGCTCTCTGCATCAAGGATAGGGATCGCCTCGAACCCGGATATCTCCATGATGCGCCCGACCAGCGGGAGGGGCGTCTCTTCCCAGAGGGCAAAGGTCTGGGAGACATAATACGGTTTGATCTCGTCCTTTATCCTCATCTGGGCGATGGCATGGACGAGATCGGCAACTGAGAGCAGTCCGACGAGTTTCTCATCTTCAATGACCGGAAGCCTCCTCACATTCTTCTCGATAAGGATTCGCGCTGCCTCCTCAGCGGGGGTATCCGGTGTCACGGTGGCAGGGTTCCGCGTCATCAGAAGACCGAGCTGGGTCTCGTCGGCCTTCCGGAGGAGGTCTTTTCTGGTGATTATCCCGACGAGCTTTCCTTCCTTGAGGACCGGGACCCCGGAAATACCGGTCCGTTTCAGGATCTTCAGGACGTCGTCCCGGTTGCCCGGGATCTCGACACTGACCACTTCGGTGGTCATGAAATCGGCGACTTTCATTGATTCGATGGTCGCACCACCATGACGGTTTTTGGAGAGTTCGATACGATGAATGAGCTCACGCTGCCAAGGAGAATACGGTCGACTTCGCTCTTCCCGTGGGAGCCCATCACCACAAGGTCGATCGGAAGCTCGGCGATTGCTTTGAGGATCTCGTTTCCCGCATGCCCCTGTCTCATAGAGGTCTCCATCTTCACCCCATTCTGATCGGCCATCTCTTTTGCGGCTTCGAGCGCATTTTTCCCTTCCTTCTCAAGCATGCTGTACATGATCTCCCAGGTACTGTCCATCGGGAGGGAGGAGAAGAGCCCTGTCTCGACCACGTAGACAACATGGATCTGTGCCTTCCAGACCCGTGCCTCTTCGATCGCGGTCTTCAATGCGTTGTCGCTGATTTTTGACCCGTCTATGGCTACCAGTATGTGTTGGAACATGGGTACTCTCCAAAAGAGCTTTTCTATTAATGTATTTTCATGAACTAATAACTTTTGTGACGATTTCGAGTGCACCGGCCCGCGTGACCAGGGTCCGGACCATGTCACGGGAGAGATGGAGGTTCGAGTCCTCCGGATTGATAACGAGCAGACTGGCGGGGGATCCCACGGAGATAAAGTAAGGGGTTCCCAGAAGTCGGGAGCCCTCCACTGCGGCCCTGAATATGCGGGCAGGAGGGATCCGGTACACCGTGGAGAGAAACGACATCTCGCGCCACAGGTCAGGCTGGACAAACATGCAGTTGTCGGTGCCAAGGAAGATCCTGCATCCTGCATCAAGCATCTCCCGGAGGGGGGGCCTTCTTGAAGAATCCGTGACCCCGAGGGTCCAGTTCGAACGGGCACACACCGCTATCGGCACCCCCTCTTCTGCACACCTGCGGAGCTGGCTCCGTGTTGCAAACGTGCAGTGCACGAGAAGGTCAGGTTCGAAGGAAAGGGCGGAATCAACATCAAAACGATCCCGCTCTCCGGCATGAAACGCTATCATCTTCTTCCTGTTCCGTGCGAGTGAAATGAGCCGTTTTAGATCAGGAATATCCCTTGCACTGCTGATGCCAATACCGTCTGCGCCTTCTTCTCCCCCGTCCCGGCCGAAGATGAGAGGACGGCATGCAATCCCCTGTGCAGCACTGCGCAGTGCGTTCACCCCGGCCAGGCCGCCCTCCCGGAAATCGGCGCATCCGGCAGTACCTGACTTTTGCATGAAGCCGAGGGTCGCGCGCATTGCCCGGATCAGTTCATGCGGAGGGGTCTCTGCCAGTATCCGGTGTTTGAGACCGTTTGGCGGGGTGACCAGGCTTTCAAGGCTGCCCTCTGCCCCGATGTCCATGGCCACGCTGTCGCCAAGGTGGGTATGCGCGTTGAACAGGGCCGGGCAGATCCATGGGGCCGATCGGGGCGAAATATCCTCGATCCGGTGTATCCTGCCCCGTTCCACCACGATCGCTACGTCCCTCTCCTCGAGGTCTTCCCCGATGAGCGCACGACCCTCGATAACACAATCCCCTGCGGTCATGTCCCTGATTCACCGCTTTTAAATAGGGAGAATGAGAAATTAATACGTATGGCGAAAAAAGCAGGGGGCAGACTGATCTCATCCGCCGGTCTGGTCAACTATTACGAGAGCGAGGATAAACGTGCGATTCATCTCAACCCTGTTGCAGTGGTTATTGTTACGGTCGCAATATCGGTCTTCATCCTTGTATTGAACATCGTTACCTGACCCTTCCCGACCCGTTTTTCCTGTTGATCCTTTTTGATTCATTGTTCCTGATGTACGAACCGGGCGGTACCTGCTCTCTCAAAGGGAGACGATGCTGCCGCTGGCTGTCCTTGCGGGAGAATTCCCTGACCCTCACCCGGCATCCGGCTGGTTCTACCAAAGCATCCTTTACGGCAATCTCTCTTTAGGGTTTCAGGAGTTTTCTTATGATGTCTTCATCGGGAGAGAAGTAGAGGTTGTCGTGTCCCTTCCAGGGCGGGCAGTTGCGGAAGACTACGGCCGGCACCGCGTTATTGCTCTCCCCCATCACAAAGTTGGCAAACCCGGCAATCTCGTCCACCACTGCTTCTTCGGTAATTTTCAGCACGTGACCAAACAGGTCGATGTCCCCGCGGAAGTCACGGATCGCGGTCATGCCGCTCCACCCTATGGCATGACCTGTCTGTCCCCGCCTGAATGATCGCCCGCAGGTGTCGGTCACAATCACGCCGGTCTCAACCCCGGCTGTCGCAAAGAACGCGGCTCTGAGGTCATCGGCAGCACCCATGGGATCGGGGGGGAGGAGGATGATCTTCTCATTCTCGATATTGCTCTGGTCGACTCCTGCCCGTACCCCCACATGGCCGCAGGGAAGCGCTGAAAGGACGAAGGGATATTCCAGTAACACCTCGTCCGATGCATCGATCACCGCCTGGATGAAACGGGGATCTTCCCGTGTTTTCCCTGCTATCCTGCATGCCTGCTCCCCGGGGATGATCGCTCCAAGAGACCGGGTATGTCCTTTTGCCTTGGAATAGACTGATGAAGCGATGCAGATGATATCGCCGTCTTTCAGATGAACCCGTTCGCTGATCAGTGCAGAGAGATCGTCTCCTTCCCTGATAAGAGGAAGTCCCCGGACTCCCATGACCTGAATCGTCTCTTCTTTCATGCCTTTTCTAGGGTAGGTACAACAGGATGATAAATTGCATCCGTACCATTTCCCTGGATTCCGGACACGCAATATATTTACCGGAAGGGACGCAATCAGCCTTTAGTGATGTACCTCATTATCCGGTGTTCAGGCTGCCGAACGTTCTCTTATGTCGACCGGTACCAGCAGTGGAAACTCTGTCCCCGGTGTGGGGAGGCCATCAATGTCCGGCAGGCACCAGCCTATCTCGAAGTGGAAGATTATTCGATGGCCGAGCAGATTATCAGGCAGCTCGAACGTTTTCTTGACAACACGAAGAAAAAGGACCTGTCATCCGATGAGATTGCTGCGCTCCGGCAGCAGTATGCGGACTGGATCCGGAGCAGGATCTGACCCGTCCCCCGTTCTCCTCCTCTTCCTGTGGAGCATCGGGAAGGTCCCGAGGTTATTAGGGTAACGTTGGATACGTATTAAAAAATCCATATGATTCCCTGGATGACACAGGCAAAACAGAATGAAAACGGCAGAGCCGTTTTCATATAAAAAATGTGAACAGCGGACGGAACTGGCCGTTACCCGATATGATATCTGAGCAGAGCAGCGATTCCCCCTAACCCCTCCAGCTGTTTTCCCGGTTCAAAGGTACTTGAAAAGACGACTATACCGGCGTTTTGCAGTTCTGCACGGTCCATCATGTGGACCACCGCATCATCCCTGAGGAGGGTATCTGCGACAAGCAGGCGTTCACAGGCACCAAAATCGATCGCTTTCTGCACCTCGGCCTTTCCATAGGCGGCCGGGAGACCCTGGGCGATCCTCGAAAGAAGCTCGGCGATCAGCCTGACCTCATTTCCGAGCTGGATGTCCTCGTGAATTCGTTCGAGGGTGCCAAGGCCGATCACGTCCTGCACTGCCCCTCCCCCGATCCTCCGGGTCTCCACGACAAGGGAGTGTGCGGACAGTCCTGGATTGACGGAACGGAGATATCTGGCAAAATCATCCTTGATGAACCCTGGTCCGGCGATGACAAACGGACCCGTTATCCCGGCACAGGGTGATGCCACCCGCTCGAAGAATCCTGATCGTGCCTCGGTCCCTGATTCTTTGCCGCTCCCTGACGTTATCGTCAGCACGGATTCCGGGCCAAACTGCCGCATACGGAAGAGTTCTGCCTCACCCTCCTCGATAGTAAGGACATGGACCGCCTCGTATACGGATGCCTTCACTGCCCTGTCTATCCGCTCCAGATCGACAGGGCGCCAGCGCTTGATGACCGAGATCTCGTATCCTGGTTCGATATTGAGGGTATGGTAGGAGCCTGCCTCTTCACCATGTTCGATGATCCCGGTGATACGGAGCCGGTTGGCGAACCGGTGGAATTCTGTGCGCTCGACCCGTATCCCAAGCCTTACGGGCCGTTTTTCAGGTTTTTCGGGTCGCAGTTTGTCTGAAACGCTCTCCACGGCACGCAGCGTGGTGGCAAAGACAAGGTCGCCAGGAGCAACGAGATGCTCAAGATGCCAGAGATCGTCAAGGCTCTCCGGGAACAACCGTATCTCGCCGTATCCGCGCTGCAGTTCCCCCTGTTCGGCTTTCATGGCTCCACGATGTCTGATCCGCCGGGCGGAACAAATGACGCGATCTGATCGGTATTCAGGACCGCCTTGAGGCTTTGAGCCTCATCCTCCCCGACCCTCTCACGGAGCGTCCGCAACACCTTCTTCGCAGTGTCATTCGGTTCGAATGTGCCGGGTTTCAGGACCACGGAGAGGTCCGTCTTTTTCGCCACCGCAGAGGGCGGACCGCCGATGACTGCCAGCTCCGGCACCCGCTGGAGCCCGATAGCGCAGGCGAGCGGTACATCCCTGAAATACTCCCTCTCCCCTCGTACGACAAATGAACCCCTGCTCACATACTCCCCTGACTCAGGGGTCTTGCTCACCTGGGTGGGGGCTGCAGAGTACACGTCGGCGGTTGCATGGCCGCTCCGCCATGCGCCCGAGTATGAAGCAGCAAACTGGGCGACCTCGTCCATATGGGTCGTTGTTCCTTTTACGATCACGACACTGGCCCCGTGCACATCGGCGTGGACAAACCGGTCCCCCCCCTCCATGTACTTCTTTACCAGCTCCTCGTTCTGGGAGGCATCTTTCCCGCCAAGCACGAGTATTCCGTCGCTGGTAGAAAACCACCTGAACCGGTGAAACCACTTTTTTTTCATGACAGGGGATGCCGTCCGCATTTTTTTGGGCGGGGCAACCGGCCGGGCCATCGCAGCTTTTGCCCCGGCTATTTTTTTTCGCAATTTTTTTATCGCTGCAAAATATCTTCCGATATTGGCATCGAGGCTTTCGTGGACATACAGCGTCACCCTCTCGCCGATATCCACTTCTACCGATGCTTCGGCAGGGTTGACAGAGACGATCTGTTTTGCAGGGCCGGCTTTTCCGGATCGGAGTACCTGTTCGATCTCCTGCCATGACATCTTCCTGCTGGCCTCATCAAGGACCGTGATGATCTCCCGGAGTTGCGGGTACGACTCGTACATCATCGCTGCAAGTTTTTCAGTGCGGGCAACCTTCTGCTCGTACTTCCCGAGGATTTCAGCCTGGCGCTGCCTGATCCTCTCCTCTTTGGAAAGGCCCCTGGCCGTGGATTGTGCTTCGCTGGAAAAGCTCTGGAATCCCGGGATAGAACCGGTCGAGGGCTTCATTAAATCCCGCTCTGCCTCCCTCCTCACTCCCCTCATCTTCAGGGAAGGGGAGGCACTCCTTTCCGGTGATCACCGGTGCGATCCCTTCTTCGGCGCGGAGGATCAATGCCCGGAGTTCCCGATAGAGCCCGTCCGCATCAGCCCCGGCGGCAGGCATGCTCTTCTCCACCCCTGCTCTCCTGCAGAGGTACTCGGCATATTTCCCGCCGAGCATGGCCCCGACTGCGAGCGCCCTCACCACATCCCTCTCCTCATTCTTCAAAAAAAGGCTGAACTCTTCCTTCGTAAACGTTGCCGGGTCGGCAGGAGGGAACCGGTAGGTTGCCCCCGCGATCACATCCCGCTCCCGGAACCTGTGGGGGCGGAGCGGCTGGAGGATCGTCCAGGCATCATTGCAGAGGACAAGGTTCCCGTCATCGAACAATTCGATGATCAGGTGGAAGGTCGTGTTCTGTTTCCCGACGTCGATACAGATGATTCGCTGAAGGCCTGCCTGGGAGATCGCAAGGACTCTCCCTCCATCGAGGTACTTCCTGAGAAGCATGGCGAAAGGCGGGGGTATTTTTGGCGGGACAGGAAGGGTGCCCGTGAGGTGGATACGCTTGCCGTTCTCGACCAGGAGCAGGTGCCGTGCATGCTCCTGCCCCTGGAGCCGGATCACGATATGCGAGGAGGAGAAGAGATAGATCTTGCCGACCCAGAGCGGGAGGAGTCGCTGCCATTCGGCAACGACCGCATGGACATCTACCCCGCTCATCCCTTCTTTCGTGGCCATCGGATACCAAATTACATATTGCTTAAAGACTAAAAAATAGGACTACTGGTATCGCGATGAGTGCAGATGAGGTAATTGATAAGGAGGACATGCCCCGCAAGCTCTCCCCCGAAGAGAAGCGGCAGGAAAACAGCAGGAAAATAAAGCGTTCCGCCATTGCAGTGGCAATAGGGATCATTACCGGGGTAATCTCCTACCTGGCTATCGACTCGTCGCAAATCCTTGGGTTCCAGAGTTATACGATCCTCGCACTTCTCATCATGCTCGCAGGGGTGTTGTTGCAGAAACATCTCTTCATGTTCATGCACCTCAGTCCCACTCCCCTTGGTGCAAAGGACTGGTTCTTCCAGGGTTTCATGACGTTTGCCTTCTGGTTCATCACCTGGACCATACTCCTGACGAGCGGAATTTCAGCGTGAACGTGCCATGCGCATCGCAGTAGTCCACCGTGACCGGTGTCATTCGCAGAAATGCGGTACGGAATGCATCCTCTACTGTCCCCGTGTGCGGACAGGTGACGAGACCGTTATTATCGGGGAAGACAAAACGGCAGTCGTATCAGAGGAGCTGTGCGTCGGTTGCGGGATATGTGTCAAGAAATGCCCGTTCGAAGCCATCGATATCGTGAGCCTCCCCGAGGAGCTGGAACACGCAACGCACCGGTACGGGAAAAACGGGTTTGCCCTGTATGGACTTCCCATTCCGGTGGAGGGAAAGGTGACCGGGATCCTTGGTGCAAACGGTATCGGGAAGAGTACTGCAGTCAAGATCCTTTCCGGCCAGCTCAAACCGAACCTTGGGGAATTCGAGCGCGAGGCCGGCTGGGAGGAGATCCTCCGGAAATATACCGGCACCGAACTCTTCGATTACCTCCGGACGGTATCGGAACTACGGCTGAAGGTGGCGGTCAAGCCGCAGTATATCGATTATATCCCGAAGGTGTTTTCGGGCACACCTGCAGAACTCCTCAAAAAAACGGATGAGCGCGGAACGCTGCAGGAATACATCGATGCCCTCACGCTCTCTCCCCTGCTCGACCATGATATATCGACCCTGTCGGGGGGGAGCTCCAGCGTGTGGCGATTGTGGCCTGCCTCGCGCGTGAAGCGGATTTCTATTTCCTCGATGAAATTACCCCGTTCCTTGATATCTACCAGCGGATGGCCGCAGCACGGATCATCCGGGAGCTTGCTGCCACCCGGCCGATCGTGATCGTCGAGCACGATCTTGCCATCCTTGACATGCTTGCCGACACGGTGCATGTGGCGTACGGGAAACCGGCGGTGTTCGGGGTCATCACGCAGCCAAAAGGGGTCAGGGTCGGTATCAACGAGTATCTTGAGGGCTACCTGCCGGAAGAGAACGTGCGGTTCCGTGACTACCCGGTGGTGTTTGAAAAACGGGGGCACGAGAAGCACGCGGACCGTGCCACCCTTTTTGAGTTCCCGGCAATGACCAAGAGCTATGACCGGTTCCGGCTCACGATCTCTCCCGGCGAGATTCGCACCGGGGAAGTGCTCGGGGTGGTCGGTGCGAACGGGATTGGAAAGAGTACCTTTGCCCGGCTTCTCGCCGGTGAAGAAAAGCCTGACGGCGGCCCGCTTGGCCTGGAAACGCGGGTCTCCTACAAACCGCAGTACCTGAAAGCATCCTCTTCTGACACGGTGGAATTTACTCTCAGGCAGATCACCCGCTCCTTTGACAGCTCGGGCTATCAGCATGACATCCTCGAGCCGCTCTCCCTCTCCCCCCTCCTCCAGTCATCGATCGACACGCTTTCAGGGGGCGAACTCCAGAGGGTTGCCATCGCCGCCTGCCTGTCGCGGGATGCCGATCTCTATGTGCTGGACGAACCGAGTGCCCACCTTGACGTGGAGCAGAGGGTCCGGATCACGAAGATGTTCAGGCAGCACGTGGATAAGCAAAGATGCAGCCATCCTTGTCATCGACCATGACATCTACTTAATCGACATGATCAGCGAGCGAATTCTCGTATTTGACGGGGAACCCGGGGTGAACGGAGAGGCTACCGGTCCTTTCGATATGCGGCAGGGCATGAACCGTTTCCTCGCCCGCCTTGGCGTTACCTTCCGGAGGGACAGGAGCGGGAGACCCCGGATCAACAAGCCCGGTTCGTATCTTGACCGCGACCAGAAATCGAACGGGGAGTATTACTACTATACCGACAAAGAGGCCGGCGGATAGGCAGGCATGTCTATGAAAATGTGTCACTGGCACTATTTTTTGTATGCCTGTGGAATCGTTGGATTCTTTTTTTAAAAAAATGATTTATTTTTTTATTCCTCTCCTCATGAGACGATCAACTCAATTGCTGTCACCCCTCAGTTCTTTTCCCCTCAGTTCTCACCCCAACGACCTCAGACTCACTTCGCATCATTCCCGGGTCCCTTTAGGGGGAATCCCTTTGAAAAAGAAAATGATCACCTTCCCTGATTTCCCCTTCTCCAGGTAACCTGCGTCAACAAGGTGAAGGAGATCGCTCCGGGCAGTGCCGTATGCGGCACGGGAGATGGGGCTCCGGATCACCCACATTCTCGAGACGCACCTGCATGCCGACTTTGTCTCGGGCCATCTCGACCTGGCAGAAGCGACCGGGGCCGAGATCTATGCGCCACGATCGGGAATGTGTGCATTCCCCCATCATGCGGTCGTAGAAGGGGATCAGATCCCGCTCGAAGATATCCTTTTCTCGGTGATAGAGACGGCCGGACATACTCCTGAATCGATCTGTTACGTGGCAACCGATACCGCACGGGGTGAGACCCCGGTCGCGCTGTTTTCCGGAGATACCCTGTTTGTCGGCGATGTCGGGCGACCGGACCTGTTTCCCGGGAGAGCAGAAGAACTTGCATCCTCACTCTATGAAAACCTGCACGCCAAGATCCTGACCCTCCCGGACGAGTGCGAGGTCTACCCTGCCCACGGCATGGGGTCCCTGTGCGGACGGGCAATGGCGGCGAAGAGGACGAGTACGATCGGGTACGAGAGAAAATACAACTATGCTCTCCGAATCAGGGATCGCGAAGCGTTTGTAAGGGCACTCACGTCCGATATGCCGGCTGCCCCGGATCACTTTGCCCGCTGTTCGGCCATCAACCGGGCCGGGCCTGCCCTGATGCGGGACCTCGTGCAACCGGTCCCGATCGAGCCGAAACCCTTTTTCGATCGGATCCGGGACGGTACTGCGTTGATTCTTGATGTGAGGAGTTACCAGGCATTCTCGGGGGTCCATATCCCCGGCGCCTGGCATATCGATCTCTCCGGGAACTTTCCCACGCAGGCAGGCTGGATCCTTCCGCACGACCGGGATATCCTGCTTGTTGTCGAGGAGAGGCGGCATGCGGAAGAGGCGACGCTCCAGCTCCGGAGGGTCGGGTTTGATCGCGTCGCAGGGTTCCTTGAGGGAGGGATGCTCTACTGGGGGTCTGCCGGGCTTCCGATCAGCCGGGTCCCGGTGCTCTGCCCGGAGGAGGTGCATACCCTGGTCAGATCCGGCGGGGCGGTCCTCGTCGATGTCCGGTCAAAGGAGGAGTGGGAAGCCGGCCATGCCGATGCATCGGTGCATATCCCATGGCACGACCTCAGGACCCGCCATACCGAGCTGGACCCTGCCCCGCACTATGTCCTGATGTGCAAGGGGGGGCAGCGGGCGAGCATCGGGGCAAGTATCCTGAAGATGCATGGTTTTCCAAACGTCTCGAACCTCGCCGGAGGGTATGTGGCATACAAACGGGCAGGCTATGCACCGTGACGCCTGGTAGTAACCCCTCAACGGTATACGCGAAACGCGAACTGCCTTGGTTTTATTTCAGAGCTCCCCGCGTGATTTCCTTCGGAGGAATCCCTTTGAAAACGAAGATGATCTCCTTCCCTGATTTCCCCTTCTCCAAGTAACCTGCGTCGGCAAGGTGAAGGAGATCGCTCCGGGCAGTGCCGTATGCGACCTGGTAGATCTCCATGATCTCCTGAGGGTGACGGGTTTCCCGGGATCCTTCATGAATTGCATGAGGATATTACTCTGGCGAAGGGTGATCTCCTCCCGTTCTCGTATCATAAGGGAGAGTTCGGTCTGCGCCTCCTGCTGCGCTTGGATATACCGCTCCAACTCCTTTATTGCAGTACTGATTACCCCGAGGTTGTATCGGATGAAGTAGGTCAGGTCGTTTCCATCGCTCTCGGTATACAGGTACGCTTTTTTATACTGGCCGCTCGTGTCTTTGATTACCCGGGAGATGGCCAGGAATTCGACGAGCCAGTACTGGTGTTTCAGGACAAACCAGTAGAAGAGGGTCCGGGCACAACGGCCGTTCCCGTCATTGAAGGGGTGGAGGTATGCAAGGAGGAAGTGAAGGACGATCCCCTTCACAACCGGGTGCATGAACTCATCCTGCTCCTCGTTTGCAAACCGGCAGAGTGCTCCGATCAATTGGGGGATTTTGGAATGAGAGGGCGGAGTGAAGAGAACGGTGCCGGATCTGTCGATCACCCGGATCGTATCGTTGTCACGGAACCGGCCTTCGTTACCGGAATCATCCAGGGTCCCGGACGTGATCATGGAATGCAGGCGCAGGATGAGATCCGGGGTGAGGGGTTCTTTTGTGAGGGAGCGGACCGCCTTCATCGTGAGGTAACTGTTCACGATCATCCGCTCGTCCCGGTTCCGGGGTTTTCTCCGCGAACAGAGCATCTGTTTTGCGACCTGCCGGCTGGTGGCTGCCCCTTCGAGCTGGCTTGATGCGATGGCCTCCTCCATGAGCGAGTTGATGAGATACTGCTCCCGGCCGGGACCGGTGGAGTCAAGGACACCCGAGAAGGTTTCTGCTGCCGTCTTGTCCAGGGAATGCAGTTCTTTCCAGCAGGAGTCGCTTAAAGAGTACTGAAAGGTCCAGTCTCCAATGGTGATGGGATGGGCATTCTTATTCCGGAAGAATTTCATCAGGATCCAGATGACGAGGGGGTCGGCCGGGTACTTCTTCCGCCGCCGAATCTCGTCCCAGTGCAGGTACCGTGCATTCTCCTGGAAGACTGCATCCAGCACTGCAGGGTCCACAATACGCTCCAGAGCCCTGGAGAGGTCATTTTTGGTGTAATCCGGCGTGGCGGGTAGTTTCATGTTCCTCTGCTACAGGAGGATGTGCACCTTTTGTTCTTATCGTTATGTATCAAAATGTAAAAAATTGAGAGATGCTCCGAGATAAAAAAATACTGAGTGCGGTACCTGAAGATGACTTTTTCAAGAAATCACCTGTAAAGGACACCGTGTTTCATCTTGATGGCATTACCCCAGGGTGAGAGGCACGGTGACAGGTAGCATCCCCGGTGAATAGAAAATTATATATATACTTAAAAATTTAAACGCTCTGATAAGAGAATTGCCTAAAACCTGACTTTTTAGCGCCTTTTCATAAGCGTTACCAGGGTATCGAAAAGGGAGCCGGGTACAGTACATTTCACGGGGATTCGGGGATAGGGTATGTCGTATAGCAGGAGTGGGGTTGTAGTGATTCTGGTCGGGATTTTGGCTCTTGTTATTGCGATTGCCCCCGTGGCGGGGGAAGGCAAAGACGAGGGACCAGTACTCCTTTCATTCAATCAATCCAGGTTATTTTCCCTACGAAATCTCCGGGTATGGTGTCGAACATACCAAACCCCACCCGTATCTGGTTTCCCGGATGAAGGAAAAACTTGCGAATAAACAATCAGATATTCCTGACTCCGGATTGAAACAGAACGACGATATCGTATATAGTTCACAGTTTCCCTCAAATTACAAACCAGGTATGAGATCGACAGGAGACAATACCCTGCTCGTGATTCTCGTTGATTTCCCCGATGCAGTCCATGGTCCTGATCAGACCCGCGAAGAAGTTATCGCAGGGTTTAATGGGCCGGGTACCCCGGGATCCTTCCCTCCGCACGATAGTGTGAAAGGGTTCTACGAACGCTCTTCCTATCATCAATTAAACCTGACCGCCGATGTCTACGGGTGGTACCATGCCTCTTTCGAACGGCACTATTATGAACAAATGACAGACAACAGCGGCTGGCAGGAACTTGCGAAGGAGTGTATGAATGCATCTGATCCTGATATTGATTTTACGAAGTATGATAATGACGATGATGGGGATATCGACAATTTGTACTTGATCTGGGCAGGATCAGACTTCAGCCAGTTCTGGTGGGGATGTTACATCGGGAGCATATCTGCAGAGGAGTGGGACGGACTTACCCTCGATTCAATAATCTGGGAACCGTATTCCTGGCAGGGATCAGATGGCGCTTTCAGTCCTGGCACGACGAATCATGAAACAGGTCATCTCCTTGGACTTCCAGATTACTATGATTATGATCCGTCAGTCGGTCCTTGTGGAGGTCTTGGCGGTTTCGATCTCATGGACGGCGGTGCCGTCGATCATAACTGCTTTTCGAAGTACCTGCTCGGTTGGATAGACCCTGCAGTTATTCGGGAAGGAGAACACGATATCTATCTGGGCCCTTCCTCAGAATTCCCTGATGCGGTCATCGTCATGCCCCAGGGATCAGATGGCTCGTATGCAGAATTTTTCATGGTCCAGACGCGAAATCCGGCACGTGGCAATGATAATTGTAGCGTTTCGTGGTGGAACTGGCAAGGAACACCTGAATGGACATCGCCAGGGCTCGCTCTATGGCATATTGATGCGTCACTGGACGAATGGGGTGACTTCAGGTATGATAACTCGTTCTCCCCCCACAAAATGATGCGGCTGATGGAAGCCGATGGTCTTGAAGAACTTGAAAAATCGTGCGATACGAGAAATAACTGGGACCCTGCTGACCTCTATTATCCCGGACAACTATTTGGGACCGACACTATTCCCAATTCATCTGCGTATGATGGGTCAACAACGGGGATACGTATCGATCAGATAACACAGCAGGGGTCGGGAATGAGGATGAGAATTACACTCCCCTCTTCAAATCCGCCTCCCGTTTCAACCATTACTAATCTTTCAAATATCACTTTTGCCACCGATTTCATTACCTGGACCTGGACTGACCCAACTGATTCAGACTTTGACCATGTAATGGTGTATCTCGATGATACGTTCCAGGCCAATATACCAAAGGGAAGTCAGCATTTCTCTGCAACCGGCCTGTTACCCGGTACATCCTATACCATCAGCACTGAAGACCGTCGACCTTGCCGGGAACAGCACTACATCCTGGGTGAATCACACTGCATCGACAAAACCTGTTTCCCCCATCGCCGACTTTATCGCCAATCCCCTGAAAGGTCCAGCTCCGCTTCACGTGGTGTTCACTGATCTCTCAACCGGAGAGCCTGATACCTACCACTGGGATTTCGGAGATGGCACGAGATCATCAGATCAAAACCCAATGCACCGCTATTCGACACAGGGTATCTATTCCATTACTCTGACCGTTGAAAATGAGGGAGGGAGCGATTCAGTCCAGAAAATCAGATATATCACGATTGAAGGCCCGATCAAGGCACTTCCAGGACAGGAAAAAATGCCCTGCGATCTCGATGGCGATGGAAGATATGAAGATCTGGACGGGAATGGAAGAGCCGAGGGGAATGATCTCGTTCTCTTCACCCGCTATTTCCCGTGGATTCAGCGGAACGAGCCCGGAAGTGCGTTCGATTTCAACCGTGACGGGAGACTCGACTTCATGGATTTCTCCGGGCTGTCGTAGTCACGTGACAAGCCCCTGACCATAATTACCCCTTTTCCTGTTCGACACAACGATAATCTGGGTGATGCACAGAGGATTCCCGGATTGGACCCATCACATCATCACACCTTCCTTCAAGCAGAAACAATGCGAGGAAACCGCCCGGGATTGGGGAACTGGTGGCCCCCGACTTCTTCTGGAAGAATGTTCCCCTTGCCATCGATCCCTTACGGTTCCCGGGAAAACCACACCATTTGCCCTCCTGTTGCAGATACAGCACGAAAAAAGGTTTTGTTCCAGCCCTGATACTAATATAGCAAATAGTGCTGGAAGGACATATCCCACAAAAATGAAGATCCTCTGGAAGTATCTGAAGCCGCAGAAGTGGCTGATTGTTGTCGCTCTCGTTATGGCGGGTATCAGCCAGCTGCTGAACCTTGTCGATCCGCTTATTTTTGGAAAAATTATCGATGATTATGCCCTGAATCCGTTGCACCTGGCGGAGGAGGCATTGGTCGCGGGGGTGCTCTTCTGGCTGGGTATTGCAATAGGTATCGCATTGCTTTCCCGGCTTGCAAAAGCGTTCCAGGATTATTTCACACGACTGGCGGTACAGAAGTTCGGCATGCAGATCTTCAATGACGGGTTGAAGCAGACGCTTCGCCTGTCCTATAATGAGTTTGAGGAACAACGGAGTGGTGAGACCCTGTCGGTCCTGCAGAAAGTGAGGACGGATACCCAGGCATTCATCAATACGACCATCAATGTTCTCTTCTCTTCCATCATTGGATTGGGGTTCCTCATAGGGTATTCCGTGACAAAGAACTGGATGTTAATACCAGTTTTCGTCGTCGGTATTCTTGTACTCGGATCACTCACCGGATTATTAAGCAAAAAGATCAAGACGACGCAACGGGAGATCAATCGCGAAACGAACAAGATGTCGGGGGTGATCACAGAATCCCTCCGGAACATTGAACTCGTGAAAAGTCTCGGCCTGACATATCCCGAAATTCGCAGACTACGGGACCAGAATCTGAAGATATTCAATCTGGAGATGATCAAAGTAAAAAAGGTCCGGACATTGACGTTTCTGCAGGGAACAACGCTCAGCATCCTGAAGAACTCGATATTGTTCATCCTTCTCTGGCTGATATTCCGGAACGTCCTTACCACCGGAGAACTGATCTCAATGCAGTTCATCACCACGATCATATTCGGACCCCTGCAGGATCTCGGGAGTTTCATTTTGAGCTATCGCGAGGTTGAAGCGTCCGTGAATACGTTTGACCGGTTGATGCAGAAACCAATCGAACAAAACCCGGAAACCCCGATCGTTGTCGAGAAGTTGGAGGCTATCCGGTTCAGGGACGTAGTGTTCCGGCACAAGACGGCACCGTGTAATGCCGTTGACGGCATCTCTTTTGAGGTAAAAACCGGGGAGACGATCGCGTTTGTCGGTCCTTCCGGTTCAGGCAAGTCGACACTCGTGAAGCTCCTGGTTGGGTTGTACCGGCCCGTCAGCGGAGAGATCTATTTCAATGGCTACCCGTCTTCACAGATCAGGTATAACCCGTTGCGCCGGCAGATAGGGTTCGTGTCGCAGGAGGCCCAGTTGTTCGCCGGCACAATAAAGGAGAATCTCCGGTTCGTTCAATCTGATGCGACCGATCAGCAGATACGGGATGCATTGCACAAGGCCGCGTGTGATGATCTGTTGAGTCGTTCCTCGCAGGGGATCGATACGGCTATTGGCGAGGGGGGCATGAAGTTATCGGGCGGAGAGAAGCAGCGTATCTCCATTGCCAGGGCGATACTCCGTCATCCCCGCCTGCTGATCTTTGATGAGGCGACATCAGCACTCGATTCGTTGACTGAGCAGGATATCACGAATACTATCAGGGATATTTCAATGAGCAGGGAACAGATCTCTATTCTGATCGCTCATCGCCTGTCTACCATCATGCACGCGGATGTGATCTATGTGCTGGAGAAGGGGCAGATTGTTGAGACCGGGTCACACGAACGCCTTCTCGACCAAAAGGGTTTATATTATGCAATGTGGCGTCAGCAGGTTGGCGAACGCAGAAATCCCGTCGATCGATCGTAATCGTTCCCTTTTTTTACGGAAGAGTTCGGTGTTGTCCCGGAATTTTCACCTTGGGATGGTTCCCTCTCCCCTCAGCACGGGAACGGCGTTATCTGCCAGACGAGGAGGAGCCACTTGTTCTCCCGCCTCGTATAGTGAGCGGCGACATGAAACGTCCCGGTTATCCGCTGCCCGCTGACGGTCAGATCCTCGATGCACCGGTAGGTAAGGATCGCAGCATCGGGAGATGCGACTACCAGCTTTGGATCAGAGATGACGAACTCGTGCAGGCTGAGCGCAGGCAACAGGGAGGTCAGGATATCCTTCTTTGAGAACCGGCCAAGCATGGTGATCTCCAGGTAGTCCGGAGCGAGCAGTACCTCAAGAGCCCGCGAGTTCTTCTCCTTCCATGCCCGTGCCCTGGCCTTTTCATGGGCGAGGAGCAATGTCGCAAGCTGGGTGGGATCTTCTGTCTGGGGAGCCATGGGGAGAGATTGGACAGGGAGGAGAAAAAGGGTGTGCCCGGAATGCCGGGCTGTGCTGAGGGTCGAGTCGGAGATGGCGGAGATGTAAAATCGTTTATTTTTCCTGCCGGCCGGGCCGTCTTTCTTTCGCTCTATTGCACATTTACGGATTACAATTGCTGCAGATGGAACGAAAGAGCGTTGTGCTGAGATAGCGGTCTCCCCTGTCAGGAAATATGGTGACAATGGTTCCTGATTCAAATGACGCTGCAACGTTCAGCACACCGGCAAGTGCTGCACCGCTCGACATCCCGGTAAAAATGCCTTCACAGGTCGCAATGTTCCTGGCCATAGTATACGCCTCCTCGTCGCCGATGCGGATCTTCCTGTCGAGGAGATGTGCATGGTAGATTTGCGGAACAATTGCTTCTTCCATGTTTTTCAGCCCCTGGATCGCATGTCCCGGTTCCGGTTCAATCCCGATAATCTGAATATCCGGATTTTTTTCCTTCAGGAACTTCCCGACACCCATGAGAGTCCCTGTGGTACCCATACCTGCAACAAAACAATCGAGGTTTCCCTCGAGTTCATTGTATAGTTCAGGGCCCGTGGTTTCGTAGTGGGCCAGGATATTTGCAGGATTTGAGAACTGATCGGGCATATAGTATAATTCCGGGTTCTCCTCGACAAGTTGCCAGGTACGGCGGATCGCTCCATCTGTCCCTTCTTCTGCGGGCGTCATTACCACTTCTGCCCCAAAGGCCTCAATGATTCGTCTCCTTTCGACACTTACGCAACCGGGCATCACCAGCTTTACATGATACCCTTTTGCTGCTCCGATCATCGCAAGCGAAATCCCGGTATTCCCGGACGTTGGTTCAATGATGATCTTGTCGCGGGTCAGTTTACCGGACAGCTCCGCAGCCCGGATCATATACAATGCAGTACGGTCCTTGATCGAACCACCTGGATTACACCCCTCGAATTTCGCAAAGATACGAATTGCCTTGTAGGGATTGAGATTCCTGATCTCGATGAGGGGGGTGTTTCCGATTGCATCGAGAAGGGTGTGCGGAGGATGCATTGTGGTCACGGCGATCTAATTCTGACCTGCCAGATGCCTGACACTCTCCACAAGGGCATCAATCTCCTCATTTGTGGTATAACAGCCCACCGATGCACGGATCGTCCCTTCGCAATGATAGCTGCTCGCCAAGGGTTCGGCGCAATGCATCCCGCTCCTCACACAGATTTTCCGATAGTCGTCAAGCTTCCGTGCAAATTCATTGGGATTATGGCCGGCAACATTGAAGGACACCACCCCGGTTCCATTCGGGCTGTAGACGTGCACCCCGGGGATCTTCACCAGGCCATCATACATCCGGGACCCGAGCTGCTTCTCATGCGCATGGATGGTTCTGACACCAAGTGAACTGACAAGATCGATGGCCGGACCAAGCCCGATAATACCCGGGATATTCGGCGTCCCTGGCTCAAACCTGGCAGGGGGCGGCAGTAATTGTACCGTTTTATGGGAAACCGACACGACCATTCCTCCCCCGAAGATCGAACAGTGCAACGACTCAGGGTCTTTCATGTAGAGCGCCCCCGTACCCTGGGGCCCGAGAAGTCCTTTGTGGCCGGGGATAGCGAGATAATCGATAAAGGTGACATCAACCGGAAAATGGCCCACCGATTGTGCTCCGTCAACAACAAGAGGCACCCCGGCATCATGGGCAATGCGGCCGATCTCCTCCACCGGCTGGACCGTTCCGAGAATGTTGGGCATGTGGGTGGCAGCAATCAATCTCGTCTTCGAGGTGATCGCCTCCTCGATACTGCGAGGATTGAGATAGCCGTTCTCATGCGGAATAATCGTCACCCGGACTCCCTTTTTCTTCAGCATCATCCAGGGAAGGAGATTCGAATGATGCTCCAGCCATGTAGTGATTATTTCATCGCCCCGTTTCCATGGGAGCCCGTTTGCGACCGTATTTACCGAATCAGTCGTATTTTTTGTGAATATGATATGATCCGGCGATACATTCAGAAATTTTCCCAGGCGGGACCTGGTCTCCTCGTATGTTTCAGTTGTCTTCCGGGCGAGGTGGTGAGCGCCTCTCCCGTGGTTTGCCGCATATTCGAAAAAATATTCGCACATGGCATCGACAGAACACCGGGGCGTCTGGCTTGTCGATGCGCTGTCGAGATAGATACACGTTGAGAGTATAGGAAATTCCTGGCGTAGCTTCTGGATATCGTACATGTATTTCACCGTGAG